>JBKBID010000018.1:0-39451 GCA_046299515.1 Thermoflexales bacterium | reverse complement strand
GGGGATGCGACGATGCGTAGAAGCGCCTCATCCCCCGGCTCGTAGTCGAGCGCTTGCCGGGCGACGAGCTTCGCCTCGGCGCCTTTGCCGGAGGCGCTCAGCGCCAGCGCCAGGCGCCGCATCGCGTTGACGTCAGCCGGCGCGATGTCGAGCACGCGCTGGTAAGCCTCCGACGCCTGGAACGGCCGCCCCGACGCATCGAACGCTTCGGCCCGCGCGCGCCAAACACCGATCGCATCTGGGTAAGACTGCAGCAGATCGTCGGTGAGCGCGATCGCGCGGTCGTGATCCCCGGCCGCAATCGCGGCTTCGACCTCCGACAGCGCATCGCCGAGCGTGGACTCGCTGGTCATGACCACGATTTTAACTGCTGGAAAAGCGAGGGGCAGCCTTCTGGCTGCCCCTTACACATGGGTCGTGCGATGCGCCTAGAAGTCGTCGTAATCGTCTCGCCGCCGATCGCGATCGCGATTGCGGTCGCGTCCGCGCTCCGCGTCGCGGCGGTCGCGATTGCCGCGGGCGTTGCCGCGATTCCCGCCGCTGCCGAGGCGACTCGTCCGCTCCGGCACATAGCTGCTCACATTGCGCGGTCGCTCTTCTTTGGGTTTAGCAAAATCTATGCGGATCGGGCGCTGGTCGAGCAGCTTGCCGTTGAGCGTGTTGATGGCGTTCTGCGCGCCCTCGTCGGTGGCCATCTCGACGAAGCCGAAACCCTTTGAACGCCCGCTGCCTCGCTCAAGCACAATCTCCGCATATTTCACCTCGCCGGCTGCCGCAAAGAAGGCGCGCAGCCCTTCGTCGGTCGTGGAGTACGCGAGGTTACCCACATACAGTCTGCTGGTCATGGCGTGTGTGTCTTTTTCTCTTGTTTCAAAAGCGCTTATCTCTCACTCAAACTCAACGAACGATAGAACGCTCCGCATCGGAGCCGAAAAGTGAATGGGATGGCGGATGATTAGGTTGAATGTTCTTTCTTTCGCGTAGCTCTCTCCTGCTGAGCGCGACAAACGCGCGCACTAGGGTGTGGCTCGTGTGCTCACCGATGAATCCTCAACGCGCGATGCGCCGAAGGGTCAAATACAGAGGGCTAAATGGAGACAGGCAAAAGCGGGCGATGTGAAGGGGGTCTCGTGAGCGAAGCAAATCATGCGGTGAAGCAGCGCCAGCACCTTACTGAACCTTACTCCGGCCTTATCGCCGGTTGTTGGGAGTATATCACGCGCGTCGGCGCAGGCGCGTTTGTCGCTTCCCCTCACCCCGCGCGCCTCATCAAGCGTTCACGAGCTAACGGGGACGAGTTTGCTCTCCTTGTCCAGGCGCGGCCGATACATTTGCGTTGTCGCCAGGTTGGCATGGCCGAGCCACTCCTGCACGCGCCGGATGTCCTCGCCGTTGTTCAACATGTGGGCGGCGCGCGAGTGTCGCAGGGTGTGAGGGGTCAGCTCGCCCTCGATGCCGGCTGCCTGGGCATGCTGGCGCGTGAGCTGCCACACAGCTTGGCGCGTTAGCTTGCCCCCCAGCGGGTTGATGAACACGAAATCGGTGTGCTTATCGTTGACCATGTCGCCGCGCGCATGCTCCAGATAGTCGCGCAACGCCGCCGACGCCCGGGGGGTCAATGGAATCGTGCGCTGGCGCATGCCGTGGCCTACGCAACGCACGGTGTTCGCTTCGAGATCCACATCGCTCAAGCGCAGGTTGATGGCCTCCGACACACGCATGCCGGTCGCGTAGATCACCTCGAGCAGCGCCCGGTCGCGCAATGAACGCGGGGGCGACATCTTTGAGGCGCTCTCGAATAGGCGATTCACTTCTTCTTCGCTCAACAGGCGAGGCGCGCGTCTTTCCACTTTCGGCGAACGCAGCCGCAGCGTCGGATCCTCCGTCACGAATCCACGCTGGCTCAGCCAGTGAAAGAAAGTTTTCAACGCGGCAACTTTGCGCGCAATCGTCGAGGCCGTGTAGTTCTGTTCCGCAAGCCGCCGGACATAGGCCTCCGTCACCTCGAGAGTTACGTTCGACCAATTCGCATCCTGTGGCAGCGTTACGCCCAAATAGTAAGTGAACTGCGTAAGGTCATTGCGATAGGCCATGATCGTATTGATCGAGGCGTTACGCTCTGTTTGAAGGGATGCCAGGAATTCGTCAACCGTGCTGCGCCATTCCATAAGTAGCCACCTGGCGAGAGATTATACAGGACGCGCGCGGGGAGCAAATTAAAGCCCTTGCTACCGCGCGATGAGGCGAATGCCGTCGCTCGTATAAGCAACTTGCCTAAACTCCCGCAAGTTGACCACGCGGATGCGCGGATCAAGCCCTGTCAACGGCGCGCCCGACGTGTCCGCCCAGACGACCCAGCGCGGCAGCGCGCGGTTCAGCCTCGCCGCATCGGCTTTGGTCGAACCCAAGAAGATCAAATCAGGCCGCGCCGGATGCTCGGTTGCCTCGTAACGGCCCACCAGGTCAATCACCACCGAACGGTGAATCAGATGCGCGCCGATGACTTGCGACCCATCGCGCTCAGGCGCGCGTATCGCAACCACAACCGACACATCAGCATCAAGCGTGAACGACGCGCCGGCCGAGGCCGTCACCACGCGCCCCACGTTGGACGCGAGCGCGCGTTGCCATTCGGCCGACGAGTCGCCCTCAGCTTCGCTGCCGCCGGGAACAACGAGCGTCTCGACGCGATAACGATGGAGCAGCGGCAGGGCATCCCTTCGGCTGTACTCGCCGCGTTGCGGCACGACCAACAGCTCGATCTTGCGATCCCACAGCGGCGCAAGGCGCTCAACTATCGCAGCCACATCGCCGCCGCCACCGGCGAACACCGCCTGATGGCCGGATGGCGATTGGATGATGGCGCTGCCGCCCACGAAGACCACATGCAACTTGCCGTCCGGCCGTTGAAACCAATACACGCCGCCAAGCGCGAGAGCGACGCACGCGATGCCCAGGATCGCCGTCGTCTTGAAATGCGTGCGAAGGAGGTCGGTGATGGCGCGTCGCTTCAGGGCCGGCTGCAGCGCAAAAGCCGTGAGCGCCAGCAGGACGATGTAATACGCCAGAACCGCCGGAGGGCCGAACCCATACACCGGAACCACCGCCGCCTCGAACTCGCTGAGCCAGGCGATGATGCGGATCGTCGCGGTGAGGAAGGCGTGGGCCGGCAGCGCCGCGAATGCGCCGATCTGCTGCGGGGTGAAGAGCGCGATAAAGGCCGCAAGGCCGCCGAGGATCATGATCGGCGGTTGCAGCGGCAGGATGAGGACGTTGGCCAGCAAGGCGATGATCGAGAGCTGGTTATAGGTCGCGAGGATGAGCGGCAGCGTCGTCAGTTGCGCCGCCAGCGTCACCAGCGCGCCATCCAAGATCAACATGACCGCCTTCTGCGCGCGTTCGTCGCGCAGGCGCAACTGCGCCCACGCCCGCACCGGCCCGGACAGCCGGTCGGCATACAGCACCAACCCTAACGTGGCCGTGAAGCTGAGCTGGAAGCCGACGTCGAACAGCGTCTGCGGGTTGGCGATCAGCATCAGGCACGCCGCCGCGCATAGCGTGTTCAGCGTGAAGCCTCTGCGCCAGAACAAGGCGCCAAACAAGCCGATGCCGGCCATCGTCGCGGCGCGCACGACCGAGGCGGACGCGCCGACGAAGACGGCGTAGACCGCGATGACCGGGATGGCGAAGAGCGCCGCCCGGCGCGGGTTCAGCAGCCGACCGAGCAGCGGGATCACCAACGCGATGACGATGCTGACGTTGAAGCCGGAGATGGCGACGATGTGTGACGTGCCGGTGCGCCGGAAAGCCTCCTGCAGGTCTTCGGGGATGTCCTTGTCGTCGCCGATCAAGATGCCGTTCAGCAGCGCCGCCTCCGGCCGGGGCAAGATGCGCCGCACAGCCTGGCGCACGGCGTCCTTAGCGTCGAGCAGGCGCGCGAAGATCGGGTTGCCGTAGCCCTCGCCGATGCGCGCCAGGTCGCGCGGTCGCGGCATCCACGAGAACACGCCCTGCCGGGCCAGATACTCGCGGTAGTCGAACGCGCTCATGCGCGGCGGGGCGTCGAGCAGGCCGGTGGCGCGCACGGCGTCGCCGTAGCGCCAGCGCGTCGCGTCGGTTCCGGCGGCGATTCGGACGAGCACCAGGTCATCGAGCGCTTCGTCGGAGCCAGATGCGCCGAGCACGCACCACGGCCGCAGGCGCAGGTTGGTGTGCGTCGGGCGCACATCCGGTTCTGCGACAACCACGCCCTCTAACGTCACGCGCTGGCCGTTGTAGCGCGCGATAGACTGCGGCGAAGGAAGCGGCGCGCTCAGGGTGTAACGCAGCGCGCCGAACGCAACCAACGCACAAAACGCCGCCGCCCAGATCGCCTCGGCCGTGCTGCGCAGTCGCTGCGCGCCGAGCGACGCCAATACACCGACGCCGAGCGCCAGCGCCGGCAACCACGCCGGCATCGGGAACTGCGACGCCAACCAGACGCCGGCGGCGACCGCCAGGGCGATCAGAGCGAACGGCGAACTGCGCGTTACCCCATGCCTAAAGCATAGCCGCCGCCGAAGTCCGGGCTATCAGAAGAGCCGTTTGACAACTCCCAGCGCCCCCTGCTTCCACGGCACGCGGTGCGAGACCCCCGATTTATTGGCGAACTTCTCGTAGTTGTCCAGATACCACTGGTAATTCCTCAGCAGCGCGTCTTTGTTGGAGTACTTTGGCTTGAAGCCCAGCACGCGTTCGGCTTTCTCGATGGACACAAACGAGTCTTTGGCGATCGTCTCGTACACCCACTTGTACAACGGCGAGAGCCTAAATGCTTCTAAGATGCGCAACCCCCAGATCATCGGCGCGGCGGGGAAGGGTTTGACCTTCTTGCCATAGCCGGCGTAGTCGAGCACGGCCTGAAAGTCCTCGGCCACCGTGCCGAACTCCTTCGCGCCGATGTTGAACGTGTCATTGGTCTTCTCGCACGGCAAGGTGCAACACAGATAGATCGCGTCGCACAGATCTTCCACGTCGAGATACTGGTAGCGATTCTTGCCGTTGCCAAGCACGGGGAAGCCGCGCCCGTCACGCGCCCAGTCGTAGAGCAGCGCAAACACGCCGAGCCGCTCCGGGCCGATGAACGACTTGGGCCGGATGATCGGAATACACATGCCCTTTTCGCGATACTCCAGACAGATGCGCTCCGCTTCGATCTTGGCTTCACCGTACGGGCCGACGCCCTGCAGTTTGTCGTCTTCGTAGAGCGGATGATGATCTGGGATGCCGTAGACCGCGGTTGAAGAGATATGGATTAGCCGTTCCACGCCGGCCTGGTAGGCCGCATCCACCACGTTGCGCGTGCCCACGATGTCGGTCGTGTAGATATCCTCTTTGGAATAGAGCGGCAACGCGGCGGCGGTGTGCACGACGATGTTCACGCCCGGCATTGCGCGGTCGAGCGCCGCGCGGTCGCGGATGTCAGCCTTGACGAACGTGATGCGGTCGCGCTCCGGGTAGTCGAAGTCGGCAATGTCGTAGCACACGACCTGATGCCCTTTATTCAGCAGATATCGCGTCAAATTGATGCCGAGGAAACCAGAACCACCGGTGATCAGAAATCTCATAGCGTCCTCCAGCTTGCGCCATCGCTCGCCACACATGCATAGACCTTCGGCTCGCGGCCGGTGCGTCGCGGATACTCGTGCAGGACGGCCTGCGTCAGCGCGCCGACCTGCGCGTCGTCCACCAAGGCGATGGCGCAACCACCAAAGCCCGCGCCGGTCATGCGCGCGCCATGCACGCCGGGGACGCGCTGCGCAATCTCCACCACCGCGTCCAGCTCTTTGCTGCTCACCTCGTACTCGTCGCGCAGGCTGGCGTGTGATTGGTTCATCAGCCGGCCGAACGTCGCCACATTATTGGCGCGGAGCGCAGCGACGGCGTCCAGCACGCGCCGGTTCTCGTAGATCACGTGCGCCGCGCGCCGCGCGAGCAGGTCGGGCAATTCGCCGCGCCGCTGCTCAAACGTCTCGACCGACACATCGCGCAACGCCGGCGCACCGAGCAGGCGCGCCGCTGCCTCGCACTGGGCGCGGCGCTCGTTGTAGGCGCTGGCGGCCAAACTGCGCGGCGCGGACGTGTCCACCACCAGCACGGTCACGCCCTTGGGCATGGGCGTCAGCTCATAGGCCAGCGAGCGACAGTCAATGAACAGCGCATGGCCGGCCTTGCCGAGCGATGCGATGAACTGATCCATGATGCCACAGTTCACGCCGACGAACTCGTTCTCGGCGCGCTGGGCCAGCCGGGCAGCCTGCGCGCCATCCAACGCCAAGGGCATCGCTACCCTCGCCCCCGCCGCCGCGAATGCCATCAGGGTCGCCATCTCAATAGCCGCCGACGACGACAGCCCGCTGCCGATCGGCACTTCGCCGTAGATCACGCCGTCAAAGCCGCACAAGGCAAAGCCGGACCGCTGCAACACATCGGCCACGCCGCGCGCGTAGTTGCTCCAGGCGCCGTCGCGCGCTTTCTCGATGCAGTCGAGCGCAAAGCTAACTTCATCGCCGAAGTTGACGGAGCGCAACCGCACGACGCGGTCATCCCGCGACGCGCCGACGATGGTCACATCGCGGTCAATCGCCATCGGCAATACAAAGCCATCGTTGTAGTCGGTGTGTTCGCCGATCAGGTTCACGCGGCCGGGCGCGCGCGCCACAAAGGCCGGTTGCCGGCCAAAGGTCTGCATAAAGTGCCCAGCGAGGTCTGCAACGTTCATGACGATGCAGAAGTGTAACAAAAGCGAAGCCAGGCTTCGTAATGAAGCCTGGCTTCCAATACTGAGTTGAAATATGCCCTAGGGCACGAACAACGCCACGTTGTTCAGGAGCGCAGCGAGGGAGGCAATGACGATCATCACGCCGACGACCATCAGAAACCCGCCGATGAAGCGCACGAAGCGCCAGGTGTCATCCGGACCGAAGGCTTCGTTGATGCGGCCGGCGAGCGGCATGCCCAGCGCTTTCTCTTGCGGCAACAGCAAGGTGGCGAAGCCACACACGAAAAGCAAGCCGGCGACGGCGAGTCCGATAAACGGGCTCCAGATCTGTAAGGTGCTCATAAAAGACCTCCTGAAAGATAATGAAAGATAAATCCGCGTGCGCAACCGCGCAGGACATATTGTATTGTACTATATGCTCTCGACTTATGCTGACTCGGTTTCTGCATCGTGCGCCGATTGTCCGCTCGCCGGCATGGCTCAGCCTCACGATGTGGACAATCGGCAATCATGAATCACCGAGAGGGAAACATGACCAACAACATCGTCTTCTCCGGCATTCAACCGACCGGCGACATGCACATCGGCAATTACTTCGGCGCGGTAGTGAACTACGTGCGATTGCAAAACACCGGCGCGTATCGCACCATCTACTGCGTAGTGGACCTGCACGCGATGACCGTCCCCTATGAGCCGGCCGCGCTGCGCAGGAACACCGAGCAGATGTTCATTGACCTGCTGGCGTGCGGCCTCGACCCGGACAAGTCCATCGTCTTCGTACAGTCCATGGTGCCCGAGCACACCGAGCTGGCATGGATATTCGGCTGCGTGTGCTCCTACGGCGACCTGACGCGCCAGACGCAGTTCAAGGAGAAGAGCGAACAGCTCGAGGGCAAGCAAGACGCCTTCATCTCCGCCGGCCTGTTCACCTATCCGGTGCTACAGGCGGCAGACATCCTGCTGTATCGCGCGGCGCACGTGCCGGTTGGGCAAGATCAGAAACAACATCTGGAGCTATCGCGCACCATTGCCAACCGCTTCAACACACAGTTCGGGGAGTACTTCCCCGAGCCGCAGATGCTGGCGACCGAGACGCCGAAGATCCTTTCGCTCAACGAGCCGACCAAGAAGATGAGCAAGAGCCTCGGCCCGAAATCCTACGTCGGACTGTTCGAGGACGAGCAGACGGTGCGCAGCAAGGTGCGCGCCGCAGTGACGGACGCCGGCGAAGCGGGCACACCGCTGGGCGAGGGCGCGCGCAACCTGCTAGGGCTGCTGCGCGCGTGCGGCAAGCACGACCAGGCCGACGCGTTCGAGCGGGAGTATGCGGCAGGCAACCGCCGCTATGCGCCGCTCAAAGACGCCGTCGCCGACGCGCTGGTGGAGCTGACCGGCGGCCTGCGCGCGCGCCGCGAGGCGATCGGCGCCGACCGCGCGCGCATTCGCGCGCTGATGCAAGAAGGCGCGGAGAAGGCGCGCGCCATCGCGCGCGCGACGATGAAAGATGTGCGGGCGCTCACCGGCCTGCCGGAACACGCGCGATAAAAACCCATCACTCAAAAAGCCATGTTCATCGCTGCAATAGACCAAGGCACCACCAGCACGCGCTGCATCCTCTTCAACTACGAGGGGCAACCGGTCGCGACTGCGCAACAGGAGCATCGCCAAATCTACCCCAAGCCCGGCTGGGTCGAGCACGACCCCGTGGAGATTTGGGCGCATACGCAAGGCGTATTTGCTGAGGCGCTGGCGCGGGTCAACGCGCGCATCGCCGACATCGCCGCCATCGGCATCACCAACCAGCGCGAGACCACGATCGTGTGGGAGCGGGCGACCGGCAGGCCGATCTACAACGCCATCGTCTGGCAAGACACGCGCACCGCCGGCATCTGCGCCGAGCTGGCGAAGGACGGCGGCCAAGACCGCTACCGCGCCAAGACCGGCCTGCCGCTGGCCACCTACTTCTCCGGCCCCAAACTCAAGTGGCTGCTGGACCACGTGCCCGGCGCGCGCGCCCGCGCCCAGGACGGCGAACTGCTGTTCGGCACGGTGGACACCTGGCTGATCTGGAACGCCACCGGCTGCCACGTCACCGACGTGACCAACGCCGGGCGCACAATGCTGATGAACCTGGCGACGCTGGATTGGGACGACGACATCCTGCGCGACCTGGACATCCCACGCGCGATGCTGCCGCGCATCGCGTCCTCGTCCGAGGTGTACGGCGAAACGCGCGAGGGCGCGCCGGTAGCCGGCGATATGGGCGATCAGCATGCCGCGCTGTTCGGCCAGACGTGCTTCGCGCCAGGCGAAGCGAAGAACACCTACGGCACCGGCTGCTTCATGCTCATGAACACCGGCGAGTCGCCCGTGCCGTCCTCGAACGGCCTGCTCACCACGATGGGCTACAAGATCGGCGACGCGAAACCGGTCTACGCCCTGGAAGGCTCGATCGCCATCGCCGGCGCGCTGGTGCAATGGCTGCGCGATAACCTTGGCCTCATCCGGCAATCGGACGAAATCGAAGCGCTGGCGCGCTCGGTCGAGGACAACGGCGGGATCTACTTCGTGCCGGCGTTCAGCGGCTTGTACGCGCCCTACTGGCGCGACGACGCCCGCGGCGTGATCGCCGGCCTGACGCGCTACGTGAACAAAGGTCACCTCGCCCGCGCCGCGCTGGAGGCCACCGCCTACCAGACACGCGATGTGCTCGACGCAATGAACCGCGACATCCAAGCCAGCATGGACGCCCAGAAGGCCCCGATCGCCCATCTCCAATCCCTCAAGGTGGACGGCGGCATGGTGCGCAACGAATTGCTGATGCAGTTCCAGGCCGACATCTTGAACGTGCCGGTCATTCGCCCCACGGTGAGCGAGACCACAGCGCTGGGCGCGGCCTACGCGGCCGGGCTGGCCGTCGGCTATTGGCGTAACATCGAAGACCTGCGCACACACTGGCGCGCCGACAAGACGTGGCAGCCGAGCATGGACGACGCCACGCGAGACCGCCTATATCGCGGCTGGCAAAAGGCAGTGACGCGGACGTTTGGCTGGGTAGAGCAGTAATTCTGCACGCGCCTCGCAGCGCGCCGCCGGCAGCCATCCGCCGGCGTCCCTGGAAACCAATCCGGCAACGCAAGCGTCTATTGAGCGAGGACGAAGCGACGGCGGCAAGCGTCGAGCGTCCAGGAGCGATATGCCGACAGCGAACAACGCAGCGACGAGTAGAATGCGCGAGGTCACGATGAGCGGTTCTCAGCCCGGCGCCGGAAGCGCAGCGCCGCAGTTCACCGTGCTCAACGATCGCTACCGGTTACTGGCTACGCTGGCCGCCGGCGGCATGGCGACGGTGTACAAGGGACAGGACACGCTGCTCAGTCGCTTGGTCGCCGTCAAGCTGCTGCGCGAGCGTTACGCCGGCGACCCCCAGTTCGTGCAGCGCTTCCGACAGGAGGCGCAGGCCGCTGCCAACCTCAACCACCCCAACATCGTCACGATCTACGACGTTGGGCGCGACGTAGTGGGCGGACGCGAGCGCCACTACATCGTCATGGAGTTGATAGAGGGACAAGACCTCAAGCAAGCGCTGCGCTGGCGCGCTGCCAACGGCCGGCCGTTTACGATAGAAGAGGCCGTGGATACCGCCCGCCAGATCTGCGAAGGCGTCGGCTATGCGCACCGGCGCGGGCTGGTGCATTGCGACTTGAAGCCGCAGAACGTCATGCTCACGGCCGACGACCGGGCCAAAGTGACCGACTTCGGCATCGCGCGCGCCTACACCGCCATGCCGAATACCGGCGAGCGCGCCGACGTAGTGTGGGGTTCGCCGCAATACTACGCGCCGGAACAGGCCGCCGGCGCAGCACCCACGCCCGCCAGCGACGTCTACAGCATCGGCGTGATGCTCTACGAGATGTTGGCCGGCCGGTTGCCCTTCGAGTCGTCCGACCCGCTGCGCTTGGCGCAGATGCACCAGACGACACCGCCGCCGCCGCTGTGCGCCTTGAACCCAGGCGTCTCGCCGCAATTGGAGGGCATCGTCATGCGCGCGCTGGCAAAAGATCCGACCCAGCGCTACCGCGACGCCGACCAGCTTGCGCGCGCGCTGTCGGCCTATGTCCTGCAAAGCGCGGAGCAGACGCTGGTGAACCTGCCGCCGGTTGCGCCGCCGCCTGCTGCAGTCGTCCGACGCCCCACCCCACCGCCATCAACCGACGCGCCGAGCGCGCCGATGATCACGTCGCGCGCCGCTGCGCCACCGGCAACGCCCGCGCAGACCGGCCCGGATGTGCTGCTATGGCTGCTCGCCGCCATCGCGTTCTTGTGCGTTTTAGGGCTGATTCCCCTCTACGTGCTGGTCTACCAGGCGTATCAAACGCCGCCGGCGTCGCTCGCGCCAACAGCCACGCCCCCGAATCCCACGCCTGCGCTGCCCATCGTGAGCGGCAACCTTAAGGTGAAAACGCCGGCGCTGGCCGGCAAGACGCTCGAAGAGGCGGCCCGCGAGCTGGCCCTGCTCGGCCTTGGCATTCGCGTCGCCGAGGAACGGCCGGTCAACAACACGGCGCAGCGCGTTGTGCTCGAACAGCGCCCACCGGCAGATGCGCTGGTGGACCCAGGCGTGGTGATCGAGGTGGCGATCAGCAAACCCGCCGAGGCGCGCGAAGTGCCCGGCGACTTGATCGGCCGCGCGCTGGACATCGCAATCAGCCAGACGCTGGCCGGGCTGGGCTGGAACGTCGTCGTCACCGAGGCGTTGGACTTCGCGCCTCGCGGGGTTATCCTGGCAATACAACCCCCGCCGGGCAGCAAACTGGCTGCCGGCGAGACGTTGACGCTGACCGTGAGCAGCGGCGGGCGCATCGCGCTGAACGTGGACATGGGGCCGGTGGCGCTGGACGCGGTGACACTGCAGCGCGCGACCTACTTCCCCGGCCAGGCCGTGCAGTTTAATGTCACCTGGCGCGCCAACCAGCCGGTCAGGCGCGATTACAAGGTGGGTTGGTATCTCTTTAACCCCGAAATGACGGTCGTGCTGGCGCAAGGCGAGGACCGCGCGCCGCGCCACAACGGCTTGCCGGCGCCGACCTCGGCCTGGAACAGCGGCATGATCATCGAAGACACCTACACGCTGCGCATCCCCGACGCCCTAGCGCCCGGCGTCTATCGCCTGGTGATTGGGATGTATGACGGCGATGGCCGTCTGCGCGTGATCAACCCCGGCAACGCGGCGGCGCTCAACGACCTGGTGATGCTCTGCACCATCGTCGTGCAATGATTCGGGGCGGCTGCGCGGCGCAACCGGCGCGCGCGCCGTCCACGTGTCATCACAATACTACAATGACGCCCCATGTCGTTGCGCGGGCTTACCGAGGTCATCGCCGATGCGCCGGCGCTGAAAGCCCTGGCCGCAGAGATTCGCTCAGGGCAAGCGCCGGTTAGCCTTGGCCTGCCCCGCGCCGCGCGACCGTTCGTCCTGGCCGCCCTGCAGCGCCGCCTACAACGGCCGATCATCTACGTCACCTCATCGGTGGAGTCTTCGCGCATCGCAACCGACGCGCTGAACAATCTGGCCGATGCGCCGCCGCTGCGCTTCGCCGAACCGAACACGGCCTTCTACGATAGCGTCGCGCCGGTGCGCGAGGTGATCGCGCAGCGGTCGGTCGTGCTTGCGACGCTGAGCCTGCGCGCAGATCACGGGTCGCCCCTCATCGTCACCAGCCCGCGCGCGCTGATGCACCCCGTCTTGCCGTCGGCGACATTTGCGCTGAACACGCGCGTGATCCGGCGCGATGCCGCGATCAACCTAGAAGGCGCGCTTGAGCACTGGGTGAAGATCGGCTACGAGGGCGAACCGGTGGTCGAACGCATCGGCGCGTTCAGCCGGCGCGGCGGCATCGTGGATGTGTGGTCGCCGGCGCACCCGCTGCCGGTGCGCATCGAGTTATTCGGCGACATCGCCGATTCGATCCGCGCTTTCGATCCAGGCACGCAGCGCAGCAGCGAGGCGCTGGCGCAAGTCGTCATCGCGCCGTTGGACATTCCTGAGATTGGCGGCCGGCAACCTGGGACGCTTCATCCAGGCTCGAACGCCGATCTCCGATCGCTGCTCGATTACCTCGACGACCGCGCGCTGCTGGTGATTGACGACGAGGAAGAGCTGCGCGAGGCGTGGCGCGCGCTGGAGAAGAAAGCCCAGCGCGAACGCGAGACGCTGGTTGAATCCGGCATGAACGTGGACGCGCGCGCGCCCTACATCTCCTGGGAGGAGTTCACCATGGCCCGCGATCGCGTCCAGACATTGGCGCTGGGCCAAAGCGAAGCCGGCGCGTTGAGCGCGCACCCGCTGGCCAGGCAATTCGCCAATCCGCCGCACTTCGCCGCCCAGATCACCCCGCTGCTGGACTACCTGAAAACACAGCGCAGCGCAGACGACAGCGTCAAGACGGTCGTGGTCTCGCGACAGGCGGCCCGACTGGCCGAATTGTGGTCCGAGCGCCACGCGGCCATTGCCGCACAAACTGCGCTCGACGAACCGCCGTCTGGCGCGCTCACCTTCATCAGCGCTGCGCTGCCTGCGGGCTTCATCTGGCAGCATGAGGCGGATGGTCAGGCGCAAGGGCGCAAGGCTACGCTCGTCCTCCTGACCGACGGCGAAATCTACGGCTACGTACGGCCGGAATGGTTCCTGCGCGCGCGGGCGCGCAAAGCCGCGCCGGAGAAGGCGTTCGCCGATTGGCAGCCGGGCGATGCCGTGGTGCACGAGGACTACGGCATCGGCATCTACCGAGGCCTGGCGCGGCTCACCGTCAACACCGGCGCGGCCACTCAGCCGGTGGAAGGCGAGCGTGAGTATCTTCTGCTCGAATACGCGGACGGCGATCGGCTCTACGTGCCGCTGCACCAGCTCGACCGCGTGTCGCGCTATGTGGGCAGCGACGATGCCCGGCCGCAACTCGACAAACTCGGCAGCGGCCAGTGGGAGCGCGCGAAACAAAAGGCGCGCGGGGCAGCCGCAGAACTGGCGCGCGACCTGCTGCAGCTCTACGCCGAGCGCGAGCTGGCCAGCCGTCCGCCGTTCAGCAAAGACACGCCCTGGCAGATCGAGATGGAATCGGCTTTCCCTTTCATCGAGACCGACGATCAGCTTCAGGCCATCCGCGAGGTGAAAGCCGACATGGAGAAACCGCAGCCGATGGATCGGCTGGTGGTGGGCGACGTCGGCTTCGGCAAGACCGAGGTGGCGCTGCGCGCGGCATTCAAGGCCGTGCAAGATGGCAAACAGGTTGCCGTGCTCGTGCCGACCACCGTGCTGGCGCAGCAGCACTGGAACACTTTCACCCAGCGGCTGGCGTCGTACCCCATTCGGATCGAGATGCTGTCGCGCTTCCGCACGCCGGCGGAGAGACGGGCCGTGCTCGAGGGGCTGCGCGATGGCGCTGTGGACATCGTCATCGGCACCCACGCGCTGCTGAGCCAGGAGGTCAAGTTCAACGACCTCGGCCTGCTCGTCATTGACGAGGAGCATCGTTTTGGCGTCGTCGCCAAGGAGAAGCTCAAGCGCCTGCGCACCCAGGTGGATGTGCTCACCCTGACCGCCACGCCCATCCCGCGCACGCTGTATCTGGGCTTGAGCGGCGTGCGCGCCATCAGCCGCATCGAGACGCCGCCGGCGGAGCGCCTGCCGATCATCAGCTTCGTCGGCCCATGGGACGACGCCATCGTGCAGCAGGCCATCCGCCGGGAACTGGATCGCGAAGGACAGGTGTTCTTCGTGCACAACCGCGTGCAGACGATCCACCTGGTCGAGCAAAAGCTGCGCCGGCTGACGCCGGAAGCCAACATCGCCGTGGCGCACGGCCAGATGAGCGAACGGGAGCTGGCCAGAGTCATGGCGCGCTTCGCCGAAGGCGGCGCAGGAGCAGACCGCATAGACGTGCTGCTGTGCACAAACATCATCGAGAGCGGCCTGGACATCCCCAACGCCAACACGATCATCGTGGATCACGCCGATCACTTTGGCCTGGCCGAGCTGTATCAACTGCGCGGGCGCGTCGGACGATCCACGATCCAGGCGTATGCGTACTTCCTGCACGCCCGCCACTCGCCCATGACGCCGGAAGCGCGCGAGCGGCTGGCGACGCTGCGCGAGACGGCCGGCATCGGCGCCGGTTATTCCATCGCCCTGCGAGACCTGGAGATGCGCGGCGCAGGCGAGCTGCTCGGCGCAAAGCAGAGCGGCCACATCGCTGCAATCGGCTTCGACCTATACACGCGCTTGCTGGCCAACCAGGTGCAAACGCTGCGCGCCATGCGCGACGGCGCGCCGTTGCCGCCGCCGGAGCCGAAAGCCGTGACGATAGACCTGCCGCTCACCGTGGGCTTGCCGGAAGGCTACATCGGCGATGCGCCGTTGCGCGTGCAGTTGTACCGCCGCGCTGCCAGCTTGAACAGCGAAGAGGAGATTCGCGCGTTTGAGGCGGAACTGGAGGACCGCTTTGGCAGGCTGCCGCCGGCGGCGCGCAACCTGACCTATCAACTGCGCTTGAAGCTGCTGGCCAACGCGCTCGGCGCGCAGAGCATCACCACCGACGGCGACCGCTTCGTCATCCGCGCCGAGGCCATCGGCCGGATGGATGCGCGCCGCGTGCGTCGCCTGATCGGCGAAGATGCGTTGATCGGCCGAATGCAGGTTGCCTTCCGACGCCACGGGACGCCAGAGCAGTGGAAACAGCGGCTGATGGACGTGATGCGCAAGCTGGCCGAGATCAAAGCGACGCTGCCGCAGGAGTCGGCCAGGCCGGAGCCACCGGCGCGCTCAGAGCCGTCGGCGCTCGAAGCGCAAGAAGCATCGCGCCTGCCGCCGATCACGCAGGATGACTGGTGACCATACCCCTCGTCGCCTGATGTTGCGCCGTTCCCTGGCCCGATCCGCCGCCATGGTCGGCGGGTTCTATGTGCTCAGCAACGTCGCCGGCTTCATCGCGCGCTTGTTGATCAACGCGCGCTTTGGCGCCGGCGCCGAGCAAGACGCCTTCCGCGCCGCATTCGTCATTCCCGATTCGATGTTCAACGTGCTGGCCGGCGGCGCGCTGGCTTCGGCGTTCATCCCGGTCTATGTGGGTCGGCTGAGCCGGGGCGAAACGGATATCGCCTGGCGGCTGGCGCGCGCAGTCGCGCAGGTCGTGTTCGGCGCGCTGAGCGCGCTGGCGATCATGGCCGCCGCATCTGCGCCGGCGCTGATCCAACACGTCGTCGCGCGCCAATTCGGCCCCGCGCAAGTGGCGCTCACCGCGTCGCTGATGCGCATCATGTTGCTCGCGACGGTGATCTTCGGCGTCAGCGGCCTGCTGATGGGCGTGCTGCAATCGAACGACGCCTTCCTTGCGCCGGCGATCGCCCCTAGCTTGTACCAGCTCGGCATGATCTTGGGCGTCACCGTGCTGAGCGGCCTTGGCGTCTATGGCCTGGCCGTAGGCGTGGTGCTCGGCGCGCTGATGCATATGGGCGTGCAGTTGCCATCTCTGCGCTCGGTCATGCGTCTTTCGTCCTCCGCCGCCCCTGCGCATGGCGCGCGGCGCATAGACCATGCGATACGCGGCGACCTGCGCCAAATCATGGCGCTGATGCCGCCGCGCATGTTGGGTCTGGGGGCGGTGCAGCTCAACAGCTTGGTGAACACCACGCTGGCCTCGGGCATCCCCGGCGGCGTGTCGGCGTTCAACAATGCGTTTGCCATCCTGGTTTTGCCCATCGCCGTGATCGGCCAAGCCGTCGGCACGGCGCTGTTCCCGACGATCAGCGCGCATGCGGCGCGGGGCGAGGGCGCGTCATTCGCGGCGTCGTTCACCCGCGCGCTCAACGTCGTCATCGCGCTCAGCCTGCCGGCGGCGGTCGGGCTGATCATCCTCGGCCAACCGCTGATCCGCCTGCTGTTCGAGCGGGGCGCGTTCGACGCGCGCTCAACCGAATGGGTGGCGTTCGCGTTGGCGTTGCTGGCGATCGGCCTGCCGGCTCATGCGGCGCTCGAGTTGGTCACGCGGGCGTTCTACGCGCTGAAGGACAGCGCGCGGCCGGCGATGCTGGCCGTGTTCAGCGTCGCCTTGAACATCCTGCTGAGCGTGGGGCTATATCAGATGTTTGACCGCGCCGGCCGGTTGCCGTTCGGCGGGCTGGCGCTGGCCAATGCCATCGCCACGATCCTAGAAACGCTCATCCTATATGCGCTGCTCGTCCGCCGCGAAAGGCGCATACGGCCGCGCTCGACGTGGGTCGCATTGGGCAAGAGCGGACTCGCGGCGCTGGCCATGGGGATCGCCCTATGGGGATGGGTGCGACTGGCCGGCGATGGCGCGCCGGCCACAATCGCCGCGATCGTCATCGGCGCAGCAGCCTACTTCGGCGTCGCCTTGATGTTGCGCAGCGAAGAGGCGCTGTTCGCGGCAGGGATGGCGCGCAAGCGGTTCGCGCGGTGAACATCGCGCGTTGCGCCTCGGTCAGCGCGCTTCAAGCGCCTGTTTCAGATCGGCGATCAAATCGTCCACATGTTCGATGCCGACGGAAAGGCGGATGAGCGCCGGGCTGACTTCGAGGGGCGAGTTGGCGACGCTCATATGCGTCATCGCCGCCGGCACTTCGATCAGCGACTCGACGCCGCCCAGCGATTCGGCCAGCGCGAAGAGCTTCGTCCCCTCCGCGACGCGGCGCGCTTCCTCCGGCCCACCCTTTACGACGAACGCGATCATGCCGCCAAACGCGCGCATCTGCCGCCGAGCAATCGCATGCTGCGGATGCGAGGGCAAGCCGGGGTAGATCACGCGCTCCACTCGCGGATGCGATTCGAGCCAGGACGCGACGGCCATCGCGTTGGCGCTGTGGCGTTCCATCCGCACATGCAAGGTCTTGATGCCGCGCAGGACGAGGAAGCAATCGAACGGCCCAGGCACTGCCCCAACGGCGTTTTGTAGGAACTTCAAGCGCGCAAATGTAGCGTCGTCGTTCAAGGCGACGAGGCCGTTCACCACGTCGCTGTGTCCGCCCAAATACTTGGTCGCGCTGTGCACCACGATATCCGCGCCGAGCTTGAGCGGCTGCTGCGCATACGGCGAGGCAAAGGTATTGTCCACGACGATCTGCGGCGCGGCCTGGGCGGCATCGCGCAAATGGGCGATCGCGGCGATGTCGGCCACCTTGAGCAGCGGATTGGTCGGCGTCTCGATCCAGATCATGCGCGTATTGGGCTGAATGGCGGCGCGCACGGCGTCCAGGTCGCTCATCTCGACAAATGAGACCTGCACGCCGTAATCCTCATAGACGCGCTTAAAGATGCGGTAGGTGCCGCCATACACGTCGTTGCTGGCCAGCACGTGATCGCCGGGCTTGAGCAGCCGGATCACGCAGTCAATCGCCGCCATGCCGGAGGCAAACGCCAAGCCATGCTTGCCGCCTTCCAGCGCGGCGATGCAGTCCTGCAGCGCGGTGCGGGTAGGGTTGGCGGTTCGCGCGTAATCATAAGCCGCCTCGCCCATTTTCTTCTGCGCGTAGGTCGAGGTCTGATAGATCGGCGTCATCACCGCGCCGTAGGCCGGATCGGGCGGCTGGCCGGCATGGATAGCGAGGGTCTCGAAGTTCATGCGGCGAATTGTATGTGGGCTGACAGCACGCTCACGGGGCAGGCGCCGGATGCGATGCGCGCGGCATTACTCCGTCCACGCCGGCAGCGCGGTCACCGCCAGCGCTTCACCACGTGCTCGTCCCACTTGCCGTCCTCGGCCAGGATCAGCTCGAAGCCCAGGCGCTTGACCCAGAACTCGCGGATAAGCACGACCAGCTGCGGATCGGTGAATTTCATCCGCTTGACCACGTTCCCGCGCCAGCCGCGCCTCAACAGCCAGCGCTCGAATGCGCCGAACAACGCGGCGTCCATGCCTGTGGCGCGCAGGGCATCGCTGACGCGAAAGACGGTGATTTCCAAACCGCGCTTCGCCGCAGGGTCGGGCTTGAGTTGATGCATGCCGATGATGGTCTGCCCTGCGCCCTCGAAGCCGACCAGCCGGCCCAGGTCTTTTTGCCCATCGCCGATTGCAATCGTCCAGGGCGAGACGCCGCGTTCGGCGACCCCAAATGTCGCTTCGTCGAAGTTTATCGCAGCCTCAATCAAACCGCCGTCGGCAGCCTTTGAGAAGAACACCTCGCGCGCCATGCGCCGAATTGTATTGCGGCGTCGCGATGTCACCTCATGCAGGCTCTGGCACGGCTACGCGGCGCCGCTCCGCCTGGCGCAGCCGCGCCATCGTGTTGCACAACGCCTGACGCCGGTTGCGCCGCGCCGCCGCCATCGAGATGATGTGGCTCACAGCCTCGGCGTAGGTATAGCCGGCAGCGTAACACGCGCCGGCGAAGCCGCCGTCCGGGCAAATATCGGGGTTCGGGTTCACATCTACCACATACGGCTGCTCGTTGGCGTCAATGCGCAAATCCACCCGCGCATAGTCGCGGCAGTCGAAGGCGCGATACGTGTCCAGGGCGATTTTCTCGACGCGCGCGCGCAACGCATCGGACACACTCGGCTGCGTGATGACCGGCATGCTGTTCCACTCCGGGCTATCAGGCACCCACTTGCTATCCCACGTCACCATGCGATGGAACGGGTCGGCCACGCGCGAGAAGTCAATCTCGCGCAGCGGCAGCACGCGCGGGCGGCCGTTGCCCCAGATGGCCACGTTGATCTCGCGCCCGGCGATGAATTTCTCGGCCAAGGCCGGCTCCTTCACCGTCTCCAGCACATAGGCCACCCGCCGACGCAGCGATTCCAGGTCGTGCACCACCGCATCCCGCGTAACGGCCACCGAGCAATGCGAGCTGACCGGTTTGACGATCGCCGGGAAGTTAGCCTCATCCCAGTTGGACGGCGTCACTTCGTCCGGGTGCTTGAACTCGCGCCCGTCAGGCGTCGGAATCTTCCAACGCTGCAACACCTTCTTGACGCGCCCCTTCTCCACCGAAAGCCGGAGCGTGTAAGACGAGTTGCCGGTGTAGGTGAAGCCCATCGCCTCCATGTCGGCGCACACGCGCGCGTCTCCGCCGATCTCGTCCTCAACGCCTTCGCACCAGTTGAAGACGATCCACTCCGCCGGGTCGTAGGGGCGCAGCGCCGGCCGCACATCCTTCCAAAACTCGGCGACGGCCACCCGGTGGCCCAACTCGCGCAGGCCATCCACCATGATCTGGGTCAGGCGATCGGCCTCCGCCCTATCCTGCGACGACCAGCTCTGGTAAATGTTGTAAAGCACGATGACCGGCGCGCGCGCTTTGTCCTTCGACATACGCTCTTTCCTCTATAAACGCTTCCAGTAAATGTTCAAATCGTCGCCTTCAGCATAGTAATCGGGCACGACGGCGACGCGGGCGAATCCGGCGCGCTCATACAAACGGCGCGCAGGCGCATACTTCGGTGTGGACGAGGTGTAGATCACCATCAACCGTCCGCCGGCCTGGCGCGCCCGGGATTCGACTGCGGCCATCAAGGCCCGGCCGGCGCCGCTGCCCCGCGCCTCCGACGCCACGCAAATCCAGAACAAATCCCAAGTGCGATCGGTGAGCGACTCCGGCCCGTAGCAGGCAAAGCCGATCATGCGCCCGTCGCGCCAGCACGACAGCCAACGATAGTTATCCTCGCGCAGCGGGGACTGCCACGTTTCGAGGAACATCGCGTCCACGCACTCGGCGTCCGCGCGACCAAAGACCTCCGAGCGCATCAGGATGTCGTAGATGGCCTGCCGCTCATCGAAGCTGGAAGGGCGCACCTCGAACTGCGCCGGAGCAGGCGCGCCGGCAGTCGCATGCAACGCGCCCATCATCGCGCCACCTCCATCACAGCCGCAGCGCGGGAATCGCAGGCCGGCATGCGACGCATGGCCAACCTGACGATGCGCTCAAGCATGTCAGCATAGTCTAGGCCGGCGGCGCGCGCGGCGTTGGCAAAGCCGCCGTCCGGACTCACATCGCAGTTAGCGTTCACGTCAAGAGCCATCGGCTGCTCCCCCCACAACCGCAAGTCAACCCGGCCGTAGTCGCGGCAGCCGGTCGCGCGATAGGCGGCAATCGCAACCGCTTCGATCTTCGCCCGCAGCGCCGGAGAGAGCGGCGCCGGGCAGACTGCCGGGATGCGCTGATAAGCCTCCGACTCCGGCTTCCACTTCGCATCGAACGTGCAAAGTCGGTCTCGGATGTCAGCGAAGGCGTCATAGGTCATCGTGCTGATGCCGAGCACGCTCACATCGTCGTTGCTGCCCCACAGCGACACGTTGTACTCAGGGCTATCCAAGAACACCTCGATGAGCGCCGGCTGGCGAAACTCGCCGACGATGCGGGCGACCTGCGCGCGCGCCTCATCGGCGTTCATCACCACCGAGTTGCGGGTGATGCCATAGGAGCAATGTTCGGCGGCCGGTTTGACGATGGCAGGGAAGGCGTCGAAAGCCACGTCCTCCGCGCGCTCGACGACCGACCAGGTCGGCGTCGGCACGCCATGCGCCTCCAAAAGCGCTTTCATGCGCCACTTGTACTGCGTCTCATCCAGCGCCCAGGCGTCCGAGCCGGTAAAGGTGTAGCCCAGCTCGGCTAACGCGCGGGTGACGCGGGCGTAGTAGAACTCCTGCGCCGGCGCGCCCTCGCACAGGTTGAAGACCAACCACTCGCCGGGGTCGAACGGCCGGAGCAGCGTGATCAGGTCATGAGCGACTTGCAGGGGAAGCACGCGCCAACCGCGCGACAACAACGCTTCCGTCGCGGCCTTGATCAACGCCAGCGTAGACGCAATCTCGAAGTCATGACTGGCTTCGTCGAGTCCGTAGAGGAGAAGCAGCGGAGGGGTCATCAGTGTCCGATCGTCGGCTCTTACGCGTCGTTCGCGCATTCCGCGCGCGTCACATGCCATACCGCTTCAAACCCGCATCCAGCACCGCCCGAACCAGGTCGCCATGCGTCCAGCCCTCCGCTTCGGCCATCAACGTCAGGTCGCTGCGTGGGGCGATGCCGGGCAGCGCGTTGATTTCGAGGATGAACGGCCGGTTCCGCTCGTCCAAACGGAAGTCCACGCGCGCAAAGTCGCGACAACCGGTGACTAGGAAGGTTTGGTGCGTCAGCCACCGAATTTTGCGGGTCAGCGCCTCGCCAAGCGGCGCCGGGCACTTGTTTCGATAGAGATGTTCCAGCTCGACCTTTTGCACCGAGCCGTAGATCGGCAACAGCTCAGGGGGGTAGCCGCTGAAATCCACCTCGGTAATCGGAAAGAAGTGCACGTCGTGGCCGTTGCCCACCAGGCCACAGGTGATGTCGCGCCCGGCGATATAGGTCTCGACCAGGGCGGGCTGCTGATAAGCCTCGATCGTCCAGGCGACGCGGTCGCGCAGTTGGCGCTCGTTGTGCGCCACGCTCTCGTTGTGCACGCCCATGCCGGTGCCCTCATGCGCCGGCTTGACGAACAAAGGGAAGCGCAACGTGTGACGCAGCGGGTCATCCGGCGTGTTAAATACCTGGAAGGGCGGCGTCGGCAGGCCATAGTAGTGCAAGATGCGCTTAGTCGTCGGCTTGTCGTGCGTGATCGCCGCGGCAAGCGGCGTCGGGCCGGTGTAGCGCGCGCCGATCATCTCCAGCAGCGCCGGCACTTGCGCCTCGCGACTGTCGCCGCCGAAGCCCTCGCACGTGTTAAAGCAAATATCGGGCCGGACTTCGTCAAGCCACGGCGCAAGATACGCATCCCCCTCGCGGATGAGCACTTCATGGCCGGCCTGGCGCAGGGCCTGCGCGTATGACTCTACGTTTTTGTCCGAGTCCAACTCGGCCCAGATGTCGGGGGGCACATTGCTGCGGTGGATCGGCGGCGCATTGCGCGCCAGGTTGATAAGCAGCGCGATTCGGTAGCTACGCTCGGCCGGCTTCCCACGCGCCGCCGGATGCGCATCGGGAGTGAACCACAGCGCCGGGCCGGATGTCTCTCTCGTTTCGTGGTATCCGTTCGTTGTGACGTTTGCAAGCGCGATCTCTGCTTCTGCTTGCTGCGGACTTGCTGCCATATGCGCCAGGACTCATCGAGCTTTATGGCGCGATTCTATGTTGTGCGTTGGGCTTGTCAATGACATTCGCGCATCCGGCAAGCTTAAAAGTTTTTTTTAACATTGTTAAAAGCCGGCGCGCGATTCAAGGTCAGCGCTTTTCAGCTTGCTGCGCTTCCCACTCCTGGCGCGTGACGAAGACGCCTCCCCTGATCTCTCGGCTAATCTCGTGGTATTGGGGATCAAAGCGCAGTTCGATCTCGACCTGGCCGTAGCACTTGTTGTCCACGACCACCTTGCGCACGAAAAAGTTGTCGTCGTCGTCCCGGCTCAGCTCGTTCCGCCGATCAATGCGCACCCGCGTGATCGCGCCGCACTTGTGGCCTTTGACGTAGTAAACCAATGCGTCCGAGTCGTGGGCAGCGTCCGCTGAGTCGGCTGCGCCGCCGAACAATCGTTTCAATAAATTCATGCGTGTCTCCGTCGCGCGCTGCGCGCATTGTCGCCCGCTATTATCCCCGTTCCGGCTGCGCGCGCAGCACCAGCGACAATGTAGGCGATGCGGCTACGCGCGGCGCGAGAGGAAGCGCTCTCCGCCCTGCCCCCGGACGAAACTGAGGCTCAGGCGGTCGAGCAGTGCCGACAAGCCATGGCGCTGCTGGAAGTGAAAGGCGCGCCTGAGGATCGCGAAAGTTACGGGCGCTGGATCGTCTATCTGGCCGAGCGTGTGGCCGAAGCCGTGCAGGGGCGCAGGGGGCGCGCAGCCCTGCGGAACGCGCCGTCATAGACGCAGTAGGGGCAGCGCTAAACGTGAAGCGATAAGGCGCGCCGGCCTTAAGCGGTGACATTCAGATAGAGTTGTTCGCGCACACTCATCACTTCGCGGCGCAGTTGCTCCTCGGTCTCCAGCCGATCTTTGATGCGCTCTACGCCATGCAGAATGGTGGTGTGATCGCGCCCGCCAAGTAAACCGCCGATCTCCGGCAGCGAGGCGTCGGTCTCCTGGCGGATGAGATACATCGCAATTTGGCGCGGCTGCACCAACTCTTTGTTCCGCGAAGGCGATACCATATCCGCCACCGAGATGTTGTAGAACTTCGCAACAGTCTCGATCACCTGAGAAGGGGTGATGTGCGCGCGACGGCCGACCAAGTCGGCCAGCGTATCGCGGGCGAACTGGATGGTGATCGGGCGGCCGGTCATCTCCGATGTGGCGAGCAGGCGCGTGAGCGCGCCTTCTAGCTCACGCACATTGCTCTGGATCTGCTTGGCGACGAACTCGATCACGTCGGCGGGAACCGCGCACCCCATCTGCGCCACTTTATGCTGCAGGATGGCCATGCGCGTCTCCAGGTCCGGCGGAGCGATGTCCACCATCAAGCCCCACTCGAACCGGCTGCGCAAGCGATCCTCCAGCGTGACCATCATCTTGGGCGCTCGGTCGCTGGTGAGCACAATCTGTTTGTTCGCGCCATGCAGCGCGTTGAAGGTGTGGAAGAACTCCTCCTGCGTGGACTCTTTGCCGGCGATGAACTGCACATCGTCCATCAGCAGCATATCCACGTAGCGATAGCGGTTGCGGAAGGCTTCCTGCGAGTGCGAACGGATGGCGCTGATCAGTTCGTTGGTGAAGGTCTCGGAAGTCACATAACGGCAGACCAAACCGCGCTGCTTAGCGCTGTTGCCGATTGCATGCAGCAGGTGAGTCTTGCCCAAGCCTGAGCCGCCGTACAAGAAGAGCGGGTTGTAGCGCTCGGCAGGCGCTTCGGCCACGGCCATGGCCGCGGCGTGCGCCATGCGGTTGCCCGAGCCGACCACGAACGCTTCAAACGTGTAACGCTTTTGCAGCCCATCGGACGCTGCGCTGTTAGCATATTCCGGCGCGCGCGCGGTTGGGGCGGGGGGCGCGCCATGCGCCGTAGGCTCAGCCTGACGCGGTGAACTCATCACCGGCTGGTTAGCGTTCTGCGTCATAACGACAAGCGAAACATCCACGCTCCGGCCCATCCGCTCGCCTAACATGCGCCGGATGTCGCCGAGCTTGCGCTGCTCAATCCACTCTTTCGCATAGCCGTTCGCTACCCCGATCACAAATTGACCGTCCTCATATGTAATCAAACGGGCAGATTTCAGCCACGTTACGTAGCTGCTGCGGCCCATTCCGACCTCAATTTCGCCTAACACAGATTGCCATGCTTCTTCTGCTCTCATCGTTCACCCTCGATGCGCAGATTTTCTTGACCTCCGAGCCACAAGCCACAGGAGGTCGAACTTCTGTGGACAACGACTGTCACAAGTCGGCTGTGGCGCGGGAACGCGATTCTATTCATCTCAACGGTCGAACACAAGACGCCAAGCCATCTCCAACCTTAAATTGCGCGGAAGTTTTAAGATATTTATGACCCTGTGCAAAAAATGCACCCGAAATGTGCAAAACCTGTTGACTGCAGCCGCACTACCTGTTACCATCATGTTATGCGTTACCGGCTTCACAAGTTGCTCTACGGGCCGGTTGGCAGCACGCAGGTCGAGCATCTTGAGCGTGGACCGACGAAGTTCGATGACGATTTGCAAGTTCCCTACTTGCGCGGCGCGCTCGAATTCGTCCGCCTCAGCGATGTCGTACTACTACGTGGATCGGTCGAGACCGAAGTCGCCGTCCAATGCGCCCGTTCGCTCGAAGGCTTCAATTTATGTCTTAAAGTGCCCCTGGATGACATCCTCCTTGGCTTGCCGCAATACCCTCACTCCGATGCCGATCCCGATCGCCGGATCGGCGACGATGGCTGGATAGACCTGACCGAGACCCTGCGCGAAGAGATCATCATGGCCATCCCCATCAATCCCATCCATCCCAAGTATGCCCAAGCGAGCACGGCCGACCTATTGGACGCGCTGGACGAAGACGACCAGGACTGGCTGACCATCCACTTGAGCAACTCTCAAGAGTCGGGAGAATCATAAATGACCCAGTTTGACGAAGATCAGATCGTTGCTTCACTGTTAATCAAGGCTGAAACGCAAGGCTATGTCGTCACGGAAGATATTTTAGAACTGCTTCCGGAGGGCGAGGACAGCTATGAGCAGGTCGAACAAGTGATCAAGTTGCTGGAAGAAGCCGGAGTGCTTGTGCAAGACCTCGTGGCGCAGGAGGAAGACGAAGCCGAGCTTGCCAACCTGGACGATGGCGACGACGCCGAGGGGGACGACGAAGAGGAAGAAGACGACCCGCTACCCGCTGCCGGCGACGACCTGGCCGGCATTAGCGTAGATGACGGCATCGGCCTATACCTGCGCGAGATGACGCGCGTGCCGCTGCTGACCAACGAGGAAGAGGTTCGCCTGGCCCGCGCGATCGAGCGCAGCCGAGCGGCCGAGGCGCGCGTCAAGCTGCGCGGCGACCGACTCTCGCCCCGCGAACGCCGCCAATACGAGAAGATCATCGAAGAAGGACGCCAAGCGCGCGAGCACCTGATCAAGGCTAACACCCGCCTGGTCGTCAGCATCGCCAAGAAATACATGGGGCGCGGCGTGCCATTCCTCGACCTGATCCAGGAAGGCAACCTCGGCCTCATGAAGTCGGTCGAGAAGTTCAATTACAAACTGGGCTTCCGCTTCTCCACCTACGCCACGTGGTGGATCCGTCAGACCATCACGCGCGCCATCGCCGACCAGAGCCGCACCATCCGCGTGCCGGTGCACATGAACGACCGCATCCGCCGGCTATACAAGGCCACGCGCGAGCTGGAGCAAGCGCTCGGCCGCCAACCGACTCCGGCCGAAGTCGCCCAAGAGCTGGGCATAGACAGCGAGCAAGTCGAGTGGATGTTGAAAGTGTCGTGGCGGCCGTTGTCGCTGGAGCAGCCAATCGGCGAGGAAGAGGACAGCGAGTTCGGCGCATTCGTCGAGGATGAGAACACCCCTTCCCCGGCTCAGACGGTCTATGAGGAGCTGCTGAAGACGAAGATCGAAGAAGTGCTGAGCACGCTCACCCCGCGCGAGCAGCGCATCCTGCGCCTGCGCTTCGGCCTGGTGAACGGCAAGTGCTACACCTTAGAGGAAGTGGGACAGAAATTCGGCCTGACCCGCGAGCGCATCCGGCAGATTGAGGCGCGCGCCCTGCGCCGACTGCGCCATCCACGCCGCTCGCGGCACTTGAGAGACTACTTGTGAGCGAAAATAAACCAGGCCTCTGCAAAAGGCCTGGTTTATTTATCGTGGGACCACCTTCAAGCGAACGCCAGCGCGTCCTTCATCCGCCCGATCCCCTCTTTGATTTTGTCAAGGCCCATGGCGTAGCTCAGACGCGCGCAGCCGGGCGCGCCGAAGGCTTCGCCATGCACGATGCCGACTTTCACCGTATCGAGCAGATACATCGCCAGCGCTTCGCTGGAGTCGCACGCGCGACCGTACTTCAACGGCCGGCCCAGCAAGCCGGTGAAATCCGGAAAGACGTAGAACGCGCCGTCGGGGGAGACGCAGTTCACGCCGGGGATTTCGTTCAGCGCGGCCACGATCCAGTCGCGCCGTTCCTTGAACGCTGCCACCATTGCGGCGATCTCGGCCTCCAGGTCGCTTGTGTAGGCCGCCAGCGCTGCCGCCTGCGTGATGGAAGTGGGGTGTGAGTTGCTGTGGCTCTGGATCTTCAGCATGGCTTTGATGATCCATTCCGGCCCAACCGCGTAGCCCAGCCGCCAACCGGTCATGGCATATGCCTTCGACAACCCGTTGATCACAACGGTGCGGTCGTACAGGTCAGGCGCGACGCGCAACCAGCGCGCGTAGGGGGGGTTGAACACAATGCGGTCGTATAGCTCATCGCTCAAGATAATGACGTCGTTCGTCCGCGCCCACGCGGCGATGTCCTTGAGCTCATCCTCGGTGTAGACCATGCCGGTGGGATTCGACGGCGAGTTCAGCACGAAGATGCGCGTGCGCGGCGTGGTATAGCGCGCCAGCATTTCTCCGGTCACCTTGAACCGGTCGCGCACAGTGGTCGGCACGATCACCGGCGTCGCCTCGGCCAGGCGCACCTGCTCGACATAGCTCACCCAATACGGCGCGGGAATCAACACCTCATCGCCGGCTTCACACAGGGCCTGAAAGGCGAGGTAGAGCGACTCTTTACCGCCGGTGTGCGCCGCCACCTGGCTGGCTTTGTAGTCGAGGCCGGTGTTCGCTCGCTCGCGCGCAGCGATGGCTTCCTTGAGCGCGGCCATGCCGCCCGTTTCGGTGTAGCGGGTGAAGTTGTCCTGGATGGCTTTAACAGCGGCCTGCTTGATCGGCTCAGGCGTGGGGAAGTCGGGCTCGCCGGCGCCGAAACCGATGACCGGCTCGCCCGCGGCGCGCATTTGCTTGACGCGGCCCTCGACGGCCATCGTTGCCGAGGGTTGCACGGCCGCCGTGCGCGCGCTCACCCGCTGCATGGATTTCGTCTGCGCTTGTGTTCCGTTCGTCATCATAACATTACCTTCTTGTATCTGGGTCTGATTATCGTCGGTGCGGCGATGATTTTCGCTCGGCGTTCAACAATTCGGCCACCAGCGGCCCGACATCCAGGATGCTATCCAGGAAATAGTCGGCGGCATCGCTCGGCGGGCATTCGATCAAGACCGTCGTCATGCCGATCGCGCGCGCTGCCCGCGTGTTGACCGGTGTATCCTCGACGAAGATCACCTCGTCCGGCTTCACCCGCAGCATCTCCAGCGCAATCTGATAAGACAACGGATCGGGCTTGTTGCGAAAGCTGAGGGCGCGGATGTCTATCACCCGCTCGAAGCAATCATCAATGCCCATGTGTCGCAAGATGCGCAGGGCATGTTCGATGTTGGAGTTGGTGAACACGGCGCGCCGGAGTGGGATGCCCAGCAACATCGCGCGCAGTTGTGGATCGGCGGCCAGCACGCCGTCCAGCTCGATGTCATGCACATACGCGAAGTATTCGTCTACGTCAACCGAGTAGCCCTCTTCCATCATGCCGCGCAGCGCCGTGCCGTAGACGCCGCGAAAGCGCCGGCGCAACTCAATCGCTTGCTCGATCGGCACGTTGAACCAGTGGGCGATGTATTGGTTGATGCGCTCGGTGATGGCATCCATCAATTTCGCCGAGCGCGGATACAACGTCTCGTCGAGGTCGAAAAGGATGAGCTTATACATTGATGATTGCGCGCCGCCCGCGTGTTGGCCAGCCCACCCGCGCTCCCGTCCGGCGCTATAGCGCCCTGCTCTGGCCGCCATCCACTACGAGCGCCGCGCCGGTGATGTAGCTGGCCGCCGGCGAGGCAAGGAAGACGCATGGCCGCGCAAACTCTTCGACCGCAGCGACGCGCCCCAAGGCAGTATGACCGCCGACCTTGGCCAGCTCCGCCTCGACTGTGGTGCCGTTTCGCCGGGCATGCGCTGCGGCCAGCTCCAAGATGCGATCGGTCGCCGTGTAGCCGGGGCAGATCAGGTTGACGCGGATGTTATCCGGCCCAACCTCGCGCGCCAGGGTCTTGACCATGCCGGCGACCGCCAAACGCAAGCTGTTGCTGAACACCAAGTTATCGAGCGCATGTTTGACGCTCACCGAGGTGATAAAGGTGATGCTGCCGCCGCCTTGCCGTTGCATCACGGGGATTACCGCGCGCGCTGCGCGGACGGCGCTCATCAACGTCAGCTCGATGGCGTCGCGCCATGCGGCATCGTCGAAGTCCATGAAGCGGCCGGCCGGCGGGCCGCCGGCATTCGCCACAAGCGCATCAACCCGCCCAAAAGTGCGAACCGCCGCGTCTATCAAGCGCGCAATATCAGCCGCTTTGGAAGAATCGGCGACCACCGGCAGCACGCGGACATCGGCGCAACGGGCGATGTCCTGCGCCGTCGCGTGCAACGCTTGCGCGTTGCGCGCCGAGATCACGACGTGCGCGCCCTCTTCGGCGAACGCGCGCGCCGTCGCTGCCCCCAACCCTTTGCTGGCCGCCATGATCACCGCGACCTTGCCCTTGAGTTGCAAATCCATGTTACAGCGTCGAAAGCGTGCAGATTAGCCCCCGGTCGGCGTGGAGCAGGTGAACAGGGCCGCCGATGCGCCTCGATCGCGCCCGTTCGACCATCGCGCCGGGGCAGCCGGCGTCTCAGGATAGCTCCGCGCTCTCGCCCAGGCGCTCCAGCAGATCGACAAAATCCATAGGCGGCGAGAAATCCAGCGCGTCGCCATCCAGCTCGTAAGGCAGGGTGATGAATTTGCCTTGCTGGAACCAATACAGGTGCGGGCTGAGCGAGCCAGGCCCATCGGCATACATGCCGACGATGGCCTGCAACATCGAGCGGATCGCTTCGGCCACGCCGATGTTGCGGATGAGGTGCAACAGCAGGACATCGCGCCTGGGCAAGCCCACCAACGCGCCATGTGGCAGCTCGTCCGGCAGATAGGCATCGAGGAGCAGCGCATGACTGGCCGCGTAGTAGGGATCGCCAGAATATAGCTGGATCTCTACGCCGGGATGCAAGGCCACCGCCGTGCGCTTTAGCGAGCCGGCGCGCTGCAAGTTGCGCCGCCCGATCTCGAACAACTCCGGGTCTTCCAGCTCCCACCTCTTCGCCTCGGATCGTGAGATCGTCCGGACGGTCGTCGGCAGATCCAGCACGATCACCTCGATCGTGCCCTCAGGGCCGGGGCGATGGATGGTCTCGACGGACTGGCTCAGCAGGTCCACCGGATACAACCGGGCGCGCAATCGCTCGCTCACCTTGTCGAAGTCGTCCACATCCACCATTAGGGCGTTCTGGTCGTCGCTCACAGCGAAGATGCAATCGAAGTGCTCCGCGATCAAGCTGGGCCAGCGCTCGATTGCGACCTGGGCGCAGGACTGCGCGACATTTTGCAGGCCGAGCACACTAGCGCGCTCGAACACGCCGGACTCGGCTTGCACGATCCCCTCGTCGGCCTTTACCTGCGCAGGAATCCGACGTTCGGCGAAGTAGCGCTCGACCAGCGCAACGAAGGTGCGAAACCCCTCCGCGTCCAAGTTATGCGCCCACGGTGGAGGGGCGCCATGTGCTGAAGCGGCCATGCGGCAAGTGTAGCATCATGTTTGTCCGGCGCTGCCGCGCACCCGCGTATAGGCAGGGCGACCACTCAGGACAGATATAATCGGCATGACCCTGGAGCAAAAATGGAGGCAAAGGTCCACGCGCTGCCGTTATTTCCCCTGAACGTCGTGCTGTTCCCCGGCCAGACGTTGCCGCTGCATATCTTCGAGCCTCGCTACCGGATTATGATCCGGCGCTGCATCGAGGACGACAAGCCGTTCGGCGTCGTGCTGGCGCGCGATGAAGAGCTGGACGAACCGCACAACATCGGCACATCGGCGCGCGTGACCGATGCGAAGCGCTTATCCGACGGCCGGATGAACATCATGACGCTGGGCGAAGAACGGTTTCGGCTGCACGACTTCCGCGTCAGCGAACACGGCTATCTGATCGGCGACGTCACGCCGTTCCCATTCGTCGAGGATGCGGCGCCCGCCGACCCGCTCGTGCGCGCAGTATCACAGCGCCTGGCGCGCTATCTCAAGCTGCTGGGCGAGGCCAGCGGCCTCAGCTTTCGATTCGACCACTTCCCCACCCAGCCGGTAGATGTCGCCGTGTTTACCGCAATCGCCCTGCGCCTGCCGTTGGAGCAGAAACAATCCCTGCTCTCTCAAGCGCGCGTGAACGATCTACTGGCCATTGAGTCCGAGATTCTACGCGAGGAGCTGAAGATGCTCAGCATCGTCGCCTCCGCCATCCGGCCTCCAGAGGATAGTCACATCTTCTCGAGGAACTAAACGAGCAGCAAGCGACACGGGGGAAGCGGCTTCTGCCGCGCCTCGTTCGCAAGCTGCTCATTGCGACTGAGAAACCATGAAGATCGTGTTAGATGCGATGGGCGGCGACTTCGGCCCAGGGCCGAATGTCGAAGCCGCCGTGAGCGCAGCGCGGGAGTTCGGCTGGGAGATCGCCCTGGTCGGCCGCCAGGAGATGATTCGCCCGCTGCTCGTGCAGCACAACACCGCCAATTTACACCTGCCGATTGTGCACGCCAGCGAAGTGATCGAGATGGGCGAACATCCGGCGCAGGCGGTGAAGACGAAGAAGAACAGCTCCATGGTGGTTGGCATGCAGATGGTGCGCAACGGCGACGCTGACGCCTTCGTCACCATGGGCAACACCGGCGGCGCGTTGGCTGCGGCGCTCTTCCACCTGGGGCGCATCCAGGGCATCCTGCGGCCGGCGCTCTCCGCCGTCTTTCCCACCGCGAAAGGGTGGAAGCTGTTGCTCGACGTCGGCGCAAACGCCGACTGCAAGCCGGAGTACCTGGCGCAGTTCGGCCTGATGGGCAGCCTTTACGCCGAGCGCGTGATGGGCGTGCGCAACCCGCGCGTGGCGATCATGTCCAACGGCGAAGAGGAGACCAAAGGCAACGCGCTGGTGCAAGAGGCCCATCCGCTCCTCAAGAAGGCGCCGATCAACTTCATCGGCAACGCCGAGGGCCGCGATCTGCCGGCCGGCAACGCCGACGTCTTTGTGACAGATGGCTTCACGGGCAACGTCATCGTCAAGTTGTCCGAGGGCATGGGCGACTTCATCAAGGGCATGCTGCGCGAAGAGATCATGCGCACGCCCAAGAGCAAGCTGGGCGGCCTGCTGATCAAAGACGCCATCGCGCGCATCAGCGCTCGCACCAACTACGAGGAAATCGGCGGCGCGCCACTCTTGGGCGTGGATGGTGTTGTAATCATCGGCCATGGCCGCAGCAAAGCGCGGGCAATCCGCTCGGCGCTCATGCGCGCTGCCGAGGCCGTCGAGCGCGGCGTTGTGGATGCCATCGAAAAGGGGCTGGAAGCGCTGCCGCGGACGACCAACGTCGGCGCACAGACGCCGGCCCACTGAGTCCTGCGCCGCGCCTTGAGCCAGACTTCTGGACTTGCGATTCAACATGGCACGACCCAAACGATTCTCCGGCCTGCGGCGCGGCCTCAGCCGCTTCACCAGCGCCAGTAAACGCATGTTAAGGCGCGGACGAGACGCCGCCGAGCAACCGCGCCCAGCGTTGCACATTCACGCGTCAAACGGCCACAAGCGGCGGCGCGTGGTCATCACCGGCATCGGCGCGATCACCGTGCTGGGCTTGAACTTGATGGACACCTGGAACAACCTGGTGGAAGGGCGCAGCGGCATCGGGCCGATCACCCAATTCGACCCCAGCAACTTGCCGGTGCGCATCGCCGGCGAGGTCAAAGGATTCGACCCGCTCAAGTATATTGACGCCAAGGAGGTCCGTCGCATGGCGCGCTGTTCGCACTTTGCCGTGGCCGCCGCCCAGGAAGCGATCGAGCAATCCGGGCTGCGCGTCGGCAAAGACGTGAAAGCCGACCGCGTAGGCGTCGTGATGGGAACGGCTCTGGGCGGCTATGAGATGTCGGAGACCGGCTCGCGGGAGTACTACCAATACGGCTACAAGCGCACGAATCCGTTTGCCCTGCCCGCCGCCCTGCCCAATGCGCCCGGCCACCACATCAGCACGCGGTTCGGGTTAAAAGGGCCGCTGAGCACGGTAGTGGCGGCGTGCGCTTCCGGCACGCAGGCCATCGGCGACGGCGCCGAGATGATTCGCCTGGGCAAAGCCGACGCCGTGCTGGCCGGCGGTGTAGAGGCCGTGGTGATCCCCACCGCAATCGCCGCGTTCTCCAAGATGCGCGTGCTCAGCACGATGAACGATCACCCGGAACTGGCCCAGCGCCCGTTCGACATCACGCGCGACGGCTTCGCCTATAGCGAGGGGTGTGTGGTGATGATGTTGGAGGACTATGAGCGCGCCCAGGCGCGCGGCGCGACGATCTACGCCGAAGTGCTGGGCCTAGGCGTGTCGTCGGATGCCTACCACATCGCCATCCCAGACCCCTCGGCCAGCGGGGCGATTCGCGCCATGATGTGGGCTTTGCAAGATGCCGGCCTCGCGCCGCACCACGTGGATTACATCAATGCCCACGGCTCGGCCACGCAAGCCAACGACGCGCTCGAGACGGCCGCCATCAAGCACGTCTTCGGCGAGCGCGCCTACGACATCCCGGTCACCAGCACCAAGTCCATGGTCGGCCACGCCATGGGCGCAGCCGGCGCGATCGAAGCGCTCAGCACGGTGATGACGATCAGAACCGGCATCATCCCGCCGACCATCAACCTGCATCACCCCGATCCGGCCTGCGACCTGGACTACGTGCCGCACAAGGCGCGCCTCAAAGAGGTCAACTTCGCCATCTCTAACTCGTTCGGCCTGGGCGGCCAGAACGCGACGATCGCTTTCGGGAAAGTGTGAGGCAGTGGTAGCGCGATGAAGATCGTCGTTGATGAGAAGAAATACAAGCGCTTGGCGCTGCTCGGTCGCATCGCCCTGTTCGGTTCGCTGGGCATCCTGCTGGCCGGGTTGCTGCTCACGCTGTTCGGCCCGCAACTCGGTCTGCTGAGCCCGGAGAACTCCAGCCTGTTCTTCATCCTCTACTTGCTCATCCTCCTGGTCGGGTTTACCGCGTCGCGCGTCGGCTTTCACTATGGCAACCGCTACCTCGCGCCGACGCGGCCGGATGTGGTGTTGCGCGAGAGCCTGAAAGGACTGGATCGCAAATATGCCCTGATGCTGTTCTCAGCCCCGACCAATTACATGCTGATCGAGCCGGGGGGCGTGACCGTGTTCGTAGTGCGCAACCAGGAAGGCAGGATCACATATAAGGGAGGCAAGTGGAAGCGCAAGGAGAGCTTGCTGCGCTTCTGGTTCGGCCGCGATGAGCCGTTGGGCGACCCCACAGACGACCTCAACGAGGAACTGCGCAAGGTCAACCAGGTGCTGACCGAGAAACTGCCGACGCTGAAGATCCCCCTGCGCGGCGTCATCGTCTTCAGCAATCCCAAAGCCGTGCTCGATGTCGAGCCGTCGCCCATCGCCGTAGTGCGCGCCGAAGATCTGAAGGACTACATCCGCGGCGCCGGCAGGCTGAAGGAGCTGCCTAACTCGCTGCAGCGCAAAGTGCGGGAGGCGCTCGGCGCTCCCGAGCTGCCGCGCCCTGAGGCGTGAACGCCGTATGCAAGCGCCGGCTCGCTCAGCTACCAGGTGGAATCGGTCATGGCGGGCATTGCTCATGCCACCCTGCGCGCCTTCCTCGCGCTGGACTTTGACGACGACGCGCTGAGCGCGCTCAGCGCGCACCTGCGCCGCCTGCGCGCGATGCCGTGGGCGAACGACATACGCTGGGTCAGCCCCGATAACCTGCACCTGACGCTGCGCTTTCTGGGCGACGTGACGCCGACCCAAGCCGAGCGTTATGCCGAGGCGTTCGGCGCAGGGCTGTCGCAGATCGCCGGCCTGGCCAAGCTGGCCCTGTCCATGACGTCGCCGCGCTTCTTCCCGACGCCGTCGCGGCCGCGCGTGATCGCCTGCCTGGTCGAAGACAACGCTATGCTGTCCGAGCTGGCGGAGCTGGCCGAGGCGTGCGCGGTGCGGATCGGCCTCAATCGCGAAGTGCGTCCTTTCAAAGGCCACATCACGCTTGGCCGGACGCGCGATGCGCTCCCGCGCGACGCCGCATTGCCGCGCGATGAAGCGGTCACGGCTATTCGACCGACGGCGATCACCCTCTACCAAAGCCGGCTCGACCCGCGCGGGGCGATCTACACCGCGCTGCGCTCCTTCTCTCTAGGCTCTCATCTTTGAGTGCTATCTTGCGCGCAGCCAGCACATATAATCTCGAAGCAAGATGTTCACCGATTTAGGCCACCTCGCTGTCATCTTCGCGTTCGTCGCTTGTCTATATGCCGCCGTCGTCTCGCCGCTAGGCGCGTGGCGTAACGATGACCGGTTGGTGCAAAGCGGGCGCAGCGCGGCGCTGATGACCTTTCCGCTGATCCTCATTGGCTGCCTGGGGCTATGGTATGCGCTGCTCACGCACGATTTCGGCGTGCAATACGTCGCCAGCGTGTCCAGCCTGGCGACGCCGGTGTTCTTCCGCATCACCGCGCTGTGGGGATCGCAAAACGGCTCGATCCTGTTCTGGTGCTTGATCATGTCGGCGTTCGTCGCCGCGGCGATGCTGCGCGACTGGGACGCCGCCGGCGATAAGGCCCTGCTGCCCTACGTGACGATGACGATGGCGCTGGTGCTCGGCTTCTTCCTCTTCTTGCAGCTCTTTCTCGCCAACGCCTTTGTGCGCTACGACTTCCCGCCTCAAGATGGGCGCGGGCTGAACCCGCTGCTGCGCCACCCCGGCATGATCATCCATCCGCCGATGCTCTACGCCGGCTACACCGGCCTGCTCGTCCCGTTTGCGTTCTGCGTCGCTTCGCTGATCACCCGCCGCAGCGATGACCTCTGGCTGCGCTCGTCGCGTCGCTGGACGCTGGTGGGTTGGGCGTTCCTGACGGCCGGGCTGCTGCTCGGCGGGCGCTGGGCGCACGACGTGCTCGGCTGGGGCGGCTATTGGGGCTGGGATCCCTCGGAGAACAAACCGCTGATCACCTGGTTGATCGCGACGCCGTTCCTACATTCGGCGATGATCCAGGAGAAGCGCGGCATGTTTAAGAACTGGAACGTGTTTTTGATGATGCTGACGTTTGCCTCGATGTTCTTCGGGACGGCGTTCATCCGCAGCGGCCTGCTGACCAGCGTGCACGCCTTCGCCGCCAGCGACATTGGCCCATACTTCATGGGGGCGATGGTCGTCATCCTGGCGGCTTGCGCCGCGCTCTGGTTGACGCGCCTGGACGTGCTGCGCAGCGAGAACAAGCTGGACTCGGTATTCTCGCGCGAGGGCATCTTTCTGATCCAGAATGTGCTCTTCCTGAGCACGGCGTTCACCGTGTTCATCGGCACGATCTTCCCCATCTTGAGCGAAGCCATCAGCGGCACAAAGATCACCGTTGGGCCGCCGTTCTTTGACCAGACGGCCGGGCCGCAGATGGCCGCGCTGGTTGCGCTGATGGGTGTTGCGCCGTTGTTGGCATGGGGCAAGTCCAACGGCGCCGCCGTAGGCCGGCAGATGCTCGCGCCGCTGCTCTTCGCCGTCGCAGTGATGATCGCCCTGTTCGCGGCCGGCGCGACTCAGCCGGTCCCGTTGCTGCTGTTCGGCCTGTGCGCCTACACCCTGGCGCAGACGGTCATGGAGTACGCGCGCGGCGCGCGGGCGCGCATGCGCAGCATGAACGAGTCCGCGCCGGTTGCGCTCGTTCGACTGGCGCAGAAACATCAGCGGCGTTACGGCGGGTACCTGGTGCATATCGGCGTGGTGCTGATGGCCATCGGCGTCGTCGGCAAGGGGTTCTACGGCTACGACACCATCACCACGCCGGCGGTGAAGCTCAACGAAAGCTTCACAGTGGGCGACTACACGTTCACCTATCGCGGCATCCGCCCCGTGCCGTGCGAATTCAACGACTGTCAGACGATCCAGGCGATGCTGCTGGTCACGTCGGCCAACGATGGTCGCGTCCTGGGCGCGGTCTTTCCCTACCGCGATCACTACCCGGTGCAACAACACACCGCGACGATTCCCGCCATCAGCGGCACATTCAACACCGAAGTCTATGTGCTGTTAGCGGCGTGGGAAGACGGCGGCGCGACGGCGTCATTCCAGGTGTTCATCAATCCGCTCATCAACTGGATCTGGGTCGGCGGGATCGTCATGATCCTCGGGTTCGTGGTGTGCTTCTGGAAGGCGCCCGAGCGCGAAGCGGTTGCATCGCCGGCTGTGGCGCGGCGCGCGGTCGGCGCGGGCGCGCCGGCGAGGTAAACACGATGCTACGGTTTGCTTTTCGCACTTTACGCCTTAGCGGGCTGTTCTTCCTTGTGGCGTGTCTGTTGGGACGGCCCGTCATCGCGCAGGTTCCTGCGCCGGATGAAGAGACCTATCGCATCGCCAAGCAGTTGAACTGCCCCACGTGCGCAGGGCGCAACCTGGCCGATTGCCCCACCGAGACCTGCGCGCAGTGGAAGGCGGAGATCAAAGCGCAACTCGACATGGGCAAGAGCGCCCAGGAAGTGCTGGACTACTTCCAGGCGCGCTTTGGCCCCACCGTGCTGCAAGAGCCGCCCAAGACCGGCGTGACCGCGCCGCTGTGGGCGGCGCCGGTTGGCGCGGCGCTGATGTTCTTGCTCGCCGCCGGCGCGGCAATGTGGCGCGCGGCGCGCCGCAGCGCATCGGCCAATGTCGCCGCCGCCGACGCCGCCGAAGACCCGTTCGTGGCAGCGCTGGAAGCAGAAGTGAGGCGCGATGATTGACGAGCCTTCGGTCGCCCGCCGGCCACCGCGCGCGCGCGGGATGAGCGGCAAACCGTTGATCGTCGCCGGCATCCTGCTGGGCATCGTCGCGATCGCCGGGGTGTTTGCCATCGCCCTAAACCTGGTGTCCCAGCAAGGCGCGCGCCCGAAGCCCGGCTCGCCGGCGCCCGACTTCACCCTAGCGCTCTACCCCGGCTACCGCGCCGGCCTGCCGGAGCAAGTCCAACTGAGCGACCTGCGCGGCAAGGTGGTGGTGATGAATTTCTGGGCCTCATGGTGTGTGGAGTGCTACAAAGAAGCCGACGCCCTAGAGGCGGTCTATCGCAAATACAAGGATCGCGGCGTCATCTTCCTCGGCATAGATTACCTGGACACCGAAGCGCCGGCGCTGGCGTATCTGAAGCAGTACAACGTCACCTACCCCAACGGCCTGGATGTGCAGCAGCGCATCGCCCGCGCCTATCGCATTACCGGCGTGCCGGAGACGTTTTTCATAGACAAAAACGGCGTCGTGCGCGAAGTCATCATCGCCCCGCTGACCGAAGCGCAACTCATCGCCAAGATCGAGGTGTTGCTGGCCGAGTAACGCCCGTGGAGGGCTAAACACTCAGCCCAAATTCTCAATTTGGATTTCAATGTCCCCTGGAACACTCCTGCTTGGCCTTGCCCTCTTGATCCTCTTGGCGTTGGTCGTAGCGCTGCCGCTGTTCGATCGCAAAACGCCGGCCATCGAGCCGCCCAGCCGACGCGAGATGCTGAAGCAAGAGCGCCGCGCCATCATCGGCGCCATCCGCGAGCTGGACTTCGACTACCGCACCGGCAAGATCGGCGCGGAAGACTACAAGCGACTGCGCGAGGCGCGCGTGGCGCGTGGCGCGCAAATTCTGCGCGAGCTGGCCGAACTGGCCGATGAGCAAGACGCTACGGATGTAGAAGCGGAGATCGAGGCGCAAGTCGCGCGCTTGCGCAAGGTCGCCGCATCCGATGGCCGCGCGCCGGCCAGGGTCGTCTGTCCGAGTTGCGGTCACAGGGTCGGCGCCGATGATAAGTTCTGCCCGCAATGCGGACAGCGCCTACAGCCTCGGCGGTCCGAGGCCGTAGCGAGCGCAGAGTGAGCAAATTCGGGCGAGCGATTTAACCTATGAGGCGAAGTTTAGGGATTCTCGCAGCCGCTGCTGTGATGGCGCTGGTCGGCTGCACGATGTCCAGCCGTCCGACGTTGCCGGTGGAAGTGCTGCTGACGCCGGCAGCGATGCCGACCGTCGCCGCCGACGGCGAAGCAGCGCCGCTTCAGCCGCCTGACGCCGCCGCCGGCGCGGCCATTTATGCGGAGAAATGTGGGGCTTG
>JBKBID010000017.1:0-41527 GCA_046299515.1 Thermoflexales bacterium | reverse complement strand
GATATCGGCGATGACCTTGTGCGATTGCGTCTGCGCCTCAAACTTCTTCGCCACCCGCACCACCAAATCGTCAATGTCTAATTCAACCGGCGTCAGCTTGAAGTTGCCGGCCTGGGCGCGCGATGCGTCGAGCAGGTTCTCGATCAACTCGGCCAGGTGATCGGCTTCCTCCTCGATGACCTTCAGGCTTTCGCGGACTGTTGCCTCATCCCATCGCGCGTCGGCGCGGCGCAGCGTGCTGGCGTAACCCTTGATCAGCGCGACGGGCGTCTTCAACTCATGGGACACCGCCGAGATGAAAGTGGCCTTCATCTCCTCCGCGGCGCGAAACCGGGTGAGGTCATGCACGTCGGCGATGATGTTCACCAGCCGCCCTTCGCGGTTGAGCAGGGCGGCAAAGGTTATCTCGACGCTGATCACGCCGCCGCCGCGTCGCTGCAGGTCGCCCTCGACAAACAGCGTCGGCGACGTTCCCACCATCGGCCAGCCTTTTGCCTCGGCTTCTTCAAGCGTCGCGCCGGCGCGCTTGTTCTTCAACACGAGCACCTCTTCAAACCTTTTGCCGATCGCCTCGGACGCCGGAACGCCGATGAGGTTCGACATGGCGCGGTTGAACATCTGAATGCGGTGCGCGCCGTCCATGATGACTATGCCGTCGGCGCTAAACTCGAGGATCGCATCCAGCCGGCGCTTTTCATGGGTGAGTTGCTCATACAGGCGGGCGTTATTTACGGCGATGGCGGCCTGATCGGCGAAGCTCTGCAATATCCGTCGGTCATCGCGGCTGAACCCACCGCCTCGAATGCGGAAGACGTAGAGCGCCCCTAGAAACTCGTCCCCTTCCACCTTTAGCGGCAACGAGACCACCTCCCAGAACCCCAACCCAACTCTCTCGGCGATGGCGACGAGGTTGTGCTCCAGCGCCGTCACTGCCTCGTCTACATCCTTCGTCTGGTGAAGAATCGGCCTGAGTTGATCCAACAACGGTTGGGGGATGCCGTAGGACTGTCGGATGGTGTAGCGCGCGTCTGGCTCAACCAGCGCGATCAGCGCCGCCTGGCCGTTCAACATATCGGTCGCCTGTTGCAAGATCAGCCGCAACACCTCACTCAGGTTGAGCCGCGAGGTCAGCGCGCGGCTGATCTCGAGCAGGTAATCGCGCTGGCGGACGCGGTAGTCGGGCAGCATTTTCCTACTATACTGAACAGCGGCTGAGTGATTTATACTGACAGCCGTAATCTCACGCTCGACTAATATACCCGTGATACTCATACGAGTCGGAGACTGGATCGGTTACGCGGGTGATCATCCGGCTTTTTATAGAGGTATAGAGGTACAAAGCGATGCCTAAGAGTCTGCGAAATAACGTTATTCCGATCATCTTGATTACGCTGGTGATCGCATACGCAGTGATGCAGTTTGCGAGCACCACGCGGCGAGCCGAGAACTCCGACCTGACCGAACTCGTTCGCCAGATCAACGCCGGCAATATCACCGAGCTGACGATCTCCGCCGATGGCTCCACCATCCGCGCGCGCCGCAAAGATGCGCCCACCATGCCCATTATCGTCAACAAGGAGACGAACGTGGACGCCAGCGCGCTGCTAAAGAACTTCGGCGTGCCCACCGAAGCGCTGAACGGCCTGACCTACTCCGTCGAGTCCGTTCCCTTCATCACCCAGGTCTCCAGCGTGTTGCTGTACTTGCTGCCGGTGCTGCTGATCGGCGGATTCTTCCTGTTCACCATGCGTCGGGCGCAGAGCGGCGCAGACCAAGCGTTCTCATTCGGGCGCAGCCGCGCGCGCCGCATGACCAGCGAAAATCCGGTGGTGACATTTGCCGACGTGGCCGGCTGCGACGAGGCCAAGCAAGAGTTGGTTGAGGTCGTGGAGTTTCTGAAGAATCCGGAGAAGTTCATCCAACTCGGCGCGCGCATCCCCAAGGGCGTGCTGCTCGTCGGCCCGCCTGGTTCGGGGAAGACGCTGCTGGCGAAGGCGGTGGCCGGCGAGGCCGGCGTGCCGTTCTTCAGCCTGTCCGGTTCGGAGTTCGTCGAGCTATTCGTCGGCGTAGGCGCCAGCCGGGTGCGCGACCTGTTCGACCAGGCCAAGAAGGCAGCGCCCTGCATCGTGTTCATTGACGAAATTGACGCCGTCGGTCGCCAGCGCGGCGCCGGCCTGGGCGGCGGCAACGACGAACGCGAGCAGACGCTCAACCAGATGCTGGTCGAGATGGATGGCTTCAACACCGACACCAACGTGATCATCACTGCGGCCACCAACCGGCCCGACATCCTCGACCCGGCGCTGCTGCGCCCGGGCCGCTTCGACCGGCGCGTCACCGTGGACGCCCCCGACGTCAAAGGGCGCGAGGCGATCTTGAAGGTGCACACCCGTGGCAAGCCGCTTAAGTCCGATGTGGACTTGGCGCTGATCGCGCGTCAGACCCCCGGCTTCACCGGCGCGGACATCGAGAACCTCGTCAACGAGGCGGCCATCCTCGCCGCGCGCAGCGGCAAGACCGAGATCGGCCAGGCCGAACTGCAGGCAGCTATCGAGAAGGTCGCCCTCGGCCCGGAGCGCCGCAGCCGCCTGATGACGCCGCGCGAGAAGGAAATCGTCGCCTATCACGAAGCCGGCCACGCCGTCGCTGCAGCGCTGACGCCGGAGGCGGAGATCACCGTGCAGAAGGTGACGATCGTGCCTCGCGGCATGGCCGGCGGCGTGACCTGGCTCACGCCGGAGAAGGACGAAACGGCGCTCTCGATGACCAAGAAACGCATGGAGGCGCAACTGGTCTACATGCTCGCCGGGCGCGCCGCCGAAGAAATTGTGTTTGAGGACGTGACGGCCGGCGCAGTCAGCGACCTGGAGCGCGCCTCGAACATCGCGCGCAACATGGTGCGCGCCTATGGCATGAGCGACGAGCTCGGGCCGGTGTCCTTCGGCGAGCGCAGCGACCTGGTGTTCCTGGGCCGTGAAATCGCAGAAGGCCGGAACTATAGCGAGAAGGTCGCCGAGAAGATTGACAGCGAAGTCAGCAAGATCATCTGGCGGGCCTACAGCCGGGCCAAGCAATTGCTGATTGACAATCGCGACAAACTGGTGGCCGTCGCCAAGGCGCTGCTCGAGCGCGAAACGCTGGACGCCAATGAATTTAGAGCCGTCATCGGCATGGCGGCCTTACCGGCTCCTGCGCCTTCGCAGAACGGTATGCCGGCCTGAGCCGGACTGACTGCGCCACGCTGATTCCACTGCGGCGCTTCGAGATGAGAGGCGCCGCAGCGCTTTTTAGGGATAGGCGCAAGGAGCGCCGTCGTCCACGCGAAAGGAGCTTTCAGACACGTCCCCAGCGCGCCGATCATCTTTGCTCGAACCGGCGAAAGCCCTCGCCGTATACCTCCTGCGCTTGGCCGATGACCATGAACGCCTGTGGATCCATCTGCGCCACCAGCGCCTTGAGCACCGAGGTCTCGGCACGGCTGATGACGACGAACAGGATGGGGCGTTGCGCGCCGGTGTAGGCCCCGATGGCCGACCAGCGCGTCACGCCACGCCCCATTCGGCTCATCACCGCCTGCGCCACTTCCTCCGGCTTTTGCGTGATGATGAGCGCCGTGCGACCGATGTGCACGCCTTCGCTGATCGTCTCGGCAGCGACGCCGCTCACATACAGCGCGATGACGGCGTAGAGCGCCTTCTCCCAGCCGAAGGCGAGGCCGGCCAGCGCGATGACGATTACATCGGTGAACAGGTAGCTTTGGCTGAGCGGGATTGAGCGCCAGCGCACCAGCAACAGGGCCAGGATGTCGGTGCCGCCGGTGGTGGCCTGGGCGCGAAAGACCAGCCCCATCCCAATGCCGCCGATGATGCCGCCGAACAGCGTGTTCAACACGATGTCGTTTGTCACGCCGCCCACGCCGGCGCGTTCGAGCAGGGCCGTCGCTCCGCCGTATAGCACGACGGTCACTATCGTGCGAATGAGAAAGCGCCACCCGCCCAGATAGCGCATGCCCAGGGCGAACAGGGGCAGGTTGAGCAGCAGCACCCAGACGCCGATGGCGATGGCAAACGGCAGGGCGCGGCTCAGGATGAGCGCCAGCCCGCTCACGCCGCCCGGCGCTAGGTCGGCGGGCGCAAGGAAGACCACGACCGAGATCGCTTGGATGATCGCGCCGACGACGATGAAGGCATAGTCGCGCGAGAGAAGCAACCAGCGATGTGAGGCAAAGGATACAAAGGGCGATTGCACAGGCCAAACTGTATCGCACTATTGCACGGGGCTAGCGGGGAATAGCGTCTTCGTCCGCGGACGCTTCTCGCAGCAGAGGCCGGACAGGGGAGTGAAGGCAATGCCCTCGCCTACCCCACCGGCTTTTCGTATGTTGCGCCCAAGCCCAACGAGAGACGCGCTCGGGCAAAACGCGAATGTTAGAATGCCGTCGCATAGAAACCAGGCTTCTCGGCGAAGCCTGGTTTCATTCGGCTATGGCAGAAACCAACAAGGTCATCTACTCGATGGTGCGCGTGGGACGCATCCACCCGCCCAACAAACAGGTCTTGCGCGATATTTCGCTCGGCTTTTATTACGGCGCGAAGATCGGCGTGCTGGGCCTGAACGGCGCCGGCAAGAGCACGCTGCTGCGCATCATGGCCGGCGTGGATCAGGACTACATCGGCGAGACTGTCCTCTCGCCGGGCTACACCCGCGGCTTGCTGGAGCAAGAGCCGCAGCTCGACCCGACCAAAACCGTCAAACAGGTGGTCGAGGAAGCCGTGCAGCCGCTGGTGGACTTGATGAAACAGTATGAGGCGGTCAACGAGAAATTCGCCGAGCCTGACGCCGATTACGACAAGTTGCTCGAAGAACAATCCCGGCTTCAGGAGGAACTGGACAAGCACGACGTTTGGACGCTGGATCAGCGGCTGGAGGTGGCGATGGATGCCCTGCGCTGTCCGCCGCCCGATACGCCGGTCAGCGTGCTCTCCGGCGGCGAGCGCCGGCGCGTGGCGCTCTGCCGGCTGCTGCTCACCGAGCCGGACATCCTGCTGCTCGACGAGCCGACGAACCATTTGGACGCCGAGTCGGTGAGCTGGCTGGAAAAGCACCTGCGCGACTACAAGGGCACGGTCATCGCCGTCACCCACGACCGCTACTTCCTGGATAACGTGGCCGAGTGGATCCTCGAACTCGACCGCGGCTACGGCATCCCGTGGAAGGGCAACTATTCGTCGTGGCTGGAGCAGAAGAAAAACCGGCTGGCCCTAGAGGAGAAAGCCGACCTCAAGCGCCAGCGGACGTTGGAGCGCGAGCTGGAATGGATTCGCATGTCGCCCAAGGCCCGACAGGCAAAGAGCAAAGCGCGCGTCAACGCTTACGAGAAGCTCCTCTCTCAGGAGACCGAGCAGCGTCGCGAAGACCTAGAGATCTACATCCCCCCCGGCCCGCGCTTGGGCAACGTCGTGATCGAGGCGCGGAACGTGACCAAGAAATACGGCGACCGCGTGCTCTATCAGGGGTTGAGCTTTGAAGTGCCGCCCGGCGCAATCGTCGGCATCATCGGTCCCAACGGCGTGGGCAAAACGACGCTGTTCCGCATGATCATCGGGCAGGAGAAGCCGGACGCCGGCGAGATCATCGTGGGTGAGACGGTCAAGCTTGGCTATGTGGACCAGAACCGCACGCTCGATCCCAACAAGACCGTATGGGAGGAAATCAGCGGCGGCGAAGACTTCATCCAGCTTGGCCCGCGCAAAGTGCAAAGCCGCGCCTACGTGGCCAGCTTCAACTTCCTCGGCAGCGACCAACAGAAGAAGGTCGGCGCGCTCTCCGGCGGCGAGCGCAACCGCGTGCATCTGGCCAAGATGCTGAAGGAAGGCGCCAATGTGCTCCTGCTCGACGAGCCGACCAACGACCTGGACGTGAACACCTTGCGCGCGCTTGAGGACGCCATCGAGGAATTCGCCGGCTGCGCGCTGATCATCAGTCACGACCGCTGGTTCCTGGATCGTGTAGCCACCCACATCCTGGCCATTGAGGACGACGGCGAAGTGCGCTGGTTCGTGGGCAATGTGAGCGATTACGAGGCGGCCTACCCGCGTCCGGTGCGCCGCAAACCGCGCAAGTTGCAGTTGTGAGCCTCGCGCACCCCGCTCAGTTCTACAATCGCCGCTCGATGATTGCCCGAATGCTCAAGCGCGCCGGCTGCTGTGCGTGCGCCGCACTCATCCTGGCCGCGTGCGGCGGCGCGCCCCAGCCCGAACCGACGCCCGCGATCACCATCATCTTCTACGCAACGCCCACGCCGACGCCCGAACCTACACCGACGCCTATCCCGATCGAGACGATCTGGATAGACCCGGCGCTGCCGGCGAGCTGGCGCGAGTCGCTGGGGCAGCAGGTGAGCGACTTTGCTCGGCAGGCCACGTCATCACGGCGACAGGTCGCCATGACCGACAACCCGAACGCCGATGTGCGCATCGGCGTAGGCGACGCCGGCGCGCCGCTCATCACCCACACCCTCGCGGTTGCCGCGCCCTTCCCCACCGTGGCCGACGGCATCACGTCCGCCGACTTTATACGCTTCTGGCGCGGGGAACCGGCCGCGCTGGCCGGCCTCTCGGACGACGGGCAGACGCCCCCGACGCTTTTCGTAGACGCGGAGACGCACGCCGCATTGACGCTGTTGTTCGGCCCGGCTGCCGAATCGCCCTCCATTCAAACCGTAGCAGCCGAAGACGTGCTCACGACCACCTGGGCGGCTCGGCCGGCTGCGTTCGCCGTCGTGCCCTTCGACCGGCTGGAGGGGCGCTGGAAGCTGCTTCATGTGGACGGCATCAACTTATTCGAGCGCGAGGCCGACATGAGCGCCTACCCGCTCACGCTGAGCGTGCGCGCGCAGGGCAAGCCGGCGCTGATTGCCGAGATCGCAGCGGCCGTGCCGACGGCCAACAACCGCGACCTGAACAAGATGGCCATCGTCGCCATGACCGGCGTCACCGCTCTCGTGCGCGGCACAGCCGTGCGCATGGAGGAGAAGGGCATCACCTATCCGGCCGCGAAGATCCGCGACTGGTTAACCACCGCCGACATCACCCACATCAGCAACGAGGTCTCGTTCTGGGAAAACTGCCCGCCGCCCTCGTTCAAATCCGGCGTGGTGATGTGCTCCGACCCACGCTACATCGAACTGCTGCGCTACGTCGGCGCCGACGTGATCGAGCTGACCGGCAACCACCTCTGGGACTACGGCTACCAGCGGTTGATCCCCACGCTTGAGATGTATGAGCAGGAGGGTTGGCGTTACTTCGGCGGCGGACGCGACCTGGCCGATGCGTTGAAGCCGCTGACGATGACGGTGAACGGCAACCGCATCGCTTTCATCGGGTGCAACCACTTCGGCGCAAATTGGGCCACCGAGCGGCTGCCGGGATCGGCGCCGTGCAGCCCAGACGACCCGAAGGACTTGACCTACCAGATTGAGACCATCCGCCAACTGAAGGCCGCAGGCTACAACGTGATCGCCACGCTGCAATACGAGGAGTACTACTTCTACCAGTCCACCCCCGGGCAGCAGCGCGACTTCGCCGCGCTGCGCGACGCCGGCGCTGTGGTGGTCAACGGCAGCCAGGGCCACCACGTGCAAGGCTTCGATGTGAACGCCGACGGCTTCATCCACTGGGGCACCGGCAACATCTTCTTCGGCGATCAGACCTTTTCGGTCGGCGCGCTGACGACGATGGTGGATCGTCACGTGTTCTACGACAACCGCTACCTCGGCGCCGACCTGCGCACGGCGTTCATAGAGGACCTATCGCAGCCGCGCCCGATGACGCCGGAGGAGCGCGCCGAGCTGCTGCGCACGCTGTTTGCGGTGAGCCGGTTTCAGTAAGGCCAAGCGGCGCAGATGCGCAGCCATTCACACCAAGCGGTATAACCCTCCCCTAGGATCACCATCGTAAGCCAGCACAGCTTCCGCCATGAAGATCACCGATATTAAGGTCTATCCCACCTGGGTGGGCAGTCGCAATCAACTGATCGTCAAGGTCGAAACCGATGAGGGCATCTACGGCTGGGGCGAGTCAGGGCTAAGCGGGCGCGAGTTGGCCGTGGAAGGCGCCCTTCGGCACTACCGCGAGCTGTTGATCGGTCAAGACCCGCTGCGCATCGGATTTATCTGGCAACTGCTCTACCGCTCGCAGTACTTCGAGGGTGGACGCGCGCTAACGGCGGCTCAGAGCGCCATAGACATCGCGCTCCACGACATTAAGGGCAAAGCGCTAGGCGTGCCGGTCTATCAACTGCTCGGCGGCAAGCAGCGCGACTACGTGAGCTGCTTCGCCACCACCGGCGCAGACAGCGTCGAGCAGCTCATCGAGCGCTGCCGGCTGCTGCTCGACCACGGCTGGCACATCATCCGCATGTTGCCCGCCTACGCCGGTTCGCGCGATGAAAACGTCTGGGAGCCGTGGGCATCCATCGGCATCACCGCCGAATGGTTCACCCAGGTGCGCGCAGCCGTCGGCAGCGGGCCGATGCTGGGCGTGGACTATCACCATCGGCTGAGCATAGCCGAAGCAGCGTCGTTCTGCCAACGTATGCCCCGGGGCACGCTGGATTTCCTGGAAGAGCCGATCCGCGACGAGTGTCCCGAGGCCTATGAGCAATTGCGGCGCATGACCGACGTGCCGATGGCCATCGGCGAAGAGTTCAGCAGCAAGTGGCAGGCGCTGCCCTACATCGAACGCGGCCTGACAAACTACATGCGGCTGGACATTTGCAACATCGGCGGCTTCACTGAGGCGATGAAAGTGGCCGGCTGGTGCGAGGCGCACTACATTGACCTGATGCCGCACAACCCGCTCGGCCCGATCTGCACCGCCGCCACAGTGCACCTGGCTGCGGCCGTTCCCAACTTCTTCGCGCTTGAAGTGCGTCACTCCCCAACAGAGAATCTGCACTTCTGCGACGAGGACATCTTCCCTGTGCAGCTCAAGCTAGACGGGACACGTTTTCGCGTGCCGGATGGCCCTGGCCTGGGCGTTGAGTTCAACGAGAAAGACTTCGCCGGCCGACCGTTCAAGTTCTGGGAAGCGCCCAAGCTGTATCGCAGCGACGGGAGCGTGCAGAACTGGTAACGGAGTCCACAAGAACCTCTCCACCGGGCAAGGAGGCGAGCCTTCGCCTGATCGAGTTTCATTTGACAGTTAAATAGTGTTCGCGTAGAATTTTACAGAGGTTAAATCTCAAGTTTCCAGCACTCGAAGATGTCGAAGACGACCTACACCGACCCGGTTGGCGTAAACGATGCGACGTTGCATTATCTGGATGTCATCTACCGCCTGACCCAACAATCCGACGCCGCGAACACCACCGAGATCGCGGAGAAGCTGGGCGTCACGCCATCGGGCGCGAGCGTGATGCTCAAGCGGCTGGCCGAACGCAAGCTGGTGCAGCTCACACCGTACAAAGGCGCGACGCTCACCCCAGAGGGGCGGCGCCTGGCGCTGCGCACCATCCGGCGCCATCGCCTGCTCGAAATGTTCCTGCATCAAGTGATGGGGTTCGCGTGGCACGAGGTGGATGACCATGCGCACGCGCTCGAAACAGCCATCACCGAGCCGCTGGAAGACCGGATGGATGAGATGCTCGGGCATCCCACGCGCTGTCCTCATGGCCATCTGATTCCCAGAAAGGACGGCACGTTGCCTAAGGTGAACGACATGCCCATCCTTTCACTCGCGCCGGGCGCAACCGGCGTCATCCGTTGCGTGGACACCGACAACGGCGAATGGCTCAAGTATCTGGGCGAGCAAGGGCTGAAGCCGGGCGCGCGGGTGACCTTGAGAGGCATCGCCCCATACGGCGGCCCGGTCACCATCGAAACGCCCGATAGCGTCGTGGCCATTGGACAAAACCTGGCCGAGCTTATTTACATTGAACCCGACTAAGCGCATGGAAGCTTCAGCACAACCCCGCCTGACCACAACCGGCGACCAACCCACTCCGCACTCGTCGTCGTTTGCGCGCGTGCGCGCCTGGTTCACGCCGATGCGGCTGGAAGCTGCCTGCGTGGCGATCACCTTCGTCGCCATGATGGCCGGACTGATCACGTCGAACATGGATGTGAATCCGACCGTGCCGGCGCTCTTCTACCTGGTCGCCTACGTCAGCGGCGGCATCTTCGGCGTGCAGGCCGGCGTCGAGTCGCTGCGCCGCTTCCAGATAGACGTGGACCTGCTCATGGTCCTGGCTGCGCTGGGCGCAGTGGTCATCGGCTCGCCGTTCGAGGGGGCGATGTTGCTGTTCCTGTTCTCGCTCTCGAACGTCTTACAAGCATACGCCCTGGGCCGCACCCGCAGCGCCATCCAGGCGCTGATGAAACTACGGCCCGATCAAGCGCTGGTTAAGCGCGACGGCGAGACCGTGCTGATGCCGATTGAACAACTCGCCATCGGCGACCGCATCCTAGTGCGGCCCGGCGAGCGCGTGCCGCTGGACGGCATAGTGGTGGAGGGCGAGAGCACACTTGATCAGTCATCACTCACCGGCGAGTCCATGCCGGTCGGCAAGCGCGTCGGCGACATGGTCTTCGCCGGCACGGTCAACCAGTCCGGCAGCCTAGAAGTGAGGGTCACCAAGCTGGCCCGCGACTCGACTATCGCCCGGCTGATTCAGATGGTCGAAGAGGCGCAAAGCCAGAAAGCCCCCACCGAGCGCTTTCTTGACAAGTTCGAGCAGGTGTATGCCGTCGGCGTGATCCTCTTTACGCTGTTGCTGATGATCATCCCGCCGGCATTCTTCAACGCGCCGTTCGAGGCGTCGCTCTACCGCGCCATCACCGTGATGGTGGTCGCGTCGCCCTGCGCGTTGATCATCAGCACGCCGGCGTCTATTCTCTCGGCCATCGCCAACGGCGCGCGCCGCGGCATCCTCTTCAAGGGCGGCGCGCACCTGGAGCGCGCCGGCCAGATCGACATCGTCGCCTTCGACAAGACCGGCACACTCACAGTAGGCAAGCCGACCGTCACCGACGTGATGATCATCCCGCTCAACGCGCCGGATTGCGACGATCAAGCTGATGACGCCGCAGATGATCCGTGTCTGCCGGACATTCCCGAACACATCCGCAGAGAACAAGAGAACATCCTGCTTGCGCTGGCCGCCGCCGTCGAATCCAAGTCCGAGCACCCGCTGGCGCTGGCCATCGTGGACACCGCCAAGCATCGCGGCCTGAACATTCCGGAAGCGACGGACTTCGTGAACGCCACCGGCAAGGGGGTGCGGGCGCGGGTCGCTTTCATGGGCGGGCTGACCATCGCCATCGGCAACCCGCGCTATTTCGCAGACTACCAAGTCGCCGGCATGACGCGCGCCATGCGCCGGGTAGTTCAACTACAGGACGAGGGCAAGACCTCGGTGTTGGTCGCCAAGATCAATGAGGGACGCGCCAACATCCTGGGCGTCATCGCCATCGCCGACGTCGTCCGCCCCAGCGCCCTCGGCGTGATCAAGCGACTGCGCGAATTGGGCGTCAAGCGCACGGTGATGCTGACGGGCGACAACGAACGCGTCGCGCGCGCCGTCGCCCGGCAGACCGGCGTGGACGAGTTCTATGCCGACCTGCTGCCGGCGGACAAAGTGGCGCAGATCAAACGTTTGCGCGACGGGGCCGGCAAGCCGAACGAAGTGGCGATGGTCGGCGACGGGGTCAACGATGCGCCGGCGCTGGCCAGCGCAAGCCTCGGCGTTGCGATGGGCGCCGCCGGCACCGACGTGGCGCTCGAAACCGCCGACGTGGTGTTAATGTCGGACGACCTGCGCAACATCCCCTACGCGATCTCGCTCAGCCGGCAGGCGCGCCGCGTCATTATCCAGAATCTGGCGTTCGCCATCGCCGTGATCGTCCTGCTGGTGATCGCCGCCCTGGGGTTCGATCTGCCTCTCCCTATCGGCGTCGTCGGGCACGAGGGCAGCACGGTGATCGTGGTGCTGAACGGCTTGCGGCTCTTGATGTTTCGGGAGAAGTCATAAGCTAAACCGTTTAGTGGGTATCATCCCTTTAGACCGGTCAGCGCGATGCCCTGCACAAAGAATTTTTGTCCGACGAAGAAGAGCAGTACGCATGGAGCCAGCGCAATAGTTGAGGCAGCCATGAGTATCTCCCACCGTCCCTGACCGCCTGCTGGATAGGCAAGAATGCTGGCCAACCCCAACGACAACGTTTTGTTCTGCTCCGAATTTAGGTAAATCAGTGGAGCGAGAAAGTCATTCCAGTTGTAGAGAAAGGAGAATATCACGATGGTGACGATGATCGGGCCGGAGAGCGGCATAATAATTCGCCAGTATACACCGAAGACGCTGCTGCCATCAATGATCGCGGCTTCATCTAGTTCTTTCGGAATGGTGAGGAAGAATTGACGCATAAGGAAGACTTGATAGGCGTTTGCGAAGAAATGCGGCACCACCAGCGGCAGGAAGGTGTCCACCCAGCCCAGCTGCCGAAAGAGCACAAACTGCGGGATCATTGTCACATGGAAAGGCAGCATCATAGTGCTGAGCACTAGCAAGAAGAGAAAACTTTTGCCACGTGCCTTGAGCCGGGCAAATGCGAAGGCCACAATGGAACAAGAAAGCAGGTCGCCGATTACAGCAAGCTGAGTGATAACGGCTGTATTCAGCATAAAGCGGGCAAACGGCATCAATTCAAATACATAAGTAAAGTTGCTCCACATCAGCCGCTCAGGAATCCAGCGCGGTGGAAAGAGAAATACTTCGTAGTTCTGCTTGAGTGCTGTGCTTATCATCCACGCCAGAGGCACCATTAACACTACAGCACCAGAAAAGATAACAACATAAGCAATCAGGTCACCAATTAGCTTGGCGCGCGACATTGAGCCGATGCGCGCAACGGGTATGCCAAAAGAGCGCAGTACCATGGTCACGCCTCTGTTTCGTAGAATACCCACTGACGGGCTAGTTTGAACTGCAGCAGCGTCACAGCCAAAATAACGGCGAACAGCACCCAAGCTAACGCGGAAGCATATCCCATCTTAAAGAATTTAAACGCATTATTGTAAAGGTAAAGACCATATACCATTGTGGCATTACCTGGCCCCCCTGAGGTCATCACGTAGACTGTGGTGAAGGCCTGCCACGCACTGATCAGGCCAGTAGTCATAGCAAAGAAAATGGCAGGGGTCATCAAAGGCAGAGTAATGCGCCAGAACTTAGCCCAACTGCCTGCACCATCAATATCTGCAGCTTCGTATAGGTGTTGGGGAATGCCCTGCAAGCCAGCAAGAAAGATCACCATATTGCCTCCAAACCCCCAAACACTCATAATAATCAGCGCAGGGAGTGCCCACATGCTACTCGCAAGCCAGCGCGGCCCCTGGATGCCAAGGTAGCTCAGCGCCAAGTTGATGACTCCAAACTCAGGGTTGTACATAATTCGCCACATCCATGCAACTGCGACACCAGACACTACAAAGGGCAAATAGTAGATAACGCGGAAGAATTGCTGACCGCGAATGTTGCGATTGAGCAGCAGGGCCACCAGCATAGCCACGACAATGTTGAGGCCGACGCTACCGATGGCGTAGATAGCCGTCACACGTAAGGCATTCCAAAACAAAGGGTCGCCGATCATCTCGGCAAAGTTCGCCAAGCCCACCCATCGTGCTGGTGTCAACAGATCCCATTCGGTTAAGCTGAACACCACCGACGCAATCATTGGACCTAGGGTAAAAGCCAAAAAGCCAATAATCCAGGGTGAGACCAGCGCATAGAACCAGAGTTCTTGCTGGCGTTCCCAGCCGAGCGCCTGATAGAAGAGGCGTCTGCTCAGCATCATGCGGAATTTTGCAGTAGCCTTCATAAGCTCACCAGCGCAAGGACAATCCAGCTTGGTCTTGACGATAGAAACGGGAAACCCGCTTGCTGCAGCGGGTTTCCCCAAACATCACCGCATCATCACAGCTACTGGGCAGGCATAAGGTCAACTTGACTTCGCCAGCAGCGCGTTGATTTGTGGCACGACGGCTTCCATCGCAGCCTGCGCCGTCTTCTCGCCATTCATCACCAACGACACCTCGGCCTTGATAATCTGCTCTTCCTGCGTCCAAGTAGGGGTGATCTCATGGAGGCCCATATACGCTGAAGCATCCATGAACACCTTCACATTGTGCGGAATAGTCTTTTCGTTGAGATACAGGCCAGGCTTGTTGGCGATAGACTGACGCGAGGGGACGGAGAAGCCGGTCACTGCCAAGATTTCGGAGCCCTCACGCGTCATATGCACCGCAAGCTTCCAGGCAGCATCTCGCTCCTTTGTTTCCGTATAGATGCCATAGCCGGAGCTGTACATGATCGAGTTGCGTCCCTTAGGCCCCTTCGGGTGAGGAGCCACCGCCCATTCAAAAGGTGCTTCTAGCAGCGACGGCACAACGAAACTACCGCCCGGCATCATGGCTACCTTGCCGGCATTGAAGCCAAATCCTGACTCCTGCGCTTCTGCCGTCGGTGCCACCATCTCCTTGTTGACCAAATCGGCCAACCACTGGAAGACCTGTACGTTCTGTGGCTCATCAAGCAAGCACTTGGTGCGCGACTCATTCAAGTAACGGCCACCAACATCTTTGATGCGCGGCACCCAATACCCCCACCCCGAAGGTGCCATCGTCCCATATTGCGTAATGCGACTGCCTTCCCTCTTGGTAAGTTGACGCGCCGCTTCAAGATATTTGCCCATCCCCTCCGGTGACCAATCCCAAGTCTCATCAGGATAGCTCAAGCCAGCTTCGTCGAAGAGCGTCTTGTTGTAGAACAGTCCCCAAGTCACATAGTCTTTGGGCAACACATACAGGCCATCTTGCCACGTGAAATTCTCAAGGACATTAGGCCAGAAGTCGGCTTTATCAAAAGTGGGATCAGCCTCGATGAATGGGCTCAGATTCAGAAGGACCTTCGCCGCAGCCCAACGCGCAGTGTATGCTTCGCCGATATTGATAAGGTCAGCAGCCGCCCCACCAGCTGCCTCTGTCTGAAGTTTGGTATAGTATTCGGCGAATGGCACAGACGTTACTTCCAGGTCAACGTCATTCTTGTCGGTGAAAGCAGCAAAAGCTTTCTTGTGCAGCTCCAGCTCTTCACCGCCTGACCATGTCATCAGTCTCAGCTTGGCTTTGCTCACCGAGGGTACCTGAACCGGCGCGCCTGAAGCTGTGGACGCAGGGGGCGCAGGAAGCTGAGCAGGCGCAGCACATGCGGACAGGCCGGCTGCACCGAGTAATCCGGCACCCACTTTGAGAAACTTACGTCTGCTGATGATCTTAGTCTTGCTTTGCATGGTCTCCTCCTTCTTATGCAAACTTGTGTGCACTTGCTACAGCTGGGCTAGAGTCACGAGCCTGAGCATCGCTGTTACCGATAAGTTTAACAATCTACAGCCTCAGCAGAGCGGCCAATTGGCGGCCATCTTGTGACCATTCAATTATGTAAAATGGTGACAAAAGAGCAACTTGCCTGGACGCGGGAAGCGTTAGAACGATTGTATGACCTGGCTTTCCTAGAAAGCCACATTATGTCTCCAACGGTTAGAGAGTACTACACATCAGCTCGCGCTGCGCAAAGTAGTTTGATAAAAGTGATCCAACAGCTCAAGCCCCCGGCCAATGTTCCCTTAAACTCTATGGCTTGGCGAATCTACAACGCATTGAACGAGCGCTACTTGAGCGGCCTCACACAGAGTGAAGCAGCCGTAGAGCTTAATATCAGCTTAAGGCAGTTGCGCCGCGATCAGATGCGAGGTATCGCAGCGGTAGCCTCACTCTTGTTCAGTGCCGCTCAGGCGAAACCAGCAGTCGCATCGCTACCGGCCTCGTCTGAACGGCCGCAATACAGCTTAACAAACGTCGAGGAAGCCTTGCGTTCGGCCATCGCAATCCTAGAGCCGCTGCTCAACCAGCGAGGTCTCCAGGTATCTATACACATGGATGGCCCCGCACCATCCATAATTGGCGACCGCATGATGATGCGTCAATTGCTTATCCTCTCACTGAACTGGATAATCCTCAGGGCGCAGCACACAAAGCTGGAAGCGTATATCAAATCAGCAGGCTTACAGGTCTATGTGAAGCTGCTCACTGCAGGCTTCCCCGGACCGCGCGACGAACTGGATGCCATCAGACATTTAGCGCAAAGCATTGGTGCTACAGTGCAGGCTAGCGACCACTCATCAGAACTTCAGATCGCCTTCCCTGCTTGCGTGCGGCGCTGCATACTGATGATTGACGACGACCAGGACGCCATTGAACTCGTACGACGCTCCTTAGAGACCACCAACGAATTCGAACTAGTGGCTATCACTCATCCGGAGAATGCGCTTCGCGAGGCGCTGGAACTTCGCCCTGACTGCATCCTACTGGATGTCATGATGCCAACACTGGATGGCTGGGAACTGCTTGCGCAATTTAAAAGCCATCCTGAATTGCTAGCCATACCGGTCATCATCAGCTCCGTGTTGGGCGGAGAGACGCTAGCGCGGGCACTAGGTGCTTCGGGAGTACTGCCCAGGCCTTACACGACGGCATCTCTTCTGCAAACCCTCCGGAGTGTGATCACTTACCCAGGCAACATGGGATAAAAGGTTTAATTCAATCCACACCGACTTCGACCCCAGGCAAAACTAGCCGTGTGAAATTGGCAATCACCTCCATTAACTCGTGTACGGTAAAGGCTTCTCGTCGGTGAAAGGCAAAATATGGAGTCGCCAGGTATTCGCCACGTACAGTTTGACTGCCAATTAAACACACTGGGATGCGCCTCCAGATAGGGTGGCGGTCCATCTGTGCAAGCACCTCAAAACTGCTTGCGCCGTCCAGCTCAAGGCCGAGCAGCATAGCATCAATGGCGCCCGCAGCATAATCATGATCGGTGGAGTCATACGAACGCAGCAACGCCAATGCTTGTTCACTACTGTGAGCCTTTACAACGCTAATTCCAGTGAATCCTTTCGGCAATACTGACGACGATGACGCAGAACGAGCCATGCGGCTCAATAGTGCGATAGTATCTTCATCGCTGTCTACTATGAGCAAGCGTCCAGGACGGCCAGGCGCAACGCGACGCGTTCGCGAGACGGATTGGAGCAATGTCACGATGGCACAATGGACTTGCTCAAGGGTAAACGGCTTTATAAGGTAGTAGCGAATAAAATCGCCAGTAACTCCAGCCATCTGGGAGGCCTGGCCGATTGGCCCAGGAACATAGCAGCGGATCACTGGCAAATGATTAAGCTTAGGCGGCAGCGCGCTGGCTTGCCAGCTGCAGCTCGCCGGCTCGTTCACTACAATTATCTCTGGACAGTCTGTTTCAGCACAACGTGCTAGCGCATCAAGATCTTCAACCTGAATCACACGCAGTCCACGAATATGGCGCGACAGCAAGGGTGACAAGAGCGGCACAGCCTCAACCACGGCTAACGCACCCACTTCGCGTCGGCCGAGGACGCGCGGCGTTCGAGTGAGCAATGTAGCTAATCCAGCTGGGCGCACGGGTAAAGTGAAAGAGAACACGCTGCCCACTCCTAGCTCACTTTCTGCCCACATCTGGCCGCCATGCAGTTCGACGAGTTTTTTACTAATCGTCAACCCCAACCCGGATCCCTCTCGTTTGCGATCCTGCATGCGGCCAATCTGCACGAACGGTTCAAACACGCGTTTGAGATTCTCAGGAGCGATGCCCGGCCCTGTATCGGCTACACTGATGACAACCTCTGCCACCGGCAAGGCCGTGTTGCTTGGCTTGCCGTCGAGTATTTCCTCCGGCGGGGCGATAACCTGCTCGCCACTCATCCGTGATCGACAATATGCTCTGATAGTGATGCTGCCTGTTTCGGTAAAGCGAAGTGAATTACTCAAAAGATTCAACAGAATCTGATGAACACGCATCCGATCAGCATAGACTTCAGGCAGATTAGGCGCAATATCCACCACTAGTTTGAGGCCGCGTTGCCGCAGCAGGCCCCTGTATTCATCAGCTGCGCGATATACAAGTTCATTTACCGAGACTACTTCCTGTTGCACAGTAAGGTAATTCGCCTCCAACTGGCTCAAGTCGAGAATATCGTTGACCAACTTTAATAAATGTTGTGCTTGGCGGTGAATTAGCGCAATATCGGCCATCAGCTTCGGCGACAGCGGTGAGCCACTCTCGCCAGTGCTGGTATAGACTTGCGGCTCGCGCAGAATTAAATCGCTGAATCCGATGATGAGATTTAGAGGCGCTCGCAATTCGTGACTCACACTTGCCGCAAACTCCTCCTTCGAGCGTCGCGCATCATCGGCATGCTGTCGCGCAACCTCTAATTGCTCATTCAGACGAGCCATCTGCGCACTGGTTTGACTCAGCGATTTGAGTGCCAATGCCAATTCAGCACTCTTATCACTCAACGTGCGCGCTTGTACCCGCGCTTCATCGTATGCCACCTGCATCCAACACAACGTGCGCAACAAGACACGCCAGACAGTATGCGCCAGCAGCACGCTCGAACCTATACCTACTATCCCTGCCAACGCACTGCCGGGGCCAACAAAGTTAAGCAAGGGCCATACGTGGGCGCTGCCCAGAAGAACGCTGGTAATGCCCCCACCCACCCAGCCGGCCCAAGGCCCGAGCAAAAACACGTTTAGCGCACAGGCCAGGGCTAGCCCGATCAAGGCAGAGTGATCTTGAAGTGTTACAGCAAACATAAACGCTACACACCACGCTCCAATGCCACACAGTCCCAGCGCAAGGCGAGGACGAAAGCGCGCTTGCCATACAGTCACACCCACCGTTGCTAGTGCAAGCTGATAAGGGGCAATACGCCTGAGGTCTATACCCTCGCCGCGATATACCAGCGAAAGCACTAGCCCCGCAACCCCTAACACCAGCATAGGCCACTGCGCCGCATAGGCCATGATTTCCAGCCGCAGTGCTAGCACCTCCTCCGCAAACGAATGTGAATCGGTTGGAGATGGTGAAAGAACTGAATGAGAAGGACTGCTTATCCGCATAGGTCATGGAATTACACAATAAAAAAGACCCTGATGCCGGAGCATCAAGGTCTGTTACGCAGTGCGCGTGCACCTTTACTCACGTTATGCGCAACACTCACGACTTCTTCGCTGCAGCCGCCGCAACAGCCTTGTTGTAAAGCTTCATCAAACGCGACTTGCGGCGGGCGGCATTGTTCTTGTGTATCACGCCCTTGCCGGCAGCGCGATCGAGATAGCTGATCGCCTTGACCAGTTCGACTTTTGCCTGCTCAAGGTCCTTCGACATGATCGCCAGGCGCGCCTTCTTGATCGCGGTGCGCGAGCGCGAGCGATGCAAGCGGTTGAACTGCGCCTTGCGCGCGCTATTCCGAATGCGCTGCTTTGCCGATGCAGTATTAGCCACTGGAATCCCTCTCCGATTTGGTTGAGTGAAAAGTTGAGCTGATTTGCGCGCCTCTCGCCGGCGCGCTAGCGGCCTGCATTCTACCTGGGGTCGGCCAGGCTGTCCAGCGGTGATACACTTCGGCGTCGTGTTGCCCTTTGTGCTGCTGATCGCGCTCACGGCATCGCCACTGCTCGGGATTCTGCTGGCTGCTGCCTTTGCTCAGCCCCCGTGCCAGACCGCGCGGCTCGCGTTGCCAACCCGGCTGCCGGTCATCGCCGGCGCCGGCGCCGCGCTGATCGCAGCATGGATGCTGCTCGGTCAAACGGATTGGGAAACCGTCGTCGGGAACTGGTCGCCTGTGTCGTTCACCGGTCTGCCTCTGGCGATGGCTGGGTTCGCACCCTCTGCCGGCATCATCATCGCCTGGACTACGCTCCACTTTCTGCACAGCTTGCAGCCGCCGAACGCAGCACACCCTGAAAGCCACCCGGCCGCGCCGGCGCTCCTCGTCGCCTCGCTGACGCTGGTTGCGTTTGCCAACAACCTGGTGACGCTGCTGGTCGGACTGGGCCTCACCGATCTGCTCACGGCGTATTGGGCGCTGCGGCGGCGGGACAACGAGCGCAACGCGCTGATCGGGCTGATGCTGAGCGGCTTATCCGTCGCTCTGCTAACCCTCGTCGTCGCCGTGCACATCTCCGCAGGCAACAGCCCACACCTTCCCCTCGTCCGCCTAGACACATCCGCAGCAACGACGCTGGCGCTGGCCATCGCGCTGCGATTGAACTTTGCGCCGTTTCGCGCATCGTCCGACGCGTGGGGCGACCTGCGGACGGTCAGCGGAGCGGTGGGCGGTCTGCTCGCGCTCACCCGCCTACCGACGCTGGGCATCACGCGCTTGCCGGAATGGTTCTATGGGCTTGCGCTCGCCAGCGCGCTGCTCACACTCCTCATCGCACTCTTGCGGGCCGAAGACCGGACCGACGCGCTTGTGCCGGCCGTTGCGACGGTCGGCGCATATCTCGCCGGCGCGAGCGCCGTCCTGGCTACGCCTGGCGCAACGGCGTCTGCGACCATCGCCTGGCTTGTCGGAGCGGCGCTGATCGGCCAGCCCCAATTCGCCGATGCGCCGTTATGGGCCAAGCGAGTCCGGCGCGCCGCGCGCGCTGCCGGCGCGCTGTGTCTGATCGGCGCGCCGCTCACGGCGGGGTTCGTCGGACAAGCCGGCGTCGTCGCAACCTGGACGGAGCGCGGCGCAGGCGGATGGCTGTTCGCCCTCGCCTGGGGCGCCGTTTTCGCAGTGATGACCTACGTTTTGCTGAAGATCGTTGTCAGCTCGGCCGACGAGCAGGCGCAGATGGTGCGCTTCGCCGCGCAACCTCCTCGCCCCAGTGCGTGGGTCGCGCGCGAAGCGATCGGGGGACTGATAGCGCTGGCGCCCATCCTGACATTCGGCATCGCCCCGGCATTGCTTGCGGCCGGCTCCCTGGCCGATGCGTTGGCGCGTAATAGCGCAGCCGGCTGGGCCAGTTGGAGCATCGCCATCATTGCCGGCGCTCTGCTCTGGCGGCTGGAACCGCGTTGGCGGCCTGCCATCCGCTCGACAAGCGATCGCGCCATCGACGCGCTGGAACTCGGCTGGTTCTACAGCTTGCTGAGCGGCGCAGCGGCGCGGCTGCGCCATCCGTTCGGACAGGTGTTCGCGCTGCTGGAGAGCGACGGCATGTTGCTATGGGCGCTCATCGCCGTTTTGCTGGCCGTGCTGATCGCGCGGCCAGGCGGACCATAGCTTATGGATGAGAGATCGCCGCTGCGCGTCCTTCCGCTCGCTGCCTTCGTCGTATTGGCGCTGCTGGCCGCGGCGGCGCCGGCGGATTGGTTGCGCGCTTTTGATTGGGTCGGGAACGCCGTATGCCATCGCATCCCGGCGCGGTCGTTCTTCGTCGCCGGACGGCAACTGCCGGTGTGCGCCCGCGATACCGGCATGTTCTCTGCCGCACTGCTCGGGGTGATCAGCTTCACGTGGACTTTGCGCAGCCGCGCTTCCGCCTTCCCGTCCCGCCCTTACGCCTACGTCTTCGCCGGGAGCTTTGTCGCCTGGGCGTTCGACGGCTTCAATTCCTACTGGCTGCTGGCGACCGGGCGGACGCTGTTCTATCAGCCGCACAACTGGCTGCGCTTAACCACCGGCGCATTCATGGGCGTTGCGCTCAGCGCCTACGTGACGGCAATGGCCAATCAGGCAATCTGGCGGACGGCAGACGCTGCGCCGGTGGTTCACTCGTGGCGGGATGTGCTGCGGCTTATCGCCATCGCCGCTTTCGTCGTGGTCATCGTGCTCTGGCGTCCCGATTTCTTGTTCGGGCCGATTGCGCTCACCAGCGGCCTCAGCGTGTTGACTTTGCTCACGCTCGTGAACGGCTTGATTGCGCTGGTGGCAATGCGACAGCACGGGCGCGTGGAACGGTGGCGACAGCTCATCCTGCCGGCGATCATCGGCTTCATCCTCACGCTGGCGCAGATTGGACTGATCAACCTAGTCCGCGCGGCGCTCGCCCAGCAGTTCGGCGCGCCGTTCTGAGCGTCGCCTCACGCGCTCGATCTGCCGAGCATGCGCTCGGCGAACAAGCGCATCCCGCTGTCGTCCGGCGCATCTACGAACCACAGCATGAAGTGCGTCACGCCCAACTCGGCGAAACGGCGGATCTGCGCTTCGATTTCATCCGGCGCGCCGATCAACCACGTTTCGCGCATCCAGGCCGGCAGCTCCGCCGCCTCGCCCCGCGCGAACGCCACCACGTCGGCCGGTCGCTCGCCAGGCGGGATAAGCGCCAGCATCGCGTCGAGCTTGCGGCGCAGCGCATCGCGATCCAGCGCGATCAGGATTTGCACCTCGTAGGTCTTCGCGATGGCGTCGTAGTCGCGGCCAACGCGGGCGCAGGCGGCGCGCAGCTCGATCAACCGCTGCCGCAGCGCTTCGAGTCCCACCGGCACGCTGTTCCAAGCGTCGGCGTAGCGCGCAGCGGCATCGAGCAGCATAGGGTGCGCTTCGCCGATCCAAATCGGCGGGTGGGGCTGCTGCGCAGGCTTCGGCCGGCACACTGCCCCGGCAACCGAATAGTAACGCCCGGCAAAGGTGACCGGCTCGCGCGCAGACCAGAGCTTGAGCGTCAGCTCCAGCCCCTCGACCATCTGCGCGATGCGCTCCTCAACGGCGTCATCGGGGTGCAAGCCATAGGACAGGAACTCGCGCGGTTGATTGCCGTAGTCTATGAAGTGGATGTAGCGGCCGCCGCTGATTTGATCGAGCGTCGCGGCCATCTTGGCCGTCAAGGCCGGATGGCGGAAGGCGTTGTTGTAGTGGATGACGCCAAGCTGCGCGCGCTGGGTCATGCCGGCCAGCGCGCAGAGCGTCGTCCAGCCTTCCAGGATGGCCTCGTCGCGGCCTAGCATCAGATGATCGGCAACCCACAGCGAATGGTAGCCCAGCACATCCGCCAGGCGGGCCAGGCGCATGGTCGTCGCCGCGTCGAGCTGAGGATAGGCCGGAGCGCGAAATAGCCCCGGCCCCGGCCAGGCAAAGATGGGCAAGCAGAAGCCAAACTTGAGCATGATTCGGCAAGCAGCTCAATCCACAAAACGGAGATTCAAGCGACGCGAAAGGCAATCGGTTCGCCATCGAGCGCCCGTTTCACGTTGCCCCAGATGGCCTGCGAGTCGCGCACATGCGTCCAGACGCTCTGCCAGGCGTCGTGCGGCGTCAGCGTGACGTGATAGCTTAGGTCCTCGTGCAGCGCATGCAGCGGATCGTCCACCGGCAGCGGCTCCTCGTAGAACACGTCGAGTCCGGCGCCGCCCAGCCGTCGCTCCTGCAGCGCGCGCACCAACGCCGGCTGATCCACCAGCTTGCCGCGCGCCGTGTTCACGAAGAACGCCGTCGGCTTCATCAAGCCGATCTCGCGCTCGCCGATGATCCGGTGCGTCTGGTCGTTGAGGGCCAGGTGCACGCTGAGGACGTCGGCCTGCCTGAACACCTCCTCCCAGGGCGCCCATTCCACCCCATAAGCCTGCTCAAGGTCAGGGAAGCGAGCGATGTCCCAGAAGATCACGCGCATCTCGAAGGCCCTAGCGATGCGCGCCATCGGCCGGGCGATTTCGCCAAACCCCAACAGACCGAGGGTGCAGTCGCGCGCCAGTTGCAGCCCAGGTGGGAATAATCCCCACCGATCCACATACTCGCGGCGCTGCATGTAAGGCCGGGTCTGTGGCAGGCGTTTGAGATGGTTCAAGATGAGCGCCCAGCTATGCTCGGCTACCGCAAGGTAGTTCACCATCGGCACGGCGGCCAGCGGCACGCCAAGCGCGGCAACGGCATCAAGCGGAATGCCCCGATAGTCCAAGCCGAGATGCTGCACCAGCCGCAAGCGCCGGCCCTTGCGCAGCACTTCGCTCGGCACATTCACCTTGTGGGCCAGGAAGAACTCAGCATCACCTATGACGGCATCCAGTTCTTCGACGCCGGCGACTTTTTGAACGCGGACGGCATGGGGCGCGAGGAACTCCTCGATCGTCTGGATGCGCGCGCGCCCCGCTGGGTCTTCGCGCAAGAACTGCGCCTGAATCGCCGGAGAGTACTCCTCCCAGGCGCGCATGCCGAAAGTCACATTACCGACGGCATCCCAGACGACGACAAGCGGTTTTGAATTGCTCATGGTTGATTAGCAGCGATGCGCTCCAATTCATCCTGATATTGAGCGGCGTCGCCCGATAGCAGCGCCTCTGCGCTCACCGGGCGACCCAGCCGCTCAGATTCGAGAAAGCCGTACACGAGAGCGAGGGAGCGCAGCCCGTCTTCCCCGCTCACCTCCGGCGCGCGATCGTCCAGTATGGCATCAACAAAGTCATCATATTCAATGGCGATCAAGTTGGCGTCAATGTCGGCGAAGTCCAAGCGATAGCTGCTCAGCCGATCCCCGCCGAACAAGGCTGCCGTGGTCGAATCCAGGGCGAAGTTCGGCGCGAGCGCCAGTTGTTCGGCCTCGTTCAGCGCAACGTCCTTGCCATCGCGCCGCACGGTCAGCTGCAAAGGCTGGCCGGTGCGATCCATAGGGATGACGAGCGAGCCGCCGTCGCCGTAGACCGCGCGATGAAAGTAGCCCGCGCCGCGGCCGGCCATGCTCAGCATCCAGTTGCCCAGTGCGCCGCTCTTGAAGCGCACCGCGCCGACCGAAAGGTCTTCGGCATCGGCGGGATAGCGCGCGCCGTCGGCGCCCCGGCGATAGGCGTCCACAACGGCGTTCATGCCCATCACGGCCTCAATCGGGCCTAGCAGATATTCCAGGATGTCGGTGTAGTGCACGCCCATATCCACCAGGATGCCGCACTTGTGGCGCAGATGTCGCCATGGCGTGATGATGACGAACTCGCCGGCGCCGGAGGACGCTTGCACGGCCAGGAACGGCCGGCCAATCGCGCCGGCGTCAATTAGCGCCTTCGCCAAGCGGTTGATCGGGTCGCGGCGATAGTTCTCGGCGACGGCCAGCTTGCGGCCGGCCTCCTGCGCCGCTGCGACCAGTCGCCTCCCCTGCCGCACCGTCAGCGCAATCGGCTTTTCGACTATCACATGTAAACCGGCGCGCAACGCCTCGACGCCGAGGTCCACATGCGCGTCGGGCATAGTCGTGATACTGATGCCGTCGAGCGGGAGGGCTGCGCGCATCTCGGCAAGCGACGCGAATACGCGCGGGCGCTTGCCCAGCAACGCCTCGGCCAGTTCGGCCGCGCGCTCGGCGCTGGACGGAATCAGGTCGCATACGCCCTCCAGCGAAAAGCGCATGCGGCCGGCCTGGCGCAGTTTGGCCATGCCTTTGATGTGGCGTTGACCCATCACGCCGCAGCCGAATAGTCCAAATAAGAGCGTCATCGTTCAGGTATTCGGCGCCCGTTGCGCAGATGCGCAATGGCTAAATCGCGTAGCCCAGGCTGCGCAAATACAGCGCGTTGACCCGAGCGCTGTCGAGCGGCGAGGTCTTGCTCACGCTGTGCTCAACCACGCACCAGCCGGCGAAGCCTTGATTTTCGAGTTCCCTCAAGCACGCGGCGAAGTCAATGCCCAGCGTCCCCTGACCCATCTCGACGAACTCGCCGCGCGCCCAATCCTTGAGATGAACGTAGCCCAGCCGCTCGCGATATTTGCGCAGGTGCGCCACCGGATCTTCGCCCACCAGGGCGATGTGCGACACGTCGAGACAGAGCTTCAACGCTCGCGTCTCGTTCATCAGCGCGTCTATTTCCCCCTCGTTCTCGACGGTGCAGCGCGTGTGAGGGTGATAGGCGACGCGCAAGCCGAGTTCCGTCGCATATTCGGCCAGCGACTCGCACGCCCGCGCCAACGCGCGGATGTCGTCCGCAGTAGGCGGATGCGCGCGCGGGCGTGACGCGCCGACCAGCCCGTAAGCCTGCGCGCCCATCTCGGCAGCGTAATCAATCCGCCGCCGGTGCACGGTCAGGGCATGTTCCGAGGCCGGCAACTCGATTGCGCCAAAGAAAGTGGCAACCTGCAAATCACCCAACCAGCCGCGCAGACGGTGGGGCGGGCCGAGCCAGTCAAGCGCATGGTTGAACAGCTCGACAGCGCGCCAGCCGGCCGCGCGAATGTCGTCAAATGCCGCGTTCAAGTCGCACCATTCACCCCAGTTGATGGTGCTATAGGCAAAGCGAAGGGAAGGCATGGGTAAGGATCAAGTGGTCAGCGAAGGTTCATTGAATGCGACCTTGACGGATTTTACTATGCGCATACAATTCAACGCATGTTGAACTATTCAGCCGCGGCTCGGTCGGAGACGACAAGCCTTGAGCTGTTGGCCGAACGGCTCAGAGTCTTAGCGGAGCCAAACCGCCTGCGCATCTTCAACCTGTTGATGGATGGCGTGCAGTGCAACTGCGAACTTAGCGAGGCGCTGGCTATGCCGCCCAACTTGATCTCGCACCACCTGAGCAAGCTGCGCTCGGTTGGTTTGGTGGACGTAGAGCGCGACGAATCGGATTCGCGGTGGATCTACTACTCCGTTAACCGCGCTGCGCTAGAGGAACTCAACGCAGCGTTCGGCTCATTCTTCGATCCCAACCGCATCCAGCCCCGACGACTGACCTGCGGGCCGCAACACGCGATCTGCCGCCCCGAATAGCCGGGCCCGGCATACAAAAAGCTCAACGCCGAAGACCATGAAACGCAAGGTGCTCTTTCTCTGCACGGGAAATTCCTGCCGTTCACAGATGGCCGAAGCAATCGTCAACGCGCGTCTCGGCGACACGTGGGAGGCAGTCAGCGCAGGGACGAAGCCTGCCGGCTACGTCCACCCCAAGGCGCTGGCCGTGCTGGCGGAAATCGGGATTCAGCACAAGGGCCGGTCGAAGCAAGCAGACGAGTTTCTGAACGCAGATTTCGACTTGGTCATTACCGTCTGCGATTCGGCGGTGGAGGAGTGCCCGATCTGGCCGGGAAAGGGGAAACACGTCCATTACAGCTTCCCCGATCCGGCGCTGACCGACGACATTGCCGACTTCCGCAAGGTGCGCGACGAAATCGAGCGCGCGATTCTCCCTTTGCTGCGTGAAGCCGGCGGGTGATTCGCCCTGCCAGCTCTCGCCGCGTCCGTTCCAACGATGGCTCTTCAATGAGCGAGGCAAAAATCGGTTTAGGGTTCTCACATGTTTGGAGGTATGTATGTCTGAAACTGTTGTGCTCAAAGCGCCGGCGCAAAGCCTACGCAAGCAACTATCCTTCCTTGACCGTTACCTGACGCTGTGGATTTTCCTGGTGATGGCCGTGGGAGTCGGGATCGGCTTTCTGTTTCCGACGGAGGTCGAGCGATTCAACGCCGCAGTCTCGATCGGGACGACGAACATCCCGATCGCGATTGGGCTGATCCTGATGATGTATCCGCCGTTCACCAAGGTGAAGTACGAAGAGCTGGGCGATGTCTTCCGCAACAAGAAGGTGCTGTCGCTCTCACTGGTCCAAAACTGGATCATCGGCCCGGCGCTGATGTTCGCCCTGGCGGTGATCTTTCTGCGCGACTACCCGGAGTATGCGGCCGGCTTGATCATGATCGGCCTGGCGCGCTGCATCGCGATGGTGATTGTGTGGAACGAACTGGCGCGCGGCGACACAGAATATGCGGCCGGCCTGGTGGCGTTCAACAGCGTCTTCCAGGTGCTGTTCTACAGCGTGTACGCCTACATCTTCCTGACGGTTCTACCCACCTGGTTCGGATTGACATCGGTCACGGTGGACATCACGATGGGGCAGATCGCCGAGAGCGTGTTCATTTACCTGGGCGTGCCATTCCTGGCCGGCTTTTTCACGCGCCTCATCCTGGTGCGCGCGAAGGGCAAGGCGTGGTACTACAAGCACTTCGTCCCCAAGGTCAGCCCGCTGACGTTGGTCGCCTTGCTCTTCACGATTGTGGTCATGTTCTCGCTCAAGGGCAACCTCATCGTGCAAATTCCGCTGGACGTCGTGCGGATCGCCATCCCACTGCTGCTCTACTTCGTGCTGATGTTCCTGATCTCGTTCTTCATGGGACATCGCCTCGGCGCAGACTACTCCAAGACGACCACGCTTTCGTTCACCGCTGCCAGCAACAACTTTGAACTGGCGATCGCGGTAGCCGTGGCAGTCTTCGGCATCAGCAGCGGCGCGGCGTTTGCCGCGGTCATCGGGCCGCTGGTAGAAGTGCCCGTGATGATCGGGTTGGTCAATGTGGCATTCTGGCTGCAGAAACGCTGGTATCCACAGGCCGCATCCGCGCCGGCAATGGCCGCTGCAGCGCAGGAGGCCTGCCCGCCGAACGAAGCGCTGCTCCGCGAGTGATGTGTCAGGCGCTGCACGGATCCAGCGCCGTCTACGAAATACTGCAGGGACGACGAACAGCGCAACTCTCATACGGAATAGCAGCACCTATGCCTCTCGTCGAATCGCTGGAAGCCTTCCGCGTCGTCGTCCCGTTGTCCGAGCCGCTGTTCGTGTGGGGCAAGGTCATCACCGAGCGAGAGTTCGTCTTCGCCCGCGCGCGCGCCGACGGACAAGCCGGCGTCGGCTACGGCCTCGGCCGCGTCGCCGGCATCGTCGAGACCATCGAACGCCATCTCAAGCCGCTCGTCATCGGCCGGCCCACACACGCCGTTCGCCCGGCCTGGGATGCCGCGCGGCGCGCCATGCGCATGATCGGCGAAGGCGGCGCCTTCGCCCGCGCGTTGTCCATCGTAGACCTCGCCCTGTGGGATCTCCACGCCAAGCTGCTGGGGACGCCGATCTGGAAGCTGCTCGGCGGCGACCGGCGCGATGTTCCCTGCATCGCCATCGCCGGCTACTATCAGCCCGACGATCCGGTGGGCAAGGTGCGCCGCGACGCCGAAGCGCTGTCCGCCGCCGGTTACACTCGCTTCAAGATACCCTTCGGCGAAGACCGCGCGCTGGACGTGCAGCGCGTGCGCGCGCTGCGCGAGGTGGTGGGTCAAGATGCCCTGCTCGGCTTAGACGCTTCCGGCGCATTCGACTCGATCAAGCAAGCGCTCGACGCCTGGCGGGCCGTGGAGCAGTTCGACATCGCCTTCCTGGAAGACCCCTTCCCTGCTGCCCACTGGCAGTTGGCCGTTGCGCTGGCGCAGCGCTGCGATGTGCCGATCGCCTTCGGCGAGTCGCTGGCAGCGCCCGATGCGATCCAGGCGATCAGCTCAGCCAACGGCGTGGACATCGTGCGCCCGGACGCTACCCACCAAATGGGGTTGACCGGCTACCTACAGGCCATCGCGCCCGCGCTGGAGGGCGGCAAGACGATCTTCCCGCACTACTTCCCCGACCTTCACGCGCCGCTAGTCGCGGCCTTGGGCGGCGCGTGGATCGAGGAATCGCCGGCGGAGGCCGATACGGTCGGCTTTCGCCGGCTGCGCGCGGAGCAGCCGCTCATCCAATCCGGGCGATGGCGCGTCGGTGAACAGCCCGGCTTCGGGATAGCATGGGACGACGAAGCGCTGCAGCGCTTTCGTCGTCCCTAGCGCCTCACGAAAGCAAGAAGCCGGCCTGCACCAGGTGCGCGATGATCCGCGCCGCGCACCGTTCCGGCGCCTCGCGCACCGTGTCGAGCGTGATCTCCGGGCTGAGCGGCGGCTCGTAGGGGTCGTCCACGCCGGTGAAGCCTTTAATCTCGCCGCGGCGCGCCCGGGCATACATCCCTTTGGCGTCGCGCTGCTCGCAAACTTCGATCGGCGTATCCACAAACACCTCGATGAAACGCCCCTCGCCGATCTCTTCGATCATGCGGCGCACGGCGTCGCGCGCCGCGCGATACGGGCTGATCGCCGCGCACACCGCCACACCGTTGTGGCGCACCACCTCGCCGGCCACGAAACCGATGCGCAAGATGTTCGTATCGCGATCCTCGCGGCTGAACCCCAACCCCTTCGACAGATGCGTGCGCACTACGTCGCCATCGAGCAGCGTCACCTGCCGACCACGTTCCATCAACATCGAAACCAGCGCCTCGGCGACGGTGGACTTGCCGGCCCCGCTCAAGCCGGTGAACCATACGCAGAAGCCCTGCTTGTGACGCGGCGGGAAGATGCTCGCCAGGATGTCCGCCGTTTCCTTGCGGGTGAACCAAGTCGGCAGCGGCTTGCCCTTGGCCAAGAAGTCGCTGCGCACCTGCGTGCCGGATATCGAAGCAACGCGCGCGCCCGCCGGCACCTTGTCCAGCTCGACGTATTCGTCGCGATCCTCCAAATACACCAGCTCCTGGAAGGGGATCATCTGCACGCCGATCTCATCGGCATAGCGCTGCACCAGCGCCTGGGCGTCATACGGGCCGTAGAAGGGTTTGCCGGTGCTGTCGTTGCCCGGGCCGGCGTGATCGCGCCCGACGATGAAATGCGTCGCGCCGTAGTTGCGGCGGATGATGGCATGCCAGAGCGCCTCGCGCGGGCCGGCCATGCGCATGGCCAACGGCAGCAAGCTGAGCAGCGTGCTGCGCGGGTCATAGTAGCTCTCCACCAACGTCTTGTAGATGCGCACGCGGCTGTAGTGATCCACGTCGCCCGGCTTGGTCAGGCCGACCACCGGATGGATGAGCAAACTGCCCCCCACGCTGGCCGCCGCGCGCTTGGTCAGCTCCTCGTGCGCGCGGTGCAGGGGATTACGGGTCTGAAAGGCCACGACCCGATGATTGCCCATGCGGGCCAACGCAGCGCGCACCTGAGCCGGCGAGCGCCGCAACTCAACGAAATCGTAGGCCTTGGGCAGGTTGATCACTTGAATCGGGCCGGAGATGCACACTTTGCCCCAGCGCGCCATTTCCGACACCAGCGGATGGCGCGAGTCAGTCGTGCCCAGCACTGCGCCGGCTTCAACCGTCGGATCCCAGGTGAACGCTTCCTCGATGTGCATGATGGCAAGCGGATTGTTGCGCGCGTCACGCAGCACCACCTGCCGGCCGAGCTGCGCCTGTTCCGCATCCACCGGTAGCGTGATCGGGATAGGGAAGAGCGTGCCATCGCTCAAGCGCATTTCGTGCAACACACGCTCGTAATCGGCGCGACCCATGAAGCGATCGAGCGGCGAAAAGCCGCCCACGGCCAACAGCTCCAGGTCGCACAGCGCACGCGGCGAAAGCTGAATTGAAGGGAGATGTGTCGCCAGCTCGGTCAACCGCGCACGTTCGTCGGCATCTTCGACGACGAGGTTGATCAGCCGGCCGCCATACGGCGAGATCAGTTGAAATTCGTCCATAAGCGTATCGTTTGTTGGATTCGGTGAAGGCGACGCCTTCGCTCGTCTTGCAGATTTCTGCCCAGGACGCGCTCACAGCGTCAAAGCGTAGGTTTCGATCAGTTCCCTGGCGCGCGCAATGAACTGGCCAACCGGCATGGCCTTGAGGTCCTCGCCGGTGCGCAAACGCACTGCGACGGCTTCCGCTTGCGCCTCTTTGTCACCCACGATGAGCATGTAAGGGATCTTCGCCCCCTGCGCCTTGCGGATTTTGTTCTGCATGCGGTCGGGGCCGTCGTCCACCCGCGCGCGGATGCCGCGCGCGCGCAGTTGTCTTTCCACGCCGCGGCAGTAGTCCACGTGGCGGTCGGCGATCGGGATGAGCATGGCTTGGACCGGCGCAAGCCATAGCGGGAAGGCGCCGGCAAAGTGCTCAATCAGAAAGCCGATGAAGCGCTCGTGAGTGCCCAACGGGGCGCGATGCAGGCACAACGGCGTCTTCGCCTGGCCGTCCTTGTCCGTGTAGGTCAGGTTGAAGCGCGGCGGCACGGCGAAGTCCACCTGGTTAGTTGCCAGGGTGAACTCGCGGCCGATGGCGCTGAAGATTTGCACGTCTATCTTCGGGCCGTAGAAAGCGGCTTCGTCCTCAGCCTCGTAGAACGGCACGTTGCCATCGCGCATGGCGCGCCGCACCATGTCCTCCGTCTTCAACCAGAGCGGCTTATTGTCCACATATTTCTTGCCCAAACCCTCATCGCTGTGCAGGCTGAGGCGCATGACATACTTCTCAATGCCGAAGATCTTGAAGTACTTCAAGTACAAGTTGACCACGCCGAGGAATTCGCTCTCGAATTGCTCCTCGGTGCAGTAAATGTGCGCATCGTTCATTTGCATCGAGCGCACGCGCATCAGGCCAAACAGCTCGCCGCTCTGCTCGTAGCGATAGCATGTCCCATACTCCGCCAGACGGAGCGGCAGGTCGCGGTAGCTGCGCGGCTTGGCGGCGTAGATTTTGTGGTGGAACGGGCAGTTCATCGGCTTCAGGTAGTACTTCTGGCCGTCCTCCAGCGTCATGGGCGGGTACATGCTCTCGGCGTAATAGGGCAGATGGCCGCTGCGCAGGAAGAGGTCTTCTTTGGTCACGTGCGGCGTCTTCACGCGCTCATAGCCGGCCTCCTCTTCCATCTTCTTGGCCAGCGCTTCGAGCTGCTCGATGATGACGCCGCCGTTCGGCTGCCACAGCGGCAGGCCCGGGCCGACTTCGTCGTCGAAGAGGAAGATCTCCAGCTCCGCGCCCAGCTTGCGATGGTCGCGCTTGCGCGCCTCTTCCTGCATGCGCAGGTACTCCTGCAGCTCCTCCGGCGTATAAAAGGCCAAGCCGTAGATGCGCTGCAGCATCGGCCGGCGCTCGTCGCCGCGCCAGTATGCGCCGCTGCTCTGCGAGAGCTTGAAGGCGTCCGGGTTGATCTGGCGCGTGTTCTCCACATGCGGCCCACGGCACAGGTCGGTGAAGGTGTCTTGGGTATAGACGGTGATCGCCTGCGGCCTCCGACCGCCCGCAGAAGGGTCGGAGGTCGAAAGTCGGTCATCGGCCTTCTCGCCCATGTCATCGGCCACCCCTTGCGCCAGCCCATCAATCAGCTCCAGCTTGAACGGATTGGACTTGAACAGCTCGCGGGCCTCGGCCTCGCTCACTTCGCGGCGCGTGAAATCCACGTGCTTGTTCACGATCTCGCGCATGCGCGCTTCGATCCGCGCTAGGTCTTCAGGCGTGAACGGATGGGGCGCGTAGAAGTCGTAGTAGAAACCGTTCTCTACCGGCGGGCCGATGGTCGGCTTGGCTTCGGGGAAGAGTTCGGTCACTGCTTGCGCCATCACGTGCGCCAGCGAGTGGCGCAGCTTGTAGAGCGACAAAGGCATGGATTTGCCTTTGCCGTAGGCGATCTGTTCTTCTGAAGGAGAGTTGACTGCTTGTGACATGTCCATCTTCGCTCCGGCGCTCAGGTTCGGCATTGCGCGCTCAAACGAGAACGCCTCCGGCCCGCCATGGGGCGAGAGGCGTTCGGTCTCGCGGTTCCACCCACGTTCCGGCCGTCCGCGACCGTCAGCAACGACGCCGACCGGCTGCGAACAAGCCGCTCATCGTCGCGCTAACGGGCGAACCCCGGCTGGCCTTGCTGGCTCGACCAGCGCTCGCGGAGGGTGCTGCCGCGCGGCCGGCTGCCGTCACTCGCACCTGACGACGGCTCGCTGAGAGCTGCGTTGCGCAGCGCATGTTCCGCTCGTCGCTTTAGCCTATACGCTGCGAATTATACGCGCCCCTGCTGATGGAGCAGAGGACGCAACCCGCCGGGGGCTAAGGCGCGTGAAGCCTCTCCTCGCCCGCAGGAAAACCAGAAGGGCGCAGAAGGAGGGTAGGCGAAGGCAATGCCTTCGCCTACCCGCGTCTGCGTCTCCGGTTGCCGCTCGATGTCTCGCGATCGCATATAGAATCTCCCGCATGCCCAAGCGCAACACTCAGCAGCCCGGCGCGCGCGTGGTCCGCATCGGGCTGGTGCAACAGCGATGGCGCGCCGATCCGCTGCGGCACGCGCAGGCGCTGCGCCGCGGCGTGCTGGCCGCCGCAGCCCGCGGCGCGCGGTTGATCGGCTTGCAAGAGCTTACGCTGCACCGCTACTTCGCCGACGCAAAAGAACCCGCCCGCTTCGCCCTGGCCGAGCCGCTCGGCGACGGGCCGACCAGCGCGCTATGCAGCCGGCTAGCGCGCGAGTCCGGCGCGTTCGTGGTAGGCTCACTGTTCGAGCGCGCGGATGGGCGCTACTTCAACACCGCCGTCATCTTCGACCCGCGCGGCAACCTGTTCGGCTTCACCCGCAAACAACACATCCCACGCGGCAGCGGCTACCACGAGGACTACTACTTCGCGCCCGGCGACTCGGATTATCCGGTGCATGACCTGGGCTTCATCAAAGTTGCCGTGCCGACGTGCTATGACCAATGGTTCCCGGAAATGGCGCGCATCTGCGCGTTGAAAGGCGCGGAGCTGATCCTCTACCCCACCGCCATTGGCTCCGAGCCGGACTTCCCAGGCTTCGATACGCAACCGCGATGGCAAACGGTGATGGTCGCTCACGCCATCGCCAACGGCGTATTCGTGGCGGCCGTCAACCGCACCGGAGACGAGGGCGTCGTTCAGTTCTACGGCTCGTCGTTCGTGTGCGACCCGACCGGCCATGTCATCGCCCGCGCGCCGCGCGGCCGGCCGGCCGTGCTAATCGCCGACCTAGACTTCGGCATCATGGATTTCTGGCGCAGCCTCTTCCCCCTTCTCGAGCAGCGCCAGCCACAGACTTATCGCGCGCTGATCGACGCGTAGCAGCAGCCCCTCGTCGTATGATCAGGATGCCTCATCTTTAAGTTATGTTCTCGCATATTCCTAGCTTTATGTATAAAAATTTGCATTACGTCAAAAGCTTAGGTATCCTCAACGTATGCAGTGGGAACGGGCTTCGGAGGACATCTACATCTTCACCAGCGACCGCTATGCGCAGGTGACCGCGAGCCTGATCGTCTCCGGCAACACAGGCATCCTAATTGACACACTTCCTTTCCCAAGCGAAACGGCCCAGATCGCTTTGTTCGCTCGCAAGCGCTGTCCGGACGGCGTGCGCTTCGTGATCTACACCGGCCATGAGGCCGATCACGTCTACGGCGCCTTTCTCTTCCCCAAAGCCGAGATCATCGCGCACGAGATGGCGCGCGAAATCCTGATCGAGCGCGGCTTCGCCGCCTTGCAACGCGCCAAGGAGCAATCGCCGGAATTCGCGCCCGTCCAACTGCGCTTGCCGACGTTCACCTTCACCACGAACAGCGTCACGCTGCGCATGCCGGGCAAGACGCTGGAGATCATTCACACGCCGGGCCACACAGCAGATTGCGTCTCGGTGCTGCTGCATGAGGAACGCATTCTGTTCTCCGGCGACACCGTCATGGCCCTGCCGACTATTACCAACGGCGATCCCGATCAGCTCAAGCAATCGCTCGAAGCCATCGGGGCGATGCAACTGGAGAACATCGTGCAGGGCCACGGAGAGATCATCCTGCGCGGCGAGATCCGCGACACGCTGCGCCGGCAAGTCCACTACTTGGACAACCTGCGCGGCAAAGTGCAAAAGCTGATTGACGCCGGCGGCAGCCGCGATGAGGCCAAGACCATCTCTATCGAGCAATGCGGCATGCCGCGCGTGCTGCTGAACGGCGCCGTGGTGCAGCTTCACCTCGCCAACGTGCTGGCGACATACGATCGGCTGATGGCCGCGAAGGCTGCCGAAACATCACGCGCGGCGTCCGCCGCAAAGCCGAGGACAACCAAGAAGCCGGCCGCCGCAAAGCAAGCGAAAGCCACGCGCGCCAAGAAATCCGACGACAAGTCATCGGCGAAGAAGGGCGCATCGAAGTCAAAGGCGGCGACCAAGAAAGCAAGCCAGCCTGCCAAGCGCAAAGCGTCGCCGAAAGCCGAAGCGCCCAAGCGGGGCAAAGGACGGTGAGCCGGATGAGCGTCCTACAAGCCGCGCTCATCGCCCTGTTCTATGCGTTCGCCCGTTCGGCCTTCAACGCCGGGTTGGGCGGCTATGTGCTGGCCCAACCGCTCGTCGCCGGCACGATAGCCGGCGCGCTGCTCGGCGACCCGCTGCGCGGCGCGCAAATCGGCGGCGCGCTCAACTTGGGCACGCTCGCCCTCAGCCAGCTCCGCGTGCAGGTCGGCCCAGACGTCGCGCTCGTCGGCTACGTCGGCGTGTCGCTCATGTTGCTGAGCGGCCTGCGTCCCGACGCCCCGGAAACGGCAGCGCTGTTCGGCGCACTGGTCGTTTTCGGGATCGCGCTGAACTTTGCGCGCGGCATGTTCAACACCGTGGTCGCGCACTGGGCCGATTACTTCGCCGACCGGGGCGACATCGGCGTCGTCGCGCTGCTCAACGTCGTCCCTACGCAGATCTGGGTCGTGCTCACCTCGTTTCTGCCGGCGCTGTTCATCTTGCTGTTCGATGCGCCGACCATTGCCGGCATCGCCGCATCTATCCCCGCCTGGGTGCAATTGGCGATGGACTGGAGCCGATATCTATTAGCCGCGCTGGGCATCGCCATGAGCCTGCGATTGGTCATGCAAGGCAGCAGCGTCGCCTACTTCTTGCTGGGCTGGCTGAGCGCGCCCTACCTGGGCTTGACGCAGGCGACGCTCCTCGGCGGCAGCATCGCCATCATTCACGCCTTCCTGGCCCGCCGACGCGCCGACGTCAACACCGAGATGCTCGTCGCCGACGTGCTGCCCTCCGATCAGGCCGAAGGCTACCTCGCGGAGCAGCGATTGTCGCCGGCGGAGCTGCAGTCTTCATTCGTGCTGTGGATGTTCTTCCACGACGCCGGCGCGAACTTCGAGCGCTTTCAGAACATGGGATTCGCTGCAGCGCTCGCGCCGACCGCCAGGCGACTATGCGAGACGGCCAGCGAGCGCGTCACGCTGTTGCGCCGCAGCTTGACGCTGTTCAACTGCGAGTGGTCCTTCGGCGCGTCGCTGGTCGGCGCGCTCATCGCGCTGGAGGAGCGCCGCGCCAACGGCGAAGCGATCAACGACGCCGAGCTGGTCGGCGCAAAGACGGGCGTCATGGCCGGCCTGGGCGCCATCGGCGATACGCTCATGCGGAGCGCGGTCGGCTCGCTGCTCATCGCTGCAGGCGCGGCATTGGCGGATCGCGGCAGCCTGATCGGGCCGTTCGTGTTTGCGGTCGTCCAGTCGGCGCTGGTGCTGGCGGCCGGATTCATCAGCTTTCAACTCGGCTATGCGCAGACGCGTCGCTTCGGCGACTGGGCGCGCGCCAACAATTGGCTGCGCCCGGCCTTGTTCGGCGCGATGCGCTTGGGCGCTTTCGCGCTGGGCGCGCTGGTTGTTGCGCTCGCGCCGATCGGATTGCCCGGCAACGGCTTGATCCAAATCGGCGCAGCGCAACTGCCCGTGCAGACGCGCGTGCTGGATGCGATTCTGCCGGGCGGATTGCCCCTGGCTGCCACGCTGGCGATGTGGTGGTTGCTGCGCTCTCGGCGGGCCAGCCCGGTCGGCCTGATGGGCGGATGTCTGATCGTCGCCGCCGCCGGCGCGGTCATCGCGCGCGCGATCGGCTGGGTGTGAGGCTACAATGCCGTTTGCCGCGCGATGCTCGCCCTGCTGAAGAGTCGCCCACTGTGGAGCTATTCGCTCGCCCATTTCAGCGTAGATTTGTGCGCCGGCGCCCTGCCGGTGATCATGGTGTATCTGGCGCAGGCGTTGAACTTGACCATCGCCCAAACCGGCTTCGTCATCAGCGCCTACGCGATCAGCTCATCACTCACGCAACCTTTGTTCGGCTATCTGAGCGACCGCACCGGCGGGCGCTATCAATCCGTGCTGGGCTTGGCCTGCATCGCGATCTTTCAGGGCGCGCTTGGGTTCGCGCCCAATTATCCGATGCTGGTGGGCATGGCATGTTTGGCCGGTTGTGGCTCGGCGGCCTTCCACCCTCACGGCGCATCGGGAGCCAGCCGGTCGGGCGGCGCGCGCAAGGCGGCGGCCATGTCCGTCTTCATGCTGGGCGGCAATAGCGGCTACGCCATCGGCCCGGTGATCGCGGCAACGGCGATGGCCGCGCTGGGCGCGCGCGGCAGCATCGTCATCAGCTTCATCGGGCTGGCGCTGATCCCGCTGGTGTTGAGCGCGCAAGGCCAATCCCACGCGGAAGGCGGCTCGGCGCGACCAGCCGTCGCCGCAAGCGTGTCGGCGCAGCGCTTTGGCCCAATCGGCATCATCGCGTTGCTGGCGGTCATGTTCATGCGGGCGTGGGTGCAATCGGCGACCACCGCCTATATCCCCGCGTATTTCACCCAGGTCGCGCGGCTCAGCGTCGAAGAAGCCAGCCGGATCTCCAGCGCCAATCTATTCGCCCTAGCAGCAGGGGGGCTGGTCGGCGGCGCGCTGGCCGATCGCTTGGGCAAGCGACAGGTAATGATCGTCGCATGGCTGATCTACGCGCCGGCGACGCTGGCGCTGTTCACCGTCCCCGGCTTGCTCGTGTATCCGGTCGCCATGCTGGCCGGCTTCGTCGCCGGCGCGTCGTGGCCGCCGCTGATCGTGATGGCGCAGGATTTGTTTCCAAGGAACGCCGGCGTCGCATCGGGCATCGCGCTGGGGTTCGCCTTCGCCATGGGCGGCGTCGGCACGGCGATTACAGGGTCGCTGGCCGAGCCCGACCGGCTAGGCCTGACCGCCAGCCTGATCACGCTCGCCGCCCTACCGCTGACGAGCGCGCTCACTGCGCTGGCTTTGCCGTCGGATCGCTGCGCCGTTGCGCCATTTTCATCCGCCGCCGAAAGGCAGACGACCACAGCGCTGCGCCCGCCGAAGCCTTGAGGCCGCCTTACAATTGGCCATCATGCGAGTTGCGATCTTCTCCGACATCCATGGCAACGCGGTGGCGCTGGATGCCGTGCTGAGCGACATCGCATCCCTCGGCGCCGACGAGCACTGGATTCTGGGGGACTTGGCCGCGCTAGGCCCATCGCCCGTGCCGGTGTTGGAGCGGCTGAACGAGCTGCCCAAGGCGCGCTTTGTGCGCGGCAACACCGACCGCTACGTGTGCAATCTGCTCGACCCACATGAAGCGGCAGCGGAGATCGCGCAGGCGCCCCAATCTGCGCCGGCCGTGGCGACGCGGCTGGCCATGCTGTGCTGGACGCAGGGCGCGCTGGCCGCGTCGGGCTGGCTGAACTGGATGGCGACGCTCCCGTTGGAGCAACGGCTTGCGCTGCCCAACGGCGCGCGCGTGCTGCTGGTGCATGCTGCGCCGGGGACCGACGACGGAGCCGGCATTCGGCCTACGATGAGCGATGACCAGATCGCCGCCGCCATCGAGGGATGTGAGGCCGACCTGATCTTCACCGGCCATACGCACTGGCAGCTCGATTGCACGGTCGGCGGCGTCCGCGTCGTCAACCTGGGCAGCGTGAGCAACCCATGGGCGCCTGATCTGCGCGCCAGTTATTACATGCTGGAAGCAGACGAAAAGGGCTACCGCCTGGAGCACCGGCGGGTGGACTATGACCGCAATGCTGTGATCGCGCAGTTAGAACGGATGAACCATCCGGGCGTCCGAGTGCTGAGCGCGCACTTTCGCGGCGAGCGGCAACCGCCCTGGATAACCGGTTAGGCGCAGGCATTGCCTCCGCCCGCCCAGGGCGCTCACGCGCCGCGCCTGACCAACGGCCGCAGAATCTCGCGCTCTTGCGGGGCCAGCGCATGGGTGAGCCACAGCACCGCGCCGTAGCCCGCCAGGCCGAGCGCCAGCCCGATGAGCACGGCGCCGCCAGAGGCAAACGCCGCCGTCACAACGGCCATCACCCCCGCCGCGAGGAACGGCTTGGCCAACACCTCGACCCAATTGACCGGCGCGATGTATTCGCGGACGAAGACGTAGAACGCCGCGCCCTCGACGATCTCACTCAAGATGGTCGTCACCGCCGCCGCCACGAATGAGAACAGCGGGATGAAGATGGCGTTAGCGACGACGTTGAACGTCAGCCCGATGACAAAGGCGCGGGTGAGCGCGCGCTGTTGGCCGGCGGCTATCAGCGCGTAGTTCGTCACGCTGTTGATCCAACCGATCGGCATACTCCAGGCCATGATGGCGAGCGCAATGGCGCCGTTCGGCAAGAACTCGCGCCCGCCCAGCACGGCGATCATCGGCTCGGCCAGGAAGGCCGTGGCGACCGCCAGCGGCAGCGCCGTCATCACCAGCAGCTTGAGCGCCAGCGTGTACGAGCGCGCCAGCGACGCATCGCGCTGCTGCGCCATGCGCGACATGGCCGGGAACAGCGACTGCGTAAAGAAGGCCGGGATGATGTTGAAGGCGTCAATGAACTTATAGGCCGCGCTATACCAGCCCACCGCCATCGGCCCTTTCAGCGCCTGTAGCATCGGAACATCCACCTTGAAGAACAGCGTGGCCAGCAGATGGTTCAGCATCAGCGGAAAGGACTCGCGCAGGATGGCCGATGATTGCTGCGCAGCCGTCGGCAATGACGGCGCGCCGGCCGGCTGCAACCGCAAATGCAACATCCGCCCGGCGAGGAAGAGCAAAAGGGCCAGCGTGATGACGTTGACGACGATGGAGGTGATCCCCAACCCGACCACGCCCCAGCCGAGCAACAACAACGTCGCGCCGATCACGGCCTTCAGCAGCGCGCTGACGATGGTGAGCGCGGCAGGCACTTCGGCCCTCTCGTAGGCGAAGAACACAGCGCTCAGGCCGGTGGACAGGCTGCTAGGGAATTGGCTGAGCGCAAGCAGAAGGATGGCGATCTCGGCCTCCAGGGCGAGGTTGAACACCGCCCGCCAGATCAGCACGAGCAGCAGGACTATCGGCGCAACCCCTAGCGCCAGCAACATGCGCAGCCGGCTGGTCTGCAACAGATAGGCCTGTGCGTGAGCGGGGTCGCGCGCGACTTCGCGGGTGAGGAAGGTGTTCAGGCCGAAGTTCATCACGATCTCGAACCAGCCCACGATCACCACGGCGAAGTAGAAATTGCCGGCGCCCTCCGGCCCGAGCACGCGCAGCATCAGCAGCGCAAAGGCGAAGTCAATCAGCCGCGCAGCGATGTTGAGGCCGGTCAGGATCAGGCTGTTGCGCGCGATCAGGCGCACGCCGGATTGGGCGCGCGCCTCGCGCACCGCGTTGCGCCAGACATACACGCCGCCCAAGAACAGCATCGCCGCCAGCGCGATGAATGTGGCGAACGCGCCGATGCGGAACGAGTCGGGCGAATAGCGGAAGCGCACGGTGAAAGCCAACGGCGCATCGGGGGTCGGAAGCGCGCCCCCGTCTATGCTCGACCTCGCGTCCCCCAACAATACGCCGCGAAAGTTGCCGTTGACCTTGAACACAGGGACTTCACGCTCGGCGCTGTCCGGCGCGCCCAGCGGCCGGATGAAGGCGCGCCAGCCGGGGAAGTGGCTGTCGGCCAGGATCAGCCAGCTCGGCCCGCCGACCTGCGCATCCACCCACACCTCGTTGCGGCGATACACCGTGACGTCGGCCGGCGAGAACTGCGCCGGCGAGACGCTCGAGTCGTGGGGGGGGGCCGCGGCCGCCCCCCCCCGCGGCCCCCCCGGCCCCGACCATGGGGCTGGCGGCGGGTCGCAAACCCGCTAGATATCGCGGGGACAACGGGAGACCTTCATGGACATCGCGGCGCTGCTCACTGATCCCGCCGCGTGGGCGGCGTTCGTCACCCTCGTGGTGATGGAGGTCGTCCTCG
>JBKBID010000016.1:0-42523 GCA_046299515.1 Thermoflexales bacterium | reverse complement strand
GATCGGACATGACCGTCAAAAGATGGCGGAATGCGCCAAACCCCTCCGTTGCCATTCGATCGCTTTTTCAATTGCTCAGGATCGTACTCCTTCACGCCGTAGGGAGGGTCTGTAACGATAGCGTGAATGCTATCACTTGGCGCTTCACTCATCCACGCAAAACAATCGGCATGTATCACCACCGATTTGGTAAAAGCGTGAGACTCGTAATTCAGCGTATAGGACCGTTCGACTTGTTTGGTTGCCATAGTCGCACATGTCTGGGCGGCCCGTCCACTTGGCTGTCGCTCGACAGCCGGCCAGGTCACCGATGCCACAGCCGGCCGGCCGCCTCGCGCGTCTTGGCGATCAGCGCCTCCGGATCTGCGTTGAGCACGACATAGTTGCGTTTCAACCACCGGCCGGCCACCATCACACTGTGCACATCCACCGCATCGCGCCACAGGATCAGTTGGTCGAGCAAGTTCTGCGCGGTGACCGGCGTCGGCAAATCCAGGTCAATCGCGATGAGGTCGGCCTGTTTGCCCACGGCAAGCGACCCAATCGCATCGTCCATCGCCAGCGCACGCGCGCCGTCGCCGGTGGCCATCTGCCACACCTCGCGCGCCGGCATCGCGCCGGGATCCAGCAGCCGCGCCTTGTGAATCAGAAATGCGCCGCGCAACGAGGCGAAGAAGTTGGCGACGTAGCCATCGGTGCCCAGGCCGACGATAGCCCCGGCCCGGCGCATCTCCGGCACCGGCGCGATGCCGCCGCCCACTTCGCAGTTGCTCAGCGGCATAGTCGTCACGCGGATGCCGCGTTCGCCGACGATGCGCACCTCGTCCGGCGAGAGCTGAACGCACTGCGACGCCAGCGTAGTCTCGTCGAGGATGCCCAGGTCGTCGTAGTGCTCAATCGTGCGTCGGCCCCACTTCTTCAACGCCTGCTCCGGCTCGTACGTCCCTTCTGAACAGTGGAAATGCAACAGCGCGCCGAGTTCCTTTGCTAACCCATGCGCCTTGCGGATGAAATCATCGCTGCACGTAAACGTGGTGTGATGACACATCGCGCCGCCGATCAGGCGCGGCGCTTCACGCGCCGCGCTTGAATCGCCGCTCGGCCCGCGATCGGCGCGGCATGCCCGGATGAACTCGACGTTCTCGCGCAAGCCCAACTCGCCGTTCTCCTCGCTCACCCGCTGGGTGGCTTCAAAGCACAGCACGCCGCGCAGCCCCCAGCGCGCGACGACCTCGGCCTGCACAAACAGCCCGCCGGGAATGGCGCTGGGCGCCTCCAGGCAGTCGAAGAACGTAGTGATGCCGCTGCGGATCATGTCGTAGCACGACAAGTCCATCGCTGCGCGGAGCATGTCGTGGTCGAGGCGATCTTCAACCTTGCCCCACCAGAACTCGTTCAGAAAGGCCCAGAAGTCGGCCGGCGCATGCTCGGCGGGGATGCCGTGCGCCAACACGCCATAGCAATGCCGATGCGCGTCCACAAAGCCGGGCGAGATAGCGCAACCGCGCAGGTCGGCCACTTCGGCGTCAGGGTATTGCGCGCGCATTGCCGCGATTGGGCCAATGCCGGCGATGCGGTCGCCCTCGATAAGCACAGCATGATCGGGTTTGGGCGGCTCGTCCGCCGAGGTAATCAGCCAGGAGCAGAGCAACAGTTGGCGCGCCGGAAGGTGATCCTGAGTCATGACCCCGATTGTAGGCGCGCTGGTTTTAACCCCCAGATCAACGATAATCAGCGCAATTCGCGTATGACGGCTTCAAAGACACTGCCAAAATGGCGAGGACGCTTCGCAGCCCTGTTTGGACTGCTGGCTGCTGTCGCGCTGATCCTATCTGGGCTTTCGTCTTCGGCGGCTCAAGGCGGCGACAAGGATAATTTGGCTGCGCCGGTGAGCAGCGAGGCGGCTTTCGACCCGGCGACGTTGCGCGCGCGGGCGGCGCAGCATGGACGGCTGCGCGTCATCGCTACGCTGAACGTCAATTACCGGCCCGAACGCCAGCTTGCTGCCGCAGAGGCAACCGCGCAACGCGCGGCTATTCGCGCGGCGACAGCGCGCGTGCTATCGCGCCTGGCCGGCGGAAACTACGCCGTGAATGCGACGTTCGAGGTTTATCCGTTCCTCGGCGTGACAGTTGACCCTGCGGCGCTGGAAGCGCTGTTGTCTTCCCCAGACGTGCTGGCCGTCGCAGAGAGCACGCTCAAGCGCCCCGCGGATGTGCAATCGAATCAGGTCATCGGCGCCGGCGTTGCGCATAACCTGGGCTACACGGGTAGCGGTTATGCGGTCGCCATTCTTGATACCGGCGTCCAGACGTCGCACCCGTTCTTCGCCGGTAGAACCGTCGCCGAGGCATGTTTCTCGCGCACGGACACCTTGGCAGGGTCAACGACGCTATGCCCGAACGGGCAATCTACCAGCATATTCGGCGCGCCCGGCCAAACCGGGTCCGGCGCGGGCGCAAATTGCAGCGGAGTTCCCGGCTGCGACCACGGCACGCATGTAGCCGGCATCGCCGTCGGCAAGGATTACAGCGGCGGCCCGGGTTACGACGGCGTCGCGCCGGATGCCGACCTGATTGCCATACAGGTCTTCTCAAAATTCACCACGGCCACAGCCTGTGGTGTGTCGCCGCCTTGCCTGGGCGCCTTTGACGAGGACATCCTAGCCGCGCTTCAGTATGTGCAAACCACGCTGGCGCCCAGCTATACGATTGCGGCGGTGAACATGAGCCTGGGCGACAGCACGAACCACTCTACGCCGTGCGACTCCAGCCCCTATTTCACCGCCGTGGCCGACCTGCGCGCGCTCAACATCGCGACGGTGATCGCCGCCGGCAACAGCGGCTACTCGAACGGCCTGAGCCAGCCAGCATGTGTCTCGAACTCGATCAGCGTCGGCGCGACGACAAACAGCGATGCCATCGCCTGGTTCTCCAACCGCGCCGGCTACATGAGCCTGTTTGCGCCGGGCGTATCCATTCAATCCGCAGTGCCGGTGAACAGCTACGCCTCCAAGAGTGGCACATCCATGGCTGCGCCGCACGTGGCCGGCGCGTGGGCCGTGATGCGCCAGCGCTACCCGACAGAAGACGTCGGACAGATCCTGACGCGGCTGCAAACGACCGGCAAACCGATTACGTTCGGGTCGAACACCAAGTCGCGCATCCAACTCGACGCGGCGATGACGTTTGTGAAGAGGTATATGCCCGTCGTGGCCAAGGAGTAGCCGCCGACCAACTTACAATAGGGCTATGGCACATGCCAACGGCAGAAAGCCAAGGCTGCTCCTGCTCGACGGCCATTCGCTCGCGTATCGTGCGTTCTTCGTGGTCTATCCGCCCAACCGGCCCGACACCGGCCTGGCCCAGCTCTCGATCACCAACGAACGCGGCGAGAAAGAATTCACCGGCGTGGTCTACACCTTCGCCAGCATGCTGCTGCGGGTGTGGAACGAGCAGCAGCCGGACTACATCGCTGCGGCGTTCGACGTCGGCGCGACCTTCCGCGACGCCATCTATCCCGAATACAAGAGCACCCGCCAAAAGTCGCCCGAGACCCTGGAGGAGCAGGTCGCGCGCATTCAGCATCTGCTGAAGACGTTCGACATCCCCATCTTCACTGCCGAGGGCTTCGAGGCCGATGATGTGCTCGGCACGCTCGCCCGGCGCGCCGGCGGCGAGGGCATGGAGGTGATGATCGTCACCGGCGACCGCGATGCGCTGCAGCTCGTCTCGCCGGCGGTGAGGGTGCTCACTTCCCGCCAGCGCTTCGAGGACACCATCATCTACGACGAGGCGCTGGTCGAATCCACCTACGGCGTGCGCCCAGACCAGTTGATTGACTACAAGGCGTTGGTGGGCGACGCTTCGGACAACATCCCCGGCGTGCGCGGCATCGGCGAGAAGACGGCGCAGGCGCTCTTGCAGCAATACGGCTCGCTCGACGGCATCTACGCGCACCTGGACGAGATCGCGCAGAAGCGCGTGCGCAGCGCGTTGGAAGCCGGCCGCGACGCCGCCTACCTCAGCCGCCAGCTCGCGGCCATTCGCACCGACCTGCCGCTCGATGTGAACTGGGACGCTTGCGCCGCGCAGTTCGATTACCAGCGCGTGCTCGCCCTGTTCCGCGAGCTGCGCTTCGAGAGCCTGATCAAGCGCATCCCACAGGCGCCGGCCGCTGCGGCGGTCGAAGACGCCGGCGACGGCGCCGCGCCCGCGCAACTGAGCATGTTCAACGCGAGCGCCGAGCAGCCGCCGGCGCACTTCACGATGAACGCGCCCACCCGCGCGCGCCTGGTGGACAGCGACGATGCGTTCAAAGCATTGCTCGCCGCGCTGAACGACGCCCGGCGCATCGCCTTCGACACCGAAACCACCGACACCGACCCGCTGCGCGGCGAGCTGGTCGGCCTGTCGTTCTGCGTGAGAGAGGGCGAAGGCTGGTATCTGCCTTGCATCGCCCATACCACTTCAACAGAGGAAGGCGAGGCGCATCCTTGGCATCTTGACCCCGCTTCGGCCAAGTTCGAGCCGGTCGTCCTTGCGCTGCAGCGCCGCGAAGTCGAACTCGTGGCCCACAACGCCAAGTTCGACCTGGCCGTGCTGCGCGAGATCGGCGTGACGATTGACAAGCCGGTCTTCGACACGATGATCGCCCAGTTCCTGTGCGACCCCGGCGGACGCGCCCTGGGGCTGAAGCAGATGGCCTTCAACTACTTCGGCTGGCAGATGACGGAGATCGGCGAGTTGATCGGGCGCGGCAAAAAACAGATCACCATGCGCGAAGTGCCGATCGAGCATGTGGCGGCCTACGCCGCCGCCGACGCCGACGCGACCTACCGCCTGCGCGACGCGCTCGAGCCGATGCTGCGCGAGCGCAACCAGGAGCGGTTGTTCTATGAGGTCGAGTTGCCGCTCATCCCGGTGCTGGTGGACATGGAGATGACCGGCGTCGCGCTCGACGTGAAATACCTCGGTGAGCTTTCGGGCGAGATCACCGAGCGCCTGCGCGACTTGGAGAAACGCATCTACAACGTCGCCGGCATGGTGTTCAACATCAACTCCACCAAGCAGCTCAGCGACGTGTTGTTCGGCAAGCTCGGCCTGCCCACGCAAGGCCTGCGCAAAACCGAAGCCGGCGGCTTCTCCACCGCCGCCGACGTGTTGGACGGCCTGCGCGACCAGCACGAGATCGTCCCGCTCATCCTGGAGCATCGCGAGCTGAGCAAGCTGCAGGGCACCTACGTGAACGCGCTCCCGCAGTTGATCAACCCCAAGACCGGGCGCCTGCACACGGACTTCAACCAGACCGGCGCGGTGACCGGCCGGCTATCGTCGTCGAACCCCAACCTGCAAAACATCCCGGTCAAGACGGAGATGGGCCGCCGCGTGCGCAAGGCCTTCGTCCCGCGCAAAGGCTGGCGGCTGATCAGCGCCGACTATTCGCAGGTCGAGCTGCGCATCCTCGCCCATCTGGCCGACGACCCCATGCTGAAGGCAGCCTTCGCCAACAACGAAGACATCCACGCCACGACGGCTGCGGCCATCTACGAGGTGCCGCTGCGCGACGTGACGCCGATGCAGCGCAACAACGCCAAGCGCATCAACTTCGGCATCGCCTACGGCATGGGCGCCTTCGCCCTGGCCGCCAACACCGGCATGACCCAGGCCGAAGCGCAGGAGTTCATCAACCGCTACTTTGCGCGATTCCCGCGCGTGCGCGATTGGCTGGAAGCGACCAAGCGCCATGCCGCCGAGCGGGGCTACGTCGAGACGGTGCTGGGCCGGCGGCGCTACTTCCCGGAGTTGACCTCGCGCGCGTCGCCTGAGCCGGTGCGCCGCCGCGCCGAGCGCGAAGCGATCAACCACCCGGTGCAAGGCTCGGCGGCGGACATCATGAAGATCGCCATGATCAACGTGCACCGCAGGCTGCGCGAGGGCGGCTACCAGGCGCGCATGACGCTGCAGGTGCACGACGAGCTGGTGTTCGACTGCCCGCCCAACGAGCTTGCCCCGCTATGCGCCCTGATCAAGCGCGAGATGGAGTCGGCCTATCGGCTGAGCGTCCCGCTGCGCGCCGACGTCGCCGCAGGCAAGAACTGGGACGAGGTGGAAGAGGTGCTGTGAGCAAAAGGATCGTCCTTGCTGCGTTCGCGATGCTGCTCACAGCGTGCGCCGGCGATCCGGCCGATGAGCCGTTGGCGATCACCCCGGAAATCTTCGGCGTCACGGTGATACCGCAAGCGACCGCCACGCCGACGCCACAACCCACACCCACACCCAATCCGCTGGCGGCGCGCGTGAACGGCCAGCCCATCACGCTGGCCGAATACGAAGCCGAGTTGGCGCGCTACATCGCAGCGCTGCCCGATGCGCCTGTCCCCCAGAGCGAACGCAGCCAACAGTTGGCGCTTCAGCTCAAGGATGCCGCCCTGGAAGCGCTCATCGAATACGCGCTGATCGAGCAAGAGGCCGCGCGCAGCGGCATCCAGGTGAGCGAGCAGCAGGTGGCCGAAGAACTCGCCATCGCCAAAGCGCGCGCCGGCGGAGAAGCGCAATTTCAAGCCTGGTTGGCCGCCACCCGCCAGACCGAAGCAGACGTCCGCGCGCTCCTGCGCCGCGAGTTGTTGGTCAACGCCGTGCGCGACCACGTGCTGGCGACGATGCCCCGCACGGCGGAATACGTCCACGCCTACCAAATCGTCGTGGCCACCGAACGCGAAGCGCGCCAGGTGCTGACGCGACTGCAAAACGGCGCCAAGTTCACCGCCCTGGCCCAGTCGCTCTCGCTGGACGAGAGCACGCGCGCAGACGGCGGCGACCTGGGATGGTTCGCGCGCAACACCGGCGCCGTGTTGTGGCCGGAGGTAGAAGAGGCCGCGTTCGGCCTGCAGCCGGGCGAGACCAGCGCGATCGTCAAAAGCCCGATCGGCTATCACATCATCCGGGTGACCGAGCGCGAGACGCGCGGCCTGACCGAGGCCGACACCATCCACCTGCAGACCGTCGCGCTGGCCGAGTGGATCGCAGGCTTAAAGGCGCGCGCGCAGATCGAGCGATTTATTTAGACGGGCCGCGCACCTCGCCTGCCTGGGTTGCGCGATAGACGTGGACGATGCGCTCCAGCGTGGTGTAGGCCGTTAGGATCGCCAGCGCCCAGACCAGGACGACGAGCGACGCCGGCGAGACCGGCGACAGCAACAACCCGGCAGCGAGGAGCAGGAAGCGCCCGAAACGGCTGAACAGCCCCACCCTGCACTCCAGGCCCAGACCCTCGGCGCGGGCGCGCGTGTAGCTCACCATGAACGAGCCGACCAGCGCTGCGAACGTGACGACCACAGCATGTGCATCGCCGCGCGCAGCAAAGTAGTAGCCCAAGCCGGCCAGCAGCGCGCCCTCGGCCAGCCGGTCGAGCGTCGAATCGAAGAACGCGCCGAACCGGGTCTGCTTCCCCAGTTTGCGCGCCACCGCGCCGTCCACGGCGTCGAACGGCATGCCGATTGCGACCATCACTGCACCGCCCCAAAACGGCTGGCCGATGGCGATGAGCGCGCCGGCAGCCACGTTGAGCAGGAAACCGGCAAACGTGAGCGCGTTGGGAGAAATGCCGACGCGCGCCAGGGCGTTCACCAACGGATCGAGCAGTGGACTCAGATGCTTGCGCGCCCAGGCTTCCATGCCAACGATCGGCAATCAGCGATCAGGGGCCGGAGATCGGCGCGCTGCGCTCATCCCGACCCCTAATCTCCAAACCGGCTACTCGCCCCGGATGAACGACTCGACCTTGTCGTGCGCCTCGTCGTCGGTGTATTGCTCCGGCGGCGACTTCATGAAGTAGGACGATGGCCCGAGCAACGCGCCGCCGATGCCGCGGTCCAACGCGATCTTGGCGCAGCGCACGGCGTCAATCACCACGCCGGCGCTGTTCGGGCTGTCCCACACCTCCAGCTTGAGTTCGACGTTCAGCGGCACATCGCCAAAGGTGGTGCCCTCCATGCGGATGTAGGCCCACTTGCGGTCGGTGAGCCACGGCACGTAGTCGCTTGGGCCAACGTGGATGTTCTCTTCAGGAATCTCGTAGGGGATCTGAGAGGTGACGGCGTTGGTCTTGCTGATCTTCTTGCTCTCCAGCCGCTCGCGTTCGAGCATGTTCATGAAATCGGTGTTGCCGCCGAAGTTGAGCTGGTAGGTGCGGTCAATGCGCACGCCGCGCTCGACAAACAGGCGCGCCAGCATGCGGTGGGTGATCGTCGCGCCGACCTGGCTCTTGATGTCGTCGCCGATGATGGGCAAGTTGCGCTCGCGGAAGCGCCGCTGCCAGTACGGTTCACGCGCGATGAAAACGGGGATGCAGTTCACGAAGGCGCAGCCAGCCTGTAGCACCTGCTCCACATACCACTTGGTCGCCTCCTCGCTGCCCACCGGCAGGTAGTTGACGACCACATCGGTCTGCGTGTCCTTCAGGATTTTGACCACGTCGCTGGTCTCGCCGGGCGCCTTCTTAATCACCTGCGACAGGTACTTGCCCAGTCCATCGTGCGTCATGCCCCGATGCACGCAGCAGCCGGTGTAAGGCACGTCGCAGAACTTGTAAGTGTTGTTGGGCGCGGTGAAGATGGCTTCGCTCAGATCTTTGCCGACCTTGTTTACGTCAATATCGAACGCAGCGGTGAATTCGATATCGCCCACGTGATAATCGCCCAGTTGCACGTGCATCAAGCCGGGCACTTTGTCCTCAGGCTTGGCGTTGCGGTAGTAGTGCACACCCTGCACCAGCGAACTGGCGCAATTGCCAACGCCGATGATTGCGACGCGCACCTTGCGGTTGGCCGCAGCGCGCAGTTCGCTCAGTTTGTTCGACTTCTTCGCCATTTCTCGATGTTCCTCTTCGTAAGCTGCATGCCGGCCTAGCGCTTGACGCACAAGCCCATCTTGCAGCGCATTTCCTTAAAACGGGACGGCTGATTATAATCATCTCGCCGAGAAATCTATGCCATACCGTCCAGAGGATTTAGAACTCGACGAAGGGTACTGGCGCGCATTGCTGGAAGAAGTAGAGAAACTGCCCATCCCACCGACGCGGTCGCCATCACACCAGCCTGTATTGGCAGCGTCGGCGCATTCCACCCCGTCCCGAGAAACGCAGCGCCCGACCGGTCAACACGCCGGCGGCGCTCCCGAGAGCGCGCAGACCTGGGCCGCGCTACAGGAAGCGATGGCCCAGAACACGCTGCTGAGCGTAGAAGTGACCGGCTGCAACCGGGGCGGCTTGATCGTCCACTACCAAGGGTTGCGCGGGTTCGTGCCTTCCTCTCACCTGGAGGCCATATCGCCCGACATGGATGAGCCGACCCGTCGCGCGGCGCTGGCCGGCCACATCGGCCGTCACCTGAACGTGCGCGTGATCGAACTCGATCCTGAACTCAACCGCGTGGTCTTCTCCGAACGCGCGCGCGCATCAGAAACCGAACCGGCGCCGCCGGAGATTCCGTTCATCCTGCGCCAGATTCGCGCCGGCGAAACGCGCCGCGGCGTGGTGACCAACCTCACTAACTTCGGCGCATTCGTGGACTTGGGCGGTTACGAGGGCCTGGTGCACGTCAGCGAACTCTCATGGAGTCGCGTGAACCATCCGCGCGACCTGCTGCACATCGGCCAGGAGGTGAACGTTTACGTGATGAGTGTCTCGCCGGAAGAAGGGCGCGTCGCGCTCAGCCTGAAGCGGGCGAAGGCTAATCCCTGGGAGACGATTGAGCAGCGCTACCACGTGGGGCAAATCGTTCACGGCACGGTGACCAACGTGGTGCAGTTCGGCGCCTTCGTCAAAGTGGAGAACGACCTCGAAGGATTAGTTCACGTCAGCGAGATGGCCGAGGGCAGCTTCATGCACCCGCGCAACATCGTGAACGAGGGCGACCGCGTAGTTGCCCGGGTCATCGCCGTGGACAGCCAGCAGCGACGCCTGGCGCTCAGCATGCGCGGTGTATTTGCCGACCACCAGGCCGAGGCCGGCAAATGACCCGCCGATAGTCCGGCGTCGCGCTCGCACTCTTATAATCTTCTCCAAGAAGTCGCATGCCAGGCAGGGCTGCCGTGCGACGCCCATCATGACGCGGCAGGGTTCTTCGATTCCGGCAACATTGAACACAGCGCTCAACCACATCGTCGCGCGCGGCCGCCTATGGCGCGCGCTGGCCGGCGCGACGCTCGTCCTCTTGGGCGCGACCACGCTCCTGACGCTGCTTGGCTTAAACGCCGGCGGCCTGATCGCGCGCTGGGCATCCCTCCTGCAACGCGCGCTCGGCGCGGGCGCCCTTCTACTGTGCCTGCTTATGATCGGCGCGGGAGCGCTGGCGTTCTCGAACGCCCCCCTGCGTCCCACACGGCGCGCCTGGGCGCGCATCATCGCCGGCGAGATCGCGTTCCTCTCCTTTCTGGCGCTCATGCACTCGCTGGCGCTCGGCGCCGACCCTTACCAGCTTGCGCGCGACGGCGGAGGGGGCGGCGCAGCCGGCTGGGTGCTGGCCGAATTGCTGTGGCGCGCGCTGGGCATACAGGCCGGCGACGGCGCGACGCTCCTGCGCCTGATCGCGATCTTGATCTGGCTCGCGCTGCTTGCGCTCGGCGCCTTCGTCGCCGCCGCCCCATTGCTGCAAACGGCCGCGCGCGTCCAGGCCCAACCGGCAGCAGACGCCCGCGCATCATCAACAACGACGACCGAGCGCAGCCTGCCTTCCGAGCCGCGCGCCGAAGATGCGTCGCCGTCGCAGCCGATTCGCGGCGAGCAGTTGCCGCTGCCTGATGCAGCAGCGCATCGCGCAGAGGCGCGGCAAAGCGCCAAGCCCCCGCCCGCCCCCGCGCCCATCAAGTCACAGGCGGTCATCATCAAAGACGGCGAACGCGACGCCGGCGGAATGGCGAAGTTGAAAGCCGTCAAGCCCAAGCCACCGGCGCCGCGACCGGACGCGCTGCCGCCGCTCTCGCTGCTGCGAGCCACCAAGCAAACCGGCGCCGCGCGCAGCGACGCCGACGCGCGGCGACGCGCCGACATCATCGAGACGACCCTCGCCCAGTTTGGCCTGTCGGGCAAGGTCGTGGAAATCCGGCGCGGCCCGACCGTCACGCAATTCGGCATCGAGCCGGGCTATGTGGATCGCGGCGCACAGAACCGCGACAAGGCGGCGCAGAAGATTCGTGCCGCGGTCGCCGATGCGCTCTACGACGCGATCGTCGTCGAGCCGAACGTGGATCGCACCGCCGCGGTGATCGAACTCCCGGCGGCGCTGGTGGACGCGCGCGAAGCAGGGTTCAAGGCGCTGCTTAGATCGCTGCTGGGCGACCTCGACCTCAGCGCCAACTACGCCGAGGGCGAGCGACGCGCTGGCCTGGCCTATTTTGAAATCGGCGCGGACACCGAACGCAAGCTCAAGATCAAAGCCGGCCAACTGAACGCCCTGCGCCGCGAGCTGACCGTCCGCCTGATGGAGCGCCTGTTCCGCTTCGACAACTTCGAGGAATCCGACTCACTGACCGAGCGCTTGAAGATCGCCTTTCCCGTCGGCGTGGGCGAGGCCCTCAGCCTAGGGGATGCGCTGCAGGACGCCATAGCAGACCTGGGGCTGGCCGGCAGCGTCGTCATCGGCAAGAAGGCCTCGCAGGCGGTGATCGAGTGGCAAAAGCAAGCGCAGAAAGTGCGCGTCGGGGCCATCGCCGCGCTGCAGAACGATATTGCGCTCGCGCTGGCCGCGCCGTCCATCCGCATCGAAGCGCCCATCCCCGGCCGCGGGCTGGTCGGCATCGAGGTGCCCAACAGCGTCATCGGCGAAGTGGATCTGCGCTCGATCATGGAAGGCGAGGCCTTTCGCAAGCTGGCCGAGAAGTCGCCGCTCGCCATTGCGCTGGGCCGCGATGTCTCCGGCGCGGCGATCGTCGCCGACCTGGCGCGCATGCCCCACCTGCTGATCGCCGGCACCACCGGCAGCGGCAAGAGCGTGTGCATCAGCGCAATCACCTTGTGCCTGGCGATGAATAACCGGCCGGAGGACTTGAAGCTGGTGATGATTGACCCGAAGATGGTCGAGTTGTCGCGCTTTGCCGGCCTGCCGCACATCATCGGCAAGCCGGAGAGCGACATTGACCGCATCCCGGCCGTGCTGCGCTGGGTCACGCGCGAAATGGACGCGCGCTACAAGAAGTTCGCCGAAATCGGTTCGCGCAACTTGCAGGAGTACAACCAGGCGATGGAGCGCCGGCGCGAGGCGCCGCTGCCGCGCATCGTGGTGCTGATTGACGAGCTGGCCGACCTGATGCTGCAATCGCCGATCGAGACGGAGAAGACCATCTGCCGGCTGGCCCAAATGGCGCGCGCGACGGGGATCCACCTCGTCGTCGCCACGCAACGCCCCAGCGTGGACGTCGTCACCGGCCTGATCAAAGCCAACTTCCCGGCGCGCATCTCATTCGCCGTCGCCTCCGCCACCGACTCGCGCGTGATCCTCGACCAGGTCGGCGCCGAATCGCTGCTCGGCCGGGGCGATATGCTCTTCCTCAACCCCGAACACGGCAGCCCGATCCGCCTGCAAGGTTGCTATGTGAGCGAACGCGAGATCGAAGCCGTGATCGGCTGGTGGAAGAAAGAAATTGCGGCAGAGGCGCAAGACGCCGACGCCGATCGGCAAGACGAAACATCAGCGGCATACGCCGCGCATCACAAACCGGAGCTGGAGACGCCCTGGGAGACGATGGTCGCCGAGATCGCCGCCGAGCGCTTTCAGCAAATGGGCAGCGCCAAGGGCGTCCGGGGCAGCGAGGATGACGACGGCGACGACGAACTGTTGCAGCGCGCCATGGAGATCATCCGCAGCAGCGGCAACGTGAGCACGTCGCTGCTCCAGCGCAAGCTGCGCATCGGCTATCCGCGCGCGGCGCGCCTGATGGAAGAGCTTCAAGAGATGGGCTACGTCAGCGCCCCCAGCCGACAAGCCGGCAAAGGCCGCGACGTGACGTTGCAGGACGAGTAGAGAAGTCGTCGCGGCCCATCCAGAGCAGCCTCGGCCAGGCGGTCGTCGGCAATGTCGCCCGCAACGCCCTTCCCCTTCATGCGCCCATCCCCGGCAAGATCACGCGGAACAGCAGATAAGCGTCGAGCGCCGCCAGGCCGATGAGCAAGGCCGGCCACAACCATCGGCCGATCGCTTCACGGCGCGAGAACAAGAAGCCCCACCCCAACGCGCAGGCCGTCGCAATCGGGATGAGCGCCGGATATAGGTAGCGCCCCTGATGCTGCACGAATTGCAGGTTGTACCAGGCATCGGCCAGCAGCGTAAACAACGCCACGCTTGCCAGCAGCGCGAGCGCGCGTGATTGCTGCGTCGTGAGCAAAAGATAGGGCGAGTAAAGCCCATCGTCGGCGCGCGCGCGCATCTGGCGGCTCAACCGCCTGCGCGCCGCACGCCCATGTATCCACCAGGCGAGGAAGAGCGTCGCAGAAACCAACGTGAAAACGAGCAGCGCAAGATAGATGCGCCGGTCGAGCGGGATGCTCATCCAGCCGAACTGCCCCCAGAACGACTGGAACGTCGTCTGCAACAGACGCCACAGCACGCCGCCCAGGCCGTATTCTGCCAGCCACTCGGCAGTGGTGGGCTGGCCGACGACGACTGCGTTGTGCCGCTGCAAGCCGAGGAAGTCGGCTCCACCATACAGGCGAATGTTGCGCGCCCACCACGGCAGGCCGATCAGCGCGCTGAGGCCAAGCACGATGAGCGCGGCGCGCAGCAGCGAGGGAGATTCGCCGACGTTAGGGGCGTCGGCGCGTCGGGTTGCCAGAAAGACGCCGAGCAGCGCGACGGGCAACGCCAAATATGCCTGCGCCTTGGCGACGAAGCACAGACCGACGACGACGGCGAGGGCGGCCAGACGCCCGATGGTGAGGGCGTCGCGCTTCATGATCATGCGGACGCTCAGCAACACGGCCAACGCCAGCAGCGCTTCGGAGAGCGCATCGTTGTTGTAGCTGCCCATGATCGCCAGGTGTTGCGGCAGCAGCGCGATGAAGGTCGCCGCAAAAGCAGCCAGGTACAGATGCGCCGGGAAGATGGTCACGACCGTGAAATAGGCAAAGACGACCACGCACGCGCCGATCAGCAAAGCGAACAGGCGCAACGCGACCAGCCCGCCGTCGGCGACGACGAACACCGGCGCAGAGAGCAAATAGAACAACGGCGGCTGGTGATCCTCATAGGTCATGTGCTCCACCGGCGCATCGCGCACATCGGGGCCGATGGGCACGAGGCCGGCCACCCAGTCCTCCGGCTCGATGATGGGGATGTTGCCGGAACGGACGAGCTGGCGCGTGTAGTTATAGTGCGCCGGTTCATCGGGATTCTGCCAGGCCGGCGTGCGCAGGGCGAACAGGCTGCCGAGCGCCAGATAGGCGACGACGATGACGGCGAGCGGCCAATGGCGGCGACGAGCATTCATCGCGCGGTATTCTACGGAATCAATAGACGCCGAGCCGCCCATCCAAACGCCTATGACCCAGCGTGAAACATCGGCGATGAACCGCCTGATCCACTTCGCCTTCCATCAGCTCTACACCAACTTTGCGTGGGCATACGACCTGGTAGCGGACGCCGTCTCATTCGGCGAATGGAAGGCGTGGGGACGCGCGGCGATTCCCTTCCTGACGCGCGAGGGCCGCCTGCTGGAGATCGCCCATGGGCCAGGCCACCTGCACCTGACGCTGCGACAGCAGGGATTCGAGGTGATCGGGCTGGATCTCTCGCCGCAGATGGCGCGACGGCTGCGCGAGCGCGTCGTCCGGGCCGCCGGCCGGCCGCCTGCGCAGGCGCGCGCCTCGGCGCTGCGCCTGCCGTTTGCCGATGGGTCATTCGCCTGCGCCGTCAGCACCTTCCCGGCGGCGTTCATCTTCGCGCCCGAAACGCTGCGCGAAGTGCGCCGCGTGCTCCACCCCGGCGGGCGGTTCGTCATCGTGCCGACGGCGCGCCTGAAGGGGAACGACGCCCTCACCGCGTTGGTCAAGTTCGCCTATCGCGTGACCGGCCAGGGCCAATCGTCGGCGGATAGCATTCGACGGCGCTTCGAGTCCGCCGGCTATACCTTTGCGCAGCACATGGTGCAGACCGCGCGGGCGGAGGTCGTTGTGTGGGTGTGCGCTGCGCCGGATTAGACAGACGCGGCGCGCAGGTCATCCGGCGCGTAGATCGGCGCGCTGCACGACGTCCCACGGCAGAGGAACGCGACCGGCAGCCGAGCTGTGGGATAGCCGCGCTGAGCGATGACAGCCGCGTCGCGGTCGGGGTCAAGCACCCGCACGATGCGCCAGGGCGAATAAGCAGCATGCGCCGCGCGAACGAACGGGGAGACCTCATCACCGCGCCCGACGATCATGATCTCGTCGGGAGGCTGAGCCGCACGCATGACGGCCAGCGCGTAGGGCGCCGCGTGTTCGCGATAGCGCCTGTATTCGTCGCCGAACGCCGCAAGCGCCGCGAGCGCTGCCTGTCGCCCATCCGTCTCATCGGCCAGATAGCTCATCGCCAACATCGCCTCGGCTAACGTGCAATTGTCAAAGATAGGCTGAATGCGCACGCGCAGCATCCCCTGAGCGTTCGGATCGGCCGGCCCGTCATAGAAGTTGCCCTCCGGCGCGCGCAGCTCGCGCATGGCAAACGTCATAACGCGGCGCACGACGGCCAGGGCATCGGCGGCCAGCTCCGGCCGGTGCTGCGCCAGGTCGAGGCCGGCGCGCGCCAGCGCAGCCTGATCGCCGAGTTGGCCGCGCAGGCTGGCGTGCACCATCGCGCCATCTTTCGAGATGAGCGAATGCACCACGCTGCCATCGTCGTTCACGCAGCGATTCACAAGCGTGCGCCAGATGCGCGCGGCGAGATCGCCATGCGCCGGCTCGCCGAGCACGATGTCGGCCTGCAAAAGCGCAGAGAGCATCAGCGCGTTCCAGTCGGCATACAGCCGCCAGTCAATGAACGGCGCCGGAAGTTGGGCGCGCTCCTCGCGCGAGAGCAGGTAGTACGTCTCATCGGCGTCCTGGCTGCCGGCGAAGTAGGTCAGGCCGGCCTCGTCGTGGAGCAGCGTCGAAGTCAAATAGTCGAGCGAAGCCCGGACGACCTTAGTCAGCGTCGTCGCGTCGTCTTCGCGCCCCGCCGCGCGGCACAACTGAATCGCGTGCAGATAGACCGGCGTCAGGCGGGCGTGGTCTTCGAGCATCTTCTCGAAGTGCGGCACGCTCCAATCCGGCGTAGTGGAATAGCGAAACCAGCCGCCGGCGACCAAGTCGTACATGCCGCGCGTGCCCATGGCCACCAGCGTCTTCACCACCATATCGAGCAAACGCTTCTCGCGCGTCTGAGCATAGATGGCGAGCAGGAGTTCCCAGGCGTCGCTCATGGGGAATTTTTGGCCGTCGCCCAGCCCGCCGTGCTTCGGGTCGAAGTTGCGGATGATGGTGCCGGCCACGTCTTCGACGATCGCGGATTGACGATGGCTGATTGACGATTGCAGATCGGCCAGCGTTGGCATTGTGATTCGGGTTGTGCGCGCTGCATCCTCCGTCCTGCCCCTGAGCTGCTTCAGAATTTCTTCGCGCTCATTGCGCCACACTTCGACAACGCGCGGGAGCAACTGGCGCATCTGCGCCGGCGCAAGGTAGGTCGCGCCGTAAATCACATCGCCCTCTGGGGTGAGGAAGCAGGTCGTCGGCCAACCGCCCATGTTGTAGCGCGCGTTGATGTCGGGACGCTGGTCGTTATCCACGCGGATGGGAATGAAATGGGCGTTGATGTAGTCTGCGATTTGTGCGTTGTTATACACGCCGGTGTGCACCGGATCGCCCGGCACGCCGCGATCCATCACGTGGCACCAATGACACCACACCGCGCTGATGCCCAGCAACACCAGCTTATCTTGCGCCTTCGCCTCGGCAAAGGCTTCGTCGCTCCACTCACGCCACAGGACCTTGGACTCGCTCGCCATAGCTGAATTATCCACACCTCGCGCCGGGCAACGCACACGCGACGCTGACGAAAGCCAGGCAATATGCCCTTGGAGGCTGCGGTTAAACTTGTGAAGATAAACCGAGCGCACCGCCCACGAGGCTGAGGAGGTTTCAACTCGACATGAAAGGCAATCGGATCTTATTCGGCTTGATCGTCGGGACGGCGATCATCGTCGTCATCGCCGTGCTGCTGGGCCGGGCGGTCAGCAACTTCATCGCCGGCGCATCGCCGACGGTGAGCAAGCCGGCCAACGCGATCGAGGTGTCGTTCATCTATGCGCCGGAGTTCGACAAGAATCTGAACATCAGCGCGATCATCACCGACTTCAACCGCGCCTTCGCCGAAGGACGCAATCCGGTGACCAGCCAAGGCCTGCGCCCCGGCGAACGGCCGATCTGGATCGAGGGTCGCAGTGGTTCATCCGGCACGGTACATGAGGGCATCATCAATGCGTTCCTCGCGCCGAACAACGCCAACGTCGAGCGGCCGGTGCTGTGGTCGCCCTCGGTGCGGCACTGGCTGGCGCTGGTGAACTACCAGACCGGCCGGCGCGTGTTCGACGTCGAGGGCGCGCCGGGCACGGCAGTTGCGCCGGTGGTGATGGCGATCTGGGAATCGCGCCTGAAGGCGCTGCAAGCCCGACACGGCGCAGAGATCGGGTGGGAGGAACTGCTGGCCGTGTTCGACGACCCGCAAGGCTGGAACGCCTACGGCCTGGGCGGGCGGCAATCGGTGTATTACGGCCATACCGACCCGCGCGTGTCGTCCACGGCGCTCTCCACGTTGATGGCCGAGTTCTACGCCAGCGCGCGCTATAACGCCGGCAAAACGGACGCCGCCGCGCGCCTCACGGCGGAGCAGGTCAACGACCCGCGCGTGCAGGCGGGCGTGCGCCGCATCGAGAACCTGATCAAACACTACTCGGCGCGCACCACCGAGTTCATCGAGTACATCGCGCAGGGGCCGGACTACGTGGACTTCGTCGCGTTGGAAGAGAACGATTTGATCTTCATCAACCAGGGCAAAACGCAGATCAAGCCGCCGGAGAAGTTGGTCGCGCTCTATCCGAAGGAAGGCACGTTTGTGCATGACCACCCCTTTGCCATTCCCGACGCGCCCTGGGTGACGGATGAGCAGCGCCGCGCCGCCGAGGTCTTCACCCAGTACTTCCTGAGCCGAGAAGTGCAGCAGAAGGTGCTGGAAGCCGGCTTCCGCCCGGCTAACAAGGAAGTGCCCCTGACCTACCCCATCGGCCCGGAGAACGGCGTAGATCCGAACCAGCCAAAGACGCTGCTGCCGGTGCCCGATCCGGCGGTCATCGCGCTGGTGCAACAGTCGTGGCAACTGGTGAAGAAACAGGCCGATGTTGTGCTGCTGATAGACACGTCCGGCTCGATGCGCGACGAGGACAAGATCGGCCAGGCTATCGAAGCGGCGAAGGTGTTCCTGGAAGACCAGGACGGCAAGAACAACGTCGGGCTGATGCGCTTCAGCAGCGACGTTGAGGTGCTTGTGCCGCTCGGCGCAATGGAGAGCAATCGCAGCGACATCCTGGCGGCGCTCGACCGGATAGAGGCATACGGCAACACGTCGCTCTACGACGCGGTGATCGCCGCCGTGCAAAAGCTACAAGCCACCTCTGATCCGGAGCGCATCCAGGCCATCGTGCTACTCTCCGACGGGCAGGACACATCCTCGCAGGCCAGCTTGAACCAGGTGGTGCGCACGCTACAGGAAGCGCGCAACAGCCGCGCGCCGATCCTGGTGATCCCGGTCGCCTATGGACGGGACGCCGACATCAACGCGCTGAACGCGATCGGCCGCGCCAGCGACACCAAGGTGCAGAGCGGCGACCCGGGGAACATCAAGAAACTGCTGGATGTGATTAGCAGTTACTTCTAGTCCAGTACACTTCACCCGACATGACCGAGATCGCTCACGCCCAACGCACCCGCGACGACTGGGAGCGTGAAACGCTCCAACCCTCGCTGCGACGCGCGCCGGAGCGCAAGGCGCGCTTCGAGACGCCCTCCGGCATCCCGCTCGATGTCGTTCACGGCGATCCGGCGACCGGCGCCGGCCATCACGGCGAGTTCCCCGGCGAATATCCGTTTACGCGAGGCATCCATCCAACCATGTACCGCTCCCGCCACTGGACGATGCGGCAATATGCCGGCTTCTCCACGGCGAAGGAGAGCAACGCGCGCTATCGCTATTTGCTTGCGCAGGGACAGACCGGCCTCTCCGTGGCCTTCGACCTGCCGACGCAACTATGCATGGACGCCGACGATCCGCTGGCCGCCGGCGAGGTCGGCAAAGTCGGCGTGAGCATCAGCACGCTGGGCGACATGCGCGAGCTGTTCGATGGCATCCCGCTTGACCAAGTGAGCACCAGCATGACCATCAACGCGCCGGCGGCCGTGTTGCTGGCGCTCTATATCGCGGTGGCTAAAGAGCAAGCCGGCCGCTCGCCTGAGGTCATGCGCAAGCTGCGCGGCACCACGCAAAATGACATCTTGAAAGAATACGCCGCGCGCGGCCTGTATGTCTTTCCCCCGCGCCATTCCATGCGGCTGGTGACGGACATCTTCGCGTTTTGCAAAGATCACCTGCCCCACTGGAACACGATCAGCATCAGCGGTTACCACATCCGCGAAGCGGGCAGCACTGCTGTGCAAGAGGTGGCGTTCACGCTGGCCAACGCCATCGCCTACACCCAAGCGGCCATCGAAGCCGGGCTGGACGTGGACGAGTTCGCCGGCCAGCTCGCCTTCTTCTTCAACGCGCACAACGACTTCCTCGAAGAGATCGCCAAGTTCCGCGCCGCGCGACGGCTGTGGGCCAAAATCATGCGCGAGCGATTCGGCGCGAAAGACCCGCGCAGTTGCATGTTGCGCTTTCACACCCAAACCGCCGGCAGCGCGCTCACGGCGCAGCAACCCATCAACAACGTCGTTCGCGTCACCATTCAGGCGCTGGCGGCGGTGCTCGGCGGCACGCAGAGCCTGCACACCAACGGCTGGGACGAGGCGTTGCAGCTCCCCACCACCGAGGCAGCGCGCACGGCGCTGCGCACGCAGCAAATCATCGCCCACGAGAGCGGCGTGACCGACACGGTTGACCCGCTCGGCGGCTCATACGTCATCGAATACCTGACCGACGAGATCGAGCGACGCGCCGGCGACTTGATCGCAAAGATTGACGCCATGGGCGGCGCGGTCAAGGCGATCGAGAGCGGCTGGATGCAGGCGCAGATCGCCGAGTCGGCCTATCGCTACCAGCGCGAAGTGGAGCGCAAAGAGCGCCTCATCGTCGGCGTCAACGCGTTCGAGGATAGGGATCAGGGGTCAGACGCCGGGGAGCGGTTCAGAGTGGATCCGGCCATCGAGGCCGAGCAACGCCGGCGGTTAGCCGAGTGGCGCGCCAACCGCGACAACGAGCGCGTCGGCGCCCTAATCACCCAACTGGAACAGACGGCGCGCGGCAGCGAGAACATCTTGCCGTGCCTGATCGCGTGCGTCGAAGGCGGCGTCACCGTCGGCGAGATCGGCAAAGCGCTGCGCCGCGTCTTTGGCGAATATCACCCGCCGACGGTGATCTGAGCGGCCGTCCGAAGCCGACCCACCGGCCAAATCTTCAGACGGACCACAGTCGCGATGCCTCATCGGCCATCGCCGACATCGCGATTCGTCAATACAGAAACATCGGTTTATTCTCGACGTTGCGCACGAGCGGCCGGTAATGTTCGGCGTCATACAGTTCAGCGACATCGAGCGGGCGCGGACCACCCCCCACTTCGTTGAGCGGGACGCTGGTATATTTGCCGCCCTGCAGCGCCACCATCCGGCCGCAGCGCCCTTGCAGGATCAAATCGGCCGCCAACGCGCCGAAGTTGCTGGACACCATCACGTCCAGCGCGTCCGGCGCCCCAGAGCGCATCAGATACGCCACGTTCTGATACATGGTGTGCTCGCCGGTGAGGCGCTTGATTTGCTCGCTGATGTAATCGCCGATGCCGCCCAGCTTGCGATGCCCGTAGGCGTCAGCCTCGCCGCGCTCGATCATCGCGCCGTCCTTCGGCCGCGCACCCTCCGAAACGACCAGCATCGCATAGTTGCTTGGGTTGGCGCGCTTGTCGCGCAACAGATAGTCGCATAGCTTCTCGATGTCAAAAGGCACCTCGGCGATCAGGCAGCGATCCACATTGCCCAGATAGGAGGCCATGAGCGCGGTCTCGCCGCTATAGCGCCCGAACAGCTCGATCACGGCGATGCGCTCATGGCTGCCGGTGCAGGTGCGCATGTTGTGGATGAAGTCGAGCGCGCGGGTGACCGCTGTGCTGAAACCGATGCAGTAATCCGTGCCGCGCACGTCGTTATCCATCGTCTTGGGAATGGCCACGATGGGGAAACCCTCATTGTGCAGCCGCAGCGAATAGCTCAGCGTATCATCGCCGCCGATGGTGATGAGCGCATCTATGCCCAGGAAACGCAGCACACTCAACACGTGCTGAGTAAAGTCGTAGCGGTCGGCCAGGCCGCTGGCAAACACTGTCGTGTGTTTGAGGAACTCCGGCACGTCTTTGGCTTTCACGTTGGCCGGGTTGGTGCGGCTGGTGTGCAGAAAGGTGCCGCCGGTGCGATCCACCGTGCGCACGGCGTTGCGGTCGAGCCGCATGGTGAACTGCTGCGCGCTGGTCTCATCGTCCATGTTGAAGTGCAGCAAGCCATACCAGCCGCGTCGGATGCCGACCATCTCATGGCCGGCGTCGAGCAATCGGATTGTCGCCGCTTTGATGGCCGAGTTCAAACCGGGCACATCGCCGCCGCCTGTCAAAATTCCAATTCGCATAACATCTCTCCTGCTGTGTCGAGAATGAGTTTCTCTTGGATTTCGACCATCGCCATTTCTAAAACGGTTTAGTGAAGTAGGCAGGTCGTACTCAACAGAACATGAACACGGGGACGCGCGCTGCGCAGGGGTGGGCGCAGGGCAAACTTACGCGCTCAGCATTCGCTCGAGGCGCGCTTTAACCGTCGGCCACTCGTCATCAATCACGCTATAAATCACCGACGAACGCGGGTAGCCATCCGGCATGATCATGTGCTTGCGCAACACGCCTTCGCGCGCGGCGCCTAAGCGTTCAATTGCGCGCTGGCTGCGTTCGTTGCGCAGGTCGGTCTTGAGTTGCACGCGGATGCAGCCCAACACCTCGAAGGCGTGCCTCAGCAACAGGTATTTACACTCCGTGTTCATCGCAGTGCGGCGGTAAGCCTTGCCATACCAAGTGCCGCCGATCTCTAGGCTTCGGTTAGGCCGGTCAATCGTCATGTAGCGCGTCATGCCGGCTGCCGCGTTCGTCGCACAATGAAACACCGCAAAGCACAAATCGGTTCCGCGCGCCTGGCGCCCGAGCAAATCCTCGATCACCGCGCGCAGCTTGGCCGGTGAGTTCACCTCGCCGTAGGGCATATAGCGCCATATCTCAGGCTCGTCGGCCTGCGGCCACAGCGCCTCGGCGTGTTCCACGCGCAACGGCTCCAGCTTCACCCATCGCCCAACCAGGGTGATAGGCTGGACATCCATAGCCATGCCGCCGAATTATAGTTAATCTGACACCAAGCGGTAGCGCCTGTGTCTGTCACATGAGCAGTCGGCGAGTTGCTCAAGTCAGGACAAGCAACAGCCGACCCTGCGCTGCCCCAAGCTCGCCATGCACTCCCACAGCCGCTCAGCATCAGCTCGGCCGACATCCCTTTTGGCGACTTATATCCGCGCACCGTCCGCGCTCACATCTGCATCCGTCCAGGAGACTACACCAGCAATGTGACAGTCACCCTCAGTAACAATCCTTGACGCTACGAAACGCCTGCGGCTATAATGCCCGCGCCTTGTGAAGTTTGGCACTTGTCCGGATTCCAAATTAGCCACAGTGCCGCGAAGGATGATCGTTTGTAGCGGCGCTGTGGCTAAATCGTGCATAGGCCTATGAGAACAGACTTTGCGTTCGTCGGTGTGATGCTGGTGACGGCTGCGTTGCTCATGGGAGTGACGCTCATTGCGGCTTCATTACTCCGCCCCAAGAAGCCCAGCAAAGCCAAGCTCGAGACGTATGAGTGTGGCATGCAAACGGTTGGCGATACCTGGGTGCAGTTCCGGGTGCAGTACTACGTGATCGCCCTGGTGTTCGTGCTGTTCGACATCGAGGCGATCCTGCTCTTCCCGATCGCCGTGGCGTTCAACTCGCTCACGTTCTTCGCCGTCGCCAACGTCGCCCTCTTCATCGTTGTGCTGCTGATCGCGCTGCTCTACGCCTGGCGCAAAGGCGCGCTGGATTGGGAATAACGATCACATCGCCGAGCAGCCGGCAGGCTGCCGGCTGCTGAGACCTGATGCTATGAACTTCATCAACGACCTGCTCAAGATCATCGGCGACTTCATCGCAGGGATCATCAACAGCATCTTCGGATTCAGCCCCTTCCTCGCCGACTTAGTCACCATGGGGCTGGCGGCGGTCATTTTGTGCACCTTCGCCGCACTGTCGTTCATGGGGCTGACGTATGTCGAGCGCAAGGTTGTCGCGCGCATTCAAGACCGAGTCGGCCCAAATCAGGCCGGGCCGCTCGGGCTGCTGCAGCCCATCGCCGACGGCATCAAGATGTTCACCAAAGAAGACACCACGCCGGCGTCGGCCGATCGCTGGGTATATAACCTCGCGCCGCTGGTCATCGCGGTGTTCGCCCTGACGACCTACGCCGTGCTGCCGTTCGCGCCGGGCGTGGTGGGCACGAACCTGAACGTCGGCGTGTTCTTCATCATCGCCATCGGCTCGGGCAGCATTGTGGCCATCATCATGGCGGGCTGGGGCAGCAACAACAAGTATGCCTTGCTGGGCGCCTTCCGCACGGTGGCGCAACTGGTCGGCTACGAGGTGCCGATGCTGTTGAACGTGCTGCCGGTGGTGATGCTCACCGGCTCGCTGGGCCTCATAGACATCATCAACCAACAAACAACGCTGAACGGCAATCCGGGCATCCCGTTCATCGTATTCTTCCCGTTCAGCGCGCTGGTCTTCTTGATCAGCGGCATCGCTGAGACCGGGCGCTCACCGTTTGACCTGCTAGAGGCCGAGTCGGAGATCGTGGCCGGCTTTCACATCGAATACAGCGGCATGAAATTCGCGCTGTTCTTCCTGGGCGAATACGTCAACGCGCTGGCCGTGGCGTTCGTGTTCTCGACGCTGTTCCTGGGCGGTTACGCCGGCCCACTGCTGCCGCCTTACATCTGGTTGCTGCTCAAAGCCGCCGTCGTGTTCTTCATCTTCATGTGGCTGCGCGGCACGCTGCCGCGCATCCGCGTGGACCAGATGCACAACTTGAACTGGAAGTTCTTCGTGCCGGTTTCGATCGTGCACCTGGTCGTAGTCATGGTGTTGATGAAACTCTTCGTGACCAGCCCGGCGCTCGCGCAGGCCAACGGCGGCATCCTTGTCACGCCGGCCGCGCAAGCCGCCATCCTGTTCGTGGCGAGTATGCTCGTCCTGATCGGCTCGCTGACCGTTGCGGCGCGGCGCGCGCGCATTATGCGCCTGCAAGAAGAAGCCGTGCTGGAGCAACGCCGAGCGGAGAACATCGCCGCGGTGAGCGCATAGACACGGTTGACCCATCGCAAATTCGGCAATCATGACGATCCATCAAGTGCTCTTCATCGTGATGGCCCTGGCCATCCTCGGGTCGGCGATTTTCGTCGTCACCACCAGCAACCTCTTCCGCGCGGCGCTGATGTTGATCTTCACATTCTTCGGCGTAGCCGGACTGTTCGTGCTGCTGGACATCGGCCTGTTCGCCGTGGCGCAGGTGCTGATCTACATCGGCGCCATCTCCATCCTGATCATCTTCTCCGTCATGCTCACGCGCGGCATGCAGGGCATGGTACCGCGCAACTCACAGGCCGTCGCCGCGGCTGTGACCGTGGGGATCATCTTTGCGGTGCTGTTGCTCCTGTTCGGCCCATTCCGCGTGACGGTTGATGTCGCGCGCTGGCCGGTCTTCTCGTTGTTTGCTGGCAACGCTTCTCCGCGCGACGTCGGCGGCATCGAGTGGACGCCGCCCAACCAGCCGATCCCGGCCATGCCGGAGACTTACATCGCCGACTTCGGCCGCTCGCTGGTGGATGCGAACCAGTATCTGTTGCCCTTCTTGCTGATCGCCTTCCTGGTGGATGTGGTGCTGGCCGGCGCGATCTTCGTCGCGCGCCAGCGCCGGCCGGCCGAAGTCATCGAAGATCGCCGCCGCCAAGCCGAAGAAGCCGCCGAGGAAGCCGAAGCGATGCGGCAGGCCGGCCTGACGCCGGATGTTGCGGCGCTGCCGGAAGGCGCAGTGGCTTCGACCGCCGAACACTGAAACTCAAGCGCGCTCTCGATCGAGGAATCATGCAAAACTTGCTCAACGGAATCCCGCTGTGGTGGTATCTCGTCGTGTCGTCGGCGCTGTTCTGCATCGGCCTGTATGGCGCGCTGGCGCGCAAGAATGCCATCGCTTTGCTGATGGGCGTCGAGCTGATGCTGAACGCCGCCAACATCAATCTGCTGGCCTTCTGGCGCTATCTGGCGCCGGCGTCATCCGGCGGGTTGGCTTTCGCCGCCTTCGTGCTCGTGATCGCTGCCGCTGAAGCCGCCGTCGGCCTTGCGCTGATCATCGCAGTCTATCGCATCACGCGCAGCATTGATCCGGAGAAGCTAGACCAGATGAAGCTGTGATGGCGTAAGACATCACAGACGCCACCGACACGAACGACACCAATCGAAGCATGTCGCACGAAACCCTGACTACACTACTCTGGCTTGCGCCGCTGCCGCCGATCTTGGCGTTTGCGGTCATTGCGCTGTTCACCAACCGCTACCGCCAGACCAGCTCGACGATCGCCGTGCTCGCGATGATCGCATCTCTGGTGATGTCGTTCATCGTGTTCTTCAGCGTCTGGCAGATGAAGGACTTGGGCAAGAAGCCCATCGGCGGGCAGATCGGTTGGTTGCCCACCGGCGAGACCGTCCTGAACATCGGCGTCGCCGTGGATCCGCTCGGCGCGACCTTCTTGTTCATGGTGCCGCTGGCTTGCACGCTGATCTTCATCTACAGCGTCGGCTACATGTCGGCGGACCCGCGCTACACGCGCTTCTTCGCCTATCTCAGCCTGTTCGCCGGCTCGATGATGGGCTTAGTGGTCAGCGATAACCTGCTCACCCTGTTCATCTTCTGGGAGCTGATGGGCTTTTGCTCCTACTCGCTGATCGGCTTCTTCTACCAGAAGCCCTCGGCCTACAAGGCGGCGGTCAAGGCTTTCATGACGACGCGCGTAGGCGATATGTTGCTGCTGCTGGGCATGGTGTATCTCTACGCGCAGACCGGCACGCTGAACTTCCATGCCATCCTGCACAGCGAAGAGGTGCTGAAGGAGCTGGCAGCGACGCCGGCGGTGCTCGGGCTGGGCATCTCGGCGGCCGGGCTAATCGCCATCCTGATCTTCGGCGGCACGGTGGGCAAGAGCGCGCAGTGGCCGCTGCACGTGTGGTTGCCCGACGCGATGGAAGGCCCGACGCCGGTCTCGGCCATGATCCACGCCGCCACGATGGTGAGCGCCGGCATCTTCATGCTGCTGCGCTTCTTCCCGCTGCTGTTAGCCGCCGGTGAGCATGGCGCAGCCTTTACCATCGTCGGCCTCATCGGGGCGTTCACCGCCTTCCTGGGCGCAACGATCGCTGTAGCGCAATACGACATTAAGCGCGTGCTGGCCTTCTCCACCATCTCGCAGCTCGGGTTCATGGTCGCGGCGGTAGGCATCGGCGCGTATGTGGCGGCGGCCTTCCACCTGCTGACGCATGCCTTCTTCAAGGCGCTGTTGTTCCTGGCTTCCGGCTCGGTCATCCACGGCGTGGAGCATGGACACCATCACGTGAGCCATGCCCATCACGCAAGCCACGACAGCCATTCGGCGCACGGGCACGACGCGCACGACGGCCACGATGAACACGGCGAACACGCCAATCACGCCGGCGATGACGCGCACGCATTCGACCCGCAGGACATGCGCAACATGGGCGGCTTGCGCGCGCGCATGCCGATCACATTCGTCACGTTCCTGATCGGCGGCCTGGCGCTGGCCGGCTTCCCGTTCATCACCGCCGGCTTCTGGAGCAAAGACGAGATCTTCGCCGACGCCTACTATCATGGCCTGGTCAAAGGCAACGGGTTGGCCGCCCTGGTCTTCGTGGTGCTGGTGGCCAGCGCACTCCTAACGGCGTTCTACACCATGCGCCAGATCGCCATGACCTTCCTCGGCCAGCCGCGCACCGAAGCGGCCGCACACGCGACCGAGAGCGCCCCCTCGATGACCTTCCCGTTGATCGTCCTGGCCGTCTTCGCGCTGTTCATCGGCTTCATCAACATCCCGAAGGACTTCCCCATCTTCGGCGCCCTGATGGGCAGCGGCGCCTTTTGGCTGAAGAACTTCATCGCCAGCATGTTGCTGGAGAAGCCGGAGCCGCTGGCGTTCAACGTCGTGCCGGTGTTGTTCTCGATCGGCGTGGCGCTGGGCGGCCTGGCGCTCGGCTGGTTCGTCTATGCGCGCAACCCGCTGCAGGCCGGCCAGACCGACCCGGTGGAGAAGCTGCCGGTGTTCAACTTCCTCTACCACCGCTGGTATTGGGACGAGTTGTATCGCAAGCTCTTCATCAATCCGCTGCAAGCCATCGCCGATAACTACTCGCGCGTGGTGGACAAGGGCGTGATAGACCGCATCCTGGAGGGCGGTTACGCCCTCGGCGCGCGCGTGACGCAGGGCTTCGCCGAGTTTGACCGCGTCGTGATCACCGGCTTCTCCGATGCTGTGGGCCGCCTCTTCCGCAGCCTGGGCGACTGGGGCCGCGAATTGCAGACCGGACAGGTGCAGAACTACCTGCTGTCCGGCCTGATCATGGTCATCGCAATTCTGGTGTTCTTCCTGTTCCTGTTTCAGTGAAAGTGTGGATTTTGGGATGGGAGATTGAAAGGTCTCCGGTCTCACGGCGACAACGATGAATCTACTGAGCACGAATCTGCTGTCAGTCATCACCTACCTGCCGCTGGTGGGCATGTTGCTGGTGCTGGTCACGCCATCCAGCCAAACCCGGCTGATCAAATGGGGGGCCATCGCCTTCAGCCTGATCCCGCTGGGGCTTTCGATTGCGGCGTGGGCCGGCTACGACCGCGCCCAGGGCGGCTACCAGTACCTCGAGAGCATGGTCTGGTTCCCGCAGATCAACTCGGTTTACAAAGTGGGCGTGGACGGCATCAGCCTGCCGCTGGTGGTGCTCACCTGCTTCCTCACGCCGCTGGCGATGATCTTCTCGCTCAACATCGAGCATCACCCAAAGGCTTACTTCGCGCTCTTCTTCCTGTTGCAGACGACGGTGCTGGGCGTGTTCATCGCGCTCGACCTCATCCTGTTCTTCCTGTTCTACGAGGTCAGCCTGGTGCCGATGTACTTCCTCATCAGCCAGTGGGGCGGGGCAAACCGGCGCTACGCTTCCTTCAAGTTCATCCTCTACACGATGTTCGCCAGCCTGGGGATGCTGCTGGCCATCCAGGTAATCGGCCTGGCCTCCAAGAGCTTCGACCTCACCTATCTCGAATCGTCGCTCGGCCGGCCCTTCACCGGCAACAATCAAGTGACGTTCTTCGGCTGGGAGCCAACCGTCTGGAAGGCCATCGCGTTCATCGCGTTTAGCATCGCCTTCGCCTTGAAGATTCCGATCTGGCCGCTGCACACCTGGCTGCCCGATGCGCACACCGAGGCGCCGACCGGCGGCTCGATGATGCTGGCCGGCATCCTGCTCAAGCTCGGCGGCTACGGCTTCTTCCGGCTGGTCATGCCGCTCTTCCCCGACGTGTTCTCGCAGCCGGTGCTGCCTGGGCTGAGCGTGTTCGGCGCGCCGCTCAACTACAGCGTGCTGCTGGCCTTGCTGGCCTTCCTGAGCATCCTGCTGGGCGCGTTCGCCGCCTGGGGACAGACCGACTTCAAGCGGCTGGTCGCCTACTCATCCATCAACCACATGGGCTTTGTGGCCTTGGGCATTGCCTCGGCGGGGCTGGCGCTGGCGCCCAACTCCACCGTGCGCGAAATTGACGCCACCATCGCCGGCAGCGGCGCCGTGCTACAAATGGTGACGCATGGCCTTTCCTCGGCGGCCATGTTCGCCCTGGTCGGCGTAGTGTACGAACGCGCCCACACGCGCGACCTGACTCAGTATGGCGGCCTGTGGACGATCATGCCGATCTACGGCGCCGTGCTCATCTTCTGCTCGATGGGTTCGCTGGGATTGCCCGGCCTATCCGGGTTTGTGAGCGAGTTCATGGTCACGCGCGGCGCCTGGTCGGTGCATACCCTGCTCACCATCCTCTCGATGGCCGGCCTGCTCATCACCGGCATCTACATCCTCAAGGCGATCCAGAAAGTGCTGCATGGCCCGCTGGGCGAAACGTGGCGGCATCATCCGCTGCCGGACATGAACTTCGCCGAGATCCTCGGCATCGCCCCGTTGATGGGCGCGATGCTGGTGCTGGGCGTGTGGCCGGCGCTGGCGCTCAATGTGATTAACGTAGGCGTGCAAGGGTTGTTAAGGTAGCTCCATGACGAACGTCCCGTTCCTCACCCTCATCATGCTCGTGCCGCTCATCGGCGCGATCATCATCCTGCTCGTGCCGCGCGATCGGGAGGATGTGATCAAGACCATCGCGGCCATGGCGTCATTCGTCTCGCTGCTGCTCTCGCTGGCCGTGTTCTTCGGCTACGACCGCACCCTCGGCGGCTTCCAGTTCCAGGAGAAGACGACCTGGATACCGGAATTCGGCATCGGCTATCACGTCGGCGTGGACGGCTTCTCCGCGCCGCAGCTCGTGCTGACCGGCATCGTCATGTTCTGCGCCGTGCTGGTCTCGTGGCGCTCCGCCGATCGCCCGCGCGAGTATTTCGCCTTCCTGCTGTTGCTCGTGTCCGGCGTGTTCGGCAGCTTCATCGCGCTCGACATCTTCCTGCTGCTCATCTTCTATGAGCTGGTGCTGTTCCCGGTCTATGTGCTCATCGCCGGCTGGGGCAGCAAGCGGCGCGAATACGCGGCGATGAAGCTGACGATCTACCTGTTCGTCGGCTCGCTCGTGGCGATCATCGGCCTGTTGGCCATTTACTTCCAGACCGGCAATTCGTTCGACTGGTTCGACATGCAGGCCGGCGTGCGCAACCTGCCGCCTGAGCAATCCGTTCAGTTGCAGCGCACCTGGTTCTTGCCGATCTTCGTTGGCTTTGGCGTGCTGGCCAGCCTGTGGCCGTTGCACAACTGGTCGCCCGATGGTTACGCCGCAGCGCCCACCGCCGTCTCAATGTTGCACGGCGGCGTGTTGAAAGCGACCGGCGCCTACTGCGGCCTGCGCATCGGCATCCAACTGCTGCCCGAAGGCGCCAAATACTGGATGCCGGTGGTCGTCTTCCTGTGCATGGCCGGCCTGATCTACGCGGCCTTGATCGCCTTCCGGCAGACCGACCTCAAGTACATCATCGGCTTCTCGTCGGTCAGCCACCTCGGCCTGGTGCTGCTGGGCCTGGCCGCGCTGAACGAACTCGGCCTGAACGGCGCCGGGTTGGAGCTGTTTGCCGGCGGCGTGATGACCGGCCTGATGTTCGCTCTGGTCGGCATGATCTACGAGCGCGCGCACCTGCGCGACGTGCGCGAGCTGAACGGGCTGGCGCGGGTGATGCCCCTGGCGGCCGTCGGCTTCGTCATCGGCGCGCTCACGCTGATGGGCATGCCCGGCCTGCCGGGCTTCCCGGCCGAATTGCAAATCTTCATGGGCCTGTGGAACGCCTCGGCTACGCCGAGCGCGATGTTCGCGGGCGCGACGAACGGGTGGTACGCCGTCGTGGCCGTGGCCAGCATCGTCGTCATCGTCGTCAACGCCGCCTGGACGTTGCGCGTGGCCGGCCGGGTGTACTTCAGCGAGCCGCAGGACATGGAGCTGCAAAAGCTGCCTCGCCTCGACGCGCTGGAGAAGACCGCCATCGTGCTGATGTGCGCGGTGCTCATCGTCGTCGGCGTGCTGCCGAACACGGTCATGTCGGTGGTCAACGCCGGCGTGCAAGCGATCATTCGCGGCCTGACCGCGACGGGATAACTTGAGATTCTAGTTCGAGCGGGAGCGGCCGCGCGCCGCTCACCGCTCACAGCTCAAAAACATGGGTGGTTCTTTCGTGGAGTTCAACCCCGCCGAGTTTCTCGGCATCCTGCCGGAGATTTTGTTGCTGCTGTGGTCCATGGTCGTGCTGGCGCTCGACCTGATCTCCGGGCGGTCGCTCAAGCGACGCACCCTGGGTGTGACGGCGGCCATCGGCATGATCGTCATCTTGGTCGTCGCCATCGCCGGCCGGCCGGCCGAGTCGCAGACCATCCTCGGCGGCATGATTCGCAACGACCTATATACGTTCGTCTTCCGCGTCATCTTCATCGCCGCCGGCGCGCTCACCTGCCTGGTCTCAATTGACTTCCGTTCGATGCGGATCGGCAGCGAGTACTACGCCATCATCATCTTCACGACGATCGCCATGTCGCTGATGGCCGGCGCGAACGACCTGATCATGCTGTTCCTGGCCACCGAGTCGTCGAGCCTGTCGTTGTACCTGCTGGCCGGCTTCTACCGAGGCAACAAGCTGAGCGCCGAGGCCGGCATGAAGTACTTCATCTTCGGCGCGGTCACCTCGGCGGCGATGCTGTTCGGCCTCAGCCTGTTCTACGGCTTGAGCGGCGGCAACACCGGCTACCAGGCCGTCGCCCGCGCGCTGCTCAATCCCGACTTGCGCGTGCCGGTGTCCTTCGCCGCGTTGCTCGTGTTGGTCGGGTTCGCCTTCAAGACATCGGCCTTCCCGTTCCACTTCTGGGCGCCGGACGTGTATCAGGGCGCGCCGACGCCGATCTCCGGCTACATCAGCACAGCGTCGAAGGCGGCCGGCTTCGCCATCCTGATGCGCTTCTTGTTCTACACACTGCCGCCCGGCACGTCGGAGGCATCGTTGACCTGGGCAGCGCTCATGCAGCCGCTGGCCATCCTGACCATGGTCGTCGGCGGCCTGCTGGCGCTGGTGCAGAGCAACGTCAAGCGCATGTTGGCCTATTCCAGCGTCGCGCAGGCCGGCTACATCCTCGTCGGCGTGACGGCGCTGGCCGCCAACCAACTCAACCGCGCCGATGCGTTGGCGGCGGTGATCTTCTACATCGCCACCTACATGCTCACCAACATCTGCGCCTTTGCCGTCGTCGGCCTCGTCTCCGAGCGCGTGGGCGGGGACGACATCCAACACTTCAACGGGCTGGGCCGGCGCGCGCCCTATCTGGCGCTGGGCATGACGGCGGCCCTGGTCAGCCTGCTGGGTGCGCCCCCGCTGGTCGGCTTTGTCGCCAAGTTGCTGGTCTTCGCACCGGCCGTCGGCGTCAACCTGATTGCGCTGGTCGTCATCGCCATCGTCATGGTGCTGGTGTCGGTCGTGTATTACTTGAACGTGGTGCGCGCAATGTACGTGGAGCGCACCGAGCGCGACACCCAGCCGTTCTATGTGCCTGCGCCGACCGGCGTCGTGGTGTTGCTCACCGCCGTCGCCATCGTCCTGTTGACCGTTGTCTCGCCGCCGTTCTGGAATCTGGCCGTTGAGGCGGCGCAGTCATTCTTCCCCAGCTGAGGCAAATCCGATCTCGGTCTCGTCGAAAGCGAAGACAGGACGGGCAATCACAATGCTGCGCATGCTAAAATCGGAGGCGCAAGATGCATACCCCCAAACGCGAGTCGCCGTTCGTCATCTTTCTCAAGGCATTTCCACCCCAGATCATCGCTGCGATGGCCGTCCAGATCGCGTTGATCAACGGCGCGCTCATGCTCGGGGGGGTGTTGCTCGGCGTCACGCTCGACCGCCAGCTCGATACGCGACCGATGCTGACCCTCAGCCTGCCGATCCTCGGCGCGGTTCTCTCGCTATTCACGACCTACCGAATGGCGATGCGAACGGTCCAACGTTCCCGTCGGGCCTACCTGGATTGGGCGGAATCGCAGCGCGCCAAAGCCAACAGCGTGACAGATGCCCAGGGCGCGCCGACCGTCACATTCAACGATGCACACCAGCTACAACGCGAGATTCAATGAGTTTTGAAACTGTAACGATATGAAAGGGTTGAAGTTCCTCGTCATCCTGGTCCTGGCCATCTTGGCCGGCCTCGTGCTCAGCAGCTTCACGTTGAACGTCAACGGTGTGGCTGTGCCGTTTAAGACGTTCATCCCCAACATCGTCGTGCCCTCGGAGCCGCTCGGCCCGGATTGGCTGCACAACACATTGTTCACGACGCTGATCGTGGACGCGGTGATCATCGTGCTGGCATTGCTGGGCGCGCGCGGCTTGCGCAACACGCTCACCGGAACCAACTGGTTTGCGCGCGCGTGGGAGACGTTCGTCGAGTTCCTCTACAACAACTACCTCGTGCCCACGCTCGGCTCGCGCGCGAAGGTGGTGGCGCCGATTGCGATCTCGATCTTTACCTTCATCATGATCGCCGGCTTCTTCGAGCTGTTGCCCGGCCACGAGTCCGTCGGCAAGATAGAAGCTGCGCCGGCCAACCTGCGCGGTTTTTGCGCCGTCAAAGCGGGCGGGGCGTGGCTGATCACCGGCTACGAAGTGGATAAGGCCAAGGGCTTCGCCGAATCGTGCGGCTACACGCTGGAGCAGGCTGAAGGCGTAGCAGGCGACCGCAACGCGGAAATTGCGGGCCTGACCAGCGATGTGCAGGCCGCCCCGACGATGGCCGGAGCGGATCCGAACGCCGGCGCCGCGCTCATCCCCTTCCTGCGCCGCCCGACCTCCTCGCTCAGCACGACGCTGGCGTTGGCGGTGCTCGCCTTCCTGTTCATCGAATATCAGGGCGTCCGCGCCAACGGCATCCATTACTTCAGCCGCTTCATCCAGGTGGACGCCTGGCGGCGCGCGCATCAGGGCATGATGCAAGGCTTGGTGGGCAACATCCAGGCCGGCCTGGTCGGCCCGCTTGAGTTGATCTCCGAGTTCATCCGCATCGTGTCGTTCTCGTTCCGACTTTTCGGCAACATGTTCGCCGGGACGGTGCTCGTCTTCGTGATGGCGTCCATCCTCCCGGTCTTGTTGCCCACCGTCTTCTATGGCTTGGAGTTTGCGGTCGCCGTGATTCAAGCCTTCGTGTTCATGATGTTGATCACCGTGTTCACCTCGCTGGCCGTGGCGCACGGCGAGCACTGATGCGGTTGATAACGCATTACCGAATTGCCAAGTTCACCACACGGATTTACAAACTACAGACACACTGAGGAGTAAGCACAATGGAACCAGAAGCAGCACTCGTTTTGGGCAAAGCAATCGGCGCGGGCATCGCCGGCGGCGCCGGCATGATCGGCCCCGGCATCGGCATTGGGCTGGCGGGACTCGGCGCGCTGATCTCTATCGGCCGCAACCCCGAAGTCACCTCGACGCTCCAGACCTACATGATCCTCGTGATCGCGTTCGCGGAGTCGCTCGCCATCTTCGCGCTCGTGATTTCGTTCCTGCTGTTGTTCGCCTTTACCGGTTAGGCGCAGCATATCGGAGGTAACCGTGTTGTCGTTTCTCGCAATCGCGCGTGTGGCGGCGGAAGGCGGCGGCGCCCCCAACCCGTTTGAAGGACTGGGCATCAACCTGGTGCAGTTCCTGGCGCAGCTCATCAACTTCCTGCTGATCATGTACTTCCTGAACGGCATGGTGATCCGGCCGGTGTTGCGCAACTTGGAGGCGCGGCGCAAGCGCATCGAGGAGAGCCTGGAGAACGCCCGCCTGGCCGATGAGCGCCTGGCCAACGTCGAGAAAGATTATCAGGCCAAGTTGAACGAGGCCGCCGCCGAAGCGCAGAAGATTCGCGCCGAAGCGGTGAACGCCGCGCAACAAGAGGCGCAGCGCATTCGCCAGGAAGCGCAGGCCGAGATCGAGCGCCTGCGCCAGCAGGCGCGCATTGACGCGCAGGCCGAGCGCAATCAGCTCCTGGCCGACTCGCGCAACCAGATCGTCGCCCTCGTCATGGCGGCGACGAACAAGCTCGTCGGCGAATCGCTCGATGCGAATCGTCAGAAGGCGCTGATCAACGACTTCTTCAGCAAGGTGCCGGCGGCCAAGATCGCCGGCGTCTCGGTGGACGGTGCGCCCGTTGTCGTCACCAGCGCGCTGCCGCTCACGGCCGAAGAACAGTCGCGGGTGAAGGCCGACCTATCCAAGCAAATCGGCGCGATAGAAAACATCACGTTCGATGTGGACCCGTCCATCCTGGGCGGCCTGGTGGTCCGCGTGGGCGATAAGGTGATTGACGACAGCGTGCTGAGCAAAGTCAACGCCATGCGTCAGCAGTTGAGCGCCTGAGAAGCTACAGACGCAAGCATGAATGACCCCCCGGCTGGGACGCAGCCGGGGGTTTTGCTTGGCGTGAGGCTTAAGTCGTTGATCCAATCCGGCGCAGCGATGAGCGCCGCGCCGGATTTGTCGTTCTGTGTGGCCATCGTCGGAGAGTCAAGAATCGCAGCGCGGTGCTGTCAGCGCTTGCCCGCGTAGCGCTCCAGCTTCTGCTTCATGTCGGCATAACCGAAGCCGCCGCTGAAGCGGCTGATAACCTCCTGCTTGCCGTCGAGGATGACGAAAGTCGGCACGCCGACGACGCGGTATTGCCGGACGATGTCCCGGCTGGCCGGCGCGTCCACATCGTATGACACGAAGATCACCTCGTCCTTGAACTCCTCGCGTAGCCGGCGCACAACCGGCGTGGTCTGCTTGCACACCGTGCACCACTCCGCGTAGAAGTCCATGAACGTGATCGGCCCGCTTATCTGAGCCTGCGATTCCACCTCGACCGATGGCTCGCTCAGCGTGGTGATGTGCGGGCTGATCGTCGCGATCGGCGGCGGCCCATCGCCCGCGCCGCACGCGACCAGCGCGATCGCCAACCCACAGAGCACTACCCAACGGCGCACTTGCATCGCTGTTCCCTCCCGAAATCACGACTTGAGCGCCATGCGGCCGGCATAGCGCGCGCCCTCGCCTAGTTCTTCCTCGATGCGCAGCAGTTGATTGTACTTGGCCGTGCGCTCGCCGCGCGCCGGCGCCCCCGTTTTGATCAGGCCGGTGTTCAGCGCCACCACCAGGTCGCTGATCGTCGTGTCCTCGGTCTCGCCGCTGCGGTGCGACACGGCCACCGCCCAACCGGCGCGCAGGCTCATCGTCACCGCGGCGATAGTCTCGCTCAGCGTGCCGATCTGGTTCACCTTGCACAGCAGCGCGTTGCACGCCCGTTCGCGGATGGCGCGCTCGACGAACTTGACGTTGGTCACCAACAGGTCATCGCCTACCAAACGCACCTTGTCGCCGACGGCGGCGGTGAACTTGGCCCAGCCATCCCAGTCGTGCTCGGCCAGGCCATCCTCGATCGAGACGATGGGGTACTGATCGATCCAGTTTTGCCAGTAGGCGATCATCTCGTCGGTGCTGAGCACTTTGCCCTCTTTGGCCAGGCGATATTGGCCCTTCTCGTAGATCTCGCTGGTAGCCGGATCGAGGCCAAGCGCAACCTGCTCGCCGGGCGCGTAGCCGGCCTTGACGATCGCTTCGAGGATCACCTCGACGGCCTCGACGTTGCTCTTCAACGAGGGCGCGAAGCCGCCTTCGTCGCCGACGTTGGTGCTGTAGCCCTTGCCCTTCAGCACCTTGTGCAAGGCGTGATAGCACTCCGCGCCCCATTGCAGCGCCTCGGCAAACGACGACGCGCCGACCGGCAGGATCATGAACTCCTGAAAGTCGGTGCTGTTATCGGCGTGCTTGCCGCCGTTCAGGATGTTCATCATCGGCGTCGGCAGCACGTGCGCGTTCGCGCCGCCGAGGTAGCGATACAGCGGCATGCCCAGGCTGTTGGCTGCTGCGCGCGCCACGGCCAGGCTGACGCCGAGGATGGCATTCGCGCCGAGGTTCGACTTGTTCTCGGTGCCGTCGAGCTGGTTGAGCAGCTTATCAATGCCGGTCTGGTCGGTCGCCGGCCAGCCTTCGAGCGCGGCAGCAATTTCGGTGTTGATGTGATTGACGGCCTTGCGCACGCCCCTGCCGCCGTAGCGTTGCTTGTCGCCGTCGCGCAGCTCCACGGCTTCGTGCTCGCCGGTGCTGGCGCCGCTGGGCACGCTGGCGCGTCCGAAGGCGCCATCCTCAAGGATCACATCCACTTCGACGGTGGGGTTGCCGCGCGAATCGAGGATCTCGCGCGCAAAGATGGACTCGATGAAACTCATGCTGGGGTTCTCCTAGATGGCGCAGGCCGGCGCATGCGCGGCCCGCGTGATGTTCGGTTGCAGCCCCATTTTAGCGCTTCGGTCACCCCCTTCGCCCACCCCACACACTGCCGCTCTTTTGTATGCGACTACAATAGCCGCGCACAACGAGACCGAGTCCGGCGCGCTCATAGCCTATCCGGGTCTCGTCGGCAACAGCGCTGCGAGCGCTGCCGGATTGACACCCATGACCGCGCCCACCATCGTTGATCTGCCGGAGTTGATCGCCGCGCTGCCGGCCGAGCGCCGCGCGCGCTTTGAGCGCATCTTCCGCGTAGATCGCGTCGTCGGCGAATGCCGCGTCCCCCAGGCGATGCGCGCGTGGGTCGAGTCGCAGTTCGGCTCGGTGGCCGCCGTGGAGCGCCAGACCGTGGTGCGTGTGACCAACCGAGTCACCTTCGACGGCGCGCTGTTCAACCCGCTGCGCCGCTGGCGGCCGGTGACGCTGTATGATGCCGCCGAGCGTCAGGAGCCGGATGGGAGACATCCATCGCCCGTTGCCGAACGGCGCGCGCAAGCCTACGCAGCATTCGCCGACCCGGTGCGCCTGACCACCGAGGACGTCTTCGGCAGGGTGCGCGGCGAGCACTGCATCACCGCCAGCAACATCGCAAGCTGGGAGGGGCTGTGCGCCGTGCTGATCTTCGACGAGCCGGATCCGCTGGCCTTCACCCGCGCGCACCTGCGCGACTACTTCCGCACGTCGCTGACGTGGGCGCAGCGAGCGCACCGGCACGACCCACAGGCGCGCTATTTCGTGTGGATATGGAACGGCGGGCTGAAAGGCGGCGCCTCGGTCCCACACGCCCACGCGCAGATGGGGCTGGGACGCGGCATGCACTACGCCAAGGTGGAGCTGCTGCGCCGCGCGGCGCTGGCCTACCGTGCGCAATACGATGCCGACTACTTCGACGACCTGCTGGCTGCGCACGACGATGTGGGGCTGGGCTTGCGCGCCGGCCGGCTGCGCGGCTTCGTGCATCTGGCCGCCAACCGGCCAAAGGACACCTGGATCTACGGCCGCGCGCTCGACGACGACCTGGCCGACGCGCTGCACGACGCGCTGCGCGCGCTGGTCGAACGCGCCGACATGCGCGCCTTCGATGTAGCCGTGCTCATGCCGCCGTTGTTCCCTCCCAGCCCTGATGAGGGATCGAGCACAGACCAAGAAGACTGGTCGAGCTTCCCGGTCATCGTCCGGTTCGGCGACCGCGGCGCGCCGGAGATGCGATCATCTGACATCGGCGCGATTGACCTCTACGCCCACAACACCATTGCGGTAGATCCATTTGAGGTGAAGCGAGTGCTGACGGATCGGGACTGAGCTGCTACCGAATCGCGCGTCGGGCCGTTTGGCCCAGCGCCCAGCGCTCATCGGCCTGGACTCAAACATGGTACGATGAGTTGCATGGCCAAGGTTAAGGGTGAAGTGCGTCCAACGCCGCTGCCCTACGCCGTGTGGGGCGAAGAGCACATTGACGCCGCTTCGCGGGCGCAGATGGACAACGCGATGCGCCTGCCGGTCAGCGTGGCCGGCGCGCTCATGCCCGATGCCCATGTCGGCTACGGCTTGCCCATCGGCGGCGTGCTGGCGACGACGGGCGCCGTGATCCCCTACGCCGTGGGCGTGGATATCGCCTGCCGCATGCGGCTGAGCGTCTTCGACGCGCCGCCTTATCTGCTTGACCAGCAGGCGGGCCGCTTCGAGAAGGTGCTGCGCGAGAACACCCGCTTCGGCGCCGGCGCGGAGTGGAAGCCGCCGCGCGAAGACCCGATCCTGGACGACCCGGACTGGGAAGCCACGCCGCTGCTGCGACATCTGAGGGAAACCAAAGGCATCCCGCAACTCGGCACATCCGGCAGCGGCAACCACTTCGTCGAGTTCGGCCTGCTCGAAGTGCTGGAGTTCGACCCTCAACTAGGCCTGCAGCCCGGCGCATATTTAGCCCTGCTCTCGCACAGCGGCAGCCGAGGCGTCGGCTTTCAGATCGCCGACCACTACAGCAAGCTGGCGCGTCAGTTGCACCCAGAACTGGGCAAGGACCTCGCCCACCTCGCCTGGCTGGACATGGATAGCGAGGCCGGCCAGGAATACTGGCTGGCGATGAACTTGGCAGGGCGCTTCGCCTCCGCCAATCATCGCATCATTCACAAGCAGATCGCCAAGGCGGCCGGCTTGGAAGTGCTGGCTACGGTGGAGAACCATCACAACTTCGCCTGGGAGGAGGCGCTGCCCGACGGCCGGCGCGTCTATGTGCATCGCAAGGGCGCGACGCCGGCCGGCAGGGGCGTGCTGGGCGTGATCCCCGGCACTATGGGCGATGTGGGTTACGTGGTGCGCGGCAAGGGCAACCCGGCTTCGTTGAACAGCGCCTCGCACGGCGCAGGCCGGCAGATGAGCCGCAACGAGGCGTTCAAGCGCATCACCAAAAAGACGCGCGACGCCTATCTGCGCGAGCGCGGCGTTAAGCTGCTGGGCGGCGGCCTGGACGAGGCGCCGCAGGCTTACAAGAACATTGACGCCGTGATGGCCGCCCAGCGCGACCTGGTGGACTGCATCGCGCGCTTCAAGCCGCGCCTGGTGATGATGACCGACGACCCGCGCGACATTTGAGAGTGCGCTTTGCGCAGCCGAAAGCCCGGCGGAGTAACGCGCCGGCAGTGCCTGTGCGACCACTTATCTTGCCCGTAGGGAAACGCGCGCTCGGCGAGGCCTGCGCCGCCGCTGATGGTAAAATACGCAGGCGCTAAGTCGCATCATGATGGGGCGTCGCCAAGTGGTAAGGCATCGGACTCTGGATCCGACATTCGTTGGTTCGAATCCAGCCGCCCCAGTAAGATCGAGGATCGAGGGCTGAGCGCCGTTGGCGCTTGGTTCTCGATTCTTGTTTCAATTCAGATGATGTCTGACGAACCAGACCATCCGCGCGCGAACACTTGCGCGATCGTGCTTGCGGCCGGCATGGGGACGCGCATGAAATCGAAGCGTCCCAAAGTCCTACACCACCTGGCCGGCCGCCCCCTGATAGCTCACTGCATCGCTGCCGCCGAGCTTGCCACGGGCAATAGGCCCATCGTCGTCATCGGCCATAATGCCGACGCCGTGCGCGCCGAGATCGGCGACCGCGCGATCTTCGCGCGCCAAGCCGAACAACTGGGCACCGGCCACGCCGTGATGCAGGCCGAAGCCTACGCCGCCGGCGCCGGGCAGGTCCTCGTCATTCACGGCGATGTGCCGCTCCTGCGGCCCGAGACGCTGCGCCAACTCGTCGCGCTGCGCGAGCGTCACGGCGCGGCGATCGCCATGCTGACCGTAATCTCGGACGATCCGCGCGGGTTTGGCCGCGTGATTCGCGACGCGCAGGGCGAGCGGGTGCTGGCCATCGTCGAAGAGGTGGCCTGCACACCAGAGCAGCTCGCCATCCGCGAGCTGAACGTGGGCGCCTACTGCTTCGACGGCGCATGGGTCTGGGATGCCCTGAAGCGCATCCGCCCCAATCCGCGCAAAGGCGAGTATTTCCTCACCGACCTGATCGAGATCGCCGTCGCCGACGGGCGCGACGCGCGCGCGCTAATGGTGGAAGACCGCGACGAGTGCATCGGCATCAACACTCGCGTGGACCTGGCCGACGCCGAGCGCGCGCTGCGCCGCCGCATCAATCGCCAACACATGCTCAGCGGCGTGACCATCGTTGACCCCGAAACGACCTACATCGAGGCAAGCGTGGAAATCGGCGCAGACACCGTCATCCTGCCCAACACCCACCTGATCGGCCGCACGCGCATCGGCAGCGATTGCCAGATCGGGCCGAACTCCTACATCGTGGAGTCGGAGGTCGGCGACCGCGTGCAAATCGCGCAATCCATGATCGAGCACGCCCATGTGGAGGACGACGTGCATATCGGGCCGTTCTCGCATCTGCGGCCCGGCGCGCGCATCGGCGCCGGCGCGCACATCGGCAACTTTGCGGAGATCAAGAACAGCACGCTCGGCGCAGGCAGCCACATGGGGCACTTCAGCTACCTGGGCGATGCCAGCGTGGGGGAACACGTCAACATCGGCGCCGGCGCGATCACCTGCAACTTCGACGGCGTGAAGAAGAACCCGACGGTCATCGGCGATCACGCTTTCATCGGCAGCGACACGATGCTGGTGGCGCCGGTGGCCGTGGGCGCGCGCGCGCGCACCGGCGCCGGCGCGGTCGTCACCAAGGACGTGCCCGACGCGACGCTGGCCGTCGGCATACCGGCGCGCGTGATTCGTAAGTTGGAGGATCCGAACGCATAGCGCCCAAAGCGAAGTGTGGGGCGCTCCATGTTCGGATGGAGTTACAAAGAATCGTCGCGATGGTCGTTTTACTGTTCGTGTTGGCCGCTGCGATCCGCGCGTTCTTCGCCCTCGCCCGCAGCGCGCTGATCAACATGCGCCGGCCACGCCTGGTCGAGCTGGAGAAGAAAGGGGTGACCTCCGCGCGGGCGATTCAGCAGCTCACCGAGAACTCCGGCCGACTGCTGGCGACGGCGGAAGTGGGGGCGCTGTTGGGACTGGTGTTCGCGGCCGGCATCGCGGCGCTGGGCTTCACGCCGCCGGCGCTGAACCGGCTGCGCGCCACATTCGATGCGCTATCGCCGGAGGCCGCCCAAGTCATCGCCTTCCTCATCGTTACCTTTGCGACGGCGCTCTTCTTGTTCGTCTTCGGCCGGCTGGTGCCGGAGGCGCTGGCGTTGCGCTACACCGAGCCGCTTGCGCTGGCGTTGGCCCGGCCGATGCAGGTGATGAGCATCCTGCTCGCGCCGTTGGTGCGCTTTGCCGTGGTGCTGAGCAACCTGCTCTCGATCCCAATGGGCGGCCAAAAGCGCGAAGGCGCTGCGCTCGTCACCGAGGAAGAGCTTAAGACGATGGTGGACGCCGGCGAAGAGGAAGGCTTAATCGAAGAAGGCGAGAAGGAGATGATCCTCTCGGTGCTCGATTTCGGCGACACCGTCGCGCGCGAGGTGATGGTGCCGCGCATTGCGATGGTGGCCCTGGATGTCAACACGCCGTTCGACGAGGCGCTGGATGTGG
>JBKBID010000015.1:0-42580 GCA_046299515.1 Thermoflexales bacterium | reverse complement strand
ACGCGCTCCAGGTCATCCCGATTCGCTTCAACGGCAACTTTCACCTGCACTATTACCCCACCTTGCCCCACGCGCTGACGCAACTGCGGCCGGATGTGGTGCATATAGATGAGGAGCCTTACAACTTAGCGACGTGGCTGGCCGTGAAGGCGGCGCGGGCGCTGCGACCGTCGCCGCGCGTCATCTTCTTCTCTTGGCAGAACATTCGCCGGCGCTACCCGCCGCCGTTCGGTTGGATGGAACGCAGCGTGCTGCGAGAAGCCGACGCCGCCCTTGTCGGCAGCGAGTCGGCCTGCGCGGTGTGGCGGGCTAAAGGATTTGCTCGACCGATGCACGTCATCCCTCAGTTTGGCGTGGATGAGCAGATGTTCGCCCCGTTGGACGAGCCGGGCAACCGCGAAGCGTTCGTCATCGGCTACGCCGGCCGGCTGGTGCGCGAAAAGGGCGTAGATGTGTTGATCCGCGCCTTTGCCCGCCTGCCGAACACGGCGCGCCTGAGCGTCGTCGGCGACGGGCCGGAGCTGAACGCCTTGCGCGCATTGGCGCAGCAGTTGCGCGTCGCCGAGCGCGTGACGTTTCGCCCGTCGCTGCCGTCTACCCGAATGCCGGAGTTCTATCGCGCGCTGGACGCCTTCGTGCTGCCCTCGCGCACCTTGCCGAACTGGAAGGAGCAATTCGGCCGCGTGCTCGTCGAGGCGATGGCGTGCGGGGCGCCGGTGATCGCCTCACGCTGCGGGGAAGCGCCCAGCGTTGTAGGCGACGCCGGCCTCGTCTTCGATGAAGAGGACGATGCGGCGCTCGCCGAGCACCTCATAGCGCTGATGGCACAGCCCAGTCGGCGCGCGGAACTCGGGCGCCGCGGACGCGCCCGCGTGCTCACCCATTTCACGATGCGCCGCATCGCCGATTGCACAGCAGAGATCTATCGAGCGATTTTCGCCGACGTAAGGAAGAGATGAGACGGCAACCTGCTTGGCCGTCGGCGTTCAGTTCAACTGCTTTGCTTGGGCAGCTTGGGCACCAGCCAGTTCAGGAAGGAATCCATCGAGCGCGTCTGAAGCAGCACTCTGCCCGGGCCGGTCAAGTCCACCACTAGCCCTTCTCCACTGAAGAAGGTGGATTTCAGCCCGCCCACCCGACGAACCTTGAAGCCGATCCCTTCGGTGAAAGCCACCAAGTGACCGGTATCCACCGTGTACGTCTCCCCCGCTCCCAGATTGACTTCATGAATAGCGCCAAACGAGGAGAGCAGCAATTTGCCCGCGCCGGAAGCCCGAAGCATGATGAGTCCCTCAGAGGCGAAGAAGGTCTTTGCGCCGCCCCACTTCGTGTCTAGGTTTACGCCCATCTCCGACGCGAGGTAAGACCCGGACTGCACCATGAGGCCCTCATTGCGCAGTTCCAGCACAAAAACGTCGCCGGGAAGCGCCGGCGCGACGGTCACCTCACCGCCGTTGGCCGGCGCGCGAAAGGTGTTTTGAAAGAAGCTCTCACCTGCCAGCACCGATCGCGCCAACGACTTGAGAATGCCTCCCGCTGCCTTCGTTTCTACCACCACGCCCTGAGACAAGCTCACCATGGCGCCGCTTTCCGCTCTAATCTCCTCATTTGGCTCCAGCCGAATCACGCCTAGAGAGTAGGACGGGCGATACAGGATTTCCACCTGCATGTTGCTTTACTCCTTTTAATGTGTGAACCACTCGGCTGCACTCATCACCCCACCGTCAAGCAGCTCACTTGAAAGGGGAAACGCGCACCCGCGGATTATCTAACAGAAGTTGAACTTTGCATGTGTGCTACCGGCGCGCAGGACGCCGAGCTAGAGTATTTCCATGGGGCAAACAAAGACGCCGACCACCGACGCTGCCAACGGGATCGGCTTGAGCAGCGGATGGGTGCGGATGTATAATGTTACGGAGAGTTTGGCCTCCTAGCTCAGTTGGTCAGAGCGCACGGTTCACATCCGTGAGGTCACAGGTTCGAGCCCTGTGGAGGCCATCGAGAAGAGGGCGCACGCGCGTGCGCCTTTAATTTTGCGACTATGCCCTCCGCGCCTCGCATCGTCTGTTTTGGCTACGTCAACCCCGGCGTGGTGTTCTCGGTGGATCGCTACCCGGCTGCTAACACCGGCGCCTACGTCACTGCCAAGCGGCCGTTCATCGGGGCCGACTGCGCCATGGCCGCGCAAATGCTGACGCGCTGGGGCGTCGAAGCGCACCTGATCGGCAACGCGCTCGGCAACGACGACCTGGGCCGCCGCACGCTGGCGCAATTGGCCGAGCTGGGCGTGCGCGCGCACATCGCGCTGCGACCTGATCTGCGCACGCCGGACGAAGTGGACATCTCTGACCGCGCCGGCACGCGCACCTTCTTCGTCGAGGACGCCCCCGCAGTGTGGGAGAGCCTACTCGAGGCGGATCTCGCAGCCATTATCGGCGCCGCGATGCTGTATGTGGATTGGTATGTCGGGCCGGCTGCCGAGCGCGCTATTGCATTTGCGCGCGCCCACGGCGTGCCGGTCTTCTTGAACGTGGAGTATTCGCTGCGCCAACCCGACCGCTACCAGCATCTGGTCAGCCAAGCAACCTATGCGCAAGCGCCGATGTCCGACGTCCACGTGGCGCCGGAAGACCCGCGCGCGATTGCCGAAGCATTGCAAGCGCTGGGGGTCGAGGTCGCGTTTGTCACGCGCGGCAAGCACGGCTCGCTGGCGCTCGACCAGACGGGGCTAATTGAAGTTCCTGCGCCGGCTGTGCAGGTCGTTGACACACAGGGCGCCGGCGCGGTGTATTCCGCCGCAGCAATGTATGGCTTACTCGCCGGCTGGCCGGTCGCGCGAGTGGCGCATTTCGCCACGACGGCGGCATCGCTCAAATGCGCGCAGCACGGCCTGCTCGACGCCGAAGTGGAGACGATCCTGGCGCAGTCGCCGCCATCGGGCGCAGTCATCCGCAGCCGATGAACCCCGAACTCCAACTAGCCCTCTGGGTAGCCGGCTCGTTCGCCGTTGGCCTGGCTGCTGTTGCCGCCGTCCACCGCTCCGGCGCAGGCCGGCTTCGCCATGCGCTTGCTGAATCTGATCTGGGTAGTGTGTTCGTCGAGGTCGCGCTCTTCATCTATTACATCGGGCTGCCGTTCGGGGCGCTGATCGCCGGCGCGCTCGGCGTGGATCTGTTTGGCCTGGGCGCTATCGCGGTGGAGAGCGCATCCACGTTGGCCGGTTTCACGCTACGCGATTGGACGCGCGGCAGCATCGCCGCCGGCCTGGCGACCGGATTCGTGCTGTTCGTGCTTTGGATGACGCGGCGCAGCGCCGACCTGCCATCGGCGCTTCCAGACGAGCGGCCCGGCGCGTTGCTGATCTTGCGCGATGCGGCGTACGCCGAGGCGCACTGGGCGTTCTACCGCGCGCCGTTCGTGCTGCTGTTCCAGGACGCCTACTGGGGCGCAGCCGCCGGCTTCGCCCTGGTCGCCGTAGAGTGGGCGCTTGCGCGACGGCTGCGCCATGCGCCGCTACATGCGGATCGGTCACATACCCTCGTGACGACCTGTTGCATGTTGACCAGCGGGCTGCTTTACGTGACGGCGCGCAACCTATGGCTGATGGTCGTCGCCCATGCCGCGCTCCGCTGGGTCGGTGAGCGCTTGCTCACGCGAACGGCGCAGCCGGCTGCGCCGTGACACAGCGCGCCGGATCAGGCTTCGCCGTCCAAAGCAGGCAAGATCGCCGCGCGCGCCTCGCCAAAGCCGACGCGCACGCCATCGCGCTCCGCCCACCCGCGCAGCGCGACCACGTCGCCGTCTTCAAGAAAGGTGCGGACGCTGCCATCCGGCAAGCGCAGCGGGCTTCGCCCGTTCCAGGTCAGTTCGAGCATCGAGCCATACGACTCCGGCGTCGGCCCGCTCAACGTGCCGGACGCCATCAGATCGCCGACCTCTACATTGCAACCGTTCACCGTGTGATGCGCCAGTTGTTGGCTCATTGTCCAATACATGTGGCGGAAGTTGCTGCGACAGATGGTCAACGTCAGGCCACCGGAGGTTATCAGGTCTACGGCCAGGTGTATGTCGAAGCTCCGGTCGCCCGTTGCGCGCAAATAGGGCAGCGGGATCGGCTCTTGCGACGGCATAGATACGCGAAAAGGCTCAAGCGCCTCCAGCGTCACGATCCAGGGTGAGATGGTCGAGGCGAAGTTCTTGCCGAGGAACGGGCCGAGCGGCTGATATTCCCATTTTTGGATGTCGCGCGCCGACCAGTCGTTGAACAGCAGCAGGCCGAAGATGTGTTGCTCAGCCTCGGCGACGGAGATCGGCCGGCCAAGCGACGAGGCCTTGCCGATGACGAACGCCACTTCTAACTCGAAGTCCAGCGCGCGCGTGGAGCCAAAGGTGGGCATGGGGTCATCATCGCGCTTGATCTGGCCGCGTGGACGACGGATGGGCACGCCGCTTACCACGATGGACGAGGCGCGGCCGTGATACGCCACCGGCAGGTGACGCCAATTCGGCAACAGTGGGTTCTTCGGGTCGCGAAACATCGCGCCGACGTTCGTAGCGTGATACAGGCTGGAGTAGAAATCGGTGTAGTTCGGCACGCGCAGCGGCATCAACATCCTGGCGTCTCGTTGCCGCACCAAGACGCGCGCCCAAAACTCGGCGGAATACGCATCGCGCGACGAAGCCGTAAGCAACCGCTGGACGCGCAACCGCACAGCGCCGGTCACCGTTCTGCCCAGGGCGATGAAATCGTTTAGCGTTGGACAGTTCAGGGCGCGCTGCAAATCCTCTTCCCGGCACGGCGCGTTATCGGGCAGAGGAAGCAGTTGTCGCTCGGCCAATACGGCGAGATCCACGATGTAGTCGCCGATTGCGATGCCCGCGCGCGGCGCGCGATCGCGCGTCTCAAAGATGCCGAACGGCAAGTTGTGGATGCTGAAGTCAGAAGTCGGAGCAACGTCAAGCCAGGATTGCATGTTTGCAGTGAAGATCACGAGCGCTCTGAGAACTGCTAGTAGGTCGGCCATCCGTTCGCTGCAGGTAGGCGGCCAGGCGCGCCATCGCCTCGCTCAGCCGCGCCGGCGTCGCCGTGAGCGCGACGCGAAAGTAGCCCTCGCCGTTTGAGCCAAAAGCCGCGCCGGGAGTGAACGAGACGCCGGTCGCTTCGAGCACGGCCTCGCACCATGCCACGCTGTCGGTCTCGCCGTTCGGCAGGCGCGCCCACACGTAAATCGTAGCCCTGGGCAGCGCCACGGCGCAGCCGAGCGCGCGTAGGGCAGCCACACAGACATCGCGGCGCCGGCGGTAGTCCGCTTGTCGCGCCTCCAGCCACGTTTGGTCGCCGGTCAACGCAGCAACGGCGGCGTCCTCGATCGCGGCAAAGGCGCCGGTGTCCACGTTGCTCTTCAGCGCCGCCACCGTCTTGATCACCTCCGCATGGCCGACCAACGCGCCGACGCGCATGCCGGCGACGTTGTAGGCTTTGGACAGCGAGAAGCACTCCACGGCCACCTCTTTGGTGCCGCGCACTTGGAGCACGCTCGGCGGCCGATAGGCATCGTAGCCGGTTTCGCTGTAGGCGTTGTCATGCGCCAGCAGGATGCCATGCTGCCGGCAAAAAGCCGCCGCGCGCTCGAAGAACGCTAATGGCGCTACCGAAGTCGTCGGATTATTCGGGTAGTTCAGCCACATCACTTTCGCCCGCGCGACAACGTCGCTCGGGATGCGCTCCAGCGCGGGCAACCACGAGTCGCCTTCCACTTCAGACGCGCCCTCTCGCGTTGTGTCGCTCAAGCGCTCCAGGGGCAATGGATAGACCGTCGCGCCGGCCAATTTCGCCGCAGCCGCATAGGTGGGATATCCGGGATCAGGCACCAAGGCCACGTCGCCAACGTCCAGATACGCGAAGTTAAGGTGATAAATGCCTTCCTTCGACCCAAGCAAGAGCAACACCTCGCGTTCAGGATCGAGCGCGACGCCGAAGCGCCGAGCGTAGAAATCGGCAAAAGCGCGCTTCACAGCGGGCGACCCACTGAATTCGCCATAACCGTAGCGATCGAGGCGACGCGCGCCGCGCACCAACGCTTCGACGATGTGCGACGCGGGCGGCAGATCGGGCGAACCCATGTCGAGCGAGATAACGTCCACGCCGGCTGCGCGCAGCTCAGCTTTGCGCCGGTTGAGTCGAGCAAACAGATGCGCACGAAGCGCCGACATGCGCCGGGCAGGAGAGATGTTCAGCATGACCATCACAAGATGTTGCGACTCACTCCCCGCTGCCCTCAAGCCATGTGGCCTGATAGTTCGGCTTCTCCAGCTCAAGGGCCTGTACGGCCACATGCAGAGGATTGAAGGTATCTACCATCACGGCCAGCTCTCGGGTCTCCTTAGCGCCGATGGACGCCTCGGTCATGCCCGGCTGCGGGCCGTGCGGCAGCCCGCTGGGATGCAGCGTGATGTCGTATTTGGCGATGCCTTTGCGGCTCATGAAGTTGCCGTCGCAGTAGTAGATCACTTCGTCACTGTTGACGTTGCTGTGCGCGTAAGGCGCCGGAATGGCCAGCGGGTGATAGTCGAACAGCCGTGGCACAAACGAACACACCACGAAGTTGTGCGCCTCGAACGTCTGATGCACCGGCGGCGGCTGATGCACGCGGCCGGTGATCGGCTCGAAGTCGTGAATGCTGAATGCCCAGGGATACAGATAACCATCCCAGCCGACGACGTCAAAGGGATGATGGTCGAGGCAGTGCCGGCTGATGCCGTCGCGCACCTTGATGCGCACCTCGAACTCGCCGCGCTCGGTATAGGTCTCCAGCGCGCTCGGCGGACGGATGTCGCGCTCGCAGTACGGCGCGTGCTCCAACAGTTGGCCGAACGCATTGCGATAACGTTTGGGAGGCGCAACCTGGCTGCGCGACTCGATGACGAAGAAGCGCGCCTCGGGCGCGCTCAGCACCATCTGCCAGGTGACGCCGTATGGGATGACGAGATAGTCGCCGCTGCCAAAATCGAGCCGGCCGAATTGCGTGCGGAGCACGCCGGCGCCTTCGTGGACGAACCACACTTCGTATGCCTGCGCGTTGCGGTAAAAGTAACTCATGCTCTGCGTAGCGCGACTGACGCCCAGCGTCACATCGGCGTTGCCCAGCAGCACGCGACGCGCCGAGACCGGATCGCCGCCGGCCGGCACATCGGCGGTCGCAAAGGCGCGATGGCGCACCGCGCCGTAATCCGCATACGCGACCTGGGCGTCGCCGAGGTATTCCGTCCGCAGCACGCGCGGGGGCAAGAAGTGGTGATACAGCACAGACTGCACCCCATGGAAACCCTCCAGGCCCATCACCTCTTCGCGATACAGGCCGCCGTTCGGTTTGCGAAACTGAGTATGCCGCTTGTGCGGAATGTCGCCGAGTTTGTAGTAATAAGCCATCGGAACCACCCTATCCTTGTCAATCCGATCAGCCGGAAATTGCCCTACAGACGCCGCGTTGCCGCGCCACGCGCTCACAAATTGCCCCGCCGGGCCTGCTCGCGCTCGAGCGCCTCGAACAGCGCCTTGAAATTGCCCTTGCCGAAGCCGCGGCTGCCGCGACGCTGGATGATCTCGAAGAACAACGTGGGGCGATCCTGCATCGGCTGGCTGAAGATCTGGAGCAGATAGCCTTCATCGTCGCGGTCGACGAGGATGCCGCGCTTAGCCAGCTCGCCGATGTCCTCTTCGATTTGCCCAATGCGGTCGGGCAGCGCCTCGTAGTAGGTCTGCGGCACACGCAAGAATTGGATGCCGGCTGCGCGCAGGGCGTCCACGCTGGCGATGATGTCCTTGGTCGCCAGCGCAATGTGCTGCACACCAGGGCCGCCGTAGTGGATGAGGTATTCCTCGATCTGGCTGCGGCGCTTCCCTTCGGCCGGCTCGTTGATGGGGAACTTGATGCGGCCGCTGCCATTCTGCATCACTTTGCTCATCAAGGCGGAATACTCCGTGCTGATGTCCTTGTCATCAAAGTGGACGAGCTGCGTGAACCCCAGCACGTCGGCATAGAACCTGACCCATTCGTTCATCTTGCCTTGTTCGACGTTGCCGACGATATGGTCAATGGCGACCAGTCCGGTCTCCGGCGTGGGCGGCGGATTCTCGATCGGCTTAAACCCCGGCATGAATCCGCGATAGCCCTCGCGCTCAATGAAGCTATGAACGGTGTCGCCATAGGCGGCGATGGTGGCCTTGACGAATCGGCCGCACTCATCCTCGACGACCACCGGCGGCATCACGCTGCGCGCGCCGCGCTTAACAGCTTCGTCGTAAGCGGCATGCGCATCGCGCACGCGCAGGGCGATGTCCTTCACGCCGTCGCCGTGCGCGGCGATGTGTTGGCTGATGTCGGGCCGGCTATGTGGATCGAGCGGAGAAGTGAGGACAAAATTAACCGCGCCGCCGGTCAGCAACCACGACGCATGATCGCGCACGCCGGTCTCTAGGCCGGCGTAGGCCACCGGTCGAAAGCCGAACACGGTGCGGTAGAAGTGCGCCGCCTGTCGCGCATTTGACACATACATCTCTACGTAATCTATCGCCTGAAATTCCAAAGGATCGCTGGTCACTTTCGGCACCTCCTCACGTGAATCGCCGGGCGCAACAGCCCGCGCGGCAAGATGAGATGGAGTCTAGAGAGGCTGACCAGGCTGATGAAGACAGAAACCAAACTCTTTGCCGCCGTTTTTTTGCAAACTAAAATCGAAGCCGTCGAATGGCTTTCGATTCTGAAAAGCTTTTGGATAGGACCGGGCTGGAGCTGCTCAGGCTGTTGCAGGAGGACGCGCGCATGTCGTTCGCCGAGCTGGGCAGGCGAGTCGGGCTGACGCCGCCGGCGGTGGCCGAGCGCGTGCGACGGATGGAAGAGGCCGGCATCATCACCGGCTATCACGCCCGCCTGAACGCGGCCAAGCTCGGCCTGCAGATCAGAGCCTTTATTCGCGTCAGCGACTGCGAGCCATCCGAGCGGCTGATCAAGCTGGTGAAGACGCAGCCCGAGGTGATCGAGTGCCACATGCTGACCGGCAGCGACAGCTATCTGTTGCAGGTCGTGGTGGCCTCGGTGGCCCAGCTCGAAGCGCTCATCTCGCGACTGCGGCCGTTCGCGCGCAGCCTCACCACATCCATTGTGCTGGAGTCGCCGGTGGACAAGCGCGGCCTGGACGCGCGGCTGTGGCAGCCCAAAGCGTGAGGCGCCGCGCGAGTACAATTCTGCGCCGGAACCGATCCGTTTGACTATCACGCCTCTGCACGCACCATGATGCGCACCTCTGTCCGCACCCAGCACTTTCCCGAGTCCATCATCCGCGAGATGACGCGCATCGCCCTCGATGTCGGCGCGATCAACCTCTCGCAGGGCTACCCCGACTTCCCAGCGCCGCAGGCCATCAAAGACGCCGCCGCGCGGGCGATCCAGGACGACTGGAACCAGTATTCGGTCACCTGGGGGCTGAAGCCGCTGCGCGACGCAATCGCCGATCACTATCGCCGGCGTTACGAGATGGAGGTCAATCCCGATACAGACGTAGTGGTCTGTTGCGGCGCGACCGAGTGCATGATCGCCGCAATGCTGGGCGTGGTGAACCCCGGCGACGAAGTGGTCTTCTTCGAGCCGTATTACGAAAGCTACATCCCCAACTGCTGCATCACCCAAAGCACCCCGCGCTTCGTTTCACTGCGGCCGACAGCCGGCGGCGCGTGGGAATTCGACCCCGACGAACTGCGCCGCGCGTTCAACGCGAAGACCAGAGTCATCATCCTCAACTCGCCGCACAACCCCACCGGCAAGGTCTTCACGCGCGACGAGCTGCAACTGATCGCCGATCTGTGCATCGAGCATGACGTGATCGCCGTCACCGACGAGATCTACGAGTTCATCACCTACGACGGCGCGCGGCACACGCCCATCGCCACGCTGCCCGGCATGGCCGAGCGCACCATCACTATCAGCGGCATGAGCAAGACGTTCAGCGTCACCGGCTGGCGGTTGGGCTATGCCGTGGCCCCCGCCGACCTGATGGTCGGCGTGCGCAAGGCGCACGATTTCATGAGCGTGTGCGCCGCCACCCCGCTGCAGGTCGCCGGCATCGCGATGCTGACGCTGGGCGACGACTACTATCGGCAACTGCGCGAGGACTACGCGCAACGGCGAGCGTTTGCGCTGGAGATGCTGCGCGAGGTCGGATTCAAGCCGGTCACGCCGGAGGGCGCATACTACATCATGGCCGACTTCAGCGCCATCAGCGACGAGGATGACATCACCTTTGGCCTGCGCATGGCGAAGGAGATCGGCGTAGCATGCGTGCCGGGGTCGCCGTTCTTCAGCCGGCCGGAGCTGAGTCGGAACATTGTGCGCTTCGCCTTTTGCAAAAAGCACGAAACGCTCGAACAGGCGCGCGAGCGGCTACAACGGTTGAAGGACCGCTAGGGCGCGCCGAGGGTCAGCCAATCGCCGCCTCGATCGTCTCCTGCTCTTGTTGCCGTTGCTGCGCCTCGCGCTGCTTGGCCTGCTCGTAGTCTCCCAGGTCGTTCTCCGGATACAGCTCTACGTCTTCGGCGTGCAACTGATACGGCACGTCGGTGACGATGACGCGATCCATGGCCTGCAGGGCCGACATGATGCCCAGGGAGTTGTTCGAGTGCAGCACGCGCGCCCATGGCGTATCCATCACCAACTGGCCCATGATGACGTGGACAAAGACGCTGGGGTCTGCTTCCAGCTCATGCCTCACATACTCCACAATTGGCTCGACCAAGCGGCGATAGGGCGAAGGCAAGATCACCAGCTCGCCCTCGCCGATGCGCTCGCGCCACTTTTGCTGAACGATGTGCGTCTTGCGATCGTTGTAATCCACATGCACCGGCGTCCACGGATTGCCCAGCGACTTGGCGAAATCCACCACGCGCACGGTGCCGCGATGCACGTCATCCACGAGCACAATGGTCTTCACCGGGTGCGGCGTCGGCTTGACGCGCTCCTTGCTGAGGCTCAAGATGCGCGCGACGTTGCGGTAGTGCGTATGCACGCGGTAGAACACAAACACCATGACCGGGATGACCAGCAAGGTGATCCACGCGCCATGCGTGAACTTGGTCACCGCGAAGACCACCATCACCACAAATGAAACGACGGCGCCGGCGCCGTTGATGGCGAGGTTGCGTCGCCAGTGCGGGTCGTAAGTTGCCACGCTTTGGCCCATCTTCAACGATTCACCGGGCCTGAGCCTGGCAACTTCCAGCCAGCGCCGCACCATGCCCGACTGCGACAGGGTGAAGCACATGAACACCCCGATCGCGTACAGCGGGATGAGCGACGTCGTGCGCGCGTTGAAGACGGTAATCAATACGCCGGCCGCGACCGCCAAGGTGACGATGCCGCCGGAGTAGACCAGCCGGCTGCCGCGGATGGCAAGCTGGCGCGGCAAGAAACTATCGCCGGCCACGAAGGCGGCAATGCGCGGAAAGTCGGCGTAAGCCGTGTTCGCCGCCATGATCAGGATGATCGTCGTCGCCGCGATCTGCAATCCATACAATGCGCCGGAGCCGAACACCGCGCGCGCAATCTGCGAAATAATCGTCTCTTCCTCCGAAGGCAGAGCCTGCACCTGATTGGCCAGCAGGGTGATGCCCATGAAGAGCGCGCCGAGCAACAACCCCATCACGGAGATCGTCAGGGCAGCGTTCCGGCTGCGCGGCTCCTTGAAGTTCTGCACGCCGTCGGAGATCGCTTCGATGCCGGTCAGCGCGGTGCAGCCGCTGCTAAACGCATAGAGGATGAGGAACAGGCTCAGCGGCTCGGCCGTCTGCGCCACCATGTGGACGTTCTCAACCGGTGTGAGCTGGCCGGTCAGCAGTTTGAACATGCCCACCATCAGCGTCAGGAAAGTCATGCCGACGAAGAAATACGTCGGCACGGCGAAGATGCGCCCCGACTCCTTCACGCCGCGCAGGTTGATGATCGTCATGACCAGGATGGCGGCGAGCGCCGCCAGCACTTCGCGTCCGCGCAGGACGGGAATCGCCGAGGCCACCTGATCGACGCCGCTGGAGATGCTGACGGCCACCGTGAGCACGTAATCCACCAACAGCGCAGCGCCGGCGATCTGCGAGGGCAGCACGCCCAGATTGTCGCGTGAGACCACGTAGGCGCCGCAGCTTGCGCCGTTATACGCCTTGATCGTTTGCCGGTAAGAGACGATCAACACGGTGAGAATAGCTGTGATGGCGATTGCGATCGGAACGGAGATGCGAAACACGCCGACGCCGGCGACGGCAAACGCAGACGCGAGCACCACGAGGATCTCTTGCGTCGCGTAGGCCGTGGACGACAGCGCGTCGGACGCAAAGACGGCCAGGCCGACGGGATTACTCACGGCTTGGTGAGGCGCCTCCTCGGTGCGCAGCGGCCGCCCAATTAACACCTGCTTGATAGGTTCCAGTGAAGCGCCTGGTAATACGCGGGACATATCAACGGCTTAGCAATTTAGGAAGGGAGCGTCTAACCAGAAGGTAATCCGAGATTCACGCGGATCAACAGATAGGCACAGCGGTCCGGTTAGCCCGAGCAACCGGCGAACGACGCGAGGCAAACGACACCTGACGCTGACAACGCGCGCGAGTATACACCCCGATTGATTCGACCAACCGGCGGGAAGGGCCGCGCAAACCTGCTGAGGCTCGACCGCGCAGCTTCAACCGTATCTGATTCAAGTCCGTTCGCAGGCAATCAGCCAGCTCTAAGCCTCGATCAAGGATTTGAAAACGCTGGTCTAGTACAATTTTTCTATCGTCTAGCTCCGAGATCAGAGTTACACCAGGGTATGTGACGAGACTCTCGCTGAGGAGAATTTCAGAAAGTTCGGGGGTGCCCCCAGGAGGTTGACCAGTGTTCTACTTCGATCCACTCTATTTCGTGTTCGCCATTCCGCCGCTGCTGCTGGCGATGTGGGCGCAGTGGAAGGTTCAAAGCACCTTTGCGAAATATGCGCGCGTGCCGACCAGTTCGGGAGTGAACGGCATTCGGGCCGCCCAGGTGCTCATCAACCGGCACGGCCTGAGCGTCGGCGTAACCAGCGTCCCCGGCCACTTGACCGATCACTACGATCCGCGCAGCAAGACGGTAGCGCTGTCGCAAAGTTCGCAGCAAAACTCGATCGCGTCTGTCGCCGTCGTCGCTCATGAGCTGGGACACGCCTTGCAAGACCAAGAGAACTACGGCCCGCTCAAGCTGCGCGGCGCGATCGTGCCGGCGGTGCAGCTCGGCGGCTGGGTCGGTCCGATCATGTTCATCGTCGGATTGATGCTGGCCTCCGAGCCGCTGATGTGGGTTGGCATCATCGGCTTCGCGCTGGCCGCGCTGTTCGCCATCATCACCTTGCCGGTGGAATTCGACGCAAGCCGCCGGGCGCTGGCCATGCTGCAGAGCAACTATCTGCTCACCGACCAAGAGTTGAGAGGCGCCAAGAAGGTGCTCGACGCCGCCGCGCTGACCTATGTCGCCGCAGCCGCGCAGGCGCTCACCACGTTGCTCTACTACATCTTGCTCATGGGTCGCCAACGCGATTGAGGGCGCGGCGCAGGCTTGCGCTGGGATGCGACAGGGCGGACGATCAACATCCGCCCTGTCCGCTTTTTAAGCCGCATGGCTGGGGAATATGAGCTTGCGCATCTCGTCGGGCTTGAACCAGAAGTTCTCGAACATCTCGATGACGTAGGGCAAGTGGTGCGCCGGCAGCGCAACGAACATCTCGGATGAGGCAACCTGATTGAAGCTGCGCCCGCCGCCCTCGCCTAGGGCAAATACCGTGTTTCGCGTGTGCCATGGCGCGGCGAACAGCGACGAGCACGACGACGGCCCAAGCTCGCCGTGCGGCATCGTCCCTTCGCGCACGCTGGCTGCGCCGGCGACCTGCATGGCGCGCTGCGCGTCGGTGATGATGCACAATAAGTCCAGCGGCACATCCGCGTCGAGGTCGCGCAACGGCGCAGCGGCAATGGCGGCGATCGTCCCGAACGGCAGCGTGTAGCTCTGCTGCTTGTTGCGTTTGGCGGCGGCCGGCGTGAAGAAGCCCTGCGCCATGGTCAGGTATTCGCCATCGCAGATCAGGCTGCCGGCCTCCTCATGCGGCAAAAAGCCGAGGTGATATTGGCCGACGTAGCAATCGTGCTGCTGCGCATCCACGTAGATCTTCTTGCCCTGCTCGGCGTGATGCAGAATGCTGCACACGGGCACGCGCGCCGGCCGGTAGCCGGGCGGCGGCGCGCCGTCACAGTAGGTCACTGCCACCGGCTCGCGCCTGAGCCGCACCTGGTTCATCAAGAGATCGTACAGCCGGGCGCGGTCTACTGTCCGGCCCGCAGAGAGGGAACGCCATTCGCGCAGGCTCATATCCTGTCCCGGAACAAAAGCGCGATCATCTCGGCTGACCCATCGAACTCAGAACACGAACGGCACAAAACGCCTGGTGCGCGCCATGTAATCGCGATATGCTTCGCCCAATTCGCGCGCAAGCAGCGCTTCTTCGTGCGGCACGCGCACCGCATACGCCCAAATGAGCATGACCGCGCTGATGAGCGCTCCCAGCCAAGTGCTCAGCATCAGGGCAAAACCGACGCTGCTCAAAAAGCCGCCGGCGTAGGCCGGATGGCGCACCCAGCGATACGGACCGTCGCACACCACCACATGCCCCGGCTGCACGGCTACCTCGCCCACAAAGTAGCCCCCCAGCGCGCGCTGCGCCCATAGGCGCGTACCCCATCCCAGCGCCGTCATGCACACGCCGATCCATACGACGGCGTCGCGCATCTCCCCGCGAAAGACGCCGATCTTCAGAAAGCCGCACGTCAAACGCGCGATGAGTCCAACGAGCAGCGCCAACCACAAAGGCGGAAATAGGCCCCGCGCGCGCGACGCAGCAACGCCGGCCGTCCGCCTGCGCCGAGATTCGGTGGCCATAAAGCCGAACTGCATCAGCGCAAACAGGGCAGCCAGCCATACAGACGGGAAGACCCCATCAGGGCCGATGAAATAGGCATAGAAAGGATCGCCCAACATGGCTTAGCTCACCTCTGCGCGGCTGTCGCCGCCAGCGCTTGCTCTACGGCGTCCGGCGTGACTTCGCGCAGGTTGTGCCTGACGGCGTACACCTCGACCTGCGCGCGCAGTTCGCGGCTGGCGCTGATGCGGCTGATCCACGGGATGCCTTCGAGATGCCGGTCGAGCTGCGCCCGCGCTGCCTCGCTCCACACCAGCCGGCTCGCCGCCGTCAGCGGGTTAGCCGCCTCTTTGGGCTGGCCGGCGGCGGCCACGTTGTCGAAAGGTAGAAAGTTGAACACCAGGTCGTAATAGCGGTTTACCATCTCTTGCACGATGTGGACGACGCCGCTATAGCCCATGAAAGGGGTGCCCAGCGCGCGGCGCACCACTGCGCCGGGGAACGCAGCAGGGATGAAGTGAGTGGCTTTGGCCTGCGCCTCGGTCAAGTAGATCTTCTCGTTCAAGCTGCCGAATAAAAAGGCCGGCTGCTTCTTGTGCAGCGTCTCGCGGATTTGGATGTTGTCCATCTCGCCGGGGCGGCGCGGCCGGCCGCTGGCGAAGTGCAGTTTCATGCCCAGCTCGTCGGCCAACAGGCGCACCAGGCCCTCGGTGTAGCTGCGGCCGGCCACGACGGCGAACTCAGTGGTGGGGAACCAGTCGCCCTGCGGACCGCGCCAGAGGTCCCACAGCGGCGCAAGCGTCGTCTGTTTCTCGCGGGCGATGAACGCATCGGCCTGCGCGCGCGTGCCGAGCAAATCGCCGAGCCGCTGGATGAACTCCGTCGTCTCGCGGATGCCCATCGGCGCGAAGAGATACGGTCTGCCTAGCTCCTTGGCCAGCGCCTCGCCAAACTCGCGGTACATCACCACGTTCACTGCGCCGCGCGACAGGCGCGGCGTGTCCTTCAAGGTCGCCTCGAACGGATAGACCAAGTTCACCTTGCCGCCGGCGCCTTCGATCAACCGCTTGACCTCGTGCAGGTCGGAGGGCGAATTGAAGCAGCCGTAGGTCGGGCCAATGATGTTGACCGTTTGCGCGTCGTCCGCCGATAGCGGCGCAGCGCGCTCGCGCCCGAAGCGATTCCACAGCCAAAGCAGCGCGCGGTCGCGGCCCTCCCACTCATCGCCCTCTAATGACCGACTCCAGAAGAACGGCACGGGCGGATCGAGCTTGCCCAGCCAGTCGCTGTGATCTGATGAGATCATCTCGCTCTCGGCGGTGCTAACCACGATGAGCGTTTTATCTGGGTGAAGTTGACGCAGCGCCTCAACGGCTCGGCGCACGGCGCCGGCCGTGCCGAGCATGGTCACCTCTTGCTCGCGCATCACGCTGGGCGTGATGTTGTGGATGTGCGGGATGGCGTCGGTGTAATCGGGCACAGCCGTGGCGACGAGGTTGAAGCAACCGATGGGCGCATCGCAGATGAGATGCACGTCAGGCAGGGCGCACATCGTCCACACCGCAGCCCAGTAGCCGCTGGTGCTCTCCAGGTCGCGGATTAGCTCGATAGGCGCGCGCGACTTGTCGGCGGACGGCGCGCGGTTAGTCAGGTCATTCGGGTCAGTCATAGCAGTTGCAGGTCACACGCTGAGGGGCATGGCTAGTCCATCGTGTTGATCGGCGCAGGCGCAGACTCGGGTGGGCGCGGGCCTTCAAAAAACTCGCGCATCCATTCGTAGCGCGGGGCGCGTTCGAGCGCATCGCGAATGAGTTGGATGGTGCCGGCTAAGCCCGCACTCAGGAAGAGCGGACGCACGCTGAGCATGTTGGTGTAGTACATGCCGGGGATGCCGCGTTGTTTCGCTTCGGCGCTGAGCGGCGTGGTGCCGAGCACCAGATCGGGCTTGTAGCGATCAAGCGCGCGCACGTCTTGCTCCAGCGTCTTTTGGTAGACGATCTCGCGCGTGCCGCGCGCTTTCAGCCACGCCTCGTCGGCGGCAGTGTAGAGCGATTTTTGAATGCTGGTGCTGATGTAAGGCACTTCGGCGCCGGCTTCCACCAGCAGGCGCGCGTAGAGCAACTCATTGCCCTCGTAGCCGCACACCATCACCCGACCGCTGAGCGAGAACTGGTTGATCACAGCCTTGCACTTGTCGCGCTCTTCGGCGGCGACTCGTTCGGCCAGGTCGGCGTCGAGCTTAAGCGCTGCGGCGATGGCTTTGATCCAGTTATAGCTCGCCTCTGGGCCGACCGGCGCGCCGCTGATGATCGGCACGCCGGCGGCGCGCAACGTGGCGACGCTCCCGCCATAGAACGGATGCACGGCAGCAATCGCGCCTACGCGACGCGCCAGCTTGTAGTCATCGAGGTTGCGCGAGGGCAACGTCGCCGCCAGCCCGCTGCCCAATCGCTTGAGCACGGCATCCACCGAGATCGGGTCGGCCGGAAAGACCTCGCCGAGCATGATGACCCTCCGACGCAGCGCCTCTTCCTCCTCGTTGCTGCCATCGTAAGTCAGCGGCCGCTCCACGCCGTCTTCCGTGACCTCTGCTTGGGCCGGCGCGTATCGCTTGAGCAGGGCGTTGATGGCGACATCTTTTGCCTCTGGATGCGAGTGAATGGCGTAGGCCGGCACCCGCACGAGGATCACATCCACGCCGTTGATCTGCTTGGGCAACATCTCTTCGGTCAGGCCGGCGGTCTCGGCCACGCATAGCGAGATAGCCGCCACCAGCTTGGTGCCGGGCATCTTGCTCGCCTCGATGCACGAAGCAATCGCCGCCTCGGCGACGTTGCCGGCCACTAATTCTTTCGTGCCGAACGCGGGCGCAGCAATGCTCTTGCGCGCCGCGTAGAAATGCGTGACAAAAGTCAACCCGTATAGGCAGCCGGTATCGGTCACCATCGCCGTCTGCACGCCGTCAATGCGGGTGAGCACGCGCAGGCTGCCGAAGGCCGGACACATGGTCTGCGGCGTCAGGTTGTGATCGGGCGAGACGCTATGCCCCGCGGGAAGTTTCGAGGGGGCGCGCGTCTCGATGAGGTCGGGGGTGATCGGGTTGCCTTCCGGGACGGTCATGGTGGACATCAAGGTTCTCCTCTCGTGATTCGGATCATGCTGAAGTCGTCCGGCCTCGCGCGTCAGGTCAGGCCGGGTTGAAGCGCAACCGACTTGGGATGAATGAGCATCCACGCTGCCCATGCAAAGCCGGCGTTGGAGATCGTGCTGATGATCTGCTCGATCCAGTGCACTTCCAGCGACTTATTCGGCATGCCGGCGATGCCGCTCAAGGCGAACGTGACGACGAGGTTGAGCGCGAACAGCGCGGCCGCCGGCGCGCTGCGGCGGCGCAGCGCGCTGTGAATCAGCAACGTCGCCAAGGCGACGTTCGCCACGGTCGCAACGCCAATCAGCACAAAGACCCAGGTGCGATCCGGCCGAGTGACCGCCAGCGCAAGCGCGAACAGGAGCGCCGATGCGCTGACCAGGGCCGGCGGCAGCCACACCACCGCGTCAGAGCCGTTCCGGCCGCGCATCTGCCTGCTCAGGAAAAGCGCCCAAGCCACGAATGTGAACCCCGGCGCGATGAGCGGGAAGAGCGACTGGCTCAGCAACGGCGCGTCCACGCGCGCAACGGACATGACCAACTTCCAGCTTGCCTTCAGAATCCCGGCCAGGACGACCAGCGCCACGCCGACGAAAGCCAGGCGTCCGGCTGCTGCGTGCGTCGCGCGAATCATCTGCGCAATCCAGATCAGCCCCAGCGCCGATAGCGCCACCGGCATATAGTTCTGGATCGCCATTACAAGGGGAAAGTCGGGATAAGTCATAGGGCTTAGCACGTTCAGCTACAGAGCTTCGGACTTCAGACCTCAGCACCGGCTATGTTATGTGTAGAACGGCGCGGCGGTATAGCGCAGGTCGGCCAGGCGGAACTTCTCGCCGCTGTGACTCAGCGCAGACAGGATGGCGATTTTGGCATCCATGTCTTCGCACGGGTCGCCGAAGATCGCCTCCCAGCCGGCCTCGGTCGTCACCACCACGCCGCGTTCCGGCTCTTCGACCAGTCGGGTGACCTTCAACCCCATCTCCTGCATGATGCGCCGCACCAGGACTTTGCTATCCTGGCTGTAGTCCGGGCTGTTCAGGTCAATGCCGACCACGGCTTGGCTGTCGCGTCCCATCAATTCGTCGAGCGTTGCGCCTTCGGGCAAATCTGGCGGCTCGCTTGCGCCGAACACGGCCAGGAACTCGTCGTATTCCAGCGGGGTGACCTTTTCGGGGGGCGCGTATTCGCGGCGATGGATCTTGTTGACGAAGGCATCGAAGATGGCATCCATCTCCGGCAGCTCGAAGAGCAACTTGCAGCGGTCGCTCAGCGCGCGCGCCGCCGGGCTGAAAGGAATCTTGGCCAAGATGGGCCGCCGGGCGGGGCGACGCGCGCGCCCACGCCGCTGCCGTCGTCGCGGTTGAGCACCATGCCGATCAGGCGCGTGCTGCCTCCCATGGCCTGGAAGTAGTTGACGGCGCGGGCGATGTTGTTTGCCGCATACAAGCTCATGCGGTCATGGCTGGCGACGATGACGATCTCCTCGGCCAGGCTCTTGGCGATGGGCGTCGCAAAGCCGCCGCACACCACATCGCCGAGGAAGTCCATGATGATGTAGTCCAACGCCCAGTTCGCCATGCCGCGTTCTTCGAGCAGGCCGAAGCCGAAGGAGATGCCGCGCCCGCCGCAGCCTCGGCCAACCTCTGGCCCGCCCAACTCCGCGCCGAAGAGCTGTGCGCCGCGCCCCAGGTCGGCTTTGAAGATCATGTGGCGCACGTCCAACTCTTTCTCGCGGCCGGCGTCTTTGAAAAGCCGCCACTGGTCGCCGATGGTCGGCAAACTGCGCCCCTCGAACAGCGCGTTGCAACTGTCGTGCTTCGGGTCACAGCCGAGCTGCAACACGCGCAGACCTTTGAGCGCCATCTTAGCGCTGAGATTAGCGGTGAAGAAGCTCTTGCCGATGCCGCCTTTGCCGTAGATTGCGATCATTCGTGGGGTCATAGTTCTCCGTTACACGTTGGCACGCTCACACGTTGACACGTGAGCACGTTGACATGTTTACACGTTGGCACGTTTACACGTGAGCACGTTGACATGTTTACACGTTGGCACGTTTACACGTTGGCATGTTTGCTGGCGTGTTTGTGCGTTGTGAGGTTGGCGTGGTCGTTTGTGCGCTCCAGATAGGCCATGAGGTTGGCGATCTGCCGGATGCATTTGTCGGCCGCATCGTAAAGCTGGCTGAATTCCTCACGGCTCACATATCCAGCATCAAGGGCAACGTAAGACTGAGCGCGCACCTCACCGCACGATCCCTTCGCGCGCCCAAGAAACTCGACGAACAGCCTCGTTGTTCGGCTCTCGTATCCCTCCGCGATATTCGACATCACAGACACAGCAGCCCGCCGCATCTGATCCTTTAAGCCGAAATCACGCGCAAAGCCGGTGCGGTCCGAAAGCTGATACACCAGGCGCGTCAACTCACGCGCCGTCTGCCATGCCTCGATGTCCTCAAAACGTCGAATCGTCGCCATCGTCTCCTCACTCGTTTATCCGCACACAACGTGCCAACTTGGCAACGTGCTAACCTGCCAACGTGCTAACCTGCCAACTTGCCAACGCACTAACCTGCCGACGCGCTAACGTCCCTGCGCGCCAGACCAAGTCAACGTGATCTTCACGCAGTCCGGGTCGTTGAACGCGAGGTCGAACGCCCGGGGCGCGTCATCCGCCGGCAGGCAATGCGTGATGAGCGAGCGCACTTCGACCTGGCCGGCCGCGATGGCGTCGCGCGCGCGCGCCAGGTCGCCCGGCGCCCACTCCTTGCTCACCGCAAAGGTCAACTCGCGCAGGAAGGCCGGCATGTAGGGCAGGTCAATCCGCTCGTAATAGCCCAGCAGCACCACCCGTCCGCCCTTCTGCACGTTCATCAGGCGCGGGGCGATGGCCTCCATCTTGCCGGTCGCGTCAATCAAGACCGCAAACGTCTTGTCGAGCGCAGCCACGGCGGAGCCGTCCTCGGCCTTGAGCGCGCCGTCCTCGGCCAACAGCTTCACGTCGGCTACGGCCAGCCGCAGGCGCGAAGGCGCCTTGTCGCTGACCGTCACGCGCGCGCCGCGCGCCTTTGCGAACCGCGCGGCGAGCTGGCCGACGATGCCCTGCCCCAACACCCACACCTCTGGCGCGGCCTCCCCGCCGAATGACTGCCCTGCGCCGAGGGCCACGTCCACGCCGTGCAGCGCCGTCGCAGCCAAGGCCAGCAGCACGCCTTGCTCGTCGGTCAGCGATTGCAGGTCGGTCAGGTGCGATTGCGGCGCGACGATGTAGGCGCTCTGCCCGCCGAAGGCCGGGTTGACCCCGACGAAGCCGTAGTTGCCGCCGACATACACGCGCTTGCCGAGCCAGGCTTGCGCATTCGCGCCGGCCTCGATCACCTTGCCCACCGTCTCGTAGCCGGGCACGACGGGGAATTGCAGCATTGGGTGCGGCATCACGCCGCGCAGCAGCATGCGCTCGGTGCCGGCGCTGATGCTGGTCAGCGTGGTTTGGATCAGCACGTCGTCGGCGCCGAGCGGTTTCAGCTCGACCTCGCGCAGCTCTACAGTATGCGCCGCGGGAATCACTATCGCTTTCGTCTTCATGATCTCGCACTCACTTCCTTCTTCGCACCCACGGGTGCGCGCCACCCATCCGGCGGGATAGCGCAGATCATTTCTGGCATCACCGATGCGTCACGCCCTCCAGGCGATCCTCCAGATCGGCATACAGCGCTTTGAGCTGTTCGACCGTGTCGTCATCGGCCTTCCAGAGGCCGCGCCCGCTGGCCTCCAAAAGCCGGCCCACGATGTTGCGCATCGCTTGGGGGTTTGCCTGGGTCAAGCGTTCGCGCATGACCGGGTCGAGCGCGTAGGTCTTCGCCGCATCGGCGTAAACCCAGTCGTCCACGCAGTCGCTCACTGCGTCCCAGCCCAGCATGTAGGTGAAGCGATTGCTGATCTCGGTGGCGCCGCTATGGCCGTGCTGCAACATGCCCTCGTACCAGCGCGGATTGAGCAGCTTGGTGCGATACTCGGCGCGCAGCACCCGATCCAGGTCGTCAATGCGCGTCTCCGCGGTGTAGCTCTCGATGTAATTCAGCTTCACCGGCGCGCGGCTGCGCTTGCGCGCAGCCAGGTGCAACGCGCCGGACGACGAGAAGTAGTGGTCTATGTCGGCCACGCCGAACTCCACCGAGTCAATTTCTTGAGCGACGCGGCCGACCGTGCCGAGCATGCGCTGCAAGACCTCCGGCGCATGCTGGCCGTTGCGCCCGCCGCCATAGGCGTAGGCGTTGCGGCGCACGAACAACTGGTCGAGGTCATCCTGCGACTGCCAGGCCGAGTCCTCCACCATGTCGTCCACGTAGGTGCCGTATTGCCCCGGCTGCTGGGTGAACAAGCGCGCGGTCGCCTGATCGAACGTCATGCCGTCGCGCATCGCCGATTCGACGTGCTTCTTGATGAAGTTCATCTCGACCGGCTCATCCGCGCGCGCGGCGTCTTTCACCAGCCGGTCGAGGTGGTCCATGAGCAGCTCGAAGGTATCGCGGAAGATCGGGCTGAGGTTCATCAGCACGTCAATGCGCGGCCGGCCCAGCTCCTCCAGCGGGATCAATTCGTAGTGGCTGATCTTGCCCTGCCCGTCATGATGGGGTCGCGCGCCGATCAGCCGCAGCACCGTGCCGATGGCCTCTCCTTTGGTCTTAATCGTGTCCAGGCCCCACAGCACCTGAGCGATGGTCTCCGGGTATTGGCCGGCATTTTCGGCCAGGTGCCTTGCGATCAATGCCTCGGCGATCTTCGCCCCACGCGCGTAGGCCAGCTCGCTCGGGATGCGCCACGGGTCAATCGCGTGGATGTTGCGGCCGGTCGGCAACACCCCCAAGCCGTCGCGGATCAAGTCGCCGCCGGGCGCCGGCGGGATGTAGCGTCCGGCCAGGCCACGCACTACTGCCTCGAGTTCGGCGCGATTGTCGCCGAGCATGCGCGCCATCGCTCGGCCCGCCTGGGCGATCTCCATCAGCGCGGCGGCATCGTCAGCGGCAACGGCTGTGCCGTTATGGGTAGCTTGATGCAGCGCCGAGGCCGGCGATTCGCTGCGGAACACCGCATGTTCAACGAAGGTCCGGCACGCCTCATCCACCCGCTCGCGCGCGCGCAGGGCTTGCGTATCGCCGCGCCGCGCCAGCGCTGCCAGCTCGCCATACGATGTCGCCGGCGCGACATCACCCAGCGCCTCTCGCAGCATCACATCGGCCAGCGAGCGACGGCCGCCGCGCGCTTTCAGCGCCTCGGTGACCGTGACGACCTGCGACGCCATCGGCGCGGCCTCCCCGAAGACGTGCAACGAAGCCGTGATCAAGCGCTGCTCCAGATCGCGCAGATAGGCGTAGAGCCGCGCGGCGTAGTCGGCGAACGACTCACCCTGCAGGCGCGGGCAGTCGGCATCGAGGTTAGCCAGCGCCACTTTGTTCAGCACAGCCTCTTCGAGCGCGTCATCGGCCTGGCCGCGCCGCTCGATTTGCCGTTCGCGGTAATCCTGCAGCATGTCCTTGAGCGCGGCCAGTTCCTTGTATAGGCCGGCGCGCGCCATCGGCGGCACTGCGTGCGAGACCATCACGGCGTAGCCACGGCGCTTGGCGATGTTCGCCTCGCTGGGGTTGTTCATCGGATAGAGATAGAGCTGGGGCAGCTCGCCGAGCAACGCATCCGGCCAACAACTGCGCGTCATGCCCAGTTGCAAGCCGGGCATCCATTCCGCCGAACCGTGCATGCCGATGTGCACCAGGGCGTGCGCACCGAAGCCTCGGCTGATCCAGCGGTAGAAAGCCAGATATTGATGGTGCGGGGTATTCTCTTTGTCGAACAACAGGCGCATTGGGTCGCCGGTCACGCCAAAGCGCGGCTGCACGCCGATGTAGATGTTGCCGAGGCGCAGCCCACCGATGAACACTGCGTCGCGTCCCGCCGGCGCGATGTCGCCCGGCCACGGCCCCCAGCGCTCCTCCACCCGCTCGCGCTCGCGCGGCGTCGTCCACGCCTTGAACTGCTCCTGCGAAACGACTATCCCGCCGGCGCGCAGAGTGGTCGCTTCCTCCAGTTGTTGCAACAGCGCCTCCGGCGTCTCCGGCAATTGGCCGACGTCGTAACCTTCGGCCTGCAAGCGCCGCAGGATGTTGAGCAATGAGCGCGGCACGTCCAGCAGCGCAGCCGTCGCCTTCTTGCCCAGACCGGGCGGATAGTCGTACACGACAAAGGCGATCCGCTTGTCGCGGTTAGGCGTATGGCGCAACGTCGCCCATCGGTTGACCAGCGTTGTCAGCCGCTGGAGGCGGTCCGGCGCCGTCTGAAAGCGGCCGCTGTTGATCGCGCCGAGGATGACCGGATCCACCGCGCCGTCCATCTCCGGCAGCGCGTATGTGGCCGCTGCCTGCATCGGCCCGACGCCGATCTTCTGCCAGGAGACGAAGTCTTGCACATAGAGCGGCTGCGTGACGATGTAAGGCGCGTCCAGGCGCTCCAGGATTTCGATCGCCGCGTCGCGATGCGCGCCGGGCGAGGTCGAGCCGGCCGGCCCGCCTACCAGCGCAAAGCCGATTGTGCTGACCAGCGCATCAACGCGCTCGTGGGTCAGCCAATCGCGCACGACGACGTGGCCTTCGACGCCGGTGACGAAGATGGGCAGCACATCCAGGCCGGCGCCCTCCATCGCCCGGATCGTCTCGTCTATGTAGCCGCGATCCTGCATCAGGTGCTTGCGGAAGAAGAGCAGCGCAACCAATGGTGGCTGACCGGCCATCGGCGACCGCTGGGTTGCCCCGTCCGCCGATCGCGCCGTCTCCCGCTTGCCGTTCGACCGCGTCTTCGCCTGATTGTGGCGCTTGCGCCAGTCGCGATAGGCCTTGATGTCTTTGAAGAAGCCAGGGGCGTCGGGGTGATACAGCCCCATCATCGGCACTTCGACCACCGGCGGCGCCTCGATCGGCCGGCCGAAGTATTCGCGCAGGATGAACTTGAACATGCTGCTCACGTTGGCGGCAAGCGGCTGGTTCCAGTAAATGTTCACCTGCATCCAGTTCTTAAAATCGCGCGCCTTGGCCGGCATGAAGCGCATCATGGTCTGCATCAGCTTCATTAGCTTGGTGTAGCCGTAGAGCGTGTCTTCGTCACGCCCATGCACCAACATGCGCGCGATCTTCTTCACCGGCTCGGGCATGCCGCCCTTGCCGCCCGGCCGGTTGGCGACCACGTAATCCCCTACGCGATTCAACGCCATCACTTCAGGCATGGATTCGTAGGCGAAGACGACGCTCGCGCGCGATTGCTCTACCTGCGCGCGCAGCCAATCCGCCTGCTCCTTGAAGTTGATCATGCTGACGAACAGGCAGTCGGCTTCGCGGATGGCGCGCGCCGCCTCTGGCGAACGCGATTCCAACTCCCATTCGGTGAACTGGGTGAGGTTGGCCTCGCCGGCCAGGTCGGCCTTCACCTCGTCCCACACGCCCTTGTTGAAGTGCTCGAGGCCAACAATGGCAACGATATTCGGTTTGTCGCTCATAGCTGCCTATCCTTTCGCGCTATTGCGCGAAGGGGCTGGGGATATGCGCTCATGCCAGCGCCTTCGCGATCTGCTCCGCCCGCGCGTTAGGCAAATACACATACCGCCCGCCCAGCCACTCGGCCAACTTTGGCGCTTCGCCGCGTGAGAGATAGTCGGCCTGCGTGTCAATTACGATCGCGTGAATACCGTCGGCGCGCAGCAGCGCGGCGAGCTGTTGAATCTCACGCCGCAGCGCGGCTTTATCGGGCGCGCCGTTGCTTGCTTCAGATGTCGGGCTACTGAGGCCCACGTTCGCCCGTCCGTCGGTCATGAGCACCAACGTGGCCTGTGCGACGCCGCGCCCGCGCGCTTGCTGCGCCAGTTCCCAGGCCGTCAGCAGAGCCGAGGCGAGGGGCGTGCCGCCGCCGGTGGGCAGCACGTCCAGCTCGCGCTTGGCGCGCTCCACGCTCTGCGAAGGTTGCAGCAGCACCTGCGCGCGCGGGCCGCGAAAGGCGATCAAGGCCACCTGATCGCGATGCACGTATGCGTCCTGCAGCAGCCGGATCGCCGCCCCTTTCGCCTCGCGCATGCGGTTGATCGCCATCGAGCCGCTGGCATCCACGGCGAAGATGTAGAGCATGCCGGCCTTATCGCGGAAGCGCTTGACGCGGATGTCTTCTCTGCGAATGGCGATTGAAGCGCCGTCGCGCGCCTCGGCCCGTCGCGCCGCCTGCCAGGGGGCAGCCGCCATCAGCGTCTGCAGCAGCGCGATGCGATTGCCGCGCGGATCGCCCTCCACGGCGCGCACAAAGCGGCCTCGCCGGTTGTTCAATGCCGCGCCTCGGCTGCCGCTGCGCCCGCGCCGCTGCATCGCAAACGGCAAGTTCAGCACGTCCTTGGGGAGTTCGGCCTCCGCTGCGCTCAGCAATAACGCTTCGAGCTGCTCGGATTGCGCCGAAGGCGTCCCGTTTGGCTCATCTTGTCCTCCCCGGCTTTGTTCCTCCGGCGCGCGGGGTTGCTCGTCTTTGGTCTGGCGGCTTTCGTCCGCCTCCGGCAGGCGCGTGGCGCGCGGCAGCAGCACCAGCCGGACGGCCAGCCGCAAGTCGTCGTCGTCCACGCTCTCGCGCCCGTCCAATGCGGCCTTGGCGAGCGCGGCCTGCGCGGCGAACACGTCGGCGCGATTGCCCTCTACGCCCAGGCTCAACGCAGCCTGAATCAGCGCCTGAAGCTGCTCATCGCGAATGCGCACCTGCGGCAGACGCGCGCGCGCCTCGGCGATCATCGCGCGCAACATGCGCGCCTCGTCGTCTGCCGCTTCATCGCGGAGACGCGAAGTCGCGGGAGGAAGCGCTTCGTCCCGCCGCAGCAGTTGATTGCGGCGCACGACCTCGGCGCGCAGGCGCGCGTCGGTCTGCGGCGCAAAGGGCGCAATCAACCCGATGCGGTCGAGGAGGCTGCGTTGCACCTCGCCGTCGCTCGGATCGTAAGCGCCGACCAGCACGAAGCGCGCTGGATGAACGGCGCTCAAGCCCTCGCGCTCCACGCGCACTACTCCGCTGGCCATCGCCTCCATCAGATGGGCCACGACGCTGTGATCCAGCAGGTTCAACCCGTCTGCGTAGAGCACGCCGCCGTGCGCGCGGGCCAGCAGCCCACGTTCAATCGCGCGCGCGCCGGTCACCAGCGTCGCCTCTAGGTCAAGGCCGCCGAGCAGGCGATCTTCGGTGACGTTCACCGGCAGCTCGACGAAGGGCGCGCCCTCCGGCAACAACGCGGCGAAGGCGCGCGCCAGCGTGGACTTGCCGCTGCCAACCGTCGCTGCAATCGCGACGCCGGCCAGCGCGGGGTTGACCGCTAATAGCAGCAGGGCTTGCTTGGCCGTCTCAAGGCCGACGATGGTGGTGAAGGTCAACATCACGTTAGCACGTTAGCACGTTAGCATGTTGGCGCGTTGATGATGTCATGGCTGCTCCGCGAGTTCAGCCAGCGCGCGTTCGATGCGTTCGCCGGCGTCCGTCGTCTCCAGCGGGTCGCGGCGCAGGCGATGGCGCAGTGCCGGCACGGCGACGCGCTTCACGTCGTCGCGCGTCGCGCGCCGGCGCCCCTCGAAAGCCGCCAGCGCGCACGAGGCGCGCGCCAGCGTCAGTTCGCCGCGATGGCCGTCAACGCCCAGGCGCATGCACAGTTCGGCGGCGAACATCAGCGCGTCGTCCGGCATCTCCACCTCGGCGAGGCGCTTCTGTGCGGCGACGATGCGCCGCCGCAACGCGCGCTGCTGCGGCTCCCAGGCGGCGATGAAGGTGTGGGGATCGGCGTCGAAGGCTCGCCGGCGGCGCACGATCTCCATGCGCTGCGCGATGTCGGTGATGGTGACGATGCGCGCGTGCAGGCCGAAGCGGTCGAGCAATTGCGGCCGCAGCTCGCCCTCTTCAGGATTGCCGGAGCCGACCAGCACGAAGCGGGCCGGGTGGCGCACGCTGATGCCTTCGCGCTCGACCACGTTCCAGCCGCTGGCCGCTACGTCGAGCAGCACATCCACCAGGTGGTCATCCAGCAAGTTAACTTCGTCAATGTAGAGGAAGCCCCGGTTCGCCCGCGCCAGCAGACCCGGCTCGAAGCGCTTCACCCCGCGCGTCAGCGCCGCCTCGATGTCAATCGTGCCGCACACGCGATCCTCGGTGGCGCCCAGCGGCAAATCCACGACGGGCACTGCCACCCGTTCAGTTTTGAGCTTCGCGCGTGACGGTTTGCGAAGCGCGCCGTCGTTCGTCGCCGCCTTTGCGATGGACCATTCGTCCTGCTCGATCGCTTCGGGCGGTCGGTTGAAGGGATCGCCCTCGACGCGCGTGATCAGCGGCAACACGTCGGCCAGCGCGCGCACGGCGGTGCTCTTGCCGGTGCCGCGATGCCCCATGATCATCACGCCGCCGATGCGCGGGTCAATCACGTTCAACAGCAGGCACAACTTCATCTCCTCCTGGCCGACGATGGCGGTGAAGGGATAGTTCACCGCCCGCGACTCGGAGGCCGCGCCGTTGTGTCCATCGTTAAGCGCCTGAGCCGGCCCAGCCGTAACCTGCATCGCTCATCTCCCACCGCCGACCGTCGCCAGCGCCTGCGCGCGCTTTTGGCGGGCCGACCGCGCGCCGCGCCTGGCAAACTGGACGAAGTTGACGACGTAGGTGGCCAGGGCGACGCACATCACCAGCATCTGCGCGCGGTGATCCACGCCGGCGAACAGGGCGACGAGGTAGGCCGTATTGCCGACCAACGACAGAAGGTTGCCGGCGTCCTCCCAGAAGAACTCCTTCGCCATGAACATTCGGCCGAACACCTCGTCCTCCCAAGCCATGCCGGTGACGGTCATGAAATACAGCATCAGCACCTTGGCGACGTTCGCCGCCGTGGTGACTTCGTAGCCTTGGCCGGTGGTCAGGAATCGGATCACCAGGGTTAGGCTGGCGAGGAAGGTGAGAAACTGAACCAGTGCGCCGACGGCCTGCACCGGCGTCCAGAACGACCGGTTGCGGCGCTCAAGCTGTTCGGGTGTGTAATTCATCGCAAACCTGTTGCACATCGTCGGGCCGGTCAGGCCGTCCGAGTCATCGGTTCAAAGCAGACCCGCTCTCGGCGACCCAGCCGGCCCGACGCGCATTCACGCCGCCTCCAGCGTCATGACCATCTGCTCGCGGGTGAGCTTGCGGAACTGTTCCACATTCACCCGCGCCATCAGGCTCATGGCCACGAAGCACATCGCGATAGCAATGATGAAGATGAAGCCGTAGGACGCAGCGTAGTTGCCGGTGGCCTGAATGCCGATGTCGCGCATTGCGCCGCCGGCGAACTGCGCGAAGCCGTTGGAAAGCGCCTGCGCCATGCCCCAGGCGCCCATCAGCGAGCCGGCTTCACCGGGCACCGTCATGTCCATCATCATGGAGAGCGCGCCAACGTTGAACACGCCCATGCCGACGCCGAGGATGGCGATGCCGGCATACATCGCCGGCAACAGGTGCGCCATGGCCGAGACAAACAACAGCGCAAAGCCCAGGCCGGACGCAACCAGCCCCCAGTCGGCGACGCGGCGCTTGGGGATGGGCCACTTGCTGGCCACGATGCCCATTACCAACATGGCGATGATCGTGCCCATGCCCATGATCGGCTGGAACTGCGCCGTCTGGCGCGGGGCGAGCTTGAACAAGTCGGCGCCGAACGGCTCGAGGATGCTGTCCTGCACGAACAGCGCGAAGATCGCGATGACGATGAAGAAGAAGAACACGCGCGCCTGCGGATTGGTGAAGATGCGCGCATACGCCTCACCCATGCGCAACGCCGGACGCCGCTCGGCTATGGCGATCTCCTCCGGCGTCAGCCGCCGCTCCAGCCCGATCAGCGGCAGCAGGCCGACCAGCGCCACGATTGGCCCGGCCAGGAAGAACTTCGGCATCATCTGCACGGCCACCTGGCTGCGAATGGCGGCGCACTCGGCAGTGGCGCAGGCCGGCGGCGCGCCCGCCTGCGTGTCGGCGATCTGCAGAATGATCGAGCTGGCGATGCCGGTGATGACGATGAACACGATCTGGAACAGCCAGACGGTGGCCACGACGGCCGGGCGGTTCCTCTTGCCTTCGGTCATCTCGGCGATCAGGGTGTTGTGCGCATCGCCGTTGGCCGCGAAGCCGAAGCCGAAGCCCAACAAACTCAGCAGCATGAATAGTAGATAGATCGTCTCGCCCTCCGCATAGCGCGCGGCAACCATCGGCAACGGCACTAATGCAAGCGCGGCGAACAGCAGCCCAAAGACCATCACCGGCGTGCGGCGCAGCCCAAAGAACGCGCGGCGATCGGCGTAGCGGCCGGCCGACACCTGGAAGATGTTCATCAGGCGATGGGCGAAGTACAGGCCGCCGATGACGGCGGCGGCGATGCCCAACTCGTTGATCATCACGCGGTTGAACACACTGAGCAGCAGCGTAAACAGGTAAGCCACGCCGAGCTTGGGCAGCGTCAAACGCGCGATGGCCAACACCGGCAGCCGATCCGTCGAACCCTGCGTCCGGCTGCGCGTCGCTTTGAACGGTCGAACGAGCGATGAAGACATTTGATTAACCTCCTGAAATGATGAAAATCAAAAAGGGCGAGGGTTCGATGCATAACCTGACGCATCGAACCCCCACCCTTCGGGAACGAGTGAGTTGGACGTCGGGCGCGGCGGAGCGCCACAGGACAGATGCGCGCGGCGGATGAACTCAAGCAGCTTGCGCAAGGCCCAGGCGCGGCGTGTTTCGCGCAAGAAGGAGATGAACAACACGTCCGGCTGCTGCGGCATCACGGCGACCCGCCGCCCCGCCTGGCCGGACAGGCCTACAAGCACGAGCGCCAGGAGCGCGCTGAGGCCGAACGCGATGTGCAGGCTATGCAACGGATCGCGCCATGCGCCCACCAACGCCACCAAGCCGAACGTGATTACCGCAAAGTGCGCCACAAACAGGCGGTCGGCGTAAGCCGTGCTGGATAAATGTCTCGCGAGGCATTTCGCATTCCAGACCGCCAAATGCAGGTGACGAACCTGGTGAGCAATCACATCTTAGAGTATGCTTAACACTCCACGATGCACAATCGGGTGTATGTCATGTTTTCAATGTGACATTCGTCGGCTAAACGAAGATGCTGCAACACATCTTCAATCCTTACACAAACCAACCGCCGAGCGTATGTCTAAGGAGCACACGAGGTTTGAGCCATGAGCGGGGCGAGCGCATGATAAGCCTGTGTAAAGGATGCGCAGATTTCTGCATAGCGGGCGACGTTTGTCACATCCGGCTCGACCACCGTGACGGCGTACGTCCTCGCTTTAGCAATGCGCCAGTCGGCGTAGACCCCGGCGCCGACGCCGCCGGCCACCGCCGCGCCCCAAGACGTGGCCTCGGCCAGCATCTCTGGAATCTCTAAGGGCACCCCCAGCACATCGGCCAGGATGCGCCGCCAGACGACGCTGCGCGCGCCGCCGCCGATCAGCCGCAGGCTGCGCAACGGCCGGTGAGCGCTCAGCGCATCCAGGATCAGCTTGAGGTTGAAGGCCACGCCCTCCAGCACAGCGCGGTGCATCTCTGCCGGGCCGTGGCTCATCGTCAGGCCGACGAATGCCGCGCGCGCGCGCGGGTTCCACCACGGGCTGCGCTCGCCGATCAAATAGGGCAAGAAGAGCAGCCCGCGACAGCCCGGCTCAACGCGTGCGATGGCCTCATCCGGCATTTCGCCCATCGCCCGCGCCAACCACTCGCGCGCGCCGCCGGCCGCCTGCATCGTGCCCATCGGGATATAACGTCGAGGCAACAGGTGATAGAAGGTGAACGTGCGCCGCTCCGGGTCGAGCGACGGCTGCGACGACGTGTAGGCGATCCACGACGAGGTGCCCAGCACGCAATAAGCGTCGCCTTCCTCCACCGACCCCGCGCCCACCGTCGCGCAGGCGCCGTCGCCGCCGCCAATGACCACCGGCGTGCCAGGGGCCAAGCCGGTCTCCTCCGCTGCAGCGCGCGTCACCTGGCCGACCACTGCGCTGGACGGCGCAAGCGCCGGCAAATATGCCGCGTCGAGTTCGAGCGCGTCCAGAAAGTCGGTGCACCACGCCTGCGCCTCCAGGTCAAACAGGTTGCTGCCCGAAGCGTCGGAATAGTCGGTTACCACCGCATCGGTCAGGCGCATGACGACGTAATCTTTAGCCATCACGAACCGCCGCGCGCGGGCGAACACATCTGGCTGATTCCGCTTAATCCAGAGCATCTTGGCAGCGGTGTAAGCCGGGCTGATGCGATGGCCGGTGCGGCGATAGACTTCCTCCTCGCCACAACGCTCGGCGACCAACGCAGCCTCCGCCGTAGCGCGCTGGTCGGCCCAGATGATCGCCGGGCGGAGCGGGCGATGCGCGTCATCCAGCGCGATCACGCCCATCATCTGCCCGCTGAAAGCCACCGCTGCAATGTCACGCGGGGCGACGCCGGTCTGCGCCAGCAGCGCGCGCGTGGCGGCGCATACGGCGCGCCACCAATCCTCCGGATCCTGTTCCGCCCAGCCGGGCTGGGGATAGCTGACCGCGTAAGCCTCGCTGTGGCCGGCCAGCAATGCCCCCGTCTCGTCGAACAAGCTCGCTTTGTTGGCGGATGTGCCTAAGTCGTGCGCCAGGATGTAAGCCATAACGTCAGATTATCACAGCCTCATCGCTACGCAAATGCATTTGACAAGCCACTGAGAACGATTACACTCTGCCTGCGCCGCCAGTGGTAACAATTTCAGCCCATGTCCACGAAGGATAAGGCCACCATCAAGGATGTCGCCCGACGCGCCGGCGTCTCGACGGCGACGGTCTCGCGCGTGCTGTCCAACAGCGGGCCGGTCAGCGTCGAGGTGCGCGAGCGCGTGGAACGCGCGATCCAGGCCCTAGGCTACCGGCCCAGCCGGATGGCGCGCAGCTTTCGCGCCCAGCGCAGCAAGTTCATCGGCCTGATCATCTCCGACGTCGAGAACCCCTTCTACACCAGCTTGGTGCGCGCCGTGGAGGATGTGGCCTACGCGCACGACTACAGCTTGCTGCTGTGCAATTCGGATGAGGATCCCGACAAGGAGCGCGCCTACATCCAGTTCATGGCCGACGAGCGCGTGGCCGGCGTGATCGGCTCGCCGGCCTCGGAGGCCGAGACCTCCTTCGCTGCCCTCTTCGACGCCGGCATCCCGGTGGTGTCGGTGGATCGCCGCTCGATGCGCACGCCTGTGGACACGGTGCTGCTGGACCACGCGACCGCGGCGCGCGACCTGGCCCGGCACTTGATCGCGCATGGCCATCGGCGCATCGGCGCCATCCTGCCCAACACCCGCATCACATCCGGCCGCGAACGGCTGGCCGGCTTTCTCCAGGCGATGGAAGAATCCGGCCTGACGCCCGATCTGGCGCTGATCTACGAGGGCAAAGGCATCGAAGCGTTCGGTGCGCAGGCCACGCGCGCGCTGCTTGATCTGCCCGACCGGCCGACGGCGATCTTCACCGGCAACAACCTGATCACGCTGGGCGCGTTGAAGGCGATCCAGGAGCGCCATTTGCGCATCCCGGACGACATTGACGTAGCGGGCCACGACGAAATGCCGTGGATGTCGTTGCTGGCGCCGGGCATCACAGTCGCCGCCCAGCCGATCCGCGAGATGGGCCAACTGGCGATGCGCCTGCTGCTCGCGCGCATCGCCGGCGACCGCCAGCCGCCGCGCGAAGTGAAACTCGCGCCGCGGCTGATCGTCCATCGTTCGGTCGCGTCGCCGGCGTTCGCCTGAGGCTGCGCCGCCGAACCGCGCGCAAAAAGGAGGTGAGGCCACAACCCGAGCAAACGTTCCCCCGTAATCCGATTCCCTGTTTTGGTTCGCACTTACGCTCGCACAAACGCGCTCAATTCAAATGTTTCGTTTCGTTCAAATGTTCAACAGAGGAGGATGAAACCATGAATCTGAAGAAGTTCGCAAGCCTGGCGGCGCTGGGCGCCGTCGTCCTGGCCGCCTGCGCTGCGCCGCCGGCGGCGCCCGCCCAACCGGCGCAGCCTTCCGAGCAGAAACCGGCCGAGCCGGCCAAGAAGTTCGCCGGCATCACCGTCAACGCCATTACGTTCTCCGGCCCACAGATCGCCGAGCCGATGCAACGGCGCGGCAAAGAGTTTAGCGAGATGACCGGCGCGACGATCAACGTCGTCACCGTGCCGTTCGCCGACCTGTATCAGAAGATCCTCAACGACTTCGCGACCGGCACCAACAGCTTCGATGTAATCGTGTTCGCCCCGCAGTGGATGGGCGATTACATCGAGCCGGGCTACCTGGAGGACCTGACCGACCGGGTGAAGGCCGCCGCCGACCTGCAGTGGGAGGATGTCGGCCTGTTCTTCCGCGACTTCTCGGCCACCTACAACGGCCGCATCTACACCATCCCGCTGGATGGCGACTTCCAGATGGTGTATTACCGCACCGACATCGCCAAGGAGCTCGGCCTGCAGCCGCCGCAGACGTGGGAGGACTACATCGCCTTCGCCAAAGCGGTCAGCGAGAAGAAGCTCACCACCGACGACGGCAAGCCGGTGTATGGCTCGTGCATCGCCAAGAAGAAGGCCGCCCAGTCGTACTGGATGATCACCTCCATCGCCTCGGCATTCATCCAGAGCCAGGGCACCGCCCAGGGCGCGTTCTTCGACCTGGAGACCTTCAAGCCGCTCTACAACAACGAAGCCTTCGCCCGCGCGCTGGAGATCTACAAGGAGACCACGCAATATGGCCCGCCCGACGAGATCAACCTCGACGTGGGCGACACCCGCGGGCTGTGGACGGCCGGCCAGTGCGCGCTGACCATTGACTGGGGCGATATCGGCACGCTGGCCATCGAGGAGGGCAGCAAGGCCAAGGACAAGACCGGCGCGGTCATCCTGCCCGGCAGCAAGCGGGTGCTCGACCGCAAGACCGGCAAGCTGGTGGATTGCACGCCGGAGCTGTGCCCGCACGCGGTGGATGGGGTGAACCATGCGCCGTTCGCCGCGTTCGGCGGCTGGTCGGGCGCCATCAATAAGGCCAGCAAGCCGGAGGTGAAAGACGCCGCGTTCGCCTATCTTGCCTATATGAACCAGCCCGCGCAAAGCAACGTGGACGTGACCATCGGCAAGACCGGCTTTAACCCCTATCGCATCTCTCAGTTCAAGAATCTGGACAACTGGATCAAGGCCGGCATGAGTGAACAGGCCGCAAAGGACTACCTCGGCGCCATCGAGGCCAGCCTGAACAGCCCGAACATGGTGCTCGACCTGCGCATCCCGCAGAACCAGTACTACCAGGGCATCGTGCTGGACGGCGCAATCGCCAAGTTCCTGGCCGGCGAGCAGGACATCGCCGCCACGATGAAGGAGATCGAGGACGGCTGGGAGCAGAAGACCGAGGAGCTGGGGCGCGACAAGCAGCTCGCCGTCTATAAGGCGACGCTCGGCGTGCAGAAGTAAGCGGATCAGTCGGCCGATTTGAGAGCACGGGAATTGGGCGAGCGAGACGCTTGCCCAATTCCTGATTCTTGTTCCAAAATCCGCTTATGGCCACGCTCACCTCGACGGCGAACCCACCAGCGACGCGTGCGCGCGCGTCGCGCAGCGAGCGGCTTGCGCCGGCGGCGTTTTTGCTGCCCGCCGTGCTGGTGGTGCTGTTCGTCTCGATCGTCCCCCTCCTCCTGTCGTTGTTCCTTTCGCTATCGCGGCTGCGCTTCGAGGCCGGCGGCCTGAAGGTGCAGTTCGTCGGCCTGGACAACTACCGCAAGCTGCTGTTCGGCAGCGAGCAAAAGGTATTGTTCGGGACGCTTGCGATGCCCTCGCCGATCGGCTGGGCCGTGTTGGCGATTGTGGCTTTTTTGGCGCTGGCGGCGGTGTACCGCGCCGTTCGCGATGCGCGGCCGGGCCGCGCCGTCGTCGGGCGAGCGCTCGCGGCCATAGCGCTGATCGGGCTGACGTATCTGGTCGTCGCGTCGTTGCTGGCGCTGGAGGGCCGGCCGGGCACGATGGTGGTGACCACGCTCTATGTGTTCGTCGGCATCACGCTCCAATATCTGATCGGGCTGGGGCTGGCGATGTTGTGCGCCCAGCCGCTGCCGGGGCGGCGGTTCTTCCGCGTAGTGTTCTTGCTGCCGATGATGATCACGCCGGTGGGCGTGGGCTACTTGTTCCGCATGTTGGCCGACACGAACAAGGGGCCGCTGGAACCCTTGTGGGTGGCGCTGGGCATGCAGGACTTCGCCTGGTCGAACAACGCCTGGGGCGCGCGGATCGCCGTGATGATCGGCGACGTTTGGCAGTGGACGCCCTTCATGTTCATCGTGCTGCTGGCGGCGATCGAAGCCCAGGAGGTCGAGCCGGTCGAGGCGGCCATCGTGGACGGGGCAAGCAACTGGGACATCTTCCGGCACATCACCCTGCCGGCCATCCTGCCGGTGAGCACCACGCTGATCCTGATCCGCATGATCGAGGCGTTCAAGATCATTGACCTGCCCAACATCCTGACCAACGGCGGACCGGGCACGGCGACCGAGACGATGACGCTCTACGCCTACCGCATCTGGCGCGCGCTGGACATCGGCGGCTCGGCGGCCATCGCCTATCTGCTGCTCTTCCTGGTGACGTTCTTCGCCACGCTCTACGTGCGCGCGTTGCGCGGGCGCGTGTCAACCGTGCGATGAAATCATTCTTCCGCAGCGCCTCCCCGTTCAAGCCCTCGCCGTTCAGGATGCTGGTCTCCTATCTCATCCTCGGCGCGTGGGCGCTCATCATCCTCTTTCCGCTCTACTGGCTGACGATCACCGCATTCAAGCTGCCGGCGGCGGTGAACAACGGGCCGTTCTACCTGCCGTTCGTAGACTTTCAGCCTTCGCTGCACGCCTGGGAGTATGTGCTGGGCGAGGTGGGCAACGACACCATCCGACTATTTACGAACACGGTCGGCGTCTCGCTCATCAGCGCGACGCTGACGCTCGTCATCGGTTCGGGCGCAGCGTATGCGCTCACCCGCTTTCAGTTTCGGCCAAAGGTCGGCACGGTGCTCATCTTCCTCGGCTGCGTCCTGCTGGCGGTCATCCTCACAGTGCTGGGCGCGCCGTGGGCGTTGGCCGTCGCCGTGGCCATCGCGCTGTTCGTCATCAGCCTGCTGACGATCGCCCGGCGCTTCACGCGCGCGTTGAGCAACAACGACATCGCCTTCTGGCTGATCTCCCAGCGCATCATGCCGCCGGTGGCCGTCGTCATCCCGATCTACATCATCTTCCAGCAACTACGCCTGCTGGATACATGGCCGGCGCTGATCATCACCTACGTCGCCACCAACCTGCCGATTGTGGTGTGGCTGATGCGCGACTACTTCGCCAGCATCCCCTATGAGCTGGAAGAGAGCGCGCAGATTGACGGCGCGTCGCGCTTCCGCATCTTCAACCAGATCGTGCTGCCGCTGTCTGTGCCCGGCCTGGTGGCCACCTTCCTCTTCGTGCTGGTGTTTTGCTGGAACGAATACCTGCTGGCGCTGTTCCTGACCAACGCCCGCGCGCAGACTATGCCGCTGGCGGTGGTGGCGCAGAACGCCACGCGCGGCCCGCAGTGGTGGTACATGTCGGTGTTGGTGCTGATCATGATCGCGCCGGTGATCGCCATGGCCATCGCGCTGGAACGCTACATCGCCCGCGGCCTGCTGGTGGGTGCGGTGAAGGGATGACACAGGCGTCCGGCGCTTATCCCGCTACTACGCCACGCCGGCGAACAGGTCGGGGCGGTCGGCCGGCCCGGCGTCGGGCGCGTTGACGATCTCGACGATCTTGTTCTTCGCCTCTGGCTGCAACAGCGCCTGCACCATCACTTCGGCCACGTCGTCGCGCGAGATCATGCCGAAGTCGTGCAGCGTCCGCGCAATGGCCACGCCGCCCCCGCCCGGCTCGTCGGTCAGCCCGCCTGGCCGCACGATGGTGAACGGCACGCCGCTGCCCTCCAGGGCCAGCTCGCCGCGCCGCTTCTGGCGCAGGATCGGCGCCAGCGGCGGGATTAGGTCGGGGATCTCCACGCCCATCGAGGAGCACAGCACAAAGTGGCGTATGCCGGCTTCCTGCGCCAGTTGGGCCAGCTCGGCGATGGTGGTGTATTCGATCAGCTCGATGTGCACCGCGTCGGTCGCCCCCTTGCTGCCCAGCGCGCTCACCACATAGGTCGCGCCGTCGAGCGCGCGGCGCGCGTCCTCTTCTCGGGTCACATCACCCACGAACACCTCGACGCCTTCGCCTGCGACCAGCTCGCGCGCGGCGGCGTCGCGAATCATGGCGCGCACGCGGAAGCCATGCCGGCGCAGCGCCTTCACCACGCGCCGGCCGGTGCGCCCCGACGCGCCTACCACTAACACCAGTTCGTTTGCCATATCGGCGCGGATACTAAAGCCCACAGGCAGCTTGTGTCAAGCCGCTCAGCAGGGCATCCTTACAGACGGCGACGCCGCTAATCCACAGAAGCGATTTGGACTTGAGCGTGTTTGACATTTCAGACCTCCTTCAAGCAGTCAAGACTTCAGTTGTCCAAATCACCAGGTTCGGACCTATGAATTTCCACAGGCCGCTCCTTATTCCCTCTGGCCCGGGAGGAACCCCTCACAAGGGTAGGTTTTTTGCGAAGCAGAGTCGTTTGTCGTTGAGCAAGCCGTCTGATGGGTATCCTCCCTCCTCTCAAGTGATTGCAACGAGGAGGACACAAGGTGGCCCAAGAAGCACTCCAGAAGTGGATAGAAACTGTCTCTCAGCATATGGGGCATCTCAGTCGCCCTCAAGCCGTCAGCTTGGCTCTCTGGAGCTTTGGGATAGTAGTCGCCCGCTCTTGCGGTCTGACCACCGTAGCCGCTACCCTGGCCGCAACCCTCGGCGACCGAAAGAACACCCTGCGAGAACGGCTGCGCGACGAGTATCGCGAAGCCGCAGCTAGCGCGTCACCACCTCCGGCAGAGACATGTTTGTCTCCTCTCCTCCGCCGGGCGCCTTCCTGTCGGCATGGGGAGCATCGCTTGGCGTTGGCTCTGGATGCGGCCGGCCTCTCAGACCGCTTTGTGGTGTTGGCCGTCAGTGTGCTCTACCGCGGCTGCGCCATCCCCGTTGCCTGGAAGGTCTTGTCGGCGTATCAGCAGGAAGCCTGGCAACCACACTGGAAGCGGCTGCTTGGACGGGTGGCCGAGGGCATCCCCAGCGATTGGTTCGTGCTGGTTTTGGCCGACCGCGGCCTGTATGCCCGCTGGCTGTATCAGGACATCCAGCGTCGGGGCTGGCATCCCTTCCTGCGGATTCATGACCAGGGCCACTTCCGCTTGCCGGACGGCCCGTATCAGCCGCTGACAACCTTCTCTTCGGATGGGCGGGGGCGTCCGAAGTGCTCGAACGGATCGTTCCAATGCTTAAGCGGCGTCCGATCGCTGTGGATAGATGGCGTGGGGCCGAGATAGGGGTTGGCGACTTCGAGCACCTCTCGATGCGGCAAGTCGTCCGGCACGCATAGACCCTTGTAAGGATTCTTGATCGACCAGAACAGCGCGCCCAGGATCGAAGCGGCCACCTGCAGCGTGGTGGCGTTCTGGCCAGGCACCAGCCGGCGCGCCTTGTGGATATCGAGCTGCGACCCGACCCACCACCCGTTCAGGTCGTGGCCGAGCAGCAACACGCCGAGTTCGTCCTTGCCGCTGATGATCTCGTCGTTCATGATGCGCGTCTTTGGCTGCAGGTGATAGTTGCGCATGCAGAATTCGTGCAACGACGCGATGGTCGCGTCGCTCGGCAAATAGGCGTAGTGCACGGTCGGGCGGTAGATCGGCGCGTCGTCCTCCCAAACGGTGAGGTAGTCGCTGATGGTAAACGCCTCTTTTTTGCGCAGTCTGCCTGTCCCAGGGTGTGCATTTCTGGCGAGGGGTAGGCGCAACATACGAGGGTAGGCGCAGGCATTGCCTGCGCCTACCCCATGTCTCGCCCCTGTAGAGAAACGCGCCCTGTCCCACCGCGCCTCATGTCAGCGCCGCTGATTAGCGTTAGAATGCTCTAACACGTGCAACCCGCAACCGCTACGTCTCCGCGCTCTGTGACGAGCGAATTTTCAGTTGAGCGAGAGTGGCATTCCGACCGGCGCAGCCCGACGCGGTGGGTCTTCTCTCACATCTGGCGCTACAAGGTCTATATCCTGGGCATCCTGATCGGCGCGCTGGGCAACGCCGGCGGCGCTGCGGTCATGCCGCTGCTCGTCGGCCAGGCGTTCAACGCGGTGGTCGCTCAACCGCCGGACACGGCAGCGCTCGGCCTAATCGCTGCGCTGATCGTCCTTTCGCAAATCGTTCGCGCCATCTTGCAGTTGGGCCGCAACTTCTCCTCGGAGATCATCGGCCAGCGCATCGAGCGCGACGCCCGCGACGAGCTCTACACCAGCTTGATCGGCAAGAGCATGTCGTTCCACGATCGCCAGTCCATCGGCGACATCATGGCCCGCGCGACGAACGACGTGCGCGAAGTCAACCTGCTGATGAACCCCGGCGTCAACCTGGTAGTGGGCTCGGCCGCGTTTCTGGTCTTCCCGTTGATCATCGGCCCGCGCATCCATCCGCAGCTCATCGCCGTGCCGCTGTTCTATGTGGCGGCATACGCGGTTTCGGTCGCGTATTACCTGCGCAAGCTCGCGCCGGCTACCGAGCGCGTGCGCCGCGCCTTCGGCCGGATGAACGCGACGCTGGCCGAGTCCATCGAAGGCATTGAGACGGTGAAAGGCGCCGCGCAGGAAAGCCGCGAGATCGCCCGCTTCCGCGGCGCAGTGGATGCCTGGCGCGCCGCGGCGGTAGGGCAGGGAGATGTGGAGTCGCTCTACCTGCCTTCGCTGATCCTCGGGGTCACGATGGCGCTGGGCTTGCTGCACAGCCTGTTGCTGTATCACGCCGGCGCGATCAACGTCGGGGATGTGGTGGCTTACAACGGCGTGCTGATGTTCTTGCAGTTTCCGACGTTCGCTGCCCAGTTCGCTTATCCGCAAGTGTCCTCGGGCCTGGCCGGCGCGCGGCGCATCCTGGAGCTGATGAACGCGGAAACCCTCCTCGACGAGAACAAGGGGGGCTATGCGGGCGAGATGCGCGGCGACGTGACGTTCGAGCGCGTCACGTTCAGCTACGGCCAGGGCGAGCGGCCGGCGTTGCAGGATGTCACGATCTCGGTCAAGGCCGGTCAGACCGTGGCCATCGTCGGCCAGACCGGCGCCGGCAAGAGCACGCTCACCAAGATGATCAACCGCATCTACGATGTAGATGCCGGGCGCGTGTGCGTGGACGGCGTAGATGTGCGCGCCTGGGATCTCGACGCGCTGCGCCGGCAAATCTCCACCATCGAGCAGGATGTCTTCCTGTTCTCGCGCACTATCGCCGAGAACATCAAGTTCGGCTGCCCAGACGCGACCCAGGCGGAGATCGAGCAGGCCGCCAAAGCCGCTCAGGCGCACGAGTTCATCCTCTCCTTCAAGGACGGCTACAACACCATCGTCGGCGAGCGCGGCGTCACGCTCTCCGGCGGGCAGCGCCAGCGCATCGCCATCGCCCGCGCCTTCTTGGCCGACCCGCGCATCCTGATCCTGGATGACTCCACCAGCGCGATCGACAGCGCCACCGAAGATCTGATTCAGCAGGCGATGTTCCGCGTTGCGCAGGGTCGCACGACTTTCTTGATCACGCATCGCTTGTCTCAGATTCGCTGGGCGGACTTGATCGTCGTGCTCAAGCAGGGCCGCGTGGTCGCCTGCGGATCACACGAAGAGTTGATGCGCACGTCCAGGGATTACCGCGCGATCTTCGCCGGCGACGACGAGCGCCCCAAAAAGCCCGCTGCGCAAACTCAGGTTTCCATGGCGGATGGTCAGGTGAGTTAAGAGGAGGGTCAGGGCGATGTTCATGGGACTTGCCGCCGAGAAGTACGATCGGCAATACAGCGACCGGCAGTTGCTCCGCCGCATGGCGACGTATTTTGCGCCGTATCGGGGGCGATTGATCCGGCTCACCCTCATCATCCTCTCCATCACGGCGATCGGTTTGGTCAGCCCGCTGCTCATCGCGCGCGGTATTGACCTGGTCGGCGCGCAACCCAACGTCGGCGCAATCGTGGCGTTGTGCGTCGGCTTGCTTGCGCTGTCGGTGATCAACTGGGCGTGCAACCTGATGCGTCGGCGGATGACCGTTCGGCTGATTGCCGATGTGATCGGCCAGATGCGCAACGACGCGTTCAAGGCCACCATCCATCACGACATGGCCTTCTTCGACGAGTTCCAGTCCGGCAAAGTCATCACCCGCATCACCAACGACACGCAGGAACTCTCGCAGGTCACGGTGTTGATCTCCGACCTAATCAGCCAATTCACCATT
>JBKBID010000014.1:0-42926 GCA_046299515.1 Thermoflexales bacterium | reverse complement strand
CGTGGATCGGGAGTATGACAAGTTAACCAAAGATGACCCGTTGCCGCTCGCCGTGGTGGGCGTGGATCGCTACTTGGCGTTCTTCCGGCAGGTCGCCACGAAGAACGACGTGATCGCGGAGATCAAAGGGAACTACGATCACCTGACGGCGCACGACTTGGGCAAGCTGGTGTGGCCGGTGGTTCAAGCGGCCTTCGCCGAGCGTCGCGCCAAGGTCTTTGAGCAGCTCAACGACGCCATCGGCGCGCGCAAGTTCGCCAGCACGATTGGCGAAGCGTGGCGCTATGCCCACGAAGGTCGCGGCGCGCTCTTGCTGCTCGAAGAGGGCTATCATCAACCGGCCCGGCTCAGCGACGATGGGATGAACATCCTGCTCTCGGACAACCCCGCCGATCTCGACGTGATGGATGACGCGGCGGACGTGGTTGTCGAAGAAGTGCTGCAGAAGGGCGGGCGCGTGGTGTTCGTGCCGGATGGCTCATTGGCCGAGCATGGGCGCGTGGCGTTGATCCTGCGATACTGAAACGCGCGGCTTTCGAGGTCAGGTAGAGACACACTCTGGCGTGTCCTATTTCTTCATCATCGCTTAACAGAAAAATTATTTAGCCTTAACTAGCTCAAGCTATCCCTGCCGTGTGCAAGCTAGCGACGTTGCTCGAGTTATGCGCAGGGATTGGCGCGAGTGGTTGATTTTCATCGCATTCGTCGGCCCGAACTTATTGCTGTTCGGCATCTTCACCTACTATCCACTTGCGCAGAATGGCATTCTTGCCTTTAGCGACTACAACCTGATTACCCGCAGCGGCCGGTTCATCGGTCTGCGCAATTTAGAGACCGTCTTTAGCAGCACGCAGTTTGGCAAGATTCTCGCCAACACGTTCATCTTTACTGCGGTCTCGGTCGCGCTGTTGCTTGGCCTTGGGCTGATGATCGCGCTGCTGCTCAATCAAAAGCTGCGCGGTCGCAATGCAGCGCGCAGCATTCTCTTCTCGCCCACCATCCTGGCCGGCGCAGCTATTGCCATTGTGTGGATCTACATCTTCGACCCACGCTTTGGCTTCATCTATACCATCCTACGCCCATTTGGCATAGCTGCGCCGAAGTGGCTGACCGATCCGAACTGGGCGATGCCGGCCATCATCATCGTCTATGTTTGGAAGAATCTGGGCTACGCGACGGTGATCTTCATCGCCGGCCTGCAGGCCATACCTCGCGAGTTATATGAAGCGGCGCGCGTGGACGGCGCCGGCGCCTTCGACCGTTTCTGGCACGTCACGCTGCCTGGCCTTTCGCCGGTGATGTTCTTCTTGGTCGTCACTACTATCCTGTCTTCCTTCCAAGCATTCGACATTATTAACATTATGACTAAGGGTGGGCCGGTGAATGCGACCAACACCTTGATCTTTCACCTATATGAGCTGTTCTTCGTGCAGTCATCGGCAGGGCGGGCGGCCGTCGTCGCGCTGTTGCTGTTTGTGCTGATGATGATCGCCACTCTGTTGCAGGTGCGCTACCTGGAACGGCGGGTGAGCTATGCGTGACATAGTCATAAGTGCATCGGGCAATAGCCAACTGACAGCAAACCATCGCGTTGCGCACATAACGCAGCGCGTCTTAGGCTACCTGGCTATGGTCGTCGTAGTGCTCATCATCGGTATCCCGGTGGCCTGGGTGCTGTCGGGCGCACTGAAGACCAATCGCGAGATCTTCACGACAACGCCGCAGCTTTTGCCGGCCAATCCGACATTCGACAACTTCGGCAAGGCGTGGCGGGCGGCGCCTTTCGACCGCTTCTACATCAATAGCTTTATCACTACGCTGCTGGGCGCCGGCGCCGAGGTGATTATGGCAGTGACTACCGCCTACGCGCTCGTGTTTGTTCGCTTCCCCAAGCGCGATTGGATCTTCGTCCTACTGCTGCTGGCGCTGATGGTGCCGGAGGAAGTAGTGCTAGTGCCGAACTATCTGACCATTGCTAGTTGGCGCATGGTGAACACTTACCCCGGCATCGTGCTGCCTGGCGCCTCGATCGCCTTTGGCACTTTTCTGCTGCGCCAATACTTCCGCACGATTCCCCTCGATCTGGTGGATGCGGCCAAGGTGGATGGCGCTGGGCACCTGCGCACATTGCTGGATGTGGTGCTGCCTGTGGCTGCGCCGGCGGTGGCGACCACGGCCTTGTTGTCCATCACGGCCAAGTGGAACGAATATCTCTGGCCATTGTTGATCACGACGACCGAAGACATGCGCACGCTGCCGGTCGGCATCTCACGCCTGCTCGACCTAGAAGGCAATACGGAATGGGGTGTTGTGATGGCAGCAACACTGTTTGTCATCGTGCCGGTGATGCTGGTCTTCTTGTATGCGCAGCGCTTTGTCGTAGATGGCATTGCCGCTGGCGCGGTGAAAGGATGACCTGTTGCACCGGCTGATGGTTAAAGGGACTACTTCAATTCAGGAGATCAGCATTATGAACAAGACGAATAAACTCTCGCGACGCACCCTGCTGAAGGGCATTGGCCTGGGCGCCGGCGCAGCGGCGCTGGCCGCATGCGCCGCGCCGCCTGCGGCGCCCTCGTCGCCGGCATCTCAAGCGCCGGCCGCGCCCCAACCCACTACGGCCCCGGCTACTACCGGCCCCGTTGAGATCATCCACTGGGGATTCACCGGCGGCTTGGGCAAGACCGAAGAAAAGCTTGCCACAATGTGGAACGAGATGCAATCCGAGGTGAAGGTGACCTTGCAGGTGCAGGGCAACTACGAAGAGACTGCGCAGAAGTTGACTGCGGCACTGGCGGCTCAGCAAGGGCCTGACATGGTATTGCTCTCCGATGTGTGGTGGTTCAAGTTCTTCCGCGCGAAGGCGCTGATGCCGCTAAACGACTTGATCAAGGAGCAGGGCATCAACGTGGCGGACTTCGTCGAGTCGCTGTGGAACGAGGGCGTGCGCAAGGGCGTACAGTACTGGATACCCTTCGCGCGCAGCACGCCGCTGTTCTACTACAACGCCGATATGTTGGAGGCGGCCGGCTTGCCCGTCCGTGGCCCGGAGACCTGGAGCGAGATGCGTGAGTGGGCGCCCAAGCTCATCAAGAAAGAAGGCAGCACAACGAAGGTGGCCGCCTTTGCGCATCCAGGGGCGGCGTCATATGTGGCCTGGCTGTTCCAGTGCGTCATCCGCCAGTTCGGTGGCCGCTACAGCGACCAAGACTTCAACATCCTGCTCACTGAGCCGGACAGCATCCGCGCCGGCCAGTTCTATCAGGATACGGTCAACAAAGAAGGCTGGGCAATTGCCTCTCAGGACGTGACGAAGGACTTTGTAACCGGTTTGACGGCTACAGCCATGATGTCCACCGGCTCGCTGGCCGGCGTGCTGCGCGATGCACAGTTCAAAGTCGGCACGGCCTTCCTGCCCAAAGAGAAGTTCTTCAACTGCTGCACCGGCGGCTCGGGCCTGGCCATCCTTGCCACGACGTCGATGGAGAAGGCGCGCGCGGCGATCAAGTACATTGATTATGCCACCGGTAACGACGGCGGCGCATTCTGGTCGCAGAACACCGGCTATATGCCCGTGCGCAAGAGCACCGCAACCGGCGAAAGCTACAAGGCCTTCTTTGAGAAGGTGCCCCAGGCGAAGACGGCCGTTGAACAGTTGCCGCTGACCGAAGCACAGGACGCTGCGCGCGTATTCATCCCTGGCGGCGACCAGATCATCGGTAAGGGTCTGGAGCGCATCCTGATCGGCAATGAGCCGGTCGAGAAAGTCTTCACCGAGGTGAAGGCCATCCTGGAGAAAGAGGCTGAACCGGTGAAGCAGGACATCGCTGCGATGGGCTAAGCGGTCATCCAAAAAATTCGCTCGCTCGATTGCGCGCGGGTCGGCAAAAGCGCTGCTGATGCCGACCCGCGCTTGTTATCCGGGCCAGCGCTCAGTACCCCTGCCACCAATCCTTCCGTGAGCGAGGGTCGAGGAACGGCCCTGTATCGCGAATGGCCACCGTGACGTAGTTGTAGCGCGCGATGCCGATCCGTTCGTTGTTGCGCACGGCCGGAAGGTTTCCCGTCGCCCTGCGTCCGCTGCCATCGAGTTGCTGGCGGTAACGCGCCACTAGATTAGGGTCGGTGCAAATGTTCATCAAGTAGACGACGTAGCCGTTGACCACGCTATCCCGGTCGCCGTAGGCCAGCGTCACCTCGTCCTCATCGGCATACAGCACCATTGCCACAGTGCCGATGGGTGCATTGGATATGTTGCGCTCCGGGATGTAGATGCCCTCGCCAGGCGTGGCGGCTAGGTTGATGACCGAGACCGGCCAATCGTTATTGACCCCACCACGCGCGCCGTAGGGCGGCGGCCCGCTCTCGTTCCAGTTCCAGTCGTAGCGCTTGAAGACGCCCGTGATGTTAGGGCCGCGATTCGGCTCAAAGATGCCGGCCATCTGCGGCGCATGCGGGTCGGCCGGCCCACTATAGTTCACCAGCGTCATCGGCGCAGCGGTTGGCGCATAACCCAGAATAGAAAGGCGAAAGTCGGCGTTTTCGTCGGTCAGTGCGTTGCCCTTGTAGTAGCCCCCTTGAATGCCGATGATGTCGTAGGTTTGCGATGAGGTAGTGGGGCAGGGCAAATACAGATTGGCCACGAACGGCAAGAAGAGCCAATGGCTGGCATTGGGCTGAAGGGGCGATGCGGACGCTTGACCTGCATGGGCAAGCAGAGCGGTCATGACGCACAGCGCGCACAGCGAAGTTGGACGAAATTTCAACATGGCTCGATGTGCTTAAATCCAAAGTCTGTATCTTGTTCTTGTTCGGCGAGCGCTCGTCAAGTCTATACCAGATGCGGCTGACCTGGGGCTGCCACTCGCCTAACGAAGTCCCCTCAATCGCCAGAACACTCCCACCGCTCCGAGCTGGACGACGACCGAGAAGGCGATCAGCGCCGGCAACGATGCGTCATAGAGCGCGCCCATCAACGCGCTGCCCAGGAACCAGGCGACCCCATAGCCGGTGTTGAAGATGCCGTAGGCCGTCCCGCGCCGGTCGGCGTGGATCATCCCGGCGACCGCCGCCCGCAGGATGGATTCCTGCGCGCCCATGCCGATGCCCCACAGCGCCATACCGACGACCACCGCCGGCAAGTTGCCCAGGAAGACCAGCGGCGCAAAGAGCGCGCTCAGCCCCGTTACGGCCGCCAGAACCACGAGTCCGATCCGGTCGAACAGCCGTCCGAAGACCAATGCCGCAACTGCATCCACGCCCATCGCAATCGCGTACAGAATCGGGATGACGTTCTGCGGGGCGACGCTGTTCTTCTCGAAGTGGAAGGCGATTAGGGGGAAGTCGGCGAATCCGGCGGCCACCAGCGCCGCGCCGGCCAGGTAGAGCCAATAGACGCGCGGCAATCCTTGCGGCGTCAGTTCGGGCCGGGCGATCTCCAGTTCGCGGGGACGCGGATAGAGCCATCGCGCCAGCAGGAGCGCGCCGACCGCCAGCGCAGCCGGAATCGCCAGGACGGCAAAAGCCGCCTGATAATCATCGCGCAGGAACAGCACGGCGGAGACGACGAGCGGCCCGGCCAGCGCGCCGATCTGGTCCATCGCCTCGTGCAGGCCGAACCCCCAGCCGCGTCCGGTAGCTTCCGTGGCGTGCGACAGCATCGCGTCGCGGGCGGGCGTTCGGATCGCCTTGCCGATGCGCTCGGCCATCATCAGCATCGCGGCCACTTCCCAGCGACCGGCCAGCGCCATCAGCGGCACGGCGAACAGGTTGATCGCGTAGCCGGCGATGGTGATGGCCCAGTATTGCCGCGTGCGGTCGCTGATTGCGCCGGAGACCAGCCGCAGGCCGTAGCCGAGCAGCTCGCCCAGGCCGGCCACGATGCCCACGGCGGCGCCGCTCGCGCCGAGCACGGCTAGAAACGGCCCGCTGATGCTGCGCGCGCCCTCGTATGTTGCGTCGGCGAACAAGCTGACCACACCGAGCAAGATGACGAAGCGGATGGCGGTGGGCCGCGTGATGTCTTTAATGTTGGCAATCATGGTATGTGGGGTTTCGAGATGGGTAGCGTCAGCGGTCGCCGATGGGTTTGCTGCGATAGAAGCGGATGTGCGCCTTCTCCAACGTGGCCAGCCCTTCGCGGATGTGTCCCTCGATGCTGTTGAAGAAGCGCTCCAGCTTCTCCTGGGTGTCAACGATTTCGATCACAATCGGCAGGTCTTCGGACAACCGCTCGATTTTGGCGGTGTGGACGCGGCTGTTGGCGCCGAAGCCCATGATGCCGCGCAGCACGGTCGCGCCGGCCATGCCCTGGCGCTTGGCCTCGAGCACGATCCACTCGTAGAGCAGCTTGCCATCTTTGCGGTCGCTCTCGCCGATGAAGATGCGCAACAGGTAGCCTTCCTCCGGTAGCACCATCGTTTACCTCCAAATCAGGGCAGCCACAGTACGCCCAAGCCAAACGGCCAGCAGGCCAAACAAGACTTGCACCGAGACGTTGGCAAATGTGCTCAGCGCCTGACCGTCGCGCAGCAAGTTCATGGACTCGTTGGCAAAGGTCGAGAACGTCGTGTATCCGCCCAACATGCCGGTGAACACGAACAAGCGCGACTCGGTGGTGAACACGCCCCGCGCGTCGGCCAGTTGCGACAGCAGGCCGATGACGAAGCAGCCGGTCAAGTTCACGGCCATCGTGCCATAGGGGAACTGTACGTTCTGCATCGCGCCCTGCACGTAGCCGCTGAACAGATAGCGCAGGATCGCGCCGATGCATCCCCCAAAGCCGACCAGCAGCATGCGATTGAGTGCGGTGTTGTCCATCGTGGGTGTCAAAAGAACTTCTGTCGCGCAGATTCCTCAACGGAACCCGCAGGGAGCGCTTCGAGCCGTTTGTCGGCGCGCTCCAACGTCTGGTCGTGCCATGATACGGCGTCTTCCAGCGGCTCTAAGTGCGTGAACACGGTGGTGTTCGGAATCGCACCGCGGATGTCGGCCTCGATGCGTTCCAGCAAGTGATGGCCGTGTTGCACGCTCCACCGGCCTGGCACGAGGATGTGCACCGAGATGAAGCTGCGCGCAGCAGCCTGGCGCGTGCGCAACGCGTGATACTGGATGCCCTCGTTATCGGCGTAGCGGTCGAGCACGCTGCGCACTTTCGCCACATCGGCCTCCGGCAGGCCGGCGTCGAGCAGGCCGTTTGCCGAGCGCGTGAGCAGCGGGATGCCCATGCGGGTGATGTTGGCGGCGACGATCAGCGCAATGATCGGGTCGAGCCACAGCCAACCGGTGAGCGCAACCAGCGCCACGCCGCCCAGCACGGCGACCGAAGTGAGCACGTCGGTGAACAGATGCTTGGCGTTGGCTTCCAGCGTGATGGAGTTGTGTCGCCGCCCTGCGTTGTGCAACACCAGCGCTACGCCGAGGTTGATGGCCGATGCGACGATGGAGACGGCTAAGCCCAACCCCGGCTGAGTGATGGGTTGCGGGTGCAACAGCCGGTCGGCCGCCGCTGCGCCGATGCTGATCGCCGCAATGGTGATCAGCGCGCCCTCGACCCCGCTGGAGAAGTATTCGGCCTTGCTATGGCCGAAAGCGTGCTCTGCGTCCGGCGGACGCGCCGCCAGGCTCAACATCGCCAGCGCCATCAGCGCGCCGGCCAGGTTGACCAGCGACTCGAGCGCATCCGAGAGCAGACCGACGGAGCCGGTGAGCAGGTAGGCCAGGCCCTTCAGGCCGATGGTGAAGAGCGCCGCGGCGATGGAAAGCCAAGCAAAGCGCGCGAGCGACGAACGCCGCATGGCGCGATTATCGCCTATAAAATCGCGAGTCATGCCGACTGACACACTCTTCGCAAAGATCGCGCGCCGGGAAGTGCCCGCGCGGATCGTGTATCAGGACGAAGCGGTGACGGCCTTTCACGACATCAATCCCGTCGCCCCAACACATATCCTGATCATTCCCAACAAGATCATTCCCACAATGAATGACGCGACGGATGATGATGCGACGCTGCTCGGCCGGCTGATGCTGACGGCGCAGAAGATCGCCCAGCAGGTGGGTATAGCCGAAGGCGGCTATCGGCTGGTGGTGAACTGCAACCCTGACGGTGGGCAATCGGTGTATCACCTGCATATCCATCTGCTCGGCGGACGCAAGATGACCTGGCCGCCCGGTTGACGGGGCCGCGCTGCGAGCGTATGAAATTCTTGATCACAGGCGGCGCCGGCTTTCTCGGCGTCGCGTTGGCAAACGCGCTGGCCCGCCAGGGCCACGTCGTGCGCGTCATTGACGATGTGAGCACGGGCGACCCATCGCGCCTTGACCCAGCCGTGCACTTCACGCGCGGCGATGTCTGCGATGTCCCCAAACTTTGGTCGCTCTTGCATGGCGTGGACTGCGTCTATCACCTGGCGGCCCGTGTGTCGGTGTCCGAATCCATCTTGTATCCGCGCGAGTACAACGCGACGAACGTGGGCGGCACGGTGGCCTTGATCCAGGCGGTGCGCGACGCCGGCGTGCGCCGGCTAGTGTTCACCTCCTCCGGCGCGATTTACGGCGAGCAGCCCGAAGCGCGCGTGCGCGAAGATGCAATTCCCAACCCCGGCTCGCCCTATGCGGTGAGCAAGCTGGCCGCCGAATACTACGTGAACACCATCGGCGCGCTGTGGGGCATAGACACGGTGATCCTGCGCGTGTTCAACGCCTATGGGCCTGGCCAGCCACTGCGCGCCTCACACCCGCCGGTGGTGCCGGCAGTGATCCGCCAGGCGCTCAGCGGCGGCTCGATCATCGTCCACGGCGACGGCCGGCAGCAACGCGACTTCGTCTATGTGGACGACGTGGTGAGCGCGCTGATCGCGGCAGCGACCGCGCCGAACGTCAATCGCTTGATCATCAACGTCGGCAGCGGCGTGCCCACCAGCATCAACGAGCTGGTGGCGACGGTGGGGCGGGTGATCGGCAAGGAGTTGACCCCGCTGCGCGTCACGGCGGAAAGCGGCGGCGTGTCGCGTTTATGCGCCGACTTGCAGCGCGCGCGCGAGCGCCTGGGCTACGCGCCGAAGGTCTCGCTCGAAGAGGGCATCCGCCGAACGGTTGAGGCGTTCAGGGCCAACGGCGCTTGACGACGAGCGCGGGCTGCTCATCCGCCTCTCATTTGCACGACCTAACCTGTAAGCAGTGGTCGAAATTCGGGAGCTGAGCAAATCCTACGGCGGGCGGATGGCGCTGGACGGGGTCTCCCTATCCGTGTCGCAAGGCGCCATCTTCGGCCTGGTCGGCCCGCGCGGCGCGGGCAAGACCACGCTGCTGAACATCCTGGCGACGCTCGTCGCGCCATCGGCAGGCGACGCGTTCGTCGCCGGGCTTTCAGTGGCGCACGAGCCGTTGCGTGTGCGGCGGCAGGTGGGCTATTTGCCCAGCGACTTCGGCGTTTACCCCGATCAGACGTGTGCGGAGTACATCGCGTTCTTTGCAGCGTGTTACGGCGTGCCGCCCAAGGAACGCGCGACATTAGCCGCGGATTTATTGCAGTTGGTGGACCTGTATCATCGCAGGGATGCGCCGGCCAATCGGCTGACGCCTGCCATGCGCCATCGCCTGGGCATCGCGCGCGTTCTGGCGCACGATCCGCGCGTGTTGCTGCTCGACGAACCGCTGGCCAGGCTGGATCCGCGCGCGCGGGTCGAGGCGCGCGCGCTGCTCAAAGAGCTGAGCAGCATGGGCAAGACTGTCCTGCTCACCGTCCCCAACCTGGCCGAAGTGCAGGACCTATGCACTCACGCGGCGCTGCTGCAAGCCGGCCGGATCGCGCAAACCGGCCCGCTCCAGGACGTCCTGGCGGCTACGCCGCCCTATCGCACCATTGCGGTGAAGTTCCTCGGCGATGCCCGGCTGGCGATGAACCTGATCAAGGCGGCCCACGGCGTGGTGGACGTGCAGCCGTTCGACCCGCCTACGTCTTCTGACGCGCTGGCCGGCGTCGCGCTGCTGAAAGAGCTGCGCGTGACGTTCGATGGCGCCTATGCGGATGCCAGCGCGCTGTTGCGCTCGCTCATGCACAGCGGCGTACAAGTGGTTTCGTTTGCGGAGGACTGAATGCGCGCGCCTCATCTGAAGCTGCCCACCTTTCAACTCAGCCCGATCTTGGTCAAAGAGATGGCCGAGCGCATGCGCAGTGCGCGGGCGTATGCGGTGTTGACCATCTACTTAGCCGTCGTTAGCGGCCTGTCTGTGCTGATTTACATGGTGGGTTTCCTGGGCAGCCCGCGCACGGTAGGCGGCACCGGCGCCGTGGGGCAGGTCGTATTCTACTTCCTGGTGGGCATGCAGTTGCTGCTGGTCATCTTCGTCGCGCCGGCCTTCGCCGCCGGCGCCATCAGCCTCGAGCGCGAGAACAAAACGTTCGATGTGTTGCGCATGACGCCGCTGACGCCGGCGCAGATTGTGCAGGCTAAGCTGATTGCGGCGCTCGGCTTCACGTTGCTGCTCCTCTTCGCCACGCTGCCGCTGTTTAGCCTGGCGTTCTTGCTCGGCGGCGTTGAGCCGCGCCAGTTGATCATTGCGCTGTGCGGGGTGTTTGCGTCGGCGCTGATGTATACGCTGTTGGCGCTCTACCTCTCGGCGCGGTTCAAGACGACGGTCGGCGCAATGCTGAGCACCTACGCCATCGTGCTGGGCGTCGTCGTCGGCATCCCGCTGGCCGCGCTGATCGGCGTCTCCACCATAGACCGGGCGCTTGTGTCGGTGTATAGCCCTTTGCTGAATAGTTTGCTCAACACGGCGCTTATCGCGGTGATCAGCCTCAGCCCAATCAGCGCGATTGCGGCCAGCGAGATTTTCTTCAGCACTGCAGGCGAGTTGTGGATGCTCACGCCGGGCGCTGCCGGCATCGGGCTATCGCTCGCGTTGCCGTCGCCGTTCTTGATCCTCACCGGCGTCTATTTGGCAGCCAGCGCGCTGCTGTACGCGCTGGCCGTGCGGCGCTTGGCGCGCATCGAGCAGCAATAACAACCGGCGCTCAGTTCCAGCGCGATGCCTCGCTCGAAAGCGCGCCGAGATAATGCTTGATGGCGTCGGCGTCTGGGGCATCGGGCCGACCCTGCAGATAGGTTTCCAACAAGGCGACCGCCTGTTTGCGTCTGCCCAGCGATCCATACAGCAGCCCCAGGTTGCGCACTTCGGACAGATCGTCGGGGTTGAGGATGAGCAAACGCTCAACGACTTTTGCCGCGCGATAGAAGTCATTGGCCGCCGCGTAGAAGTTCTTGAGGTTATTCAGCATGCGCATCAGGATGTAGCGCGCGCCGACCGGGTTGAGAAATGCGGCGTTGAACGGCAGCTTGCCATCGGTGATGGCGCGCACGCGCTCACGGCAGTCTTCCTCGGAGAGGACGGCGCCGCCGTGAAACGGGTCGAGGTAGATCACCTGGCCGGTATCCAGCACCACGCGCACGATGAAGTGGCCGGGCAACCCCACGCCATCGGCGCGGATGCCGGTGCGCTGCGCCACTTCGAGGAACAACACCGATAACGAAATGGGGATGCCCAAACGGCGCTCCAACACTTCGTTCAAGAAGCTGTTGCGCGGATCGGTGTAGTTTCGCGCATTGCCTGTGAATCCCAGCGTGTCGAAGAGGAACTGCGCCAGCATAAGCGCCGGCAGTTCGGCGGACTGAATTGCCCATCCGGCCGACTCCGCCAGCCGGTCGAGTTTGTCGAGGTAACCGGAGACGTCGAGGTCAGGATACTCGAACCGACCCATCACGAGCGCTGCGCGCGCCAGGTTGATCTTTGCATCTGGTTGGTTGACCTCTTGGGCAAACCCTTCCAGTGCAGCGTCCAGAGGGAAGTTTGCCATACGAAATGTTACCATTACGCGCCATGACTGCAAGCGACGAATCATCCTCGAATCGCGGCCATGCGCCGGACGATGCAACCGTCTTTCGGCCCCCAAACCGCGCCGCGCTGCTGGGCAAGCGCGTGGCCGTGCTGGACAAGGGCTGGGTGGAGCTGCAGGACTTGATGGGCGACGACCTGGCCATCGTCAACGCTGCGCGGGTGTCCTTCCTGGGTGAGAGCAAGGGCAGCGAGAAAGACAAGAAGTTGCTGTTCTACTTGATGCAGCACCGACACACGAGCCCGTTTGAGCAGGTGGAATTCAAGTTTCGCGTGCGCGCGCCGGTGGTAACTTGGTGGCAGTGGGTGCGGCATCGCACATGGCAGTTCAACGCGCAATCCGGCCGCTACGTCGCCTTCGATGAGGACGACTTCTATGTGCCGGACGTGTGGCGCAAGCAGTCGCCGTCGAATAAGCAGGCCAGCCTGGGCGAGTTGACGCCCGAAGAAGGCGCGCCGCTCACCGCGGCGTTGCTCGAGCATTACGCGCGCGGCTACCAGCTCTACCGGCGGGCGCTCGATGCCGGCGTGGCGCGCGAACAGGCGCGCATCTTCCTGCCCGGCTTCGCCGTATATTACACCTGGGTCGCCAAAGTAGATGCGCATAACCTAATGCACTTCCTCAACCTGCGCATGGCCGAAGACGCCCAGTTCGAGATTCGCGTCTATGCCCAGGCGATCTACGAACATTTCTTCAAGCCGGCGTTGCCCTGGACGGCGGAGGCGTTCGAGCAGTTCATCCGCTCAAGATGAAGCGCGCGCATCTCCCGCATACCTACCCGGCAGGTGGCAGGCGCAGACGCGAAACGCGCGTAAGGCGTAGAATGTGAAGCGCACTTCGCAGCCCGTTATCGCTCTCGTGGCTCTCTCCTACAAAGATGCCCTCCGCAACGAGCGCCTAAACGCGATCGAGGTCTTGCTTGCGACGCCGTTCATCGTCGTCGTCACCCAGTATGTGCCGGTGCTGGTGACGCGGCTTGGCGCTTCGCCCTTGTTGCTGGGCCTGCTCACTTCCGGCGCGGCGCTTATGCTCGCGGTGGCATCGGCGCTGGGGCCGGCTTGGCTGCGGCGCGCGCCGGACTGGCCTCGCAACATCAGCATTCCGCTCTTGCTTTGGCGCAGCGCGCTGGTGTGGGTGCCGTTGTCGCTGTTCCTGCCGGCCTTTCAGGCCGAGGCTATCGTCGTCGTGGTGGTGGCGCTGAACTTCGTCGCCGGATTCAGCAACTACACGTTCACCACCTTTCTCTCACGCATGACGCTGCCCGACCGCCTGGCGCGCTTGGTCAGCAACCGCTGGACGATGCTCGGCATCGGCATGGCCGTCTTCACGGTTATTCTGGCGGCGATCCTGGACGGCTTCCCGCGCCCGGCGAACTACGTCATCGTCTGCGCGCTCTCGCTTGCGATCAGCATGATCGGTTTCTTCATCTTGCGGCAGGTGCGTCCGCTGCCCCTGGATTCGCAAACGGCCACGCGCCCGCGCGCGCGCCTGCGCGACCTCCTGGCATATCCGCCGGCGCGCGATTACCTGCTGATTACGCTGTTGGCGCATACGGCGGTCAACGCACCCGCGCCGCTGATCACGCTGCAGATGGTGCGCGTGCTGAAGGCGACCGATGTGGACTTCGGCTGGTATCTGGCCGTTTTTTGGGTGAGTCTAGCCGTGGTCGGCCTATTCGTGCCGCAGTTGACCGAGCGATTCGGCAACGTGCGCGTATTCGCGGCGGCGTGCGCCGGCCTGGGGCTACAGATGGTCATCCTTGCATTCGCGCCGGCGCTGCCGGTGACGTGGGCGGCCGGCTTCGCCGGCGGCGCTGCGTCAGTGATGCTGCAGGTGACGGCCTATGGGCTGATGGTGCAGTGTGCGCCGCCGGAGCGGTTCGAGGGCTATGTGGGGGCGTATACGGCTACGGTGAACTTCGCGGTGTTCGTCGGGCCGTTGGTGATGTCGGCCATGACCGACGCCGGCCTGCCTATCGCCGCCGGGCTGTTGATCGCCGCCGCAGCGCGCGCCGGCGCAGGCGCGTTGTCGCTGCGGTTGGCAACCGAGCCAAGCGCGCAGCGATGACATGCCGGCTTTTGGCTTAAAGCATGCGCCTGCCGCTTTCAGTAATACAGCCCCCAATTCGCCGCGGCTTGATCCTCCATCATGGTCGGCTCCCACATCTCCAGGCCCATGGTGACTTTGGCGGGTCGCTCGGCGGCTTCCTGCGTCCTCTGCCGCACTTGTTCCACCAGCGCCGGGCCGTAGGGGCAAAACGGCGTCGTGAGGATCATGGTCACGTTCACGCTGTCGGGGGAGAACTCCAGCTTGCGGATGAGTCCCAGCTCGATCACGCTCATGCCGAGTTCCGGATCGTACACCTCGCGCAGGGCCTGGCGCACCTTCTCTTCCAGGGCGCCGTATTCGTTCAGGTTGATCTTCGGCTCCGCATCCGCCGAAGATGTGTTCTCTGGGCTTGCCTTCGTTTCATCGCTCATATGCGCACCTCTGGCGGCGCGGCGGCCGTGTCGCATCCGCGCCGCTCCAATTCGTTGCGTGATTATAGCGTCCGGCTGTTGACATTTGCCCACGCTGGGTTAAATTCATCCGCGACTTATGCGCGTTGCAATAGGAGGAGGAAGCAGCCATGGCAACAACCAGCAAATCCAAGGCGACTAAGAAGACGACGAGTAAGGCAGCAACGAAGAAAGCTACGAAGAAGGCCGCTGTGACAAAGACGACGACTAAGAAAGCGGTCAAGACGAAGAAACAGACGACGCCTGAGCCAGAAGCCGCGCCCATGCCGGTTGAAGCTGTGCCCGAGCCTGAGCCGGTCGGGTGAGACAGCTTGAGCCGGTTGCGCAAGCGCCTGGCGCGATGAGCGAGCCGCGCTGGGCGCTTCGCTTTTTCCCTCATCCTGTCCGCTATAATCGCCGCCGCATCCTCAATTAATAAGGATGGAAACCTTCTGACTCATGCGTCAAAACACATTCATCAGGCTGTTGATCGTTCTCGCGCTGCTCGCGATATCGGCCTACATCGTCCTTCCGGCACCCAAGCCCGATTTCGTGAAGAACCTGGTCTTCTGGCAGGAGCCACGCGGGCGCGACCTACAAATTAAGCAGGGGCTGGATTTGAAGGGCGGCCTGCAGGTGCTGCTGGCCAGCGACTTGCCGGGCGGCGCGCAGCCTACGCCGGAGCAGATGGAATCGGCCCGGCGCATCATCGAAGACCGCGTGAACGGCTTGGGCGTCTCCGAGCCTATCATCCAGCAGCAAGGCGACGATCGCATCCTGGTCGAGCTGCCGGGCGTGACCGATCGAAACCTGGCCATTGACCTGATCAAGCAGACCGGCCAGCTTGAATTTGTGGACGCGGGCTTCAATCCGCTCCTCGACGGCACGCCGATCTCGACCACATACAGCTTGTACGGCGGATTGCTGTTCCCAGAGACGCTGCCGACCAGCAAACCGATCAGCGAGACCTTGAACGCGCAGGCTGCAGCCAAGGTGTACAACACCGCCTTCACCGGCGAAATCCTGCAATCGGCCACGCCTGGCCTCGACAACCTAGGTCGCAACGTCGTCAACTTCACCATCAAGCCGCAGTTCCAGGAGGCCTTCCGGCGCTACACCGGCGAGAAGTTGAACCAGGCGATGTGCATCGTGCTCGATCAGCGCGTGATCTCTTGTCCGACCATCCGCGCCGTGCTGAGCGCCGATGGCACCATCAGCGGCAACTTCACGCGCGAGGGCGCCAACAACTTGGCGCTGGTGCTGAGCTACGGTTCGCTGCCGGTGCCGCTCACCATCGAGACCACGCGCGACATCGGCGCGACGTTGGGCGCGGATTCGATCCGCCGCAGCCTGGTCGCCGGCGCGATCGCGCTGATTGCGATGATCGCCTTCATGGTTGCGCGCTATCGCCTGCCCGGCCTGCTGTCGGCGGTGACGCTGGTGTTCTTTATGCTGACTTCGCTGGCGCTGTTCGTGCTCATCCCGGTTACGCTGACGCTGCCGGGCATCGCCGGCTTTCTGCTCTCGGTGGCGGCGGCGGTGGATGCCAACGTGCTGATCTTCGAGCGCTTCCGCGAGGAGCTGCGCGGCGGACGCACCATGCGCGCGGCGGTCGAAGCGGCCTTCCAGCGCGCCTGGCCCTCGATCCGCGACTCCAACATCAGCACGCTCATCACCTGCGCCATCCTGTTCGTGTTCGGCAACACCTTCGGCGCCAGCGCCGTGCGGGGGTTTGCCATCACTTTGTCGCTGGGCATCTTCGTCAGCCTGTTCTCGGCCATGTTCGTCACGCGCACGCTGATGCGCATCACCTTCAGCGAGCAAGCCGAAACGATCGAGGCGCGCCGCGCCGCACTGTTGGGAGTCTAGGATGTTCGACCTCTTTCGCATCGTCGAGAATCGCCGTTACTACTTCATCCTGTCGCTGCTGGTCATCTTGCCGGGCGTGCTGGCGATGATCTACAACGTGATTACGCTGCCCACCCATACCCCCTGGCGGCTGAGCGTGGATTTCCTGCCGGGCAATCGCTTCGAGGTGAAGTTCACGCAGCCGGTCAGCGAAGATCAAATTCGCGGCGCATTCCAATCCTTCGGCATCGCCAATCCGGCCATCACTCGGCTGGGCGACCCGGCGGAGAACGTCTGGCAGGTTCGCACGGTCTTCATCGAGGGCGAGCGCGCTCAGCAGATTCGCAACGCGCTGGCTCAGGTGGCGCCGCTCGACGATAACAGCACGCAAATTCAATCGGTCAGCCCAACAGTTGCCTCGCAGGTGACCCAGGCGGCCATCGTCGCGGTGATCGTCGCCACGGTCGCGATCCTGCTGTTCATCTGGTGGTCGTTCCGCAGGGCGGATCACGCCTTCCGCTACAGCGTCTGCGCGATTGCGGCGCTCATCCACGATATTCTGATCGCCGCCGGCGTCACGGCGATCTTCTCTGCGCTGTTTAACTGGGAGATTGACGCGCTGTTCCTGACCGCGATGCTCACCGTGCTCGGCTTCTCCATTCAGGACACCATCGTGGTGTATGACCGCATCCGCGAGAACTTGACGCGCCGGCGCGGTGAGTCATTCGAGACTATCGTCACGCGCAGCTTGCTGGAGACGTTGAACCGCTCGCTCACGACCTCGCTCATCAACATCATCGTGCTGACTGCGCTTTTGTTGTTCGGCGGGGCCAGCATCAAGCAGTTCGTCGCGGTGTTGCTGATCGGCATGATCAGCGGCACGTACTCGTCCATCTTCGTCGCCGTGCCGCTCGTGGTGGCCTGGTTCGAGCGCGATCTGTGGGGGACACGGCGGCGCGCGTCGCAGGTGGCCGTCGCCGGCAAGTGACGGCCGAGCGATCTCCAAGTCGCAGTTGCCCGACGCAGATTGCGCGTTGGGCCTTTTCGCACGTATCGCGGCTTTCCCTGCCAAGCACAGCGCATTTTGTGCGTCCGCCGCTTGCGCGTTGAACCATGAATGCCGACCTCATCAGCGCCAATCTGCTCAACCCGCCGGTGCTGTTCTTCTTGCTGGGCGGCTTGGCCGTCCTGTTCAAGTCCGACCTGGAGTTGCCGGCGCCGATTCCCAAAGCGCTGTCGCTCTACTTGCTGTTGGCGCTCGGCTTCAAGGGTGGAATGGCGTTGCGCGAGAACAACGGCGGGCTGGCGTTGCCGGCGTTAGGCGCGGCGCTGCTGATGGCGCTGGCCGCGCCGCTCTACGCCTTTCCCATGCTGCGACGCCGCATGACCCTGCCTGATGCGGCTGCGGTTGCGGCGACTTACGGCTCGGTGAGCGCAGTTACCTTCGTCACGGCGACGGCGTTTCTGCAGCGGCTGGGCGAGCCGCAAAGCGGCTACATGACCGCGGCGCTGGCGCTGATGGAGTCGCCGGCCATCGTGGTCGGCGTGCTGCTTGCGCGCCTGGGTCAGCGCAACGGCAATGACATGCGAGGCCGATTTGCCGCGCTGTTGCACGAAGCGGTGTTCAACGGCTCGGTGCTGTTGTTGGTAGGCAGCCTGGCCATCGGCTACGTCGTCGGCGGAGCCGGCGGCGAGTCGCTCAAGCCGTTCACCGAGGCGCTCTTCCCCGGCTTGCTCAGCCTGTTCTTGCTGGACATGGGGCTGGTTGTGGGGCGGCGCCTGGGCGACCTGCGGCGCATGGGCGCCTTCCCGATCGCGTTTGCATTCGGCATGCCGCTGTTCAACGCCGCGTTGGGCCTGGGGATTGCGCGCTTGATCGGCTTGCCGGTTGGCGACGCGCTGCTGTTTGTCGTGTTATGCGCCAGCGCGTCTTACATCGCCGTGCCGGCGGCTATGCGCCAGGCTCTGCCGCAGGCCAATCCGGCGCTCTACGTGACGATGGCGCTGGCGCTCACCTTCCCGTTCAACGTTGTGCTCGGCATCCCGCTGTATCTCAGCGTGATCGCCGCGCTCTGGTGATCAACCTCGCCGATAATCCCTCGCATGCGGGCCATCAAGCGCATTGAGATCGTCACCGATGCGCTGGAGATCGAGCGCGTAGCGCAGGTGCTGGAGCAGCATGGCGTCTCCGGCTACACGATTGTGCCGCATGTCGTCGGCAAGGGGGAGCGGGGCATCCGTCGCGGCGATGAGCTGAGCGGCGTGTTCAAGAACAGCTACCTGCTCACGACGTGCGACGAATCGCAGTTGCCGGCTCTCATCGAGGCCATTCGCCCGATCCTCAGACAGCGCGGCGGGATCTGCCTGGTCTCTGATGCGTGGTGGGTGCAGCATTGAGCTAAGACAAACTTTTGTGGTATTTTGACCTGCCCATGCAGTTGCCGTTCATCAACGACCTGCAAGACGTCGAACTCGTCCTGCCAACGCTGCTGCGCATGCGCGCCGATGCCGGCTACACCGGCAAAGGCATCACAATCGCCTTTCTCGACTCAGGTTTTTATCCCCATCCCGATTTGACGCAGCCGACCAATCGCATCGCCTATTTCGCCGATGCGCGCGGCGAGGTCGTCCGCGAGAACGTCGGCTTTAGCATTCCGCATCTATCGAGCTGGCACGGCACGATGACCGCTTGTGTGTGCGCGGGCAACGGCTTCATGAGCATGTATCGCTACTCGGGCCTTGCGCCCAATGCGCGCGTCGTCCTGGTCAAGACCGGCAACTTAAAGAACAATCACATCGGCGAGCAAGACATCGGCCGCGCGCTGCGCTGGTTGTTGGACCATGCGCAGCGCTTTGATGTGCGGGTGATCAATATCTCGCTAGGCGGCGATCATCCATCCGACGGCAGGCTGACCGCGCTGGATGCGCTGGTGGAGGAAGCTGTGGCGCGTGGAATGGTGGTGGTGTGCGCTGCCGGCAACAGCGGCGCGCGGCGCGTAGTGTCGCCGGCCAGCGCGCCGTCGGCGATCACCGTCGGCGGGTTGAACGATCACAATTCGCTCGACCGGTCGCGTTGGACGTTGTATCACTCCAGCTATGGTCAAGGAGGGCGCGGCGCAGCAAAGCCGGAAGTGATCGCGCCGGCGCAGTGGATTGCCGCGCCGATGTTGCCCCGGACGAGGGTGCACAACGAGGCGCAGTTTTTGTGGAGGATCGAGCGCGCTACGGACGCCGAGCTAGCGCGCGTCCTGCGCACCAAGGAGGCGCGCCAGCGCATCAGCGCCGAGACGATGAGCAAACCCTTTCATGAGATTCGGCGCATCGTCCGCCAGCGGATGAACGATCAGAAGTTCATTCACCCGCACTATCAGCACGTGGACGGCACCTCGTTTGCGGCGGCGATCGTCTCGTCGGTCGTCGCGCAGATGCTGGAGGCGAACCCATCGCTCACGCCGGCGCAGGTGAAGCGCATTCTGATCGAGACCGCCGAGCCGTTGGATGATGCGCCGCCAGAGCGCCAAGGGGCCGGCGTTGTGCATGCCGGGGCAGCCGTCTCAGCCGCGCTCAAGCTCAAGCGACAGAGGCCGAAGCTGCAACGGCGCAAAGAAAGAGAGGAGATGCGCTCCGCGTCTTCGTCGCTTAGCTCTTGAGTGAGGTGCGAGCATGAATCGGGAATATCACAAGTGGTGGAGCCCGTCGCTCGGCCGAGAGATGGAATTGCTGGTCTTCGGCCATAGCGGCGCGCGCGCGTTGGTCTTCCCCACCTCACGCGGTCGGTTCTTTGAATGGGAGGACCGCGGCATGTTCGGCTCGGATGGGCTGGGCTACCACATCGCGCAGGGTTGGCTGCAGGCCTACTGCGTGGACAGCGTGGACGGCGAGAGCTGGTACAACTACGCAGCGCATCCCGGCCATCGCGGCTGGCGGCACACGCAATATATGAATTACGTGGTGAACGAGGTGTTGCCGTTGACCCGCGCAAAGAACGGCAATCCGTTCTTGATCGTGCTCGGCGCCAGCTTCGGCGCATATCATGCAGTGTGTTTTGCGTTCAAATTCCCGCACCTCGTCGGCCGCGTCATCGGCATGAGCGGGATGTATGACATCAAGCGCTTCACCGGCGGCTACAGCGACGACAACGTGTATTTCAATAACCCGATGGATTTCATCCAGCATGAACACGACCCTGGCCGGCTGGAGGCGCTGCGCCGGATGGACATCATCCTGGCGACCGGCAAGGATGACGCGCTGCGCCATGAATCTGAGCGCATGAGCGCCGTGCTGTGGAACAAGGGCATCGGCAATGCGCTGCGCCTGTGGGACGGCTGGTCGCACGACTGGCCTTATTGGAAGCGCATGTTGCATCTGTATATCGGAGGACACGATTAAGGCAGGGAGGGGGTTCATGCGGCGCCGTCCCTTGCCCATCTGAATTGCTGTAACTTGGAGGAAGCATGAAGAAGATCGGAGTGATCGTAGGCCGCGAGTGGTCATGGCCGCCGGCGTTTATCGAAGAGGTGAACGAGCGCGGCGAAGGCGTGATCGCCGAATATGCCAAACTGGGCGGCACGCGCATGAACGAGCCGTGCCCCTACGCGGTCATCGTGGATCGCATCTCGCATGAGGTGCCGTATTACCGCTCTTACCTCAAGAACGCGGTGCTGCAGGGGGCGTATGTGGTCAATAACCCGTTCATGTGGACGGCCGATGACAAGTTCTTTGAGGCGTCGCTGGCGACAAAGCTGGGCATCCATAGCCCGAAGACGGTGGTGTTGCCGAACAAGGATTACGTGCCGGGCATCGTGCATAACGAGAGCTTGCGCAACCTCATTTATCCCATCCCATGGGCGGAGCACGTAGATTACCTCGGCGGCTTCCCCCTGGTGCTGAAGGATGCGCACGGCGGCGGTTGGAAGGGGGTGTTCGTCGTGCACTCGATGGACGACCTGTTTGCGCGCTATAACGAGAGCGGCCTGCTGACCATGGTGCTGCAAGAGTTCATCCGCTGGGAGGATTATTTGCGCTGTATGTGCATCGGCCAGGAGCATGTCTATGTCGCCAAATACGATCCGGTGAATCGCCGCTACCTCAAGCATGACCTTACGCCGGAGATGCACGAGCGCATCGTGCGCGAATCGCTGATGTTGGTGCGCGCTTTGGGCTACGACATGAACACCATCGAGTGGGCGATCCGCGATGGTGTGCCCTACGCCATTGACTTCATGAATCCCGCGCCGGATATGGACATTAACTCCTGCGGCTACGAGTATCACCGCTGGTGCGTGGAGAAGATGGCCGACATGTGCATCGCGCTGGCGAAGTCGCCTCGCCCGCAGCAAACGCCGTATCGGGTTTGAACGCCGAGGGGCGGCGCATCGCCGGCCCGCGCCCTAGAAAAGAGCGCTATGACAGATCTGACAAAGGCTATCTCGCTCTATCACGACCTGCTCGACGACGAGACGGCGCGGGCGAGCGGCGAACTGCTGGAGGAACAGCAACAGCGACGCGGGTTGCTTTTCGGCGCGCGCCCGCTGTGCACGGTGCTGCGCCCGCGCTTCCTGACGCATGAGCAGTATCGCTTCTTGCAGCGCGCCATTGGCGCCGTGATGCCGGCATTCGCCAAGCTGCATACCACCGCGCTGCGCGACGCCGAATTTCGCGCGCAGTTCATGCTGGCCGACTGGGAAGAGAAGCTCGTCACGACGCCGATGCCCTATCGCGCCAGCAGTCCAACGGCCCGCATGGACGCATTCTTCGTCCCGCAGACGAACGAGCTGAAGTTCACCGAGTACAACGCCGAGACGCCGGCCGGCATCAGTTACAACGACGCGCTGAGCGACATCATGTTCGGCTTGCCCATTATGCGCAAGTTCGAGCGGCGCTATGAAGTGCGACCGTTGCCCGGCATGCATCACGTGCTGCACGCACTGAACGAGAGCTATCGCCAATGGGGCGGGCGCGAGCGCATGCGCATCTGCATCCTCGACTGGAAGGATGTGCCCACCTATAGCGAGTTCGTCCAGTTTGACCGGTACTTTAAGGAGCAGGGCTACGAATGCGTGATCGCCGACCCGCGCGAGTGCGAGTATCGCGACGGCAAGTTCTACGCCCATCCAGCCCACAGCTCCGGGCCGCCGCTGCAGGCGAATGTGATCTACAAGCGCGTGCTCATCACCGAGCTGATCGAGCGGGGCGGGCTAGATCACCCGGTCGTCCGAGCGGTGAACGATCGCGCCGTGTGCATGGTCAACCCTTTTCATTGCAAGATCCTGCATCGCAAGACCAGCTTCGCCGTCATCAGCGACGAAGCCAACCGGGGATTGTTCAGCGAGGACGAGGCGCAGGCGATCGAGCAATTCATCCCATGGACGCGCATTGTGGCCGAGCGCTTCACGGTCTATCGCGGCCGGCGCGTGGACCTGCTGCCGTGGATTGCTCAGAATCGCGAACAGTTCGTGCTCAAGCCGGCGGATGAATACGGCGGCAAAGGGATCGTGCTGGGTTGGACGGTGACGCAGGACGAATGGAACCAGGCGCTCAGCGCCGCGCTCAACGCCCCCACCATCGTGCAGCAGCGCGTGACCGTGCCGAACGAGCCGTATCCCAGCTTTACCGATGGCCATGTGCAATTGATTGACCGGATGCTCGACACGAATCCCTACGTCTGGCATGGGGAGTATGCTTCGAGCTGCTTGACGCGCCTTTCGACGGCTGCGTTGTTGAATGTGACCGCCGGCGGCGGCAGCACCGCGCCGACGTTCGTGATCGAGGAGCGATGACTTTCCCGCCCGTGTCGCGCGCAATAAGTAGTCCTGGCTGCTTGCCTTGATACCGGTATTTGCCTGTGAGGATGCCGATGAAGCAACCGAGTTTCAACATTGGGATCGAAGAAGAGTATCAAATCGTTGATCCGCAGACGCGCGAGCTGCGCAGCTACATCACGCAAATGATCGAGGACAAGACGCGCACGCTGATGGAGATTGACATCAAGCCGGAGCTGCACCAGTCCATCGTTGAGGTCGGCACCAAGGTATGCCAGACGCCTGCCGAGGCGCGCGCAGACCTGATCCGCCTACGACGCGGCGTGATGGAGCTGGCCGGCCATCATGGGCTGAAGATCGTGGCCGCCGGCACGCACCCCTTCTCGAACTGGCTGCAGCAGGAGATCACCCCCTTCGAGCGTTACGCCGGCGTGCGACAGGACATGCAGATCCTCGCCCAGCAGTTGCTCATCTTCGGCACACACGTCCACATCGGCATCGAAGATCCCGAAGTGATGATTGACGTGATGAACGTGGCGCGTTACCTCATGCCGCACATCCTGTGCCTCTCCACCAGCTCGCCGTTCTGGGTGGGCCAGAACACCGGGCTGATGAGCTACCGCAGCGTGGTCTTCCGCAACTTTCCGCGCACCGGCACCGCGCCGCGCTTCAACTCATACGCCGAGTTCCAGCGCTTCGTGGATACGCTGGTCAAGACCAACAGCATCCCGGACGGCACGAAGATTTGGTGGGATCTGCGACCAAACTACAAGTATCCGACCCTGGAGATGCGCGTGTGCGACGTGTGCACGCGCGTAGACGAAGCGATCTGCATCGCTGCGATCTACCAGGCGATCTGTTACAAGTGCTGGAAGCTGCGCCGCAGCAACATGACCTTTCGCGTGTATTCCTCATCGCTGATCGAAGAGAACAAGTGGCGCGCGGTGCGCTATGGCTTGGACGGCAAGCTGATTGACTTCGGCAAGCAGGAAGAATTGCCGGCCCGCGACCTGGTGACCGAGATGATCGAGTGGTTCATCGGCGACGTGGTGGATGAGCTTGGCAGTCGCCAGGAAGTCGAATACGCCTACACGATCATGAGAGAAGGCACCAGCGCGCATCGCCAGCTCGAAACATATCGCCAGACCGGCGACCTGAAGGCCGTGGTCGATCGCCTGATCCGCGAGACGGAAGAGGGCGTTCTGTGATTTCCCGATGGCGACGCATATCCCCCGCAGCTTCAAAGAAATCGCCGGCTTCATGCACGCGGCGCACGACGACATCCTCGATGCGCTGGGCCGTCACGGCATCACCTTCCCCGACTATCCGACCTTCGACCGACCGGGCAACCCGCGCGGCGTCGCCGCGGCCAAAGCGCACCCGATGCAGGGCATCCTGAAGTACCACGGCCTGGCCGACTGGGAGTGGCGCATCGCCTTTCTGCCTAGCATCAGCGTCACTAACGATGTGGCCTACTCGATCACGCTGGTCGAGTTTGACCCTGACTTGGCAGAGGACGACGTTTTTATCGGTGGTCAGCGCGCGACCGGCCGTGAGCTGGAGCGGGTCAAGCACAGCCTGAATGCCGTGCGCAACATCGCGGCGATCAAATCCTGCGCCCGCGTGCGCTCGCGCAATGTGGTGGCCGGCGGCGCGTTGCGCGCAGGCAAAGGGCTGGGCACCAGCGCCAGCGGCTCGGCGGCCTTAGCGATGGCGGCGATCGCTGCAGCGTTTGGGCAGGAAGCCGTAGAGAACTGGCGCTTCGTCAGCGCTATGTCGCGCCTCTTGGCCGGCAGCGGCTGCCGCGCCGCAACCGGCGGCGTCTCCCTCTGGATGTCCTATCCGGGGATTGCGCATGAGGACAGCTTCGCCGTCCGGCTGGACACGCGCGGCCAACTGGCCGACATGCGCCTGATCACCGTGCCGCTCGATTCGCGCATCGGCCTGAAGACCGAGAGCGCCCATGCCGACGCGCCCAATAGCCCGCTCTTCAAATGCTGGATGCGCAACCGTCGCGATGAGGTACTGCGCTGCATCGAGGCGGTCTTAACCGGCGATTGGCTGACGGTGGCGCAGATGGCCGAGGCCGACAGCATCACGCTGCATGCGGTGACGATGACCGGCGGCGTCGAGCACAAACTGTTCGCCTGGGAGCCGGAGAACATCACCTTGTTCCGCGCCTGCGATGCGCTGCGGGCCGAAGGCGCGCCGGTCTACTTTTCAACCGATACCGGCCCGACGACCGTGCTGCTGACGGATGCGCCGCATGTGGCGCAGGTAATCGCCCATGTGCGCGAGCTGGGTTTTGACGCTGTTGAGGGCAATATCGCGCCGGGCGCGCAGTTGGTGGATGTGGAAGCGGCGCGGGAAGCGCTGGAGTCGTGAGCGCGCCGGGTTGTCCAGAGCGATCGGCCGCGGCGCCAGGCGCTCATCCCTGCCACTTTCGGTACTTCCACAGCGCCTTGAGGGTGGGCCAGCCATCCGCCGGCGAGAGCTTCTTCTGCTCGTAGCGCGCGTGATAGTTGATCGGCACCTCGGCGATGGTGTGACCGCGACGCAGAATCTTGGCGGTGATCTCGGCTTCTACATCGAAACGCCGACACTCCAGTTGTAGCCCCTGCGCGACATCGCGCGCCATCGCCTTGTAGCACGTCTCCATGTCCTTCAGGGATGCGCCGTAGAGCAGATTCGTGGCGAGCGTGACGAGGCGATTGCCCAGCGCCATATACCACTTCTGCGTGCCCAGGTCGCGCACGCCGTAGACAACCTTTGTCTCGCCGCGCAGGATCGGCGCAATCAGCTTGGCGTAATCGTTGGGGTCGTATTCGAGGTCGGCATCCTGGATGATCACAATGTCGCCGCTCACGTGCTGAAGCGCGGTCTGGATGGCAGCGCCCTTGCCGCCGTTCACCTCGTGCGTGATGATTTTCAAGTTGGGGATGTGCGTCTGCGTTTTCAGGATGTGCGGCGTGTCATCCCGCGAACAATCATCCACCAGCACGATCTCTTTCTCCACCGGATCGAGCCTGACATTGGCCACACGCTGCAAGATTTCCGCGATGGTGTCGGCCTCATTAAAGACCGGCATGATGATGGACAGCTTCACGACCTAGTATCCTTGCCTGAAGTCTACCTGATTGATCAGCGGCTGACCACGGCTGAATCGCCTCAAGTTCTCCGCGAACAAAGCGGCGGCCCGCGCTTCGTAGTGTGGCGTTTGCCCGGCGATGTGCGGCGTGAGGATGACGCGACCTTCGGCCGCCAACTGCCATAATGGGCTATCGTCCGGCAGTGGCTCCTGCTCGAACACGTCCAGCGCTGCGCCGGCGATGCGTCCCTCAGCGATCGCCGAGGCCAGCGCCTGCTCATCCACCACGGCGCCGCGCCCGATATTGATGAGGAACGCCGTGGGCTTCATCTGCCGGAGCGCGTCTGCGTCCAGCATGTGCCGCGTCTCCGGCGTGAGCGGCGCGGCTACCACGACGAAGTCAGATTGCGCGAGCAGCATCGGCAGTCGGTCGCGCCCGATGAACACGAGGCTATCGTCGCGCCGCTCGTCTTCTGTCGGGATGCGCTTGCGCAGGGCGATCACCCGCATGCCGAACGCGCGCGCCAGTCGCGCGACTTCTCGGCCGATCTGGCCATAGCCGATCAAGCCGAGCGTCGCGCCGCGCAGCTCCATCGGCATGAACGCCGCGCGGTCATCGCTCCATGCGCCGGCCTGCATCATCTTAAAAGCCATCGGAAGCCTGTGCGCCAGCGCCAGCATCATCATGAGCGTATATTCGCCGATGTTGACGGCATGGATGCCCGCGCCGGTCGTGAGGATCACCTCGCCGGATGCGAAGATGGGGGCGTCAATCATCGTGTCCACGCCGGCCCAGTGCATCTGCACCCAGCGTAGCTTTGGCGCTGCCGCGCGCGAAGGCGGCTCGCCATAGGCGTAATACACGTCGGCTTGGGCGAGCACGTCGGCCGGGAGCTCGTCGGGCGTCGCCTTGGGGAACTGATAGAAGCGAATGCCCGGCGCGGCTCGCTCGAACAACGCGAGCGAATCTGCGCCAAATGTGCCTGTTGAAACAATGGTCAGCGGTCGAGTCATGGCGTGTGCAAGGCAAAGCAGCGCAAGACATGTGTTCACCGGCGCCTTAAGAGCGCGAACAAGCCCAGCGCGATGACGCCTGCTTGCGCAAGAAGGTAGGCCGGGACGATCCATTCCATCGGTAACGCGCTTGCTTGAGCGGCGTCGAGTTGCTGCGCCCCATCTTCCGACATCGGGCTGGTGATGACGGCGACCGGCGCGGCAAGCGGCGGCGTAGGTGTGGGCGTCGTCTGTATGACCACGATCACCGCCGCCGGCGTTGGCTGCGGTGATGGGACGGGCGCGCCGGTCGCTTCCGGGGCCAGGGTGATGACCACAGCCATGGCGCTGCCGAGGGCTGCGTCCGCCGGCGCATCGGCCGCAGCGGACGGCGACGGCGCAGGTTGTGCCGCGCCGATTGGCTCCGGCGATGCGATCACGTCCCCAGGCGACACGGGGCGGATGGCGTTGCGCGCGTTCGGGTCATATTCGATGCTGTCGCTGGCGAGGGTTGTGCGGCCGGCGCCGTCGCGCATCTCGACATAGACGGTCTGCTTGCCGGGCTGCCGCGCGAGCGTGAAGGGGATCAGCCGCTCCCAGGGCTGCCACTGAGCGCCGGCAAAGTCCGGCCGATTGCTCAGCCGCACCTCGATCACGCGCCCGATGGCGTTGGCGCTGCCTTCTGGCATGGCCTCCTCCTGCGTCAACATCACGGCGACTTGCCGTTCGTTTGTCACCGGCGCATCGTCGTTGATGAAGACGGGCAACAGGTTCGGCTGCGCGCCGAAGGTAAGCGTCCAGTAGGTGCGCAGGTTGTCCTTGGCGATGCCGATGCCCACCTCGCGCAGCTTGGGGCTAAGCACGATGCGCCGCTGTCCCTCATCGCTCAAGAAGAAGGCCAGCGCTTCCTCGAATGTGCCCTGCCCGGCGTAAAGGCTTTCCGCCCAGATGCGCTGTTGCGGCCAGGCTGCGTAGCCTGTCGCTTCGATGCGTTGGCGCGGCGAAGAGCCGTCGGAGCCCGTCTCGTCTATGAATCCTTTGCCGGCCATGTCGTCGCTATGGCGCTGAGCGGCTTTGTCCAAAAGCGGATTCCAGGCGAGCGGCGGCAGGCCGTTGTTGCGCCGCGCCGCGTTCAGCTTCGTGAGCGCGTCCAGCTTCTCCGGCGATTGGCCGACGGCGGGCGATGGGAAGCCGGCGCACAAGCACGTCAGGAGCGCTGCGCCCAGCGCGCGCAGCGCCGCGCGCGTGGCTTCGTTCAAGGCGCTTTTGGCGTTGACCGCGTGAGGGATCACGGCGCCGTCACCTCCACCTCGCCGAGCAGCACCGCCTCGCCCAGCGCGTGGCCGCCGCGATAGGCGGTCAGGCGGCGTCCGGTCGCGGGGTCATAGACGCCGACCAGGACGCGATACACGCCGGGCGGCAGATCGGCCGGCGCGACCATGGCGCGCGCGTCGCGCAGCGTTTCGCCAGGCTGCCAGCGCGTCATCGGCAGCAGCGCGTTCAGCGGCTGTCGGTCGCTCTGAAAGACCGGCCGATCATCTGCGCCGGCCACGTGCACGAATACCTTGTAGTCGGTGCGCATCGGTTGCTGCGCTGCCCACTCCAGGATGACGTAGAACCAATCGCCGGCCTGCGCGCGCGCGCGTTGCCAGGATCGCCTCAGCGCGATGCGTTCGTCCCCCGGCTCGCCGAAGACGACGCCGACTTCGCGAAAGTCCGGGCGCTCGACCGGCCGTCTTGTGACGCGGTAGAGCGGCAGGCGAATCTGAGCGAAGTTGTATTCGCCGATCTCGTAGCCGTTTGGCCACAGTGTAGATTCGACGAACCGCTGCGGGTCCACTACGTCGTCCTGCCATAGCATCAATCGCACGCGCTGCGGTTGTTGGGCGTTCAACGCTTCGAGCACGGCCTCATCGTCGGATAGCACGCCGTGCAACCCTGCCGGCAGGGCGATGAGGCTGCCGGCCTGCTCGCTCGGCCAGTAGTATGTCACGGCGAAGTTATCGCGCGACATTATCACGAGGTCGCCCGGCTCAAGCGCTTCCATCACATGTTGAACGGCGCCGCGGGTGTCCTCGCGCTGGAGCGCCGGATCGCTCAAGTAGGCGCGAAGCGCGGGCAGCCACGTCGCGCCGACGAGCAGCAGCGCTGTAGCGCCCGAAGCCATGGGCGCGACGCGACGGACTACGGGCGACGCATGGCCGGCGCCCAATGCGCCGGACGCGCCGAACAACGCGCACGCCATCGGCGCGACGTAGATCAGGTAGCGCGGATGAAACACCGAGCGGTAGGGATAAACGACGCGCACGGCGATCGTCGCGGCCAGCAACGGTCCGGCGATCAAGGCGAGCAACACTGCCAGCTCGCGCCGGCGACGCTGAGACGCCATGCCGGCGATGCCCAGCGCGCCTGCGCCGGCCAGCAGCCACGCCCAGCCGTCGGGCAACGGCCGGCCCAGCCCACCGCCGGCAAAGCTGCGCAGCCACTCCAGCAGCCGGCCGCCGATTGTGTTGAGGGGGAAGGAGAAGCCGTCGTCGTAGGCGAAGCCCACCGAAGCGATCAACAGCCAGGGTACAAGCGCGGCAATGACGCCGCTCGCTGCGATGAGAAATTGAAGACCAGATGTTGAGAGCAGGGCGGTTTTATCGCGCTGCGACGCGGTCAAGACGGCGAGGAAATGAGCCGGTAGCAGAAAGATGGCGTAGTAGTGACTGTAGATCGCAAGCGCCAAAAGCGCCGCCGACGCGATGAGATAGCGCCGATGCGGCGCTTCGCGCGTCTTACGGCTCCCGTCCTGCGTTGCGCGCCGCAGCCAGCGCCATAGCCAATAGCTCGACGCGGTGCATAGCGCCGCGATGAGCGCATACATGCGCGTCTCTTGCGCGTACCACACGGCGAACGGGCATACTGCGTAGAGCGCTCCGGCGATGAGCGGCGCCGACGAGTCAAGCGCGGCGGACGAACGCGCCGTTGGTGAGGCGCATTCGAGGCCGCGCAGCAGCGCGCGCGTGAAAACGACGGTCAGCGCGACGGCGGCGGTATCGGCCGCAGCGGAGATGAAGCGCAGGGCGAACTCGGATTGGCCGGCCAACCCGATCCAGGCGTGCAGCAGCGCGTAGTAGAGAGGCGGGCTGCGGTCGCCCGCCGTGGTCAGCGCCATTTCGACCAGCGGCATGCGCGCCAGGTGCCATGACCACCCTTCGTCGAACCATAGGCTTTGCTTGTCGAGGCCGTAGGCTCGCAAGAGCCAGGCGCCGAGCAATAGGCCCGCTGCAAGCACATGCGCGCTCCTGACGCTCGAAACCGGTTGCGTTGGACTATTCAAAGCCGAGGCCTTGTTCCTTTAGGCTGATGTAGCGATTGTGTGCGATGATGATGTGGTCGAGCACCTCGATGTTCAGCAGCTTGCCGGCTTGCACAAGCGCCCGCGTGACGGCAATATCCTCGGCCGATGGCGACGGGTCGCCCGAAGGATGGTTATGCGCGAAGATGATAGAGGCGCAATTGCTGCGGATGGCCTCACGGAATACCTCGCCCACGCGCACGCTGGCGCCGTTCAAACTGCCGCGATAGATCATTGATGTGCCCAACACACGGTTGCGCGTGTCGAGCAGCACGACGCGCACTTCCTCCTGCTCGAGCAGGCTCATGTTCGGCATGAGCAGTTGCGCCGCGTCGGCCGGCGTCTTCACCTGCGGGCGCGTGTCCGGCGTGCTGAGCGCCAGGCGTCGGCCCAGCTCCAGCGCCGCTTTGATCTCAATCGCCTTAACCGGACCGATGCCATGCACCTGTTGCAGTTCGTCCAGGCTGGCATGCGCTAAGCCGATCAGACCGCCGAATTTCATCAGCACGGCGTCTGCGAGCTGGAGCGCGCTGACCCCTTCCGCGCCGCTGCGCAGGATGATAGCCAGCAGTTCGCGCTGCGACATGCCCGTCCCGCCGATTTCGCGAAACCGCTCGCGCGGGCGTTCGCCTTCAGGGATGTCGCAGATGCGCGCGCGGTATTCCGGCCGGCCGCCGACGGCTTTGGCGTCGCTGGGTGACGGTTGAGTCGAGGCGTCGCTCACAGTGTGGGCAGTATAATCGCCGCTTGTCCGAGACCCATAGCAGCTTCCGAGTTTTGAGACGGTGGAAGTCTGCGAAGAACCATTTCGCCTATGGCCGAAAACATCAGCAGCCTGATCGTCGCCGCCGTCAGCCTGTGCAGCGCCGTCCTCGTCGCCTTGCTTGCCGGCATGACGATCTGGACCTTCCGCGACATCCGCTCGCGCACGCGCGACCCATTCGTGCAAATCCTCGCCACCGTCATGGTCGGCGTCATCCCCATCGGCGGCATTCTCGTGTATTTCATGCTCCGCCCGCGCGAGACGTTGAGCGAACAGTATGTGCGCGCCCTAGAGGAAGAGTCGCTGCTGGCCAGCATTGAGAATCAGGAGTTCTGCCCCACCTGCGGCCGTCGCGTGGATTCCGACATGCAGTTCTGCCCCTCTTGCCACACGAAGCTGCGCAATGCGTGTCCGAACTGCGGGCGCGCTGTGCATCTCTCGTGGGACTTGTGCCCGTACTGCGGCAGCAACCTGACGCCCGAGATGCCCGCTGCGACGGTGGCCCGGCCGCAGCCGAAGCGTGTGAGCGCAGCGCCGCCGCCGCAGGTGCCTGCGCCGGCGACGGCAGCGATTGTGCAGCCACGGGCGGCTAAGCCCAGTCTGCTGGATCGGATGAGCGAAGCAGTCGGCGGGGTAGTGGACAAGGTGATCTCGTTCGCAACGCCGCCTGCGCCGAATGGGCGACCTGGCGACGATGTTGAGGAGATGCCGGCCCCGCCGCCTGTAGCAAATGTGAAGTCCAGCGTCAGCAACAGCACGCCTCCCTATCCTAAGCCGGCGAAGAAGCCCGCCGTTAGCCGGGAGGAATTGGAGTAGCCGGCGTCATCGTTGGCCCCATGCCGCTCTCCAACCAGCAAATCGCCGCTATCTTCAACGACATCGCCGACCGCCTCGATATTCAGGGCGAGATCGTCTTCAAGGTGCGCGCCTACCGCGCGGCCGCCGAGAATATCCTCAACGCCCCGCGCTCGGTGGCCGAGCTGTGGCAGGCAGGCGCGCTTGATCAAATCCCCGGCGTCGGCAAAGAGATCGCCGCCAAGATTGACGAGTTGATGCGCACCGGCCGGCTGGCGTTCTATGAGCGTCTGCGCGACGAAGTGCCCGACGGCGTGGCAGCCATGTTGCGCGTGCCGAACGTGGGCCCGAAACGCGTCAAGGAATTCTGGGAGAAGCTCGGCATCACCAGCGTGGATGACCTGGAGGCTGCCGCGCGGGCCGGCAAGCTGCGCGACTTGCCGCGCATGGGCGAGAAGGCCGAGCAGAAGATCCTGGCCGGCATCGAGTCTATGAAACGCCGCGCGACCGGTCGCATGCGCCTGGGCGATGTGCTGCCGATTGCCCGGCGCATCGTCGCGGCGCTGCGCGAAGCGCCCGGCGTCCAAAAAGCCGAATACGCCGGTTCGCTGCGCCGCGGCAAAGAGACAATCGGCGACTTAGATATCCTCGTCGCCGCCGCCGATCCCGCGCCGGTGATGCAAGTCTTCCTAGCGCAGCCTGACATCGCCGAGGTGCTTGCGGCGGGCGAGACCAAGAGCAGCGTTCGGCTGGAAAGCGGCTTGCAGGTGGATGTGCGCGTTGTAGCGCCGCGCGTGTGGGGCACCGCCCTGCAGTATTTCACCGGCAGCCAGTTGCACAACATCAAGGTGCGTGAGCTGGCGCAGAAGAAAGGCCTGACGCTCAACGAATACGCCGTCTCAAAGTTGGGCGGCAAAGACGGCGCAGAAAGCGGGGAGACGTTCGAGGACGAACCGGCCCTATACGCCCGGCTGGGCATGGCTTATATCCCGCCGGAGCTGCGCGAAGACCGCGGCGAGGTGGAGAAGGCGCTGGAGTTAGGTCCGGGGCGAGTTGTGATGCCCGACCTGATTGACCTGCGCGACCTGAAGGGCGACCTGCAGATGCACACTACCTGGAGCGATGGCGCCGGCGACGTGATGAGCATGGCGCGCGCCGCGATCGCGCTGGGCTATGAATACATCCTGATCACCGACCACACCGCCGGCCTGGGCGTGGTGAACGGGCTGACGCCTGAGCGCATCATGCAGCAGCGCAAGGAGATTGATCGGGTCAACGCGCAGCTCAAAAAGGAGGGTCTCAAGTTCCGCGTGCTGCAGGGCGCCGAGGTGGAAGTGAAGAGCGACGGCTCGCTCGACCTGCCGGACGAGGTACTGGCCCAGTTGGATCTGGTGCAGGCATCTGTGCACACGGCGCTGACGCAGCCGCGCGAGAAGATCACCGCGCGCGCCATTAGGGCGCTGCAGAACCCACACGTGAACATCCTCGGCCATCCCTCCGGCCGGCTGCTTAACGAGCGCGAGGGCGTGGACTACGACTGGGAAGCGTTGTTCCGCGCGGCGCTCGAATACGGCGTCGCCTTGGAGATCAACGCCGATCCCAGCCGGCTCGACCTGAACGATGTGTTGGCGCAGCGCGCCGTTGCGCTGGGCTGCAAACTCAGCATCAGCACCGATGCGCATTCGCCCGACGGCTTGCAAAACATGATCCTAGGCGTCACGGTGGCGCGCCGCGCATGGGCGACCCCCGGTTCGGTGATCAACACCTGGCCGCTGACCAAACTGCTCAGGTGGGCGGATAAGTCGCGCGTGTGACCTAAGTCATAGTCGCAGCCAGAAGCGCGCCTACTATCTTCAACACACTCGAAAGCATTTCCACTTTGGCGTGTTGGAGGTACTCATGTTCAACAAACGCATTCCCGTGATCGCCGGGGCGCTTGCTTTACTCTTCGTTGCCTTGTTGCTCATAGTTAGTCGTTCGCTGACCGCGCCTGGCGCGCCGCCGGTGACTGTCGCGCCCTCCACCATGGCGCCCCAAGGTCAGGCGACGCCTCCGGCGAAAGCGGAAACGGTGAGCCGGCAAACTCAGGAATTCGTCGGCAAGCCGCCGGGCCTATACGACGCCGAGCTGGCCATCTCGGCTATGCAGAAGGGCGGCTGCGGCGCGTGTCATGTCATCCCTGGCTTGCCAAACGCTGTCGGCACGATCGGCCCTAACTTGACCGACGTCGCCGCCATGGTGCAGGCGCACCTGCAGGGGGGCAAATACACCGGCTCGGCCAGGACCGTGGAGGAGTTCCTCCATGAATCCATCGTTTCTCCCGATGCCTTTCTCGCGCCGGATTGCGGCGGCGCGCCCTGCCAAAAGGGGTTGATGCCGGGCAACCTGGCGAATGTGCTCACAGCCGACGAAATCAGCAGCATTGTGGCCTACCTGATGCGAAGCCCGCAGGAAGCCGCGGCCAAGCCGGAGCCGGCAACTGCGGCCCAGCCTGTGTCTGTCGCTGCGGGTGAAGCGCCCACCCTCACCGATGCTGAGTTTGCCTGGGCGAAGCAGACGTATTTCGAGCGTTGTGCCGGCTGCCACGGCACGTTGCGCAAAGGCGCCACCGGCCCGGCGCTCACCCCTGATAAGACGTTGACCAAAGGCACACTCGCGCTGTCCACCATCATCTTTAACGGCACGAACCGTGGCATGCCGGACTGGGGTAAGCAGGGGTTCCTGTCCCAGGCGCAGACCGAGGTGATGGCCAAGTTCCTGCAAAACGAGCCGCCCGCGCCTCCGGAGATGTCGCTCGCGCAGATGAAAGCTACCTGGAAGCAATTCGTCCCACCGGCCAACCGTCCGACGGCGGTGCAAACCAACCGCAACTGGCGCAACTATTTCGTTGTCACGCTGCGCGACGCCGGCAAAGTCGCGGTGATTGATGGCGACACGTATGAAGTTGTCGAGACGGTGGATACTGGCTATGCCGTGCACATTACCCGCATGTCGGCCACTGGCCGCTACGCCTACGTCATCGGGCGCGATGGTAAGCTGGCGATGGTGGACCTGTGGTCGCCGAAGCCGCAAAAAGTGGCCGAGGTGCAGGTGTGCTACGACGCGCGCTCGGTCGAAGTCAGCAAATACAAGGGCGAGCTAGGCGATTTCACCGACAAATACGCCATCGTCGGGTGCTACTGGCCGCCGCACTTCGTCATCCTCGACGGCCAGACGCTCGAGCCGTTCAAAGTCGTCAGCACACGGGGCTATACCGTGGATGCCAACGAGTTCCATCCCGAACCGCGCGTGGCCAGCATCGTTGCTTCGCACTTCAAGCCGGAATGGATCGTCAACGTGAAGGAGATCGGCCAGATCTGGTTGGTGAACTACGCCGATCCGCGCAACCCGACGATCACGATGATCGAGGCGGCGCCCTTCTTGCACGATGGCGGGTGGGATGTGAGCAAGCGTTACTTCTTGGTGGCGGCCAACCAGTCGAACAAAGTGGCGGTGGTGGACGCGAAAGAGGGCCGGCTTATCGCTTTGGTGGACACACCGGCTGTGCCACACCCAGGGCGCGGCGCGAACTGGGTGGATCCGGAATACGGGCCGGTGTGGAGCACTTCGCACTTGGGCGACGCAGCCATCACGTCCATCGGCACCGATCCCGAAGGCCATCCCGACGCCGCCTGGAAGGCCGTGCGCGTGACCAAGTTGCCAGGCGCCGGCAGCCTGTTTATCAAAACACACCCACAGAGCCGGTGGGTGTGGGTGGATATGACGCTCAACCCCGACCCGGTACTGGCGCGTACGATCTGCGTCATCGCTAAGGCGCAGCCCGATCGCACGCATAAATGCTGGGAGGTCGCCGGCTACGGCCGCGCCGTTCACTTGGAGTACAACCAGCAGGGCGATCAGGTTTGGGTGAGCGTGTGGGGCGATGCCAGCAAGCCTGGCCAGACCGGCGAGATCGTGATCTACGACGACGCGACGCTGCAGGAGAAAGCGCGCATCCCGAATCTGATCACGCCGACGGGCAAGTTCAACGTGAACAACACGGTGGAGGACATCTATTGAAGCAGGCCGGCTGTTGAAAGCCAACGGGAACCGGGTTGCTCGAAGCAATCCGGTTCTTTTTATCAGTGGAACGGATATTGGCTCCGCGCCAGACGAGCATGCACAGCGCGTTTATCATCGCAGTTCGTGCGCAGCACCGACGCCTAACTCGACCGACAGCGCTTGAGCGCAGTCTTCCCCGGCTTGCTGTCGCTTCGCTCATCTGCCTGAGTTGGCTAGGTGTTCGAGCAATGCTCTAAATGGAGGACATGGCGACTACACTGCTTCTCATGGAGACCGATCGCTACTTCTCACCCGATCCTGCCGTGCGTGACGTGGCGCGCGCGCTCTACGCGTCGGTTGCCGCGCTGCCGCTGGTCTGCCCGCATGGCCACGTGGACCCGCGCGTCTTTGCCGATCCCGACTACAACTTTGGCACGCCGGCCGACTTATTCATCATCCCCGATCACTATGTTGTGCGTCTGTTGTATTCGCAGGGCGTGCCGATGGAAGACCTGTTGCCCACTGCTGAGGAAGCCCACATGTCGGCGGAAGATAAGGCGCGTCGCCACCGCGCGATCTGGCAGACCTTCGCGGATCATTTTCACCTCTTCCGCGGCACCCCCACCGGTCTGTGGATTCGCGACGAGTTGCGCGACATCTTCGGCATCCAGGAGAAGCTGACCGGCGCGAACGCGCAGGACATCTATGACCGCATCGCAGAAAAGCTGGCGCAGCCCGACTTCCGCCCGCGCGCGCTCTATGCCCGCTTCAACATCGAGGTGTTGTGCACCACCGACGCCGCGACCGACTCGCTCGAACATCATCAACGCATTCGACAATCGGCCTGGGGTGGGCGCATCCTGCCCACCTTCCGGCCCGATGGCGTGATCAACCTGGATGCGCCCGCCTGGCGCGCCAACATCGAGCGACTGGCCGAGTCGAGCGGCATTTCGATCACCCATTACGCCTCATTCCTCGCCGCAATCGAGCAGCGCCGCGCCTACTTCAAGGCGATGGGCGCCGTGGCCACCGATCACGCAGCGCTTACGCCGTTTACCGTCCTGCTGAGCGAGCGCGAGGCAGACGCAATCTTCCAGCGCGCCCTGCGCGGCGAAACCATGCCGGACGACGCCCCCCGCTTCACGGGGCACATGCTGATGCAAATGGCGCGCATGAGCGTCGAGGATGGCCTGGTGATGCAACTGCACGTCGGCGCGCTGCGCAACCACAATCGCGCCGTGTTCGAGCAATTCGGGCCGGACAAAGGCGCTGATATTCCGATTGCCGCCGAATACACGCGCAACCTACAGCCGCTGCTGAACGCCTTCGGCAATGATCGGCGCTTTCGGCTGATCCTCTTCACCCTGGACGAGGCGACCTATGCGCGTGAGCTGGCCCCGTTGGCCGGGCATTACCCCGCTGTCCGGCTCGGCCCGCCGTGGTGGTTCCACGACTCGCTCAACGGCATGCGCCGCTTCTTCGACCAGGTGATGGAGACCGCAGGCATCTACAACACAGCCGGATTCAACGACGACACGCGCGCCTTCTGCTCCATCCCCGCCCGGCATGACCTGTGGCGACGCGCGGCGTGCGACTGGCTGGCCGGGCTGGTCGCGCGTCACGTCATTGATGAGCAGGACGCCCATGAGATGGCGCGCGCTTTGGCCTACGACTTGACTAAGATCACCTATCGTTTATAATTGCAGTCAAACTTTGATTAATGCGCGCTGTAAAATTGCTTTGATCTACGTTGATTTGAGCATGGCGCGCGCTTCGACGGAGGTAAAGATGATTTCCGAACAAATGACGGCCGCTTTGAACCAACAGGCTGCGGAAGAAGCCTATGCGTCGAGCGTCTATCTATCCATGGCGCTGTGGTGCGACGCTCAGGGCTACGAGGGCGCAGCGCGTTATCTCGCTGCCAGCTCGCAAGAAGAACGCGAACACATGGAGAAGTTCCTGCAGTACGTCGTGGATCAGGACAGCCCGGCCCGCGTGCCGGCCGTATCCGAGCCGCCCCACGAGTTCAATTCGCTGCCCGAGATCATGAAGTCCGTGCTCGAATTGGAGATGGATGTCGCGCGCAAAATTCACCGCATCGTGGACCTGGCCATCACCGAGAAAGATCACGCTACATGGAACTGGCTTCAGGAGTTTGTGGCCGAGCAGCGCGAGGCCGAGATCAAGGCGCGCAATATCCTCGACCGCATTGAGGTGATCGGCACGGACGCCACCGGCCTGTATGAGATTGACAAGATGCTCGGCAAGATGGCCGAAGCCGAGTAAGCATGGCGCGCAGGCGGTCAGGCTGCTCTGCGCAGTCTGACCGCCGCGGGCAATATAATCCAGCGCGTGGCCGGTTTGGGCTTCTTCGTTCGCCGCGCGTGGCTGAACCTGCGGAACCGCTGGCGCGGGCGGCGCAAATTTCCCCCTTTTGTCATCGTCCCTCTGGAAGGCGAAATCGTTGAGCTGCCGCCGCTGCGCCCGGAGCTGCCGTCCTTCCTTGCGCGGCTGGTGCCGATGCCTACGGGGCCGCTCAGCGTAAGCGAGCTGCGTCGCACCTTTGAGCGGCTGGCGCTTGATCCACGGGTGAAGGGCATCGTGCTCCGGATCGCGTGCGCGGCCAACCCGGCGGTCTATCAAAGCTTGCGCGATTTGCTGATGCGCTTTCGCAGCAGCGGCAAGCGCCTTGTCGCCTATGCGGAATCATTCGGCCCCTTTCAGTACTACTTGGCGTCCGCTTGCGATCAGGTAATCATGCCGCCTAGCGCCGAGTGGAATGTGCTCGGCTTCTACAACGAATACCTCTTCCTCAAGGATGCGCTTGATCGTCTGGGCGTCGGCGTAGACGTGGTGAACGTCTCGCCGTTCAAATCTGCCGGCGATATCTTCTCGCGCAACGACTTCTCGCCCGATTCGCGCGCGCAGGCCGAATGGCTGCTGGATGCGCGCTTTGACGCGCTTGTGGGCGGCATCGCCGAAGGCCGGAATCTCAGCCCGGAGCGCGTGCGCGAATTGATTGATTGCGCGCCCCTGAGCGCGCAGGAAGCGGTGCAACATGGCCTGCTCGATGCAGCGCTCTATGAGGACGAACTTGAGCGCTTCCTCATCCCCGAACCGCCCGCAACGGCAGATGGGCGCATCGCGCGTTTGGCGCAGCGCATCGCGAAGGTGTCGCCTGGACTCGCCGACGGCCTTCGCCGCGCTCAGCATACTGCCGCCGAGCGGGCGCAGCGCGCCTGCATCAACTTAGAGGAAGTGCGCAGGTCACTGCTCATCCCCATCATCGAATATGCGCCCAAGGTCATCGGCGTAGTGAAAGTCGAGGGGTTGATCGCGCCCGGCGCCAGCCGACGTTTGCCCATCCCATTTCCGCTGACCGGCGAGCAAATTGCCGGATCGAGCAGCGTCGCGCAAGCCATCCGGCGCGCCGAGGCGGATGACCATGTTGCTGCGGTGATCCTCTACGTGGATTCCGGCGGCGGTTCGGTGTTGGCGTCCGACCTGATCGCGCGTGAGGTGCGCCGCCTGCGCGCCAAGAAGCCGGTCGTGGCTTACATGGGCGGAACGGCGGCGTCGGGCGGCTACTATGTGTCGGCGCTTGCGAATTGCATCGTCGCCCAGCCGCTAACTATTACCGGCAGCATCGGGGTCATTGCGTTCAAGCCGAACACGCGCGCGGCGTTCGAGAAGCTCGGCGTGAATCGCGTTGCGCTGCAGCGTGGCAGGCGCGCTGCGCTATTCAGCGACGCCGAGCCGATGGACGAGGAGTCGCGCGCGGTCTTCGCCGGCCTGGTTGCGCGCGCTTATGAGGACTTCAAACGGTTGGTGGCGGAAGGGCGCGCCATTGCGCCGGAAGCCCTAGAACCCATCTGCGGCGGGCGTGTGTGGACCGGCGCGCAAGCGCAGGATCGCCGGTTGGTGGATGCGTTAGGGGATTTCACCGTGGCGGTGGAGAAGGCGCGTGAGCTGGGCGGCTTGCCGAGCGACAAACGCGCCGCTGCGGTCGTCATCACGCCCCCGCGCAGGGCGATGCTGCCCCCGGCCTTTTCAGCAGTTGCGCACCCGGCGCGCGTCGCCTTCGATGGCTTGCGCGAGCTGCACGAGTTGCTGATTGAAACGAGCGTGTGGGCGGTGTCGCTTTGGCATGTCGGCGTCACGCGCTAGAGCGGTCGAGCGCTCGCATGCCTGCCGTGGCGATCTAAGCGCGCGTGTGGCCGTGTGCGCTGCGCCGTCACTTCACGCGCCACTCGCCGTCAATCGTCTCCGGGTTTTTCGCGCGGCCGGCGTCGGTGGATGAATAAAACTCGCGGCCCTCGATCCGGGCGCGGTGTTCCTCGACGACGTGCGCCGGGCACATCGCAATGAACGATTCGATGCCCACGAGCAACACACCCAGGTCGTCCAGTTGGCCGAGCAGCGGCGCGATGTCGGGGACGAAATCTACGGGTGACACTACGTAGAGCGCCGCAGCAATCGGCAACGCCTTGAGATAGACGGGCACACGCGGGTCACGCAGCAAATGCCAGACCAGCCGTGCGCGGTTGATCAGCGCCTTGAGTACTCCTACCTGAGGTGTGACATTCTGATCGTTTGGCACTTCACCCTCCTTGCTTGCTCATCCGCCGCGCGCCGCATCGGCTGCTCACGCAAGCAGCGTATTCAAGCAATGCTGGATGAACGTTGGCGGCGATCATCGCGCCAATGTGGCGCTGCGCGTTCGATATTCTAGCGCGAAGCCGGCGCTATGTTCTTCCCGACATCCCGCCGGTAAATGTAGCGCCCAACGCGTTCCGAACGCGTTGGGCGTTGTCGAGCGGGTCGTGGATGCGCCCGCTTATTTGTGCGCTTTGACAGCTTTACTGTCCCTGTTGTTTCTTCTGCGCCAGGTTGCGCGCCTGAGCGATCCAACCGGCATAGTCCGGCTTGCGCAGCTTGGTGGGCGGGCAGATCTCCATCAGCCGTTCGATGGGCGTGTTGGCCAGCGCTTCGTATGTGCAGATGCCGGCTTCATAGAGCTTGCGCTCATACGCGCTCCCGATGCCTTCGAGTAGCTCGAAGTCGTCGGCCTCTGCACCTTGCCACACGCGCCCGACCGAATTCGTCTCTATCGCCAGGCGCTGCGCGTCGGCGCGGATCTTATCGAGATCTATGCGAAGCGACTGCAGGTCATCCAACTCTAGGATGTGCTTGAGGTCGTCGCCGGTGAGGTTAGCCAACTCCCAGAACGTGCCGATGCCGGCGGCATACAGCCGCCGCTCAAAAACTGCGCCGATGCCCTTGGCCATCGCCAGGTCTTGTGGACATTCGGAGGAGCGCACTTCGCCGCCGGACTCGACGGCGGCGCGCATCGCCGCCTCTTTGACCCGCTTCACATGCTCGCGTATAAGCCGCAGCCGCTCGTCGGCGCTTATCTCCGCAGCAGATGTCGTTGACTGAGCTTCAACCGCTGACTTGAGCGCGTCGCGCTCGGCGCTCACAGCCGTCAACTGTTCTTGCAACTTATCGAATTCGACCTGACGTGCCTGCAGGGCGTCCTTTGTCGCTGCCAATTGCGCCTCTAGCAAGTCCTTGGCCTGTTTAGCGGCGTCTAGCTCTCCCTGAGCTTTGGCGAGCTGCTCGCTTAGCTCGGCAAACTCGGCCTGTTTGTAGTGCAACCTGGCTTCGAGTTCGGCTCTGGCCTGGGCGTCGGCTTCTAGATCGGTCTGCAACTTAGCCAGTTGCTCGTTCAAGCTGGCAAGCTGAGCATTGCTCTCCTGCAGCCGGGCTTCTGCGCTTTCCCTGGCCTGCTTCAAAGCATAGGCGCTGGACTTGAACAACGCCAGTTTGCTCTTTAGATCGCTGGGAATCTCACTTTCCGGCGCTTCAAGCTGTGTGCGCAGCCAGGCGTCAAGGTCAGCCTCGATGGTGGAGAGGCGGGCGCGCAGGTCGCCGAGTTCGGCGGTTTTGGCGTCGATCTGGGCAGTCAGTTCGGCTTTTTTAGCGATCTCTGTGTCAAAGTCGGCGCAAAGCGCATCGTATTTCTTTTGTAGTTCCTCCAGCTCCGTCGTGCGCCCTTGGAGCTGAGTCTCTAGCTCAGCCTTGTCGGTGAAGACGGCGTTGAGTTCAGCCTTGAGCGCGTCGAGTTGCGACTCTAGCGCCAGGGTCGCTTCAGCCGGCGCAGCACCGCCGGCGGCGAGTCCCATTGTTTGGGCTGGGGTGATGCCTTGCTGCTCGATTGTCTGTGGGAGGATTTGCGAAGGCTGCGCCTGCAGGTGCGTCAGCCGATCTTCATACTCCTTTATGCGCTTCTCGTACATGGCGACGAGCTCCGCGCCGGCGAAGGCCAGTGTGGCAAGTCCATCGCGCAGGGAGAGAATCTCGTTCTGCAGCGCTGCGGTGCGCGCTTCGAGTTCTGCCGCAGCTATCTGCGGCGTTGCGCCGGCAGCGGGTGTGACCTCAGCGACCGCCGCCGGTTCCGCCGGGGCGATGAGTTCTCCCTGCACTTCGGCTTCATCCGCGATCACTTCGGTCTCAAATTCAGGCAGCGTCGTCGGCGCGGCCTCGAACCCGGCAGCATCTTCTTGGGTAGTCTCAGCCGCAAATTGAGCGCGCAGCGCAGCGATCTCGCGTTCCGCTTCCTCGGCTGCGATGCGAGCGCGCAGCTCATCGGCGTCTGCCAGCGCTTTGGCCAGTTGCGCCCTCAGCTCGTCCAAATCGGCGTGGCACTGGCGTAGCTTGACCTCGAAGGCGGGGCGATCTGTGGCAGCCGCGCGCAGCTCATCTTGCAGCCGCGTGATAGTGGCCGTGAACTCTTCTCGCCCTTGTTCGGCCAAACGCAACTTTTCTTCGAGGATGCCGATGTTGGCGTTGAGGGTATTGATGTGCGAGTCCTTGACGATCAGCTCAGATTGCGCATTC
>JBKBID010000013.1:0-43016 GCA_046299515.1 Thermoflexales bacterium | reverse complement strand
CTCGTCCACGCAGGTGAGATAAACGCGATCCCATTCCAACCCTTTGGCCTTGTGCATGGTCGTAACTGTGATCTGACCGGCCGCGGGCTGGAATCCGGCCTCGATGAGCGAGCTGCTGAGGTATCGCTGACGATTGCTGGCGATCTCGTCTAGCTCGCGGGCGACATCGGCCAGGTGCGCATCGGGGTGGAGCGCCATATAACGGCGCAGGCTCGACGCCAGGCTGTGCGCGATTGCCAGGTCATTCTCTCGCGTGAAAAGCTGCTGAGCGATGGCGAGGATGAGTTGATCCACCGGCAGCACGCTGGCCCGCAACCAGCGCGCTGTGAGCGCTGCCAGCGCATAGACCTCGCGCGCCTCGTCCTCGCCCAGGGCAAGGCCGACCGGCAAAGCCGGCGCCGTATCGGACAGCGGGAAGAGCAATCGCTCGGGCCGCGCGCTTCGCAGCAGCGCCTTCACGCGATGGTCGCGCGCGTCGCCGGTCGGCCCGACGCCGGCCTCGATCATCGCCGTGCGCAATTCCACCAGCGCGTTCATGTTCGTGGGCTGGCTGCAAAAGCGCACCGCCTGGGCCAGTACGCGCGCCACGTCGCGCACCGGTTGTGGATTGCGCAATTGATCCTGATACAGCTTGCGCTGTGGATGGCGCGCTTGTATCTCTTCCAGCGCCTGCACGATGCGCTGGCCGAAGTGATGGGTTGGCGAAAGGATGGCGCAGGTGCGGTCGGGCGCTTCTAGGACAAACCGAGCGGCGTTGTGGGCTACCTTCTGCGCCTCGGCATCTTCGTCGTCGAAGGGCTGCAGCCGAATGCGCCCTGTGGGTGGATTCGGCTGGGGGTCGCCGGGCGACGTGGGTTGAATGATCCCATCGGCGCTCAGCGCTGCGCGCCGCACGTCCGGCTCTGGGTGCGCGCGGGTCGCCCAATTCACCAGGCGGTTCGCCAGGGCGATGATCTCCGGCGCGCTGCGGCCGCTCACCGTCAACGGCATCGCCCGCACGTCAGGGCATTCTTTGAACGCGCGGAAGAAGCGCGCGTCCGACGCCGTGAACGTGGTCATGATGGCCTGGTTGGGATCGCCGACGCGCACCCAGTTGCCATGCTCGCGCGAGAGCAGCGCGAGGATCTCTTCTTGCAGCGGCGTGCTGTCCTGCGCCTCATCCTCCAGAATGAACGGCCAGCGCCGGCCCAGCCGGCGGCGAAAGTCGTCGTCGTTGTTCAGAGCGCGAATGGCCGCCCAGATCAGGTCATCGAAATCCAGCCGGCCGCCGGCGCGCAGCATCTGGTCGTAGCGCTCGTAGATCGCCGCGCCGATGCGCAGGAACGGCGATACAGCCATCTGATCTTGCTCTTGTCCTTCGCGCTCCGCAATCAGCGCGCGCACGTCCGCCGGCGTCAACCGCAGGTGTTTGGCCAGCTTGGTCACTTCCGCGCCGAGGCGCGCTGTGTCGTCGGACCATGCGCTCTCGAGGCGGTAGCGCTGCTGCGGCGTCAGATCAGAGGGCAGAAAGCTGAGCCAGTAGTCGCGTTCTTGTTGCATAAACCAGCGCGCGGCTTCGGCCATCGCGCGGCTGTTGCTCAGCTCGTCATCAATGCGATAGTCGGAAGTCACGCCGGCGAGATCGGGGCGTTCACGCACGATCGCGTTGGCCAGGCTGTGCAGGGTGCATACGCGAAAGCCGCCATCGCTCAAGCCCAGGTCGCGCAGGGCCAGGCGAATGCGCGCCTGGACGTTCTCCACCGCCGAGTTGGTGAAGGTCACCACCAACACCTCGGCATCCGGGCCGACCATCCCGCGCGCCAGCAGGCGCGCCGCCAGGGCGGCCAGCGTGTGCGTCTTACCGCTGCCCGGCACGGCTAAAACGGCCAGCTTGCCGCCGGCATATTCGTTGACGATGCGCGCTTGCTGGGGTCGCAGGTTCATAAGCCTTGCAGCGCCTGGGCCAGCATGCCGCTCTCTTCCTGTCCGGCCATGGTCAGTCCGCTGGCCGCCAGGTAGATTTTGTCGCGACAGCGAAACGCCAACCCACCAACCACGCGCGCCAGCAGGTCACGGCTGGCGCGCTGCTCGTCGTCGTCGGTCCAGCGCATGCCCGGCGACCACTCGCGCGAAAGGACATACGGATGGGTGAGCGGCTGGTAGAAGCGCTCGTGCCAATTCAAGGCGTTGACGTTGAGCCAGAATTGATAGCGCGAGCGATAGTCGCCGGTGAGATACGTGTAAACCGGGGCCAGCAGGATGCTGCCTTCGGAGACATCCGGCGTCCGCTCAGGGGCGTACTCGGCGGCCAAGACGTTCTGCATGAGCGCGACGATGTAGGCCTGACCCGCCTCCACCCGCTCGGCCACCTCCGGCCTGGGCGACAGACCCAACACCGAGATCTCCGGCGGCTGGAGTGATTCACCAGCCGGCTGCGACTCGAGGTCGGCCCGCTCGAACGCTTCGCGGAAGGCGCGCGCCGAGGCGATCAGCTTGTCGCACACCCCCCTGGCCTCTGCATCTTCGCCGAACACGAAGCCCGGCTGGGACATCGGCCCGGCAGTCAGCTCTTGCCAGAATAGGTCGAGAGGTGCTTCTTGAGGCTGGCGTCCGCCGGCCCATGTAGCCAGCCAACCCTGCAGCGCGGCGTAGCGCTCGTGAAACGGCTTTCCCACGCGATCCCATAGCGCCGGTTCATCGAGCGACGGCAGGGCGACGATGCCGCCGGGTCCACACGCGCGGCGCGCGGCGTCGGCGATAAGCTGCGCCCGCACCACATCCAACCCGGATATCACCAACGCCAGGGCGCGCGCCAGCTCTGATGACGAAACCGGCTGCGCCCACTCGGGATGTCCCAGCCGCGCGAAGGTGACCAGGGCGCGGACGATCGGCTGGTCGTGAAGCGGCCGCGAGGGACGCACGGCGTGCACGCCGACGCCGTAACGCCTCAAGCGCTCTTCCAACTCGAACCACAGCACGTCCTCCACCACCGGCGCAACGACGGCGATTTCGCGCGCCGCCGCGCCGGAGTGCACGAGCGCGCCGATCCGGTCGGCTACGGCTTGCACCATGGTTGCCCAGTAACGCGCCGGCGCCTCGCCGTCGGATAGCTTCTCAACAGCCGCGCTCCGCAGCGCAACGCGCGATGTGCGTTCGTTGATCGCGCGCATAAGCGCCTGGCCGAAGCGAGCCGGCGAGTCCGGCGCGTCCGGTTGCAGCCTCGGATCGACGATCGGCGTCACTTCACACGCCGCCTGAAGTGAACGCGCCGACTGTGGCGCCGCGCCCAGATTGACCCGGAAACCTCCTGGGGCGTCCTCGGCGAGCATCGCGGTTTCAGACGTCTCCAGGAGCAGTCGCAGGAAGTCATGGATGATCGGCGCGCCTTCCTCGATGTTGTCGGCCAGCACATGGCGATAGCGCGCCGCGACATACTCGCGGTAGAAGTCGGCGGCCAACAGATGCGTTCTGAACAGCTCCATGCCGAGCGAAAAGTCCACCAGCGTATGGCGCAGGCAAAACCGGCGAAAGGCCAGCGCGATGTCCTGCACGGCGCGATAGGCCTGCTTGCGCGGCTCGGCCCCATGCCAGGCCGACGCCAGCCGCTCGGCCAGCTCCTCCAGCGGGAAGCCCGTCGTCGCAGCGCGGTTGAGATCGTCCAGGATTTGGATGAGCAGCCGGCTGCGCGGCATGCGCAGATGCTCGAACTCGCCGATGCGGGGCGCAACGATGCGGTCCAGGAGATACTGCGCGGCCTCGACGTTCATCCAGACCGGCTCGCGGTAGGGATCGGCGAAGCCGGCGCGCAGCGCAATGCGCGGAAAGAACAAACTCACGTGCTGCTGAGCCAACCCAAAGAACGTGTGGATCTCCGGCTGGCCGAGGCGCACGCGCCGCGCCTTGCGCCCTTCGCGCGACGCCAACACAGCATTGCGCGCGAGGGCCAGCGCAGCCTTAAAACGCCGAGCGTGAGATTCCTGAGGGACGAGGATGAGGATGCGATCCGGGCGCACGCCGCTGCCGATCAGCTCGATGAGCCGATCGGTCAGCCGCGCTGTTTTGCCGACGCCCGGATGACCGACGAGGTAATGTTTGCTCATGCCAGGCCGGTGCTCCAATCAGAAATACAAAAGCCACCGCGATTGCGATGGCTCCTCTCCCGTCCGATCCGCGCAGCCGAATGCGACTTCAGATCACTTGTTCGTGATGTGGGTGACTTTGAACTTGATCTCGCCCTCGGGCGCTTGCACAGAGACGATGTCGTTCACCTTATGGCCGAGCAAAGCGCGGCCCAGCGGCGATTCGTTGCTGATTCGACCACTGGCCGGGTCGGCCTCTGCCGAACCGACGATGATGTAGTGCTCTTTGTGGCCGGAGCCGACCTCGGTGATGGTGACCTTGCTGCCCAGGCGCACCTCATTCGATGGACCCTTGTTCTCAATCAGCACGGCATTGGCAAGGATGGTCTCAATCTCCAGAATGCGCCCCTCAACAAAGGCCTGCTCATTCTTGGCATCCTCATACTCAGGATTCTCTTCGACCTCACCCTCGGCCATCGCGTCATGCAATCGCTGAGCGACCTCGGCCCGGCGAACGGTCTTCAGATACTCCAGCTCTTCTTCTAGCCGCTTCAAACCCTCTGGAGTGAGATATTCCTGTTCGATCATCGTGCATCCACCTACCTTCTGGACGATCTGCGTCGGCGCAGTTGATACCGGTTGCCACTAACAAGCGTCGTGCTGCAACGTCGGATAGCAAGCATCACACGGCAATATCAGAATTAAAATAGAGGCGCTGCGTGAACGCCTCTACCCTTACCGGTGCGCATGTAACGTAAAGGGAGTATACCTGATTTGCCCATAGTTGACAAGGACAGTTTTACATAATACAAGCGGCGTTTGCGATAGCATCATTAAAGGTTTATGTACAGAGTGGTTATCACTGACCACGCATTTCCCTCACTCGACCCAGAACGCGGCGTGCTCGCCGGTCTAGCAGAAGTGATAGACCGCAGCCCACTGCGCACCGAGGACGATGTGATCCGCGCTGCGCGCGATGCCGACGCGCTGATCATCGGCTTCGTGCCTATCACGGCCCGCGTGATGGATGCCCTGCCTCGGCTGCGCTGCGTCGTGCGCTATGGCGTCGGCTACGAGACGATTGACGTGCCGGCCGCTGCCGCGCGCGGCATCCAGGTCGCCAACGTGCCCGACTATTGCATTCCCGAAGTAGCCGATCACGCCATGGCGCTGCTGCTGGCGCTGGCGCGCAAGGTGATCCCGCTCGATGCGAGCGTGCGGCGCGGCGAGTGGGCGACGCTGAAGGCGGCTAAGCCGGCGCATCGCATCGAGGGCCAGACGCTCGGCTTGATCGGCATGGGGCGCATCGGCAGCGCAGTAGTCCGGCGCGCGCTTGGCTTTGGGATGCGTGTGATCGCGCACGACAAGTATCTTTCGCCGGAGCGCGCGCAGGCAGTCGGCGCGACGCTTGTGGACTTCGACACGCTGCTCCGCGAGGCCGACTTCATCTCCATCCATACGCCGCTCACGCCGGAGACGCGCCACCTCATCAACGCCGAAACGATTGACAAGATGAAACCCAGCGCCTATCTGATCAACGTGGCGCGCGGGGCAATCGTGGATACGCTGGCGCTGGCGGATGCGCTGCAAAGGGGCAAACTCGCCGGCGCGGCGCTCGACGTGTTCGAGCAGGAGCCGCTGCCCGACGACCACCCCATCCGCAACGCGCCGAACGTCATCCTCCATCCGCACGCCGCCTGGTATTCCGAAGAGGCGATGACCCAACTGCAGGTCAACGCCGCCGAGGAGGTTGCCCGCGCCCTGCGCGGCGAGCCGCTGAAGAACCCGCTCGCGCCGGCGAGGTCATGATTGATACATGGTTGATAATTGACGGGCAACAACTCACAACAGACAACTCCCGTCCCCCACCCGCCATGAACATCGAACGCATCGAACTCTTCCACATTCGCATCCCGCTCGTCGCCCCGTTCGAGACCAGTTTCGGCGTAACGACCGATCGCGAGAGCACCCTGGTGCGCATCACCGCCGACGGCGTGACCGGTTGGGGCGAGAGCGTGGCCGATGCCGACCCCGGCTACTCCTACGAGACCGTCACGACCAACTGGCACGTGATGACCGGCTATCTCATCCCGGCGCTGTTCAGCGCGCCCATCGGCGATCCACGTGAGGCGCCGCTGCGCTTCGGTCGCGTGCGCGGTCACAACATGGCCAAGGCCGCGCTGGAGGCCGCGCTGTGGGACATCGCCGCGCAACAGGCCGGCTTGAGCCTGCGCGACTACATCGGCCGATTAACCGGCCGACCGATGAAAGACCGCATCGTCGTCGGCGTCAGCATCGGCATCCAGCCGACGACCGAGAAGTTGCTCGAGCGGATCGAGGGCTTCCTGAAATACGGCTATCTCCGCATCAAGATGAAGATCAAGCCGGGACGCGACCTAGGCGATGTGCGCGCGGCCCGCGCCGCCTTCCCCGATCAGATGCTGATGGTGGACGCCAACAGCGCCTATACGCTGCAGGATGCCGCGCTGTTCAAGCAGATGGATGACTTGAACCTGCTGATGATCGAGCAGCCGCTGGGCTACGACGACATCTACGAGCACAGCAAGCTGCAGCCTCAGCTTAAGACGCCGATCTGCCTGGATGAGAGCATCCACACGCCCGACCACGCCCGCATGGCCATCGAGCTAGGCGCGTGCAAGATCATCAACATCAAGCAAGGGCGCGTGGGCGGGCTGACGCACGCGATCGCCGTGCATGACATCTGCGAAGCGCGCAACGTCCCCGTGTGGTGCGGCGGCATGCTCGAGACCGGCATCGGCCGCGCGCTGAACCTGGCGCTGGCGGCGCTGCCCAACTTCACGCTCCCCAGCGACCTGAGCGCGAGCAACCGCTACTACAACCCGGATGTGATCGAGCCGCCCTTCGAGATCAACAGTGATGGGACGCTCAGCGTGCCTACCGGCCTAGGCCTTGGCGTCAACGTTGTGCCGGAGCGCCTGCGCAGGGTCACCCTGCGTCACGAGGTCTTCGAGCGGTAGAACGCAAAGCGAGACGCAAGGTGCGGGGGACGCGCACCGCGCCTTGCGCTTGCATTTGCATAGGGATGCGCGCGATTCGCGGCCTTACTCCGGCTTGGCTTCACTCATGCCGACCGGTTCGCCGTTAGCCGTCTGCCGGGCGGACGCTTCATCCGGCTTCACTTCCTGGGCCGGTTGGGCGCGCTTGGCGATCTCCTCATTCAGCTTGTGAAGCACATCGGCCAGCCCTGCCTGTAGCTCGTTCAGGATCTGCGGGCCGTGCGCGGTCTCCCAGGCCTCCTTCACGCCCTGCTTGAGGTTGGCCGCCACCTTATCGGCGCGCACCTTCTCGACCATTTCGTTCATGCGCGCGTTCAGCCGCTCCAAGTTGGCCGTCACCTCGCGCTCGATGCTCTTGCGCTCCTCCGACTCCCACATCGCGCGGAAGAGATTGCTCAAATTCTCTCCCAGCTTGTTGAGTTCGCGCTCGATTGAAGACTGTTGCGCATTCTGCTCAGACATTCAAATTACCTCCCGATCGAAATCGTGCTTACAGGAGGTAATCATGCCTGACATTTATTTGATTTTCACAAGCGCCGATCCGAGCTGGGCGATGAGGGTGCATTTCTGGAGAAGGGCATGCGCAATATGCCGAGGATAGGCGCGGGCAACGCCTGCGCCTAACCATGTCTCGTCGCCCTTGTGAGTTTGGCCGCCAGCCAGTCGGCCATCTGCGTCACCTCCTTGTCGAAGAGGATGACGCTGAGATGGGTGGCTTGCGAGATAAGGAGTAACTCGCGCTCCGGCTCGGACGCCTCGTATAACCACTTGGCGTTGATGGGCGGCACGGCCACATCACACTTGCCATGAACGAACATTTTGGGGCGCCGACCGATGGCGCGGACGGCTTGCAGGGCGTCGAAGCGCGCGATCATGTCATACAAGCTCTCGCCAAACCACGCGCCGTTCATGCTCCGCCATTCGGCCCACATCTTGGGCAGCGACTGGTAGCGCAGCAACGCAAGATTGCGCGGCAGGCACACCAACCCAAGCGACTCACGGGCAATCGTCACGGGCGTCACCGGCGGCAGCTTCACCGGCGCAGAGATCGTGACCAGCGCCGCCACGCGCTCATCATGCGCCGCGAGGTCCAGCACTTGATTGCCGCCGAAGCTGATGCCGATAGCGCCGACGCTTCGCGCGCCGGGTTGGTCGCACAGCCAGTCCAGCGCAGCGCGCGCCGCGCGACGGATGTTGTCCACCGTGCAAGGCGCGGACATGAATTCCCCATGTCCGGGCGGATCCACGGTGAGCACGGCGATGTTGCGCTCGAGCAGCCGACGAAAGAGCAGCCACTTGAACGCATGACGGTTGTCGCCGGCGCCGCAGATAAGTAGGGCGACAGCCCCATTCCACGTGTGAGGCTGCAGCCACGTACCCGGCTGGCGCGCATTCGCCGCCTGGCGACGCAACTGCTCGGCCCGCTCAGGTGGCACGTTGAACTGCCGGATGAGCGTTTGTGGCACTTCGAGCTGAGCGGGTGGTATGTAAACAGTGCGAACCGAATAAGACGCTTCTTCCGGCGGCGCAAGGAAGCGCTGCGTCAGCGTGACGACCGACATAGACACGCCAGGGCGAGCGATATGGCCTCCAAGGCCACAACGGCTCGCCCCAGAATGGGCCCGGCTGGATTCGAACCAGCGACCGATCGGTTATGAGCCGACTGCTCTCACCGCTGAGCTACAGGCCCGACTTTGTCATGATACCAGACCGAGGCCGCCGCGATTAGCTGCCCAGCCCGTCTTTGATCGCCTCGGCCACAGGCCGCGGCACTACCTTGGCCAGCTCCTCTATGCTCGCGGCGCGAATGCCCTCGATCGAGCCAAAGGTCGTGAGCAGCTTCTTCCGGCGCGCCGGGCCAACGCCCGCCAGCGCGTCGAGCTGCGAGGCCAGGCCGATCTTCTCGCGCTGCCGACGATGGCCGGTGATTCCATAGCGATGCGCCTCGTCGCGGATGCGCTGAACGAGGAAGAAGCTCTGGGCGTTGCGCGGCAACAAGATCGAGTCGGCCCTGCCAGGCAGGAAGATTTCCTCCTTCTGCTTGGCCAGCGATACGACGGGCACAATATGAGCCAGGTCGAACTCGCGCAGCACTTCGACCGCGACGCCGAGCTGCCCTTTGCCGCCGTCAATGATGACCAGGTCGGGCAGCAAGGCCCAGCTCGCGTCGTCCCCCTTCTTCAGACCGGGGGAAGGCGGGGCCGGGGGGACGAGAGGCCGTCCATCGTGGTGCTGCGCCATATCCTGTTGCCCTGGTTTCCCACCGTGAGCGTCCTGCCACCGCTGAAACCGCCGTCGCAGCATCTGCCGCAGGCTCTCGAAGTCGTTCGGGCCGGCGATGTCCCTGATGTTGAAGCGGCGATAGTCGCTCTTCTTCGGCACGCCATGCACGAACACCACCATGCTGCCGACGATGGCCGCGCCCTGGGTGTTGCTGATGTCATAGCACTCGATGCGCACCGGCAAGCGGGGCAAGTCGAGCGCTTCTTGTAGCTCCTTCAACACAGCTTCCTGGCGCACGCTGTCCTCGCGCCATTGCGCCTTCAACGTCGCAAGCTGTTCCTGGGCATTCTGCCGCGCCAGCTCGACCAAGCTGGCGTCGGCCCCGGCCTGCGGGGCGCGAATCTTCACCGCCGTGCCGCGCTTTTGCTTCAACCAGTTTTCGATGATGTTGGCCTCTTCGACCACCGTCGGCAACAGCACCTCCGGCGGCACGTAAGCCGCCTCGTCGTAGAAGCGCTTGATGAACGCATCGAGCACGCTCTGATCGTCTTCGCCTTCCGCGCCGTCGAGCACGAAGTATTCTTGGCCCAGCAGCTTGCCGCCGCGAATGAAGAGCACCTGCACGCAGGTCTCGCCTTCGTCGCGCGCAAAGGCGATCACGTCTTGATCGGCGCCGGCGCTGCTGACGATGCGCTGCTTCTCGACCACGTGCTCCAGCGCTCTGAGCTGGTCGCGGTATTCGGCTGCTTTCTCGAACTGATAAGCGCCGGCTGCGCGCTCCATGCGCGCGCGCACGTCGGCGATCACCTGCTCGCTCTTGCCTTCGAGGAAGTCGCACAGGCGCTGAATGTTGGCGCGGTATTCGGCTCGGCTGATGGCGCCGATGCACGGGCCGCTGCACAGCTTAATGTCGTAATACATGCAGGCGCGCGCGTCGTGGCCGGTGATCACGCGGTCACAGTTAAGGAAGGGGAACATCTTGCGCAGCGCGTCGCGCGTGGCATACACCGCTTTGGCGCTGGAATACGGCCCGTAATAGCGCGCCCCGTCGCGCTCGATCCGCCGCGTGACCGTAACAGTCGGGAAGTCATCCTGCCACGTCACCTTGAGATACGGATAGCGCTTGTCGTCCTTCAGGCGGATGTTGTAGCGCGGGCGGTGCTTCTTGATCAGCTCGGCTTCTTGGATCAGCGCCTCCAGCTCACTGCCGCGCACGACGAACTCGATGCGCGCGATCTCCTTCACCAGCCGCGCCGTCTTTGGGTTGAACGCCCACGTGTTGGGGTTGAAATAGGAGCGCACGCGGCTGCGCAAGTTCACCGCCTTGCCGACGTAGATGACCTCGTTCCGGCTGTCGTAGAAAAGATAGCAGCCCGGCAGCGTCGGCAGATTCCTGACGGTCGCCTCCAGATGCTCAGGCACAGGCATACGCACAAATTTTAGCCACCGCCGGCCGGCGTCGCCCCGGCCCCTGCGCTATAGTCGCCGGGGATGACGGTCGTCAAAATCTGCGGCATCACCAATCTGGACGACGCGCTGTGCGCCGTTGACGCGGGCGCAGACCTGCTCGGCTTCATCTTCTACCCCAAGAGTCCGCGCGCGGTGACGCTTGACCGGGCGCGCGCAATCATCGCCGACATCCGGGCGCGCGCGCCACAGGCGCAGCGCGCGCGATACGTGGGCGTGTTCGTCAACGAAGCGCCGGCCCGCATATCACAGATGATGGATGTCGCCGGCCTGGACTACGCGCAACTCAGCGGGGATGAATCGCCCGCCGATCTCGCCGCAATTGGCCACCGCGCGTATAAGGCCGTTCGCGCATGGGATGGCGATAGCGCCGCGTTTATCCCGGCGCGCGCCGCTGATGGCTTTCTGCCCGATCTCTTACTCGATGCCCATCACCCTACGCGCTACGGCGGCACCGGTCAGCGCGCCGACGCATCGGTGGCAATGCACCTGGCCCGGCGCTGCCGGCTGTTGCTGGCCGGCGGCCTTACACCCGACAACGTGGCCGACGCGATTCGCATGATCCGGCCCTGGGGCGTGGATGTCGCCAGCGGCGTCGAGGCGCAGCCCGGCAAAAAAGATCACGCGAAAGTGCGCGCATTCATCATCGCGGCGAAAGCAGCGCTAAGAGCCGAGTAGGCGCGTGACAGGCCTGGGCTACTGCGGGATGAGCGCGCAAGATCGGCTCGTTCCACTGTTTCCGGTCGCGGTCATACACACCGAAGCCGGCGCCAAATCACGCCGGTTCTAGCGCGCGTATCTCGTCGAGCGTGCGCTCGTACACCTCGAAGTGTTCGCCCTCGGCCTCGTCGGGGTCTACGTATTTCATCCACATCGCTTGCTCGGGGTGATCGCCGCTAAGGACCCGGCGCGAGGCGCGCACCGTGCCGCTTGGATCATGCCACTTCACCTCGCCCATCTGCAGCAGGATGTACTCTCCGGCGTAGCGTCCGATGAAATCCTCGCGGTGGTCGCGGTAATACAACCCTTGTTCGGCGGTAGTCTTGCGCCAACTATGCACCATTTGCGGCGAATCGGTGATCTTGGCGAAGAACGGTTTATCGCCTATCGGAGCGGTCACTTCGCTGGCGAAGTCCATCTCATCCAGGTTCACCGTGCCGAAGCCGCTCTCGGCTGCGACGCGCAGCGCGTTGCGGTCGCGATGAAACGGCTCAGTCTTCCAATCGCTATGCGCAGGATCATGGCCCATCAGATGTGCGCCGACGGCGTCGGTCGCCACGACGTGATCGCCGGCGATAAGCGTGTTGGCGATGCGCATTTCGTCGCCGGCGCCCCACTCTTCTCCGGCCTGGCACACTAAACCGTCAATGATGTTGAGCGTCGGGTTGTAGAGCCGGCCGAGGTCGGCCAACATGTAAGGCATGCGCACAAGATGGTGATAGTAGGTGCGTGGGCGGCCCAGCGGCTCGGTCGGCATCAGGCCAAAAAGATTCTTCATGCATAGCGTGACGCCCGTAAAGGCATGGTTCTTCAGCTTTTGCACGCTCACCCAGGCGTCCATGTCGGCGAATTCGCGCGTCACGGGGTAGCGGTCGAACATCAGGCCGCCGCCGGGCACGGATGCCCAGACCACATCCACATTGCCGTCAATGTAGGTCACGTCGAACTCGCGCAACACGTGGCGCAGTTGCGTTGTATCTTCGTCTTTGGCCTGCGGCACATACTTGCGGTAGAAGCTCACATCCACACAATACAACTCGGCAGCGGTGTTCTCGCGCAGCAGGCGCAACGTCGCCCGCGCCACGCAGTCGCTCACAAGCTGCACGCGATGATGGTGGAAGGTGATGTGATTGCGCGCCTCTTTGTCCTGGTTGAACTTGACGGCGATGCGCCGGGCGTTGCGCAGCCTATCCCAGGCGCGCGTCAGCGGCTGCGTGGCGCGCTTGAGGGCCTGATAGACCGTCTCGTCGTCGGCGCGCCAATCGCAGTGCACGGCTCGCACAACGGGTTTCGGGGAAGCAGTCATATATGCCATTCATTCATCCAGGCGCGTCTCGTAGAGCGAGCTGATGCCGCCGTCAATCAAGATCGGCGCGCCGTTTAAGAAGCCATTCTCCCCGCTCAGGATGTGGACGATCGTGGCGGCGATCTCCTCCGGCCGGCCGCCGCGCTTGAGCGGATATACGCCTTCGCTGCGGTGTCGCGCCGCTTGTGGATCGGGGAACTTGTTGAAGTACTCGACGGCTAGGTTGGTCATGACCAAGCCGGGCTGAATGGCCACCGAGCGGATGTTGTCTTTGCCCCATTCCAGCGCAATAGACCGGGTCAGCGCGACCAGCATCGCCTTGGCGACGTTATAAGGGAACACGCCCGGCAGCGTCTGCTCCGCATTGATCGAGGAGAGGTTGACGATGACGCCGCCGCCGGCCGCCTTGAGATGCGGATACGCTTCCTGACTCAACGCCCAGGCGTGATAGAAGTTGACCCGAAAGCAGTTGTCCAGATCCTCGAACGTCGAAGTCAGCACCCCGTGCCAGGTGTTCGCGCCGGCGTTATTGACCAGGCCATCCAGCCCGCCTAAATCGGCAATCGCCTCGCGGGCAAACTGCCGCGCGGCGTCCAGATCGCGCAGATCCACCGCCTTGAAGAAGGCGCGCCGGCCGGCGGCTTCGACTGCGCGAATCGTCTCATCAGCGCCCTGCTCGGTCAACCCGCAGAACGCTACGTCGGCGCCTTCTTTAGCCGCGCGCACGGCGATGGCCTGTCCGATGCCCATCGTCGCGCCGGTGACGATGATGCGTTTGTTCGTCAGCATGCCCATGATGTTCGTCCTTCGTTCAAGCTGGCCGGCTCCTCCGCACAAGGGGGAGTTGAGCCGGCAGATGAGATTACCCTGATTGTCACGCTCACGGCTTGAGGATCGCCTTGATGTCGTGGCCTTGGGCGGCCAGCATGCGCCGAAAGGCCTCGACGCCGCGTTCGAGCGGGAAGACTTCCGGCCAACTGCTCACCTCTACTTTGCCGGCGGCCATCAGCTCGAGCGCGGTTTGCATCTCTTCCAGCCTGGCCGCATAGGTGCCGAACACCCGCTTCTCCGGCAGCGTCACATCGTAGGTATCGAACGCGGCGATTGTATTCTCGTGTAGGCCGATCCACACCGCTGCGCCGCCCGGCCGGGCTGCCTGCACCGCCTGCTTCTTGGTCACGCCGGCGCCGACCGCATCAATCACCACATCCACGCCCTCGCCGTCGGTCAGGTCGCGCACCGCCTGCACCAAGTCCGCATCGCGCGGGTTGAACACCTGCGCCGCGCCCACGCGACGCGCTACCGCCAGCCGCTCGGCGCTCAGGTCGGCGGCATACGTCGTGACGCCCAGCAGCGCTTGAAACGCCTGCTGCGCCAACAGGCCGATCGGCCCTGCGCCGATGACGAGCGCCGTCCTGGGTCGCAGATCTCTGACCAGATTGACCATGTGCACGCCGTTGCCGAGCGGCTCGGCCAGCGCGGCATGTTCGGCCGGCATACCGTCAGGCCACGGGATGAGCGCCCGCAGCGGCACGTTGACGTATTCGGCGAAAGCGCCTGGACGGTGCATGCCGAAGATTTGGCGTCGGGCGCACAGATGCGGATCGCCGCGCTTGCAACGGACGCATTCGCCGCACGGCACAAGCGCGTTGCAGACGACCCGATCGCCGACGCGCCAGCCGGCGTTCGACGCGCTCGGATGCAGCGCGACGATTTCGCCGCAGAATTCGTGCCCCATGACGAGCGGCGGCGTGCGGCGCGGGTTGCGATGGCGAAAAGCCTCCAGCTCGCTGCCACACACGCCGACCGCAGCGACTTTGACCAGCGCTTCGCCCTCAGCCAGAACCGGCATCGGTTGCTCGGCGATCTCCAGTTCGTCCCAGGCAGGATAGAGAAGACACTTCATGTTCAGCCATTCGACGGAGGTTGGGATCAAACCTCAGCCCCACAGCGACCTGTGCAACGCGAGGGCGTAGTGCTGCTCCGTGTCATCTTAGGTAGGCGAAGGCACTGCCTTCGCCTACCCCAGGCAATTCCTTCACCTATCCGGTCGCCGATACCGGGTTGACGGCCACCAGGTCGGCAAGCTCCGACTTGAGGTAACGCACCGTGCGTTCGAGCTGGTCGCGCTCGTAACGTTCGCATTCGTCAGCCGATGCGCCGCGCTCCCACGGCGTCTGCCACGGCGCGTCGGTTGGTTGCATGTGCCGGGCGAGAAAGCGGAACAACGGCAGCATAGCGCGAATATCACGCGGCGGATAGCCCTGCCACCACTGATCCTCGTACAGCCGGATATGGCGCGCGTTCAACGCGGCTAACTCAATCTGCCACGTCGCGCCCGGGGCGATTTCGCGCAGCAGCGTCAACATCGCACGCCAATCAATACACCCTTCGCCGATGCTAGCCCGCGCCAGGTTATAACCGCTGGAGGTCGGATGGATGGTGTAGTCTTTGATGTGGACGTTGAAGATGCGCGCGCCCAGCCGGCGGGCGAACTCATAAGGCTCCTCGGCCACTGCCAGCGGGTTCACCACGTCGAACGTCACGCCGACGCGCGATCCCCCGGCCTGACACAGCGCCAGCAAATCATCTGAGTTCACGTCTTGGTGATTCTCGATGGCCAGCGCCATGTCCAACTCGTCGAGCAGCGGGCGAACGGCGAGCAGCTTCGCAATCATCTCGCGCATGTGCCTGTTCCAATCCGGCGCATACACGGCGCGCGCGCCTTCGAGAAAACCGCTGACCATGCAGCGCGCAATTCGCGCGCCGGCTCGCTTGGCGAGCGGCAGCCAGGCGCGCGCCTGCGCCACGTCCAACACAGGCAAATCGAGCACATAGGCCATACCCTTCGCGCGCAACAGCGCGCCGAAGCGATCCATGCCGGCTTCCGTATGATCGGGGAGGATGCTGAGCGGGAACTCGACGCTGGTCATGCCGTGCTGCGCGGCCAGCTCGACCAGATCGAGGCCGTTCATCGGGCGCGGGCAGGCTGGCCGGCCGTCGCGTTTCAAAAATCCACACGTAAACGGGAAGGTGTAACAGGAGAGTCCAAAAGCGACCTGGGCGTTCACAATAAAACTCGATATTAGCCCGACACGCGCGAAAGTCAAAATGTGCGCTTTTGTCTACAATTCGCGCTGATGAAACTTGCCCCCTCGATCTACACGGCGGACTTCGCCCGGCTAGGCGAACAAGTCCGCGCAGCCGAGGACGCCGGCGCCGACTGGATGCATCTCGATGTGATGGACGGCGCGCTGGTGCCCAACATCACGTTTGGGCCGGCCGTCTGCGAGGCTGTGCGACGGAGCACCTCGCTGCCTTGCGAGGCGCACTTGATGGTGCAAGCGCCGGAGCGCTTCTTCCAAGACTACAAAGCGGCCGGCATGCAGCGCATCATTGTGCATGTGGAGGCCTGCCCGCACCTGTACTCGACCATCCAGGCGCTGCGCAAGCTCGATCTACAAGTCGGCGTCACCCTCAACCCGCTCACCCCGCTCAGCGCCATCGAGGAGGCGCTGCCGCTGGTCGATCTAGTGCTGATCATGTCGGTTGAGCCGGGCTTCGGCGGCCAAGCCTACATCCCCGGTTCGACCCAGCGCATCCGGCGCATGCGCGAGCTGCTGAACGCGGTCAACCCGAACGCCGAACTGGAAGTGGACGGCGGCGTGAACGCGCGCACCATCCGCGACGTGCGCGACGCCGGCGCCAGCATCGCCGTGGTTGGCTCGGCAGTATATTCGCCCAACCATAGCGTGGCCGAAGGCATCGCTGCGCTGCGCAGGGCGCTGGGCGATGAGCGGTAAGCCGTCGGCCAAGCGCGGATCGCCTCTTTCCCGAATCAACACGCCGGCGGCAGCGCTTGTAGGACCGCTCCACGCCATAGGAGTTGTCCTACCCCGTTTCTCAATTGCCGGCGGCCACGCGTGCTGCGCCCAGCAAGCCGGCCTTGCTGTTCATGATCACGCGCACCGGGATGCGCTCCATCAACCCCGACAGTCGCCCTTTGTAGCGAAAGGTGTTCATGAACGACTCGCGCTGCAGTAACGGCAGGATGCGCGGCGGGATGCCGCCGCCCAGATAGATGCCGCCGGTGGCGATCACCGTCAGCGCCAGGTTACCGGCCTTGGCTGCCAGCACCGAGGCGAAGATGTCCATCACGCGCGCGCACAACGGATCGGGCGGCTCGGTGAGCGCATTCGCCACGATCACCGGCGTGGGATCTTTGGCGGCAGCCAGTTGTTCGGCTACCCAGGGCGATTCCTGGATATAGGCGCAATCGCGCAGGAATTGGTAAACGTTGGGGATGCCGATGCCCGAGCATACGCGCTCATAGCTGGCCCGGCCGAATTTGCGTTGCAGGTAGCGCAGCAGTTCGCTTTCGAGTTCGTTGCTGGGCGCGAAGTCGTTGTGGCCCCCCTCGGAGGGGAAGGCGCGGTAACTGCCGTCCACCCACAACAGGAATGCCTCGCCCAGGCCGGTGCCCGGCGCAATCACACCGATGGCGCCCCCGGCCGCCGGCTGCACGTCGTTCAACAACACCAGATCGCCCGCTTCCAAAACGGGCACTGCGTTGGCGATGGCCTCCAGATCGTTGATCAGCTTCACGCTGGTTAGCCCGAAGGCCTCGGCCAGCTTCGCTTCGTCCATCACCCATGGCAGGTTGGTAATGCGCGCTACGCCGTTCAAGACCGGGCCGGCCACGCCAAAGGCAGCCCGCTCAACCCGCAAATCGGTTTTGCTCAGAAACTCCTTGACGATGGATTCAAGATTGGGATAGTTCGCGCTTACGAACGTCGCCTCGAAGATCGGGTCGTGCATCCCCTGGGCGGATGAAAAGATCGCCAGGATCGTCTTGGTGCCGCCGACGTCACTCGCCAGGATATTCATCGTTTGTGCTCCATTCGTCGCGCTTCACAGCCGCGATGGCTATCGCTTATCGGCCACCGGCGGAACGCGCAGTCCAGCCTTCTCTCAACGTTACAATTTTTCCCATGCCCGAACTTCATCCTCTTGCCCGGCTGCTGATCTTCGGCGGGGTCGGCCTGATCGCGCTAGGGCTGCTCGTGCAACTGGCCACGAGCCTGCTGCCCGGCATCGGCCGGCTGCCCGGCGATATCGTCATCGAACGCGACAATTTCAAGCTGTATATCCCATTGGGCACAATGATCCTGCTCAGCATCGCGCTCTCGATTCTTCTCAACCTGATCGCCCGGCTGTTCAACGGCGGCGGCAGGTAGTTCTCGCTTCGCCTCGGCTAGACCAACAGCAGCTCTGCTTTCACCACGCCTTCGTCGGGGTGATACTTGCACGTGAACCCCACCTGCTCGCTCACGCGAATCATGCCGATGTTGTCCGGCAAAATCTCGGCCACGATGCGCTTCACGCCCTCCTGTCGGCCGATCTCTACCAGCCGGCGGAGCAACTCGCGGCCCAGGCCGCGATGTTGATACTCATCGCTGATTAGGATCGCGAACTCGGCCTCCTCGCCGCCGCGCAGTTTGATCAAGCGCCCCACGCCGATGATGTGCGGTTTCAGCGTCGCGTCGCGCACCTCCGCCACCAGCGCCATCTCGCGCTCGTAGCTGACAAACGCAATGCGCGTCAGCCGCTCATGGGCGATCCGCTCGCTCAGCGGGATCAAGTGGAAGTAGCGCTGATAGACAGTCTGCTCCGAAAGCGTGCGGTGGAATTCGACCAGCAGCGGCTCGTCCTCCGGCCGGATCGGCCGGATCGTCACCGGTGTGCCGTCGTGCAGCGCCCACGACCCGACATACTGCACCGGATAGGGTTTGATCGCCGTGCGTGGCAAATCGGACTCGGTCAGTTGCGGATCATGCAGCACCACGCGCGCATCCAGCGCGATCAGGCGCTCCTCCGACGCCAGCAATGGGTTGATGTCAATCTCTTTGATCCAGCGCTGCTCCGCCGCCAGGTAGCTGAAACGCACCATCAATTGCTCCAGCTCATCCAACGGCACCGGCCTGCGCCCGCGCACACCCTGCAGCGCGGTGTAGATCTTCGTCTGCTCCATCATGCGCCGCGCCAACGTGGTGTTCAGCGGCGGCAAACCGAGCGCGCGATCCTTGAACACCTCCACCAACTGGCCGCCGGCGCCGAACAGCAACACCGGCCCGAGCTGAACGTCGGTAGTGCTGCCGAGGATCAGCTCATAACCATCCAGCTTGATCATCGGCTGCACGGTCACGCCGAGAAAGTCGGACACTTTGGCCCGCGCCGACACCGACGCCTTGATCAGCCGGTAGGCATCCCGCACATCGGATGCGCTGCATAGGTTCAAATGCACGCCGCCGACGTCGGTCTTGTGCGTCACCGTCTCCGAGTGCAACTTGAGCACGACCGGATAGCCGATGCGCTCGGCATGCTCGACGGCCTGATCTTCGTTTTCGGCGATGAACGTCGGCACGGTGGGGATGCCATAAGCAGCCAGCAGCCGTTTGGACTCATATTCGGTCAGCAGCGTGCGCCCGGCTGCGCGCACCTGCGCGACGATCGCCGCCGCTTCGTCGCGATGGATGGCCCGATCATCGCCCGGCACGGGCGTCTCGTAGAGCGCGCGCAGGTTGTCGCTATAGCGCCACATGTAGGTGAACATGCGGGCAGCCGTGTCGGGATAGCCGAACGTGGGGATGCCGGCCTCGTTCAAGATGCGCTCGCCAGGCTCGACCGTATCGCCGCCCATCCAGCTCGCCAGCACTGGCTTGCCGCGCAGCCGCGCATACGGGCGCAGCAATTCCGCCGTCGCCGTCGAATCGGTCATCGCTTGCGGGGTCAGGATGACCAACAGGCCATCGCTGTTCGGATCGGCGGCGGCAATTTCAAGCGTCTTCGCATAGCGTTCGGGCGTGGCGTCGCCCAGCACGTCAATCGGGTTGTTGCGGCTCCAGTGCGGCGGCAGCAGGGCGTTCAGCTTCTCCATCGTCTCCGGCGAGAGCGGCGCCAACTCGCCGCCGTTCTGCACCAGGGCGTCGGTCGTCAACACGCCAGGGCCACCGGCGTTCGTCACCACAGTCAATCGCGGGCCTTTGGGGCGCGGCTGCTTGGCCAGCACCTCGGCCATGTAGAAAAGGTCGGCGATGGTGTTCACGCGCAGCACGCCGCAGCGTCGGAACGCGGCGTCGAGCGCGTCATCGCTGCCGGCCAGCGAGCCGGTATGCGATGCGGCCGCCTGCGCTGCCGCCGCCGTGCGCCCGGCCTTGATGACGATGATCGGCTTGTTCAGCGCCACCTCACGCGCGGACGAGATGAACGAGCGCGCATCGCCGATCGTCTCCATGTACATCACGATGCTGTCGGTGTTGGGGTCATCGCCCAGATAATCAATCAAGTCGCCCCACCCCACATCCAGCATCGAACCCACCGAGATGAAGTAGCTGAAGCCGACCTTCTCGCGGAAGCTCCAATCGAGCACGGCGGTGCACAATGCGCCGCTCTGGCTGATGAAGGCCACGTTGCCGGGGTTGGCGATGGCGTCGGCGAAGGTGGCATTGAGGCCGATGCTGGTGTTCATGATGCCCAGGCAGTTCGGGCCGACGATGCGCATGTGCGCCTCGCGCGCCTGGGCGAGGATTTGCTGCTCCAGCGCCGCGCCCTGTGGGCCGACCTCCTTAAAGCCGGCCGAGATGATCAACGCCGACTTCACGCCGGCGGCGATGCACTCGCCGATGATGCCGGGCACCGTCGGCGCCGGCGTGACGATCACGGCTAAATCCACCTTGGCCGGCACAGCGGCAATGTGGGGATAGGCCGGCAAGTCGAGCACCGCGTCGCGTTTGGGGTTGACGGGGAAGACCGGGCCGCGAAAGGTCTTCAAGTTCTGCATGATCGCCAGGCCGACGCTGCCGGCTTTGTCCGTCGCGCCGATCACGGCAATCGTCCTGGGCTTGAACAACGCATCAAACGACTCGCGTTCGCGTTGTAGCGCGTCAATGGAGGTGATGACCTTTCCGGTGGGAGTTTGCGCCATCGGCGCATGATGTGTCGTGGTCATAGTTTTGTCGCCTACTCACCGCAGGCTTTACGAAGCTTAGCATCCTGCGAAGCATCCCTGCCTGGTTTTAAGCGAAATCGCCGATGCAGGGCATAGCCATCCAGCCAGTGCGCGCCTGCGCGACCGGTCAGTCGCGCCGCTTCTTCAGCCCGCTCAGCGCCGCCGAAAGCCGCTTGCCGCCGGCGTGCTCGAAGAACACCTCCACCTCTTCATCGTCGCGCACGCGGGTGCTGCGCAGAACCAGGCCATTGCCAAAGCGCGGATGCACGACGCGGTCGCCGGGCTTGAATTGCGTGTCGGCGAGCGCCGCGCGCGGCTCCGGCGGCTTATCGCTGCGCCACGTCGTCGCATCGCGCAGAATCTCGCTGTTCGCGCGCGGCTTGCCGTCCACCACTTCATCAGGCAGGTCGGCCAGAAAGCGCGACGGCTCGGCAATATCGCTCGCGCCCCACTGCGAGCGGCGAAAAGGCCGCAGCAAGTACAGGCGCTCTTTCGCCCGCGTGATGCCGACGTATAGCAGCCGGCGCTCCTCGGCCAACTGTTCAGGAGTGTCCATATTGCGGCTGTGCGGCAGCACCCCTTCCACCAAGCCGACGATAAACACCACCCTGAACTCCAGGCCCTTGGCCGCGTGGAGCGTCAGCAACGTGGGGGCGTTCGCGTTTTCGTCGTAGTTATCCACATCGCTCACCAGGGCGATGTCGTTGAGGAACTCGCTCAGCGACGCATCGCCGGCTTCGGCGGCCACGTTGCGCAGCTCCATCACGTTGGCCCAGCGCTCCTCGCCTTCTTCCGTCCCATCTTTCAGATAGTCCCTATAACCGCTGGTTTGGATGATGTGGTCGAACAACTGGCCGACGCTCAGCTCACCGCGCAGACGCACCCACTGCGTCCACAGCGCGCCGAATTCCCCAAGCGCGCGCGCGCCGCGGCCCGACCAGTTCCCCTGCTGGATGATGTCCAGGCACGTCAGGCCGGCGGCGCGAGACGCGGCTTCGAGTTGCGCGAAGGTCTTATCGCCGATGCCGCGCGGCGGGACGTTCATGATGCGCTTGAGGCTCACCCAGTCCGAGGGGTTGTTCACAATGCGCAGATAGGCCAGCACATCCTTGATCTCTTTGCGCGCGTAGAAGCGCGTCGCGCCGACCAAGCGATAGGGCATGCCGGCGCGCACGAAGGCATCTTCGATGGCGCGCGACTGCGCATTGGTGCGGTACATCACCGCGATCTCGCCCGGCTCGGCCGCCTTGAGCCGCACCAGCTCGGCGATGGTGTCCACCACATACTGCGCCTCTTCATCTTCGTTGAACATCTCGCGCACGGCGATCTTCGGCCCATAGCCTCGTTGCGTGAACAAGTTGACGTGCAGGCGGTTCGGGTTCTTCTTGATCACCGCCATGGCCGCATCCAGGATGGTCTGCGTCGAGCGGTAGTTCTGTTCCAGCGCGATGATGTTGAGGTCGGGGTAATCCTCGCGCAGGCGCAGCACGTTGCGATGGTCGGCGCCGCGCCAGGCATAGATGCTCTGATCGGCGTCGCCCACGCAGAACACGCTGCGATGTTTGCCGGCGATCAGCTTGATCAGCTCGTATTGCGCGATGTTGGTATCCTGAAACTCATCTACCAACACGTGCAAGTAGCGATCCTGCATCTTCGCGCGAACGGTCGCGTCGCGCTGCAACAACAACACGGCCTCCATCAGCAGGTCGTCGAAATCCAGCGCGTTATTGGCGCGCAGAATGGCGTTGTAGCGCGCATAGACGCGGCCGACGATCTCGCCGAAGTAGGAATCCGGCTTGTAGCGCTCCGGCGTCACCAGCTCATTCTTGGCCGCGCTGATGGCGGCGTGGATGGACGCAGGCTTGTATCTCTTCTCGTCTAAGTTCAGCTCGGCCAGCGCCGCCTTCACCACGTTGATCTGATCGTCGCTGTCGTAGATGGTGAAATCGCGATCGAGGCCGGCCTGTTGCGCCTCGCGTCGCAGCAGGCGCGCGCAGATGCTGTGAAACGTGCCGAGCATGAGGTCGGCGGTTCGGTCCGCGCCGGCCATGCGGGTCAACCGGTCGCGCATCTCGCGCGCAGCCTTATTGGTGAACGTCACCGCCATGATGCGATACGGATAGACGTTCCGCGCGCCGATGAGATAGGCCACTCGGCTGGTCAACACGCGCGTCTTGCCGCTGCCTGGCCCGGCCAAGATGAGCGTCGGCCCATCTGGCGCTTCAACCGCCCTGCGCTGCTGCGGATTCAAGCCGTCGAGGACAGAAACCATAGCGTGATTTTCTCACGGGCTTTCCGTAGGAAGCTCCGCATGTCGTCCCGCTAGCTTGTCGTAGCCGTCGCCGAGGGCGTTGGCGTCTCTGGCGTCGGCGTTGGCGTATCGGTAGGTGATGGCGTCGGCGTTTGCGTCGCCGTGGCTGTCGGCGTCGAGGTCGGCGTGAGTGTCGGCGTTGCTGTAGCTGTGGGCGTCGGTGTTCTCGTGTGCGTGGGCGTGAGTGTCGGCGTCGGCGTTTTCGTGTGTGTGGGCGTGAGTGTCGGCGTCGGCGTAGGCGTTGGTGTCGGCGTGGCCGTTGGCGTCGGCGTCGGCGTCTCGGTGGGCGTCGCGGTCGGCGTCGGCTCAGGGGTTTCGGTAGGTGGCACGATCACGATCACGGTCGGCAAGGCCGGGAGCGCATCGGGGTTGAGGACCTGCACGACTCCGGCGAAGATATAACCGACGCGGCCATCATCTAGTCGCGTCAGATACCAATCTCCATCGCGCTGAACAGAGACGGCGCTAGGGGTGATTTCCGTGCCTGCCAGCAACTGAGCGAGGATGGGGAACTGCGTGCTCGGGCCGGCGCGCACATTGGCGAACTGAATGACGCGCAATCGCGCTGTTTTTGGCGTGGACGTGTCGGTCGGCTTCGGAGTCGGTTCTGCAGTCGGCGCAGGACTCTGGGCGGGCGTCGGCGCGCCCCGCGTTGGCGGGATCGGCGTGGTTGCAGAAGCGGTTGGGCCGGACGTGGCGACGCCAGGCGGCTGCGCTGCGCCGCCGCTCCGCTGAACTAGGGCGAACAAGAACACCCCCAACCCAACGACAAAGAGTGTAGCCACGGCTGCTGCGCCTGCCACAAGGGCGCGCTGGAGGCCGCCTTCTGGCGCAGGCGTCTCACGCGGCATCCATTCCGTCGTCACCGCCGGCTCAAGGGCTGAAGCGCCCAGTTGGAGCGCTGCGGCGCGCGAGGTCGTGTGCGGTTTCTTGCGCACGGTCAATGGGGGCATCATCGGCTCTGCGGATGGCGCGCCGGTGACCGCCTCGGCGAACGCAGCCGCCATCTCGCCGGCAGTGGCAAAGCGGTCGCCCGGGTTCTTGGCCATCGCTTTCTCCACAACGGCGATACATGCATCCGGCAGATCGGGGCGATGTTGACGCAGATTCGGCACCGGCTCCGTCACATGCTTCATCGCCACGCTGATGCCGGTCGGCCCTTTATAAGGCGGCACACCGGTCAACATCTCATACAGCACAGCACCCAACGAGTACACATCGCTGCGCTCATCGAGCGGCTTGCCCAGGGCCTGCTCTGGACTCATGTAGGCTGGCGTGCCCAATACCACGCTGCCGGTCAGCGTCGGCGTCTCCGCGCCGCCTTCGTAGACCTTCTTGACGATGCCGAAATCGCTGAGAAAGGCTTCGCCATAGCCGTCGAACAAGATATTGCCCGGCTTCAGATCGCGATGGATGATGCGCTGGGCATGGGCAGCGTCGAGCGCATGCGCGACTCGTTCCAGAATGCGTTGGGCATCGGCCAGGTTCAGCCGGCCGTAGGTCAGCATGTCGGCCAGCGAGCCGCCGGGCATGTAGCGCATCACGACGTAAGGTTGGCCGTCCTCCTCGCCGAAATCGTAGATCGGCACAATCGCCGGGTGGTCGAGCTGCACGACGGCGCGCACTTCGCGCGCAAAGCGCTCACGCGCCACGGCCTGATCGGCCAGGCTGCGCGCAAGCACTTTGATGGCGACATCCCGGCCGATGTTCGGGTCATGGGCAAGATAGACGACCGACATGCCGCCGCAGTTCAGCTCGGCTTTGATCTGGTAACGACCGATGGTGCGCAGCCTCATGACTCGACGCGCCTTCCCATTGCCCTCTATGCTTACCCCAATGCTTACCCCACCCCGAGCGCTCGCAGTTTGCTGCGGCGTCCGGAAGACATCCGCTTCAAAGAGACATTTCAAGCCGGACTAGGTCAAAGTACTCGCACATTCAGCCGCTGAACAACAACCACTTTACCCAGCGCGCCGAGGTATGGACGACGCCGGCGGCCACGACGTTCCGCGTAGCCAGGAATGCGCGCGCACAGAAGATGCCCGCTAATGTCGCCAGGATGAACGTCCAACCGAAGCCGGCCGAATTTTGCACATGTGCCGCGCCAAAAAGGACACCGCTGATGACAGCAGTCACGCCAGCATCAAGGCGCAGCGCATCTTGGAGATAGGTCAGCAGCGTGCCACGGAAGAGGATCTCCTGCGGCAATCCCACCAACAAGAAGATGTTCAGCGCTTGTGTCGCCGCTTCGAGCAGCGGGGGGCCTTGAAACGCGGGCGCGAGCGCGCCGGTCACCAACCCCACCGGCACGCCGAGCGCTGCCAACAGGGCGAGGTTTGCGGCCACTACGCTCACGCCGCGCGGCGAGGGCTTAAACAGCATCCCCAACCGGTCAAAGCGCCCGGCTGCCGCGAGCACATATAAAAAGAGCGGAATGACCGCGAGCTGGAAGTAAGTCACCTCCGCGTCATGGGCGATGGGAAGAGTGGGGAACGCTCCGAATTGCACGGCATACCACAACGACAGCACAGCACACACGAAAAGGAAGTTGAGCCGCTGCTTCTGCTCGCGCGTGGTGAACAATAGCAACGCGAGCGGCAACAAGAAGGCGCCGACGCGCATGGCAATATCGAACGTCGTGGGCGGCTCAGGCAAAGCGCCCATGCCCGAGTCCGGCGCATACGGCAGCAGCAGGGGTAATGCCACGGTAATCAGCCCGAGCGAGACGTCGGCGCGGCGCAACTGCGGCACGTTCAGGATGGCGCATGCCGCCGGCAGAAAGATGAGCGCGCCGATAAACAACAATCCCGTCAGCTCAACGTCGAGCGCCGTGCGCGCATATAACATCACCGGCGCCAGCGGCGCTAACGCCAATAACGCCATGCCCAATGGCTGGCTTTCGGCTTGACGGCGGATGGCCGCAGCAACAGTCGGCGCACTCGCCAGCAAATAGGCGGCTGCCAGCGAACCGTAGAGTATCAATGGATACAGCGCCTGGTCGAGCGATAACGCATGAAGCTGCCGGATGAGGACGCCGATGAATGACGCAAACAAGACCGCGCGGATGCCCCATTCCAGGACGGTGAGACTTCCCGCTAAGGATCCGGCCGGCTGCGTCCCCTCGCCCTCGGCAGATGCAGCCGCTACGCTCGACCGGCTAAGTGAGTCCATACGCCGATGATTCTAGCATCGCGTTGCCATCCAAGCGGCCTCCACCTGTCGACGGGTTTCTTCCAAGCTGCCCGATGTGTCAATCACCACATCGGCGCGCGCGAGCTTATCGGCTTGTGGATTTTGCGCTTCGACGCGCGCGCGCGCCTCCGCCGGGGAAAGGCCGCGGTCGCTCACCAGGCGCGCCACTTGCATCTCCGGCGGACAATGCGTCACCCACACCTGGTCGCACTCGCGCGCCCAGCCGCTCTCAAAGAGTTTGATAACTTCGATAACCACCACCGCATCGTCCGGCTGCGCGCGAATGGCGCGCCACATCGCTTCGCGCACGGCGGGGTGGACGATCGCCTCTAGCTGTTTGAGCCGATCCGGGTCGCCGAACACCAGGCGCGCCATCTGGGGACGGTCCAGCTCGCCGTTGGGGAGCAGCACGTCCGGCCCGAAGGCGCGCGCGATCTCCTCCAACGTCGGCTGGCCTGGGCGCACGACCTCGCGCGCAACCTGATCGGCGTCAATGACGACCGCGCCGAGTTCACGCAGCATGCGGGCGACGGTGCTCTTGCCCGTCGCAATGTTGCCGGTGAGGCCGATGAGCAGGCGCGGCATAGCGCGAGCGGCAGGCCTGGCCGGCCCTCACCGACCGCCCACTTCGATCTTGTGCGTCCAGCGGTAGGGATCGGGGACGCGACCGTACTGGATGTCGGTCAGGCTCTTGAAGAGACGATCGGCGACCGGTCCCGGCGCATAGCGCACCGAGTAGTCTTTGCCGCGGTAGCCCATCTTGTCCACCGGCGCGATCACCGCCGCCGTGCCCATGCCGAACACCTCGGTGATCTCGCCCGATTCGATGTCGCGCAGCACGTCACTCAGCGCCAGGCGCGCTTCCGACGCCGTATAGCCCAGATCGGGCGCCAGCTTGAGCACCGAATCGCGCGTCACGCCTTCCAGGATGCTGCCCGACAGCTCAGGCGTGACGATGTGTTTGCCGCCATAGACGAACGCGATGTTCATCGCGCCCACTTCCTCGATGTATTTGCGCTCGATCGCATCCAGCCAAAGCACCTGCTGATAGCCCAGGTGCTTCACCCGTTCGCTCTCGCGCAAGCTGGCGGCGTAGTTGCCGCCGGTCTTGGCCGCGCCGGTGCCGCCGCGCACGGCGCGCACATACTGATCCGACACGAAGACCGAAACCGGCTTGAAGCCGGTGGAGAAGTAGGCGCCGGCGGGGCCGACGATGATGTAATGCAGATAGCTCTTGCTGGCATACACGCCCAAGCCAACGTCCGTTGCAATCATCACCGGGCGGATGTAGAGCGACTCGCCCTCCCCGCCGGGCACCCACTCGTGCTCCAGCCGCACCAGCTCGACAATCGCTTCCAGGTGCGCCTCGGGATCCACTTTCTGCATCGCCATGCGATCGGCGGAGCGGTTGAAGCGCGCGACGTTCTCCCAGGGGCGAAAGAGGTTGATGTGCCCGTCAGGACGGCGATAGGCTTTTGTGCCTTCAAAGATCTCCTGGGCGTAGTGGAGCACTGCCGTCGCCGGATCGAGCGACAGCGGCTGATACGGACCGATCTTGGCGTCGTGCCAGCCCCTCTCCTCGGTCCACCACTGGGTGAACATGCGATTGGTGAAGGTCTTGCCGAAGACCGGCTTCTCGGCAAGCGGCGGCCGCGCATTCGGCCCCAACGGCTCAATCTTGATGTTCATGACCATGCCAATCGTGATCAAACCACACGACGGATTCCAGGCCCCCGGCGAGGAGCCTGGATTCTGATTGCCGACTTAGCTCGCTGCATTCTGCAGGGCTTTCTCTAGATTCTCGCGCAGTTTGTTGTAGGTCGCCTCGCTGATCTCGCCGTTCGCCAGGCGCAAGTCGAGGTTAATCAATGCCTGCTCGATTTGAGCCTTGGTAGCCGGGGCAGCCGCTGCGCCGCCGGCAGGGGGTTGCTGCCCGGCTGGCTGTGCGGGTTGCTGCGCCGGCTGTTGCATGCCTTGCCGGATGGCCTCGGCCATGGCCTGGCCGATGCCGATGCCGGCGCCCAGGCCCACGCCAGCCCCTGCGCCGCCGCCCTGGTTCTGCGCCGCTTCGCGCATGGCCTGGCCGGCCTGATACTGCGTATAGGTCGCGCCGACCGCGCCCATAGCGCTGCGCGTAGCGATGGCCTTAGCCGTCTCCTCGCCGGGCTGGATGCTGACGACATAGACTTTCTTCAGCGCGATGCCGACGGCCTCGAAGTCGTCCGCCGCACGGGCCTGGATGGCCGCCCCGAGGTCGGACTGGAGCGCCGCCAAATCCAGCAGCGACTTGGTCTTCATCGTCGCGCCCATCACGCTGGCGATCTCGCTGACCAGGATGCCGCGCAGGTAATCCTGGATTTGCGAGGTGGTGTAGATGCCCTGCACGCCGACGATCTGGTTGACGAAGCGCTGCGGGTCCTTGATCTGCATGGAATAGTTGCCGAAAGCGCGCAACTGCACCATGCCGAGCACCGCATCCGGCACCGTGATCTCCCCAGGCGTGCCCCACTTCATGTCCACGAATTCCTTGGTGGTGACGAAGTACACCTCGGCCGGGAAGGGCGTGCGCGAATTCGTCGCCAGGCCGATCAGGCCGGACAGCAGCGGCAAGTTCATCGTCGTCAGCGTGTGACGCCCCTCGGTGAACATGTCCAGCGCCTTGCCATCGCGGTAGAAGACGGCCACCTGCGCCCCGCGCACGATCACCTGCGAGCCTAAGCGAATGTCGCCGCTGCCCTGCTCCGGCACGCGCTTGACGATGTCGTTAGGCCCCTGATCCGGCCATTCGATTACATCAATGATTCGAGCCATTTCTCTCCTTTTGCTTCCAACTCGCCGCTCCCGACTGACCTAAGCCGAACGGAAGCGGGAAGTTGGGCGATAGTCATCCTTAAACCCCTGTGATCACCTTGCTGCGCTGCGCGAACAAATCCCCGGCCGCCTTCACGGCTTTGCCGGCGCTCGTCAGCGCGGTCTTCAGCGACGCCGCATCATCCGTCGCATGCTCCAAATCGTCAATCACCATCCGGATTTTGTCCAGCTCGTCAAGGAGCTGGCGGTCGAATTCCTCGAGCCGGTCGAGGTCGTCTTCTTTCACGCGCGCGGCGTCGAAGAAGCCGGCGTAACCCTGGGGCGCGTGGCGGATGCGGTCAATCAGCGTTTGCAGCGCAGTTTTCAACGCGCCGATGTCGTCCATCCACTCGACGCCGATGTTATCCAGCACAGCGTTCTGAATCGGCGTGATGCGGTCCAGTTGCATCGTGAAGTCGCGCACCAGCGATTCGCGCAAGAGCCGGTCGGCCTCGCGACGCATCTCCTTCTCCTTGTAGCCCTTGTAGCCGGGAAGCCTGCCGATGAGGCTTTCCAGGGTTCCCCTCTCCCTGCGGATGTTTTCGTAATTCGCGCTCATCTTTTCCTCCTAATGCGGTAAGCAGTCAGTTGCCTTCCGGCGACCCACGCCTGCTATCTTTTCGCCATTCGCCATTCACTATTCGCCATCTGCTCATGCTGCCCATCACGAAGTCGTGAAGATCTCGCTGCCACAGTAGGGGCACTTCACCAGCCCCTTGCCGGCGAGGGTCAACTGACCGCCGCACTTCGGACAGGCCCCGCTCTTCAGCTTCGACGCATCGGACGAATACAACACGCCGTCATCCCAGTCCACATAGCCGCTGAACAATTGCTTGCCGATCAGGTCGTAGATCAACTGCTTCATCTGATCGCGGTTGAGGCCCAACTCGACCGCCGCCATCGAAATGTTCACTTTGCCTTGCGTCTGCACCAGGCCGAGCAGCTTCTGCTGTTGCCTAATCTGCGCCATCTCAGCCGCTTCGAGCCGGCCTTTGTTCAACGTGTAAATGCCCAGCCCCACCAGCGGCGCGGCAATGATGAACGCGAACGCGATCGCCAGGATGCGCGCGCCCTGTGTTTCAATCGAGCCGCCCAGCGCCCACAACGCGCCGAGGAGGAAGATGCCTGCGCCGATGCCGATCAGGATGTAGCCGAGCGTTTTGCCTTGATTCATGATGCCTGTTCGTCTCCTTCATCAACGACCTAAGGAAGAAGATGCGCGATGGATTCCCCTGCAAGCCTTGCGCGGCCTAGCCAAAGCCGCCGCCTCCCCTGCCGGAGCTTCCTCCGCCGAAGCTGCCGCCGCCGCTCCAGCCGCGGCCGGAACGACCGCTGCTCCATCCACCTGTGCTGGGGCTGGAAACCGGCCGGCTGCCGAACGTGGTGGACATAGACTCGAACATCGAGGCCAACCCACCTTCGATCGAGCTGATGCCGCGCCCCATCGCTTGCTCCATGCCTTCGATGCCGCCGCCGGCGCGCGCCTGACCGCTGATGTCGCCGCGCGGCTCCAACCGGCCGAGCGCCTCGCCTGCCGCCGGCGCGCCGGCCACGACGACCGGCCCACGCCGGCCGCCATAGCGGGGATCGTAGTACGGCCTTGGCCACACCGGCACATACCAGGGCGGCATCGGCGCATCCACCGCAGCAAACTTCTTCGTCCAACTGTGCTCTAGGCCAAAGGCGATGGCGTAGGGCAGGTACTTCTCGAACAAGTCCTTCGACTCTTTGACATCGGTGTATTTCTCAATGTTCTGCAAATAGCGCTTGAAGGCCTCGGCGCGCATGCGCATATCTGCGCCTTTGCGTGTGCGCGCCGGCATGTTCTTGGCGATGAGGAAGAAAGCCAGCGCCGTGACGCCGAACGCAATCGGCAGGCAGATCGCATAATCCGTCAGCTCGCTCAGCAAAGCAATTGAGGCGCAAAAAGCCAACGTAGCAATCAGCGTAAGCGCCGTCGCCAGCGATTGATATGCCGAGCGCGTGGTGTTCGGCGCATGGTCGTAATAGCCCTCACGCACCATCTCTGCATACAGCGCGTTTTGCAGCTCAGGCAGCTTGACGTAGAAATTGTTGCGGAAGCTGGATAGCGCGCGCTCGCCCTGGTTGAGTTGGAGCGCATCCACCAGCTTTTGCTCGAACGGTCTCAGCGCCAGCTTGCCGAGGTTCTCCCCCGGCGCGAACACCCAGTCCGTGATGGTGAGCGCGCCGCCCAACGCCTCCACCGGTTTCTCCTTCATCGTCAGCACGCCGCGCCGCGCCAGATCCACGAGCGTGGCGACGAGGTCTTGCATGTCGGCCGTCTCGTCAATCAACGTGCCGAGCACGCCGGGCGGGGCGTCAGGCGGCTCGGTCAGATACTGCGCCACAAGGCCGACGTCGGGATCGCGGCCGCGCGTGTAGTACAAGACGGCGGCCAGCGCCGGCCCGCCCAGGAAGATCAGCAGCGAAGCGAGCAAGGTGAAGAAGTCGTAACGCGGCTTCTCGGTCTCCTCAAAACGCCGACGTTCATCGTAGGCCTGTTGCCATGGCGCCGGCTTGCCGTCGACGATGCCGTGAGGGAACTGCACCCGCACCTCCATCTGCTCGCCGCTGGGGATCGGCTCCAGCGCCTCGGCGACGACCACACTTTCGCCCAGGCCTTTGACGTCGGCGCGCACCCCGTATACCTCGGCATTGGTCGCCGTCGCGCCGGCAGGCAGCCGGACGACCGCGCGCGCGTTCTGCACAGCGAAGCCGCTGCGATCCGGATACACCGCGGCCCAGAACACCTGATCGCCTTCATCGTAGTAGCGCGTTGCGCCGACGACGGTGTAGTTCAGCACGAACGTGCGCTGCTCACCACGCGCCGGCGTCAGGAAGTAGTATTTGATGCGCAGCCTGTTGTCGTCGGTATAGACGATTTCCGTCTCCAGCGATCGGCCGCCCTCCGTTACAACGATGTCGCGCACCTCGGTGAGGCGCGCCAACTCAATATCGCGAAAGCCCCACGAGAAGGTGCCGCGGGTGAAATCTATGACGTTGGTCTCGGTGATCTTCAGATCGCCGTTGAGCTGCACCGCTATCTCGGTGTCCAGCCGCGTCCACACCAGCGATTTGGTTTCAGCATGGACGGCGATGGGGGTGAGGAGCGCAGCAATGCCGAAGAGGCCGGCGAGGATGAAGAACAGCGCGGGGCGGGACTTGGAGGTTGGCATAGGATTGTTCACCGACGAAAGGCCGCCGCGTTTCTCACGCGGCCGCCGCGTCAGCATGCCTAGTTTAGCGCAAAACGTTCTTCCAGACTGATGCGACGCTGTGTGCCCTTGCTCAGCGCGACATTGCCGAATTCGCGAAACGGTGTAATCTCCGCACACTTGAATCTCGCGATGGATTGGAGACAGGGATGCAACTGAGCGGTTCTACCAACATCAAAGCGCCGCGCCAGAAGGTATGGGAGTTCATGACAGACCCCGACGCTGTCGCCCGCTGTGCGCCGGGCGTCGAATCTATGGAAGTGATCGAGCCGAACAAAAAGTTCAAAGTGGTCGTCAGCGTCGGCTTTGGCACGGTCAAGGTGAAGTTCAACACCGACGTCGAGTTGGCCGAGCTGCAGCCACCGGCGTCCGGCACCATCAAGGCGCGCGGCGCCGGTCAGGGCAACACCGCAAACGTCGTGGCCAGTTTCACGTTGTCCGACGGCGATGATCGCACGACCGAGCTGGCCTGGACGGCTGACGTCAGCATCGTCGGCAGCATCGCCGGCATGGCCACGCGCCTGATGAGCAGCGTCACGCAGAACCTGAGCGCCAAATTCTTCGAGTGCATGAAGGCGCAAGTCGAGATCGCCGAGGGGGTCACCGAAGCCCCGGCCGCTCAGCCCGGTTTCTTCAGCCGACTCGTTCAAGCGATTCGCGACTTCTTCGCGCGGTTGTTCGGCGGCGACAACGCCAAGGCGCAATGATCGGGAAAGTGCGCAGCCTGCCATGGGTATAAGCGCGACGCCCCGCCACGAATCACCTGACCGCACAAGCCTTTCAAGCGCACTCATAGGATTGCAAGACAAGATGATGAATCACCCACTCGACGACCCGCTGACCGTGCTCGAACGAACCAGCCGGACCTTCTTCTTGCCCATCAGCCGTATGCCGCCGCGGTTGAAAGAGGCCACCGCCTCCGCTTATCTGTGCATGCGCGCCATTGACGAGATCGAAGACCACCCCACCTTGTCAAACGACGCCAAGTCGAACTTGCTGGAACAAATCAGCCTGGCGTTACAGGCTTTCTCATACGATCACGACGCGAGCATCGCCGAGGCATTTCAACCGATCTTTGCGCCGTACCGGAATGCATTGCCCGAAGTCAGCCTGCGGCTGGGCGAATGGGCTGCCTACGCGCCGCGCGAGATCGCGCCGCGCATCATGGGCGACACATCGGCGATGGCCAGCCGTATGGCGCACTGGGCGAGGACGAATTGGCACATCCGCCATCGCGCCGACCTGGACGCCTACACCTACAGCGTCGCAGCCGCCGTCGGCCTGCTGATGTGCGACATCGCCGCGTGGTTCGACGGCGCCCGGCTGGACCGCAACGCCGCGATTCACTTCGGGCGCGGCCTGCAACTCACCAACATCGCCCGCAACCGGCAAGAAGACCTGGCGCGCGGCGCCAACTTCTATCCGCCCGGATGGACGGATGCCGACCTGCGCGAGTACGCCGCGCACTGGCTGCATTTGACGGCGCAATACGCCAGAAGTTTGCCGGAAGCGCCCTTCAGCTACTTCATCAAAATTCCGCTGGCGCTGGCCGAAGCCACGCTCAACGCCCTGGCCAACGGGCACGCCAAATTAACCCGCAACGAAGTCCTCTCTATCGTCAATGCCTGACGTGGCCAAGCGATGAAGTTTGGGCCGATCCCCCTGGAGCGCGCCGAGGGCAAGATCCTCGGACACAACATCGCCGGGCCGGACGGGCAACGCCTACTGCGCAAGGGCAAAGCGCTGTCGCCGGCGGACATCGCGACGCTGCGGGCGATGGGACATCGCAGCGTGTACGTGGCGGAACTGGAACCCGGCGACATCGGCGAAGACGACGCCGCGCGCGCCCTGGCCGCGCTGGTCATGGGCGGCGGCTTGCTCGCCAGCTTCGCCGGCGGCGGACGCATGAATCTGCTCGCCGCTCAGCTCGGCATCGTCCGCGTGGACGGCGAGCGACTGAACCGCATCAACCAGATCGAAGGGCTGACCATCGCGACTGCGGCAAACCACAGCGCCGTCGCCGCCAAACAGATGGCGGCGACGATCAAGATCATCCCCTTCGCCGTGCCTGAGCCGGCCATCGAGGCCGCGCGCCGCATCTGCGCAGAATGCAACGATGGGATCATCCGCGTAGATGCGCTGCCCGGCCGGCGCGTCGTGATGATCCTGTCGGGCATGCCGTCGGTGCGCGCGCGCGTGATCGGCGACTTCGAGCCGGCGATGCGCGCCCGCATCGAGGCGCTCGGCTCACAACTGGCCGCGGTAGACTATGTGCCGCTCGAGAGCGAAGACGACGAGCGCGCCCTGGCGCAGGCGCTCGTCCGGCACGCCCAAGCCGGCGCGCAGCTCCTGATTTTGGCCGGCGAGACGGCCATCATGGATCGGCGCGACATCGTGCCGCGCGCCATCGAGCGCGCAAACGGCGAAGTGGCATGTTTTGGCGCGCCGGTGGATCCGGGCAATCTGCTGATGGTCGCCTACTTGGGCGACCTGCCGATTCTGGGCGCGCCGGGCTGCGCGCGCAGCCGCAAGGTCAACGTGGTGGACTGGGTGCTGCCGCGCTTGCTGGCCGGCGACCGGCTCACGCGCGCAGATATCACCTCGCTCGGCATGGGCGGATTGCTCGAGGAGATCGGCGAACGCCCTCGGCCGCGCGCGGCTCGACCGCCGCAGGCCGATCCGGCCTGATCACACCCGGCGGCGTCCGATCGCCCTCTCATGAAACCGCGCGGTGCCTCGCGGCGAGGCTTGTGCGCGGACGATTAGGCCCCGACGCGCCACTTGGCCAACGCGCCGAGCAACGCCGGCCCAAGCACCAGCAGCCCGACGATGACGGCGCATAGGGCCGTCAGAAAGACGGCGCCGGCGGCGCAATCCTTCGCCACCTTCGCCAACGCGTGAAACTCCGGCGAAACACGATCCACGACGGCCTCCAGCGCCGTGTTCATCAGCTCGGCCTGAAAGACCAAGCCGGACGCCAACGCCAGAATCGCCCACTGCGCCGGCGCAAGCCTCACCGCCAGGCCAACGACCACGACGGCCAGCATGACGCCGCAATGCACCTTAAAGTTGCGCTGCGTGCGAAAGGCGTAGGCGATCCCCTCAAAGGCGAAGCGAAAAGAGGCGAACAGGTTGGGTGACTTCATGGCTGCACGTTTCGAGCTGGGGGCGATCGCCTCACTCGATCCGGCAAATCAGCCCTTTCAAGTATTCCGACTCCGGGAAGGTGAGCAACACGGGGTGATCGCTGGCCTGCGTCAAGCGCTCGATGACCCGCGCTTCGCGCCCGGCCTCCAGCGCCGCGCTGAAGATGATCTTCTGGAACAACGCCGCGTCCACCACGCCGCTGCACGAGAACGTCGCCAGGATCCCGCCCGGCTCGATGATGCTCATGCCGACGCGGTTGAGGTCTTTGTAGGCGCGCGCCGCGCGCTCGATCTGGCCGGGGTGATGGGCGAACTTAGGCGGGTCGAGGATGACGACGTCGAAGCGTTCGCCGCGGTCGCGCAGGCTGCGCAGATAGTCGAACACGTCGGCCTCGACGCATTCATAGCGTCGCCCTGCCCCCAGGCCGCCGTTCAGCGCCAGGTTGCGCTCGGCCAGCGCCAGCGCTTCTCCGCTCGAATCCACGTTGACCACGCGCGCTGCGCCGCCGGCCAGCGCGTGCAACCCAAACGCGCCGGTGTAGGCGAAGGCGTTCAACACCGTCGCGCCCTGGCAATAGGCCGCCGCCCGCGCGCGGTTATCGCGCTGATCCAGGTAGAAGCCGGTCTTTTGACCGCCGGCCAGGTTGACCCAGAAGCGCAGTCCGCGCTCGCAAATCTCGACCGGCTCGGCCGGCGCAACCTCGCTCAGCGCCTCGCGCGCGGCGCGCGGCAGCGCTCCCCCGAACTCGCGCGACAGGCGTTCTTCGTCCGCGCGCCACACGACCTGTCGGGGCGACAGGGCTTCATTCAGCGCATCGGCCAGGAACGGCAGCGCGCGCCAAGCAACCAGGGCGGAAATTTCGACGACCAGCACATCGGCGTAGCCGTCAACGATCAGGCCCGGCAGTCCGTCGCTCTCGCCGAAGACCCAGCGGATCGCGTTGGTGTGCGCCAGGGCCGGGTCGCGCCTGCGCCGCGCAACCGCCGCGCGCACGCGCCGTCGCCAAAACGCTTCGTCTATCGCCTCGTCACGCGCCCAGGTGAGCAGGCGCACCGCGATCTGCGCTTGCTGATTGATCACGCCGCGCGCCAGCCATTCACCTTTGTTGTCGGTCACGTCAACGACATCGCCATCTTTGGGCTTGCCGGAGACCTCCTTGATCGCGCCGGCGAACAGGCGGGGATGGCGTTGGCGGACAGACCGGTCGCGCCCGGACTTGAGTGCGACGACAGCGGACGACACGCGGCAAACCTCAACGGCCTATTGCATCAATCTCGTCAGCGCACGAGGAACGACAGCGCAACCATGACGGCGATCAGCGCAAGGAAGATAAGCGAGGTCAACCGCAAATCGTCGAGCACCTCGCCGTACTCGCGATGCAAATTCGCCGCCGTCGGCGGCGCGGGCGCGCGGGCGGCGACGGTCACAGCGCCCATCTCGGCTCGCGCATCGGGCGTCGCCGGCGCAGGCGCGCGCGCAGGCACGTTGAACGCCTCGGGAGGCAGGTTCGGTCTTCTCTCGCGTCGTGATTTCTTAGACATAGGGATCGGATTTATGAGGAGTGTCGGCAGATCAATGCGCCAGTTTGGCGCCTACGGCGAACACTTCGCGCTGGAAGAACCAGGCGAACGGCACCCAGTTGAAGGCGACGTGACGCAGGGCGCTCATCACGGCGCCCTCGCGCCGGTTCTGCGGGGGCGTGTCCAGCCATACCCGGACGCGCTTGAATCCGGCGCGCACCAGGTAGCGGCGCAGGCGCAGCATATCCTGCTCGTTGACGTGGACTTCGGTGTTGATCGCGACGTTGAGCGCGCGCGGGTTCTTCGGATACTTGTGCCCTTGCCCCATCACGGTGCGGACGGTGCGCACGACCGGATAGGCATAGGCGTCGTACCAGCGGTTCGGCGCGGTATGCACGATGATCTGACCGGCCGGCTTGAGCACGCGCCACACCTCGCGCAGACAGGCGTCCAGCTCCCACGGCTGCAGGTGCTCGACCACGTCGAACATCAGCACCCGGTCGAACGACGCATCCGCAAACGGCAGATACTTCGCGTCGGCGCGCGCGATGCCATACGTCCCGGTTTCATGCTGCATGATGCGCTGGGTCAGTCGCACGGCCGCGCGCGCGTAGTCAATCCCAAACGACTTAGCGCCGATTCGCGCGACGCGCCGGACAATCTCGCCGCGCCCGCAGCCCAGGTCGAGCACGCTCATGCCCGGCTCGACCGACGCAAACTCAAACGCCTGGCGCAGCCGGCGCGAGAGATGCTCGCCTTCGGTCTTGAGGAACTCATCGTAGCCCTCGCAAGCCGTGAGGAAGTAGTTTTCGTCATACAGCTCGGACGGCAGCGGCGCTTCGCGCGCGTGGGATTGCGAATCGCTCATCGTCAACCGCGCCGAAGTATAGCCCCTTCATCCCCCTTTCACGATCCGCTCCAGCAGCGCCGCCGTCTGCTCGGCGATGGCCTCCCACCGAAAGCGCCGGCTCAACTCGGCCGCGCCAGCCTGCAAGCGCCGCCGGAGCGCCTCGTCGGCGATCACGCGCTGGATCGTCTGCGCCAGCGCCGGAACATCGTCGGGCGGCGTGAGCAGCACGTTCACCCCGTCTATCAGCTCCGGCAGCGCGACGCGGGGCGTGGTGGTGACGATGGCGCAGCCATGGGCCAACGCGGCCATCAACGTGCCGCGGCGAAAGGAAGCGCCGTCGCGGTATGGCAGAGCGACGCATGCGCAAGCCGCAAAGGCTTCGCTCACGCCGCGCTCGTCCAGGAAGCCGGTGAGGTACACCCGCTCGCGCACCCCCAGCTCCACGGCCAGGCGCTGCAAGCGCGCAGCATACGCCAGATTGGTGGGGTCGCTGTCGCCGGCCTGCCCGCCGATGTGCAGCAGCCCCACGTCCAAGCCGCGCCGGCGCAGCTCGGCCAGGGCGCGGATGAGCGCCTCGCCGCCCTTGCTCTCGTTCATGAACCCGAAGTAGCCGATCAGGATGACGCCCTCGGCGATGCCCTGCGCGCGCCGCCACGCTGCGCCATCGAAGCCCTCCAGCGTCGCCGGCGTGATGTTGCTGCCGATGGGAATCATGGCGACCTCACGCACACCTTCCCGCAATAGCGTGTCGCGATCCTCGACGTTGGTCGTGATGCAGGCCGAAGCCCCCTTTGCCATCATCACGATGGACTTCCAGCGCAGAAAGCCGGCCTTCGGGAACAGGTACGGCACGCGCAGGTCGTGAAAGGTGACTACGGTTGGCGCGCGCTTGGCCAGCGCGCCCGGCAGCAAGTTGATCGCCGGGTGCATCTGATACGCCGCCGCCTGGTATTGCAGGTTCAGCGCATCGGGATGGAAGAGCCGGTTGAAGCCCTCGATGCGCCGGCGCGTCTCCCAGTTCCACGCGCCGACCAGCCGATGCACCGTGACGTTGCCCTCGCGTTCGACGGCCGGCGCGCCGGCGACGAACCGCGTCAACACATGGGGTTCATGCCCCAAGTCGGCGAGCGCCAGGGCCAATCGGCGCGTGTAATCGCCCAGGCCGCCCTGCAGCGGCGGATACTCGCCGGCGATCAAACCAATGCGCATGGGCTAATGGTAACGGGTAATCGGTCGCCCGCGCCAGCTGCCACGCAGCGCAGCAGGGCGCGCAGTCGGCGAGCCACGCGCGCAACTGACACCGGGTAGGCGAGGCAGTGCCTTCGCCCGCCCGCGTTGCGCCTTCAACGGCGCAATCAGTAGAATTCCCGCGATGAGCATTCCATTTGCGACACCGGAGTGGGTCGCGGCGTTCAAAGACGCGATCAACGCCAGCGCGGCATATCGCGAGGCGGCCAAGACGTGGGAGGGCGACTTCTGGTTCATCGTCGAGCCGGAAGCCGGCCAACCCGACGGCGAACGCAAGCTGATGTACCTCGACCTGTGGCACGGGGAATGCCGCGAGGCGTTCCTGGCGCAGGACGAGAGCGAGCGCAGCCCCGAATTCCGCATCTGGGCGCCGGCCAAGAACTGGCGCCGCGTCATCAACCGCGAAATTGACCCGATCAAGGCGCTGATGACCAACCAGCTCAAGCTCAAGGGCAACTTCGCCAAGATCATGCGCAGCGTGCGCGCCGCGCAGGAGTTGGTGTTGTGCGCGGCCAGCGTGCCGACGCAGTTCGACTAACTTAGCTCACCGCGTCTGTGCCTTCCGCTATCGCGTCGCGGTCGCGCTCGGCCCGCCACGACGCCGCGTAACGCCGCCATTTGCGCCGCGCATAGACGGCGATCAAGGCCGCAACCGGCAGCAGCACGGCAAAGCCGAGGAACGGGCCGGTGGCGATTAAAGGCGCGTCGCGGGCGCGGTCCAGGTTCAGCAACAGCAAGGTCAGCGAAAGCCAGACGGTGACGACGTTTGGAATGGCATCGCCGGCGTGCAACAGCCGCAAGCCGTCGAAGCGCCGGCGCGTGAACGGCCAGAACAGATTAGAGCCGAGGTAGCCGAGCTGGTCTTCCAGCACATGCGCGGCATAGCCCAGGCCGCCGACCAAGCCGGCCGTCGGGCCGAGCAGCAGCCCCAGCGCCGCGCCGAGCGCCGCCGCCAGCACGAGCGAGTGCGTCCATTGGCGATGCCAGGGCAGGAACTCGATGCGATAACCCTGCTCGCCCTGCGACAGCCGCAGCGACGGCCCGCCCAGCTCGATGACCTCCAGCGCGCCATCGTATGGATAGTCGAGCCGACCGACATGGGCGCGGCCCTCCTCGTCGCCCATCGTCACTACAACCTCGCCGGCGGCGACGTCGAAACGCACGGCATACGTCACCCAGTCCACCACGCCCAGGCGCAGCGGGTGAAACTGCACGATGCGCGGGCGGTCGGGGGTCACGCGCGCAAACTCGCGCGCAAATGCTTCGGCCAGCGCCTGCGGGTTGGGATGAGCGCGATCCGGGATGAGGTCGGCGTCGCGCCGCTCGACGAACTTGGCAAAGCGGAAGTCGAGCGTGTCGGGCAACATCGCGCACGCGCCGCCCAGGGCGATCAGCAGGCTGCCCTGCGCCGCCTGCTCCACCACCCCAGGCACAAACGAGGCGACGCACAAGCCGGAGGCGAAGTGGGCGATGCCTTTCATGCGGCGAATTGTAGGGCTTGCGACTATCGCTCGCAAAGGCGCGCGATGCCGCCGATTGCGGCGGAATCAGGGAGCGATCGGCGCCCGGCCCGCGTATAATTCGAGTCCGATCTTGACGAGCGTCAAGGCAAGCGCCATCAGCCTGATCGCGCTCTTATCCAGAGAGGCGGAGGGACCGGCCCGATGAAGCCTCGGCAACCTTCGCGATCTTAGATTCGCAGCCCGAACCAGGGATCGAGATCCGAGACGGTGCCAATTCCGGCAGGATGACTGGAAGATGAGAGGCGGACGCGCGCGCAGTCGCACGCCCTCTTGTCTCCCAGCGAGCGCAAGAGGGCGCTGTTTTTACGGGCGGTTCGGGAATTCGCTCAGTCAACCGGCGCGGCCGCCTGAGGGTATGACGCAAAGAGAGAACACAACGTGAACAGCTTCATGAACTCACCCCAGCTCTTCTTCACCTCCGAATCGGTGACCGAAGGGCATCCCGACAAGATGTGCGACCAGATCTCGGACGCAGTGCTCGACGCCTGCCTGGCGCAGGACCCGATGAGCCGCGTCGCCTGCGAGACGGCGGTGAAGACCGGCTTTGTGCTGTGCCTCGGCGAGATCACCACGCGCGCCTTCGTCAACTTCGATCAACTGGTGCGCCAGGTCGTCAAAGAGATCGGGTTCGATTGCTCCGACAAGGGCTTCGACGGCAACACGTGCGGCGTGCAGGTGGCCATCGCCAGCCAATCGCCCGACATCGCGCAGGGCGTGGATGCGGCGCTCGAAGCGCGCAACGGCAGCAGCGAAGACGAGGTCGAGCGCATCGGCGCCGGCGACCAGGGCATGATGTTCGGGTTCGCCTGCAACGAGACGCCGGAGCTGATGCCGATGCCGATCGCGCTCGCCCACCGGCTGGCGCGACGGCTGAGCGAGGCGCGCAAGCGCGGCGAGCTGCCCTGGCTGCGCCCCGACGGCAAGACGCAAGTGACCGTGGAGTACCGCTTCGGCAAGCCGGCGCGCATTGACACCGTGTTGATCAGCACCCAGCACGCGCCGGAGATCGGCCAGGACGAAATCCGCCAGGCGTTGATCGAGCACGTCATCACGCCGACGCTGCCGCCGGAGATGATGAACGGCAAGCTCAAGATCTACGTCAACCCAACCGGCCGCTTCGTCGTCGGCGGGCCGATGGGCGACGCCGGCCTGACCGGCCGCAAGATCATCGTGGACACCTACGGCGGCATGGGCCGACACGGCGGCGGCGCGTTCAGCGGCAAAGACCCCACCAAAGTAGATCGCTCGGCGGCCTACGCCTGCCGCTGGGTCGCCAAGAACGTGGTCGCAGCCGGCCTGGCCGACCGCTGCGAAGTCCAGGTCGCCTACGCCATCGGCATGGCGCGCCCGCTCTCCATCAACGTCGAGACCTTCGGCACCGGCAAGGTCAGCGACGAGAAGATCGCCAAAGCCATTCAGGAAGTCTTCGACCTGCGCCCCGGCGCGATCATCCGCGACTTGAACTTGCGCCGGCCGATCTATCGCCAAACGGCGGCGTATGGCCACTTCGGCCGCACCGACATTGACCTGCCCTGGGAGCACACCGACCGCGCCGAGGCGCTGCGCGCCGCGGCGACGTAAACCGCAAGGCGATGGCATCGCGTTTCACGAGCGCCTAACCATGCTCAGCGCAAGTTACCCCACCCTGGCTCAAACGCTGTTTTCGCGCGCGCGCGCCGACCTCCGGCGCGACGCAGCAATGACGCTGCTCGGAAGCTGGCTCGTCGCAGCCCTGGCGCAAATCGTCATCCCGCTACAGCCCGTGCCGATCACCGGTCAGACGCTGGGCGTGCTGCTGGTCGGCGCGGCGCTGGGTTGGCGTCGCGGCGCGCTGGCGCTGGTCGCCTATGTGCTGCAGGGGGCGGCCGGGTTGCCCTTCTTCGCCGGCGGCGCATCCGGCGCGGCGCGATTGCTCGGCCCGACCGGCGGCTACCTGATCGGCTTCATCTTCGCCGCGGCGCTCACCGGCTGGCTGAGCGAACGCGGCTGGGATCGGCGCTTCTGGAGCACGCTGCTGGCGATGGCGCTGGGCAACGCAATCATCTACGCGATCGGCATACCGTGGCTGGCGCAGTTTGTCGGCTGGCCGCGCGCGCTGGAGGTCGGCCTGCTGCCGTTTTTGCCGGGCGACGCCATCAAAGCGGCGCTGGCCGCGCTGGCCCTGCCCGGCGCATGGGCGCTGGTCGCGCGCCGGCGGTAGCCGCCGCCCGCGCGGGTCACACGATTCGATTAGCCTACGGCCCAGGCCGCCGAGAGCGCTTCCGCCTGCTCCAGCACTGTGTCCGTGGCCTTCTCCGCTTTGTCCGGCGGATAGCCATG
>JBKBID010000012.1:0-43911 GCA_046299515.1 Thermoflexales bacterium | reverse complement strand
AGAGTGCGCCGATGACGATGAAGCTGGTCACTTCGATATTGTCGGCGCCCAGGGTGAACTCCGCCCCGCCCAGCCGGTCGCAGCCATGAATCACCAGCGTATTCGAGCCGGTGTGTTCGATGCGCGCTCCCATGCGATTCAAGCAGTGACACAGGTCTTGCACGTGCGGCTCGCTGGCGGCGTTGCGCAGCACGGTGACGCCCTTCGCCAGCGCCGCCGCCATGATGGCATTCTCGGTCGCCGTCACGCTGGCTTCGTCAAGCAGAATATCGGCGCCGGTCAGGCCGGAAGTGCTGATCTGAAATTCGCCGTTGACGCTGATGTTCGCGCCCAGGGCATGGAAGGCAAGGAAGTGCGTGTCGAGCCGGCGGCGGCCGATCACGTCGCCGCCCGGCGGCGGCAGGTTGATGCCGCCGACGCGCCCCAGCATCGGGCCGGCCAGCAGGATGCTGGCGCGAATCTCTCTGCACAAGTCGCGACTCAACGCGCGGGCGTTTACGTCGGCCGCGTGCAAGCGCAGGCTATTTTGCGCAATCCACTCCACCGACACGCCGAGCGTCTGCAACAGGCGCGCCATGACTTCCACGTCACGGATGCGCGGCACGTTGTGCAGGATCAGCGGCTCTTCGGTGAGCAGGCTGGCAGCCAGCAGCGGCAACGCGGCATTCTTGTTGCCGGAAGCGACGACCTCGCCGTGCAAGCGGGCGCCGCCGTGGATGATGAACTCCGAATTCATATCGTCAGGCTACATGCCGTGTCGGATGCAGACCGGCGTGAAAAAACGCCGCTTGTCGTCCAGGACGGCAAGCGGCGCCCAGAAGGATTCGCGCTAGAGCACCAGGCTCCAGGGATTCTCAAGCAGACGCTTGATCTCGTTGATGAACTGCGCGCCCTCAGCGCCGTCGGTCAGGCGGTGATCGCCGGAGAGCGTCATGTTCATCATGGTGCGGATCACGATCTCCCCGTCGCGCACCACCGGCGTCGGCATCGCCGTCGCCACCGCCAAGATGCCGGCGTCGGGCTGGTTGACGATGGCGATGAAGTTCTCCACGTTGTACATGCCCAGGTTGCTGATGGTGAACGTCTGTCCGCCCGTATCGCCCGGCTGCATCTTGTTGCTCCGCGCGCGCTCGGCCAGCGCAGCCATCTCTTGGCTGATCTGCTTGAGCGTCTTCTTGTCGGTGTCGCGCACGGTGACCGTGACCAGGCCGCCCTCGACCGTCACAGCGCTCGCGACGTTCACGTCATCGCGCCTTTCGATGCCCGCCGGCGTGAACGCGGCATTCATGTTGGGGAAGCGGCGCAGCGCCAGCGCTGCCGCGCGGATGACCATGTCGTTCACCGAGACCTTGATCCCCTCCGGCTTCAGCGACTCGTTGATCTGCGCGCGCAAGGCCAGCGCAGCGTCCATCTCTACGGCGACGGTGATGTAAAAGTGCGGGACTTGCTGCTTGCTGGCGACCATGCGCGCCGCAATGGTCTGGCGCATGCGGGTGAGCGGTTGCGTGACGCCGGGCGCGACGGGCGGCGCCGCCTGAGCAGCCGGCGCGGGTTGCGGCGCCGGCTCGGGCGTCTTGACGACCGGGCTGACCGTCGGTTCGCTGACCGGCGCCGGCGGCACAAACGCCTCGACGTCGGCCTTGGTGATGCGGCCATCCGGCCCGCTGCCTTTCACATAGCGCAGGTCAATGCCGCGCTCCTCGGCCAGGCGCCGGGCGACCGGCGTCGCGATGATTCGGCCTTCGTTGACGACTTGCGGCGCAACAACAGCCGGCTGCATCCGAGGTTCGGCTTGCGGCGCCCCGTTCGCCTTCGGCGCATCCGGCGCAGGTTGAGACGCCAACTGCGGCGGGGCAGATGGCTGCGCGCCCTCAAGAGGTTCATCGGGGGCAGCGATGATGCCGATGACCTGACCGACAGGGACTTTTTGGCCGGCCTGCGCGAGGATCTTGCGCAACACGCCGTTGCTGAACGACTCAATCTGAATGGTCGTCTTGTCGGTTTCGATCTCCGCGATCGGCTCGCCTTTCGCTACGGGATCGCCCTCCTTCTTCAACCAGGCGGCGATCGTGCCCTCGGTCATATCGAACCCCATTTGGGGCATGGTGATTTGTGTAGCCATGTTCGGGAACTTTTAGTATTGCTTCTGTAGCATCGCGCGCACAGCAGCGGCCACGTCCTCGGCGAACGGCAGCGTCGCGCGTTCTAGATTCTTGGCGTAGGGCATCGGCACTTCCAGGCCGGCCACGCGCGCGATCGGCGCGTCCAAGTCGTTGAATGCCATCTCCTGCAGCGACGCCGCGATCTCCGCGCCCAGGCCGGCCGTGCGCCAACCTTCTTCGACCACAATCGCGCGGTTGGTCTTGTGAACCGACTCCAGCGCCAATGATAGGTCGAGCGGACGCAACGTGCGTAAGTCTACGATCTCCACGTCTACGCCTTCTTCGGCCAGGACGCGCGCCGCCTTGAGGCTCTCCATCGTCATGCGCCCCCACGTCACCAGGGTCACGTCTTTGCCCCGCCGCTTGTAGTCCGATACGCCGATGGGGATCAAATATTCCTCATCAGGCACCTCGCCGCGCGTGCCGTAGAGCTGGAGGTGCTCTAAGAAGACGACCGGGTCATCGTCGCGAATGCTGGTCTTCAGCAGCCCTTTAGCATCGTAGGGCGTGGACGGCGCGACAACTTTCAGGCCTGGGACGTGCGCGAACCAGGCGTCGAAATTTTGCGAGTGCGTCGCAGCCGTGCGGCCATGGCCGTTGGGCGTGCGGATGACCATCGGCACCTTGATCTGGCCGTTGAACATGTGGCTTTGCTTGGCGGCGTGGTTAACGATCTGATCCCAGGCGACCAGCGTGAAGTTGACGGTCATGATCTCGCACACCGGACGCATGCCGCCCATGGCCGCGCCGATGCCAACGCCGATGATCGCCTCCTCGGCGATGGGGGTATCGCGCACTCGGCCGGGGAATTCTTTGGCCAGGCCAGACGTGACGCCGTATGCGCCGCCGCCGGCATAGGCCACCACGTCCTCGCCCCAGATGACAACGGTGGGATCGCGCTGCATCTCTTCGCGCAGCGCGCGCTTCAGCGCCTCGCGATAGGTAATTTCTGCCATGTCTCACGCGTGTTTGCCGTTCGCGGGAATGTCCTTCGCAATCGTGGGCGGGCGAATGAGCGAGCCGGCGATTTGCATGTTGCGAACGGGTTGTTGATAAATGTAATCGTAGAGCGTATCTAACGAAGGTTCAGGGCTTTTGTCGGCAAACTCGATCGCGTCTTCGACTTCCTGCTCAACGCTCTTTTGAATGTCGTCCAGGTCTTTCGGCGTCACCAGGTTGCGCTTCAGCAACACCTCGGTCGCAAAGCGGGTGATCGGGTCGCGCTCCTTCCATTGCGCGATCTCGGCCTTGTCGCGCTGCACGTCGGGGTCGGCCATCGAATGGCCGCGATAGCGGTAGGTGACCACATCGAGGAAGGAAGGGCCTTCCCCTTTGCGCGCGCGCTCCGCCGCGCGACACACCGCTTCGCGCACCGCCATCACGTCCATGCCATCCACCTGTTCGGCATACATGTCGTAGCCGGCGGCTTTTTGGATCATCGGCACGGCGCTGTGCACGTCGTAGTGCGTCCCCATGGCGTATTGGTTGTTCTCGACCATGAAGATGATCGGCAGATTCCACAACTTCGCCCAGTTCATGGCGGCGTGGAAGGTGCCGATGTTGGTCGAGCCGTCGCCCATCGAGCATAGCGTCACCCGGCCCGTCTTGAGATATTGCGCCGCCGCAGCCAACCCGGCAGCCAGCGGCAAATGGCCGCCGACGATGGCGTAGCCGCCCCAGAAGCGGTTCTGCACGTCCACGAGGTGCATTGAGCCGCCGCGCCCGCCGGTGGTGCCTGTCGCGCGCCCGAATAGCTCGGCCATCACCGCGCGCGCGGACGAACCGCGCGCCAGCGCCCAGCCGTGATCGCGGTAGTTGACCACCACATCGTCGTCGGGATGCAACGCCGAAACCGACCCCACCGCGACCGCCTCCTGCCCGTTATACAGGTGCAAAAAGCCGGCAATCTTAGCTTTGGCATACATCTCTGCGGCGCGATCCTCAAACACGCGGATGAGAACCATTTGCCGGTAGAGTGCGACCAGATTCTCCTTATCCATTGCTTATCCGTAAAACGTTTCTCCCCTATATGCGGCGAGCCGGCTCATGCGCCTGCCTGATTCCTCAATCGGGCCGAACGCGGTTAAGGCGCTCGCGCGCAAGCGTAAGTCGCCGCCAACAGTCTAGAACACCACATTGCCGCCGGTGATTCATCGCAGCGCAGCAACACGGATGCGCGCGAACGAAGACAAACGGCGCAGCGCCAGAGCGCGGATATTTTACGCATACTCACAGGCTGAACCACTCGAGCAGCATGGCCATCGGCTCGTTCAGCCTTTCGCCAGCGTCACGTTGCTCACGCCGGCCAGGGCATTTTCATACAGGCTCAGCACGAATAACAGCGATGACAGGCGATTCAGATAGCGCACCAACTCCACGTTCTCCACCAGGCCATCGTGCACGAGATGCACAACCAGGCGTTCCGCGCGACGAACGACGGTGCGCGCCAGGTCGAGGTACGCGCCCGGCAGCGAATCGCCCGGCACGACGAATTCCTTGGGGAGCTGGATCAACGCGGTGATGGCGTCGGTCTGCTCTTCCAGCCAGGCTACGCGCTGCGCGTCTATTTTGCGGAATTGCGGCGCGGTTTGCTGCGTGGCAGCCAGCTCGGCCATCAGATGATAGAGATCGCGCTGGGCCGCGAGCAACAGCGCGCGCGTGCGTTCGCTCTGCGCCGCAGCGCGCGCGATGCCCATGGCGGCGCTGGATTCGTCCACCGTGCCGTATGCCTCCGGCTGCGGCATATACTTGGCGACGCGCCCTTCGCCAAGCAGGCTGGTGAAGCCGTCATCCCCAGTGCGCGTATAAAACTGACTTGTCATGGCTGCGCCATTATAGGGGTTGGGCTATCGGTATAATCTCAATGTGTTGCCTCGCGCGTCGCTTACGTACGCTGCCGGCCTGCTCGCTTCGCTCATCATCTCCGGCTGTTCAGGCGCAGTGAGCAACCAGACGCCGACGCCGCCTCCTACGGTCGCCTTGCCTACCCCACGGCCCACGCTCACCCCGCGGCCCACGCCGACGCTCGCCGCCGCGACGCCGCCGGCGCCCAGTCAACCGGCTGCCACGCCTACGCCGGTGATCTACATCGTGCAGGCCGGCGACACGCTTATCCCGATTGCGAATCGCTTCGGCGTGAGCGTCGCCGATCTGATCGCCGCCAACGGCAACCTCGACGCCACGCGCCTGCAAATCGGACAGCGGTTGATCATCCCGCAGTTGCGACAGTCGGCCCCGTCGGACGGCTCACTCATCCCCTCGCCGACGCCGGTGCCTTATGAGATACGCGGCTTGAACTCCGTCCGCTCGCCGGCGGGCAGCCTGGACGTGATAGGCGAGGTGTTCAACCCTGGGCCGACGGGTATGGGCAACGTGAAGGTGCTGGTAACGCTCCAAGACGACGCCGGCAACGCGCTGCAGAGCGCCGTCGCTTCTGTTCCCCTCAGCGCCGTCCCGGTCAACCAGACCTCGCCATTCCGCGTGTTGTTCACCGACCCACCGCAGGGCTTCACCAAGTTCGTCGTGACGCCGCTGCGCGCAGAAGCCGTAGACCCCCGTGCGTTCATCGTCCCGCTCGCCGTCAGAAACGTAATCGGCCGGCCTGACGGACCGCAGTTCCGCGTCAACGGCGAGATCGCCAACGCAACTGCCGAGACGGCCAGACAGGCGCGGCTGCTGGTGACGATTTACGACGCCGAGCGGCGCGTCGTGGGATACCGTTATTTCACACTGAGCGAAGCCCCCCTCGGCCCGAACGAAGCCCTGCCTTTCGATGTATTGCTGACCACGGCCACACCCAACGTAGCCAGCTTTGCCGTATACGCCGAGGGCGTGCGGTGATAGGCAGGCCTGCGCCGGCGATTCACGAATGCCCACGCACAACCAGCGCTTCCGGGTCGGCCTCGATCAGTTCTCTCGCCCGGCGCTTCACCGGCAGATGCTCGCCTTCGCCATCGCCCAAGGCCAGCAACAGCACCGGCGACAGGCTGGGCGAGCGCAGGAAGATCGGCGCGTTGGCCGCTACCAACGGTCGCGCTACGACGCCGCCAAATCCGACAAAGACGTTAACAGCGTGCGCCGCAGCCAGGTCGCTCGCCCCATCACCCACCAGCATCGCGCGACAGCCGCGTTCGCGCAGGCTGCGGATGACCTCGGCCTTGCCGTGCTGCGATGTGAGCGGCGATTCCTCGTACATTAGATAAGACTCGTCGGGGTTGCCGACCTCGCTGCAGCGCTGATAATCCCACCAGCGCCCGCTCAACTGGTTATAGGACAAGCCGACGGCATGAATCCGCTCGCGCGGCAGCCCCAGCCATAGGCCGAAGCCGACGACAGCATCGGCCAGGCCGCCGCTGATGATGAACACTTTGCGCCCCAGCGCGTGCAGCGCGGCGATCGTCTCGCGCGCATCGGGCGTGACGGTGCGCTTGTAGGCTTCCTCGATGGCGCGCAGGTCGGCGCGCGTCGGCGCGAGCAAGCGCAGCCGCTCGGCGTAGACCTCCTGCAGCGGAATGCGCCCATCCATTGCGGCGTTGGTGAGCGCAGCGATGCGCGCTTCCACGCCTTTGAGCCGCGCCAGCTCGTCAATGCCCTCGATCGTTGAAAGGGTGCTATCGCAATCGAAGAACACCTCGTCCACCGGCAGAGGACGGCGCTTCAACATGCGATTGATTGTATGCGCAAGCACGCTATCATCGGCGGCATCCATGCTGGCCAAAGTCTATTCGTGCGCCATCCTTGGGCTGGAGGGCCACGTCGTCGAGGTAGAAGTGGACAGCGGGCGCGGTCTGGCGACGTTTACGCTGGTCGGATTGCCCGATGCGGCAGTGAAGGAAAGCGGCGAGCGCGTCCGCGCCGCGATCCGCAACAGCGGCCTGCACTTCCCCACCAACCGCGTCACGGTCAACCTCGCCCCGGCCGACCTGAAGAAGATCGGCCCTAGCTACGATTTGCCGATTGCGCTGGGCCTGTTGATCGCGTCCGAGCAGCTCGCCCCCGACTGCCTGGACGGCGCCATGGTGGTGGGGGAGCTGGCGCTGGACGGCGCCGTCCGACACGTGCGCGGCGTCTTGCCGGCTGCGGCCTTCGCGCAGGCGCAGGGCTTTCGCCGCATCTTTGTGCCGGCTGCCGACGCCGGCGAGGCAGCCCTGATCAGCGGCATCGAGGTCATCGCTGTCGAATCGCTGGGGCAACTGGTCAGCGGACTGAACGGGACGACGCCGCTAGCGGCTGCGGCGCCCAGCCTGCCGGCGCGTCCGTCCGCGGCGCCGACCGCGCCTTCGCCGATCACCGATTTCGCCGAGATCAAGGGCCAAGAAGCAGCCAAGCGCGCCTTGGAGGTCGCCGCCGCCGGCGGGCACAACGTGCTGATGATCGGCTCGCCTGGAGCCGGCAAAACGCTGTTGGCGCGCGCTTTGCCCGGCATCCTGCCCGATCTGACGCTCGAAGAGGCCCTCGACATCACGCGCATCTACAGCGTGGCCGACATGCTGCCGACGGATGCGCCGCTGATCCAGCAACGCCCCTTTCGCGCGCCGCATCACACCATCAGCCATGCCGGCATGATCGGCGGCGGCAAGCTGCCGCGGCCGGGCGAGGTCTCGCTGGCGCATCGCGGCGTGCTCTTCCTGGACGAGCTGCCCGAGTTCGACGCGCGCACGCTGGAGGTGCTGCGCCAGCCGATGGAGGACAAGATCGTGACGATCTCACGCGCCTCCGGCGCGCTCACCTTCCCCGCCAACTTCCAGCTCGTCGCGGCGATGAACCCGTGCAAGTGCGGCTGGTACGGCGACCCGATCAAGCCATGCACGTGCACGCCGGCGCAGATCAGCGCCTACCAAAAGAAGATCAGCGGCCCGTTGCTCGACCGGATAGACATCCATTTAGAGGTGAGGCGGGTGAACTTCGAGAAGCTCAGCGACCTGCGTCCGGGCGAACCATCGGCAGCGATTCGCGCCCGCGTGCAGGCGGCGCGCGACCGCCAGGCGCATCGCTTCCGTGGCACACCGCTGACCTGCAATGCCGACATGGGCGTGGGCGACCTGCGGCGCTATTGCGAACTCGACGAAGCCGGGCGCAGCCTGATGAAAGCTGCCATGAACCAATTGCAAATGAGCGCGCGCGCCTTCCACCGCGTGCTCAAGCTGGCGCGCACCATCGCCGACCTGGCCGGCAGCGACCGGATCACCACCATTCACCTCGCGGAGGCGTTGCAGTATCGCCCGCGCAGGCAAGAGGGCGCTTAACGCTTAGCGCCGGCGATGAGCGGATGCGAATGCTACAATCTCGATGTGATTGCCAAGCACCTCCACACGCTTGAGCTGCCAAAGATCCTCGATCGCCTGGCGACATATTGCTCGTTCTCCGCCAGCGCCGCGCTGGCGCGCGCGCTAGAGCCGGCGACGGAGCCTGTGGAAGTGGAGCGCCGACTGGCCGAGACCGCTGAGGCGCGCGATGTGCTTGGCAAAAATGACCAACTCGGCATCGGCGGCGCGCGCGACGTGCGCGCCGCCGCGCGGCTGGCCGCCCGCGGCGGCGTGCTGGAACCGCAGACCTTCCTGGAAATCCGCGATACTTTGTTGAGCGGACGCAACATCCAGCGCGCCCTATCCCGCTTCGGCGCGCTCTACCCGCAACTCACTGCCATCGTAAACGCTATCGAGCCGAGCGGCGCGCTCATTGCCGAGATCAACCGCTGCGTTGATGATAGCGGCGAGGTGCGCGACACGGCCTCGCCCGATTTAGCCGCCATCCGCCGCGCGGTGCGCACGGCGCACGACCGGCTGCTGGCTAAGTTGCAGCGCATGGTCAGCGACCCGAGCAACGCGCCGTATCTGCAAGAGGCGCTTGTCACGCAGCGCAACGGCCGCTACGTCATTCCGGTCAAGGCCGACTTCAAGGGGCGCATCCCCGGAGTCGTGCATGACCAGAGCGCCAGCGGCATGACGCTATTCATCGAGCCGCTGGCCACGTTGGAGCTCAACAACGAGTGGCGCGAGCTGCAACTGGCCGAAGAACGCGAAGTGCGCCGCGTGCTGACGGCGCTGTCCGGCTGGGTCGGCGCAGAGGCGGATAGCATCGCGCGCGCGGTCGAGGCCATCGCTCGGTTCGACCTTGCGCTGGCCAAAGCAAAGTACGCCGAGGCGACGCGCAGCGTGAAGCCGCAGATTGATGGGCGGATCGCGAGAGGCGGGCGGAACGGAACAAGCGAACCGGCGAACCGGGAGGACGCCGATGAGTCGCATCCATCGGGTGGATCGCGCATCGCCATCATGCAGGCGAGGCATCCGTTGCTGAACCCCGACGCGGTGACGCCGATTGACGTGACGCTGCCGGAGGGCGTCCGCATCCTGGTCATTACCGGACCGAACACAGGCGGCAAGACCGTCGCGCTCAAGACGATCGGCCTGCTGGCGCTCATGGCGCAGTGCGGCCTGCACATCCCCTGCGCGCAGGCGCGCCTGCCGGTCTTCGAGGCGGTCTACGCCGACATCGGCGACGAGCAGTCCATCGAGCAAAGCCTCTCGACGTTCAGCGCGCACCTGACCAACCTGCGCGGGTTCCTCGAACATGTGAACGAGCGCGCGCTGGTGTTGCTGGACGAACTGGGCGCCGGCACCGATCCGGCGGAGGGCGCTGCGCTGGCGCGCGCGATCCTGGAACACCTGCTCCAAACCGGCGCGACCTGCGTCGTCGCCACGCACTATCCCGAACTCAAAGCCTGGGCATCGCTGACGCCGGGCGCAGCGAACGCCAACGTCGCTTTCGATTACGAGACGCTGCGCCCGCTCTACAAGTTGTCCATCGGGCTGCCCGGCCGGTCGAACGCATTCGCCATCGCGCAACGGCTGGGCATGCCCGACGCGATCGTGTCCGCGGCGAGGCGCTACTTGGATGCCAACGTCGCGCGGGCGGAAGACATGCTGGCCGAGATCGCCCGGCTGCAGCAGCAGGCCGAGCGCGCGTTGGAAGCGGCGCGCCGGTCGCAACGCGAGGCGGAGGCCAACGCCGAACGCATCCGCGCCCGCTTGAACGCCATCGAGGACGAGCGCAGGGCGGTGATCGAGCAGGCGCGCGAAGAGGCCCGCCGCGAGACCGAGCAGTTGAGGGCCGAAGCGCGCCGCCTGCACAACCGCATCGTCGCCGCCGGAGGTTCGCTCGATGAGGCGAAGCGCATCAAGCAAGAGGTGGAGCAACTGGCCGAAGCGGCGACGACGCGCGCGACACAGCCGGCGCCGCGCGAGCCGCAGCGCCGACGCGCCATCCAGGCCGGCGACACGGTGCGCATCCAGTCGCTCGGCGCCATCGCCCAAGTGAATGCGGTCAATGGCGAAGAGGCCGACGTGCAGATCGGGCGCATGCACATGCGCGCGCGGCTGAACGACCTGGAGCGCGTAAGCGCAAACGAACTGCCGCGCCAAACCGGGCGCGAGGTGCGCGACGAAGTCGCCTCGCTGCCGCGCGTCCCCGCCCCGCCGCTCGAACTCGACCTGCGCGGCCTGACGACCGAGGAAGGGGTGATGCGCGTGCGCGACTACCTCGACCGTGCCGCGCGCGCCGGCCTGCCGTTCGTGCGCTTGATCCACGGCAAAGGCACGGGCGCCCTCCGGCGCGCCATCCGCGATGCGATCAAGGCGGACCCGGCGGTTCAGTCGTTCGAGACCGGCCTGGAGGGCGAAGGCGGCGACGGCGTGACGGTCGTCAAGTTGAAGGCAATGTGATGGCGTGACGCAAGCGCGATATGCGATCCCTATAGCGATGGCTTATCTTCTGTCTGTCGGCACAGCGCTGCCTCCCTACGCCGTAACACAAGAAGAGGCTGCGGCGTTCTCGTTGCGCCACTTTGAAGGCAAACTCGCGCGCCACAGCCAGTTGATGAGCATCTTCGCCAACGCGCGCATCGCCAAGCGCCACTTCGTCGTCCCGCTCGAATGGTTCTCCACGCCCCACCACAGCCTGAAGGAGCGCAACGACCTCTACCTGAGCAGCGCCGAGGCGCTAGGCGCGGCGGCTGCGCAACAAGCGCTCGACCGAGCCGGCGTTTCGCCGCGCGAGGTGGATTTCATCGTCTTCGTCTCGACCACCGGGCTGGCCACGCCGAGCATGGATGCGCGCCTGATCGCCAGACTCGCCATGCGCCCCACCGCCAAGCGACTGCCGGTGTGGGGGCTGGGCTGCGCCGGCGGCGTCGCCGGACTGGCCCGCGCCGCCGAATTCGCGCGCGCCTTCCCCGACAAACTGGCGCTGCTGGTCTCGGTGGAGACTTGCAGCATCACCTTCCAGTTCCACGACTTCTCGAAGAAGAACTTTGTGGCTACGGCGCTCTTCGCCGACGGCGCGGCGGCTGCCGTGATAGGCGGCGAGGCGTGGGCGCGGCGCAGCGCATCGGCGGGGCGCGCTGCGCTGCAGTACGTCGCTTCCCATTCATACCTCTTCCCCAATTCGGAGCACGTCATGGGGTGGGATGTCGTGGACACCGGCTTATCGGTGGTCTTCGCGCCGGAGATTCCGGCCCGCATCGCGCGCGACATGCGGCCGGTGTTGGGCGAATTCCTGGACGAATGTCGGCTTGACTTAAGCGACGTATCGCACTATGTGCTTCACCCCGGCGGCGCGCGCGTAATCGAAGCCTACCGCGAAGCGTTCGGGCTGAGCGAAATCGCCTTGCAGTCGTCGAGCGACGTGCTCTGTGAATGTGGCAACATGAGTTCGCCGACGGTGCTCTTCGTGCTGGAGCGCGCATTACGAACGCATCGCATCGCGGCAGGTCAGTATGTCCTGATGGGCGCGCTGGGGCCGGGCTTCAGCTCGGAGCTGGCTTTGTTGAGAAGCGCCGTCTTGTGATGATGTCATGGGACACTCTCGCCTGATCCGCATTGCGTTGATCCTGCTGATCATCGCGCTGCTGTTATTCATCGTCGAGCGCGCGTGGACGTTCGGGCAGTTCCTCGGCGGCGTGCTCTCGACCCTTGTGGCGGCGTGGTTCGTGGCCTTCCTCATCAAGCCGCTCGTCGTCCAACTGCAGACGGGCATCATCCCTTCGCTGGTGACCGAGTGGCTGGAGCAACGCTATCCGACCTTTCCGGCGGACAAGCTTCGGCTGATCCGGCTGCCGATGTCGGTCGCCATTGTCGTCGCGTATCTCATCTTTCTCATCGCCCTCATCGGCGGCGTGACCATCGCCACGGCGACGATCATCCCGCAAGCCGCCGACCTGATCAGCCGCATTCCGGGCTTCGCTGCAACCTTGCCCGAGCAACTGGCCGAATTCTGGGCCGGCTTCGCGGCGCGCTTCGGGCTTGATCCCGCCGCGCTGGAGCAATTCATCGCCAGCCAGGACATCCCCGGCGCCGTGACGCAAGCCGCGGGCATCGCCGCGACGCAGGTGCTGAACGTCGCCGCGTTTACGGCCGGCTTCATCGGCCAATTCTTCTTGGTGCTCATCCTCAGCCTATACATCGTGGTCGAGGATCGCCTGCTCATCCGCCAGCTCTTCATGGTGTTGCCTCGGCGCACCCACGAGACGGCGCGAGCCATGCTGACGGCGGTAGACCGCGCCTTTAGCGGCTATCTGCGCGGCCAGTTCATCGGCGCGGTGTTGCGCGGCCTGTTCACGCTCATCGTTTTCGGCCTGTTCCAGCTCAAGTTCGGCGTAGTCGTGGCGATCGTCTTCGCGTTGTCATCTTTTGTGCCGTTGATCGGCGGGCCGATCGGCATTGCGTTTGCGGCCATCGTGGTGCTGATCGTCAATTCGGACGCCGTGCTGCCGGTCACGCTGCTCATGTTCGCCTTCGACCAGTTCGTCGCCTATGGCGTCATGCCGCGCTTGATGAAAGACTTAGTCGGCGTGCCCGGCCTGGTCGCGCTGCTGGCCATCAGCGTCGGCGTGCAACTGCTCGGCTTCTGGGGCGTGATCTTCGGCGTGCCGTTCATCGGCGCGGTGTATGCGCTGGTCTTCGATTTCTATCTGCCGCGACGCAGCAAAGCCGAAGGCTTGCCGGAGGAAGTCGAGATACTGGGGAGCCTGGACAAATCGCCGACGCCGCAGCCACCGCGCGACGTTCGACCAACAGGCGCGACGCCGGCGCGAGAACGCGAAGAGCCGGCGACGCCGACGCTCAAGCGCTCGCCGTGAGCGCGCCGCGTCGGGTATGCTCAGGGCGTGTTGTCAACCTGCTACTGATGGACGGGAGAGGAGAGATGAATCTGTTCAACCCGCGCAAGGAGCGCGAAAACGAGCTTAAGATGATGGGCCGGCTGCCGCCGGGCCAGTCGCTGACCGAGAAGTTCCCCGTGTTGCACTACGGGCCGGTGCCGCATTACGACATGAGCCGGTGGACCTTCAGCATCTACGGCGAGGTCGAAGCGCCTAAGCAGTGGACGTGGGAGGAATTCCTCAAGCTGCCCATGCGCGAGATCACCATGGACATTCACTGCGTCACGCGATGGAGCAAGTTCGACACAAAGTGGAAAGGGGTATGGCTGCCGGACCTGATTGAGCAAGGCATCATCAAGCTCAAGCCCACCGCCCGCTTCGTGATCGAGCACTGCGAGTATGGCTTCACCACGAACCTCGACCTGCAACATTTCATGAAGCCCACGACGCTGCTGGCGATCGAATACGACGGCAAGCCGCTCGATCCCGATCATGGTTATCCCCTGCGCGTGGTGGTGGGCGCAACCAAAGATAACGCCCAAGACCCGGACACGCGCTATTTCTGGAAGGGCGGCAAGTGGCTGCGCGCCCTGGAGTTCACTCAGACCGACCGCCCCGGCTTCTGGGAACAGGCGGGCTATCACAACGTCGCCCGCGTGTGGCAAGAGGAGCGTTTCGAGGGCCAATGGTGAAATGATGAGCTTCCGAAGTTCCAGAAACTTCGGAAGCGTTTTTTAAACCCGCCTTCACAGAAAGGCAGCACACTACACGCCCGATGCAAGCCGAGAACGAAGAAAACGCCGCAACCGAGATTCCGCTCGAGCAGCCCACCAACAACCGCCGTGAGATCATTGGCTGGGCGATGTATGACTGGGCCAACAGCGCCTTCAGCACCACCGTGGGCACGGTGTTTCTGGGGCCATATTTGGCCTCGCTGGCCGATGCAGCGGCAAAGGCCAGCCCCGATGGCCAGGCGCGCTTCTTCGGCCTGCCGGTCGCGCCGGACTCGTTCTTGCCCTATTGCATCGCGCTCTCGGTCGTGCTGCAGGCCGGTTTCTTGCCCATCCTGGGCGCCATCGCCGACTATTCCCATCGCCGCAAACAAATGTTGCAACGCTTCGCGATCATCGGCGGCCTGGCGACGACGCTGCTGTTCTTTGTGCAGGGCGACCTGTGGTGGCTGGGCGGCGTGCTGTTCATCATCGCCAACTTGTGCTTCGGCGCGGCCATCGTCTTCTACAACGCCTATCTGCCCGACATCGCCGACGAGGAAACGCGCGACCGCGTGTCATCCTTCGGCTGGGCGATGGGCTATCTCGGCGGCGGGGTGCTGCTCGTCTTCAACCTGATCCTCTTCTTGTTGCGCGACCGTCTCGGCCTGGATAGCGGCCTGGTCGTGCGCATCAACCTGGCCTCGGCGGGCCTGTGGTGGCTGGGCTGGTCGGTTTGGACGTGGCTCACCTTGCGCCCGCGCCACCGCGCGCGCCAACTCCCGCCCGGCCGAGGCATCCTGCGCGTCGCATTCGATCAGCTTGGCGAGACGATGGAGACGCCCCCGCGCACAGTGGCCGGCCTGTTGCTCTCGCCGCTGCTCGTGCTCATCCTCTTCCCGTTGGTCTCGGCGCTGAGGCTGCCCCTCGAAGTGATCTTCATCGCGGTCGTCGGCCCGCTCATCATGATCGGCGTCTTCCTGTGGCGCAAGTCGCGCAGCCTGCCGCAGACCGCCAAGTTCCTGCTCGCCTACCTCATCTATAACGACGGCATCCAGACGGTGATCAGCGTGGCGGCGTTGTTCGCTGCAGCGCCGGTCATCCGCGGCGGCCTGGGCATCCCGGTCGAACGGCTCACGCTGCTGATCTTGATGATCCAGTTCGTCGCATTCTTCGGCGCGCTGTTCTTCGGCGCGCTGGCCGGCCGCGTCGGCAGCAAACGCGCCCTCGTCGCCAGCCTGGTCATTTGGAGCGGCGTGGTGATCTACGCCTTCCTGGGAATGCGCGACTACAACCCTTCGGCGCTGGGCATCCCACGCGCCGAGCTGGAGTTCTGGATCCTCGGCGCGATGATCGCCACCGTGCTCGGCGGCAGCCAGGCGCTCAGCCGCAGCTTGTTCGCGCAGATGATCCCGAAGGATAAGGAAGCCGAATTCTTCTCGATCTATGAGATCAGCGAACGCGGCACATCGTGGATGGGGCCTTTCCTGTTCGGCTTCGTCAACCAGGTCGTCGGCAACTTGCGCCCGGCCATCCTGTCCGTAGCGATCTTCTTTGTGGTCGGCCTGGCCATCCTGTTGACCGTGAACGTAGCGCGCGCGATCGCGGAATCTGGGCGACGCAAAGAGGAGCAGGCGCGCCGCATCGTCGCCGAGGAGCAACCGGCGCAAGCGCCGGCCTGACCCGCGCATACAATCGGCGCGTGCGATCTATCCCTCATGACCATCCGCTGGCGCAGGCGCTTGCGCGCCACGTGGCCGGCGAAGTCCGCTTCGACGCGCCGACCCGCCTCATCTACAGCACCGACGCCAGCAACTACCAGATGATGCCGCTGGGCGTGGTGCTGCCGAAGACCACGGATGACGTGATGGCAACGGTGACGCTGTGCGCAGAGCACGGCGCGCCGATTACCCCGCGCGGCGGCGGCAGCAGCTTGTGCGGCTCATCCATCGGCCCAGGCGTCATCATTGACTTCACCAAGTACATGGACGCGCTGCTCGACCTGGACGTAAGCGGGCGCGCCGTCCGCGTGCAACCGGGCATGGTGCTGGGACAGTTGAACAAACGCCTGGCGCAATACGGGCTGCAGTTCGGCCCCGACCCGGCCAGCGCCGAACGCGCCGCCATCGGCGGCGTCATCGGCGCCAATGCGACCGGCGCGCATTCCATCCGCTACGGCATGACCGCCGACAACGTCACCGCGCTCGGCGTGGTGTTGGCCGATGGGACGCCGGCGGAGTTCGGCCCGGCGCACTTCGCCGCTGCGCTTCGGCAAATAGGCATACAGCACAGCGACACGCCTGCAACCCTGCGCGACCAGGTGACTCAGCTCGTCCGGCGCTGGGAAGAAGCGATCCGCCGCGACTTCCCCAAGGTGTGGCGACGCGCCAGCGGCTACAACTTGGACTACGTGGCCGAGATGCTGGCCTACGATCCGGCCCGGCCGACGGCCTGCTTGACCGAAGCCAACGCCCGGCGACAGGGCGAGAACTTGGAGAACCATCTGCGACAGGTCAGCCAACTGAACTTGGCGCCGCTGTTCGCCGGGGCGGAGGGCACATTAGGCGTTGTGGTCGAAGCCACGCTGCACCTGTTCCCCAAGCCCAAGCGCGCGGCGCTGGTCATCGTCGCGTTCGATGGGCTGGTCGAGGCGATGCGCGCGGTGCCGGCGCTGCTCACGACGAGCCCTGCGGCCATCGAGCTGATCGGCGGCATGTTCATCCGCATCGCGCGCGAGCTGCCGGAGTGTCGCGGACGGGTTGGTTGGCTGGACGGCCAGGCCACGCCGGAGGGGTTGCTGGTCGTCGAATTCGACGGCGAAAGCGAGGCCGACGTGCGCGCCGGCGTCGAGCGCCTCCGGCAACTGGTCGCGCGCGAGCATCTGCCCTGCGCGTTGCGCCCGCTGTTCGACCCGGCCGCGCAGGCCGACGTGTGGCATGTGCGCAAGATCGGCCTGAACGTGCTGACGAGCATCCGCAGCCAGGCCAAGCCGATCAGCGTCGTGGAGGACGTGGCCGTGCCGGTGGAACGGCTGGCCGAATACGTCGAGCGGCTGAGCGCGATCTTCGCCGCGCATGACACCGAGGGCGCGTTCTATGCCCACGCCAGCGCCGGCGTCCTGCACGTGAGGCCGCTGGTCAATCTGCGCGCGTCGCGCGGCGTGGCCCAGCTCAAAGGCATTGCCCGCGACGCGCTGGCGCTCTGCCGCGAGTTGGGCGGGGCGATGAGCGGCGAACACGGCGACGGCTACGAGCGCTCGCATCAGAACGAAGCGCTCTTCGGCCCAGATGTATATCAGGCATTCTGCGCGCTCAAAGACGCCTTCGACCCGCGCGGCCTGCTCAACCCCGGCAAGAAGGTGCGCGCCGTCGAGATGGAATCACACTTGCGCTATGGCCCAGACTACGCCGCCCGCTCCATGCCCACCACCTTCGCCTTTCGCCGGGACGGCGGCTTTGCGGGGCTGGTGGAGCAGTGCAACGGCAACGGCGTATGCCGCAAGCTAGAAGGCGGCGTAATGTGCCCGTCATATCGCGCCACGCGCGAGGAGATGCACAGCACCCGCGGGCGGGCCAATCTGCTGCGCGAATTCCTCTCGACGAAGACCGTTGCGCGCGCGGCCGACGGCGCTTCACCGCTTGCGCCACATCAACCCCTCCCCAAGCCCTCGCCGGATGAGGTGAAGGCGGCCCTCGACCTGTGCCTGAGTTGCAAGGCCTGCGCCACCGAGTGCGCCGCCGGCGTGGACATGAGCAAGCTGAAAAGCGAGTTCCTGGCGCACTTTTACGAAACCCGTGGCCTGCCGCTGCGCGCATGGCTGCTGGGAAGGATCGCGTCATTCGCGCCCCTCGCGTCGGCATTCGCGCCGGTTTCCAACTGGCTGGCGAATCGCGCGCTCAGCAAGCGCTTGCTGCGCATCGCGCCCGAGCGAGCGCTGCCGGCGTTCCAGCGCCAGACGTTCGACCGTTGGTGGGCGCGCGCGGCTCGTGCGCGACAATCGAACATGGCCAGGCCACGGGTAGCGCTGTTCGTGGACACCTTCTCGCGCTACAACCACCCCCACGTCGCCATCGCTGCGGTGCAGGTGCTCGAAGCAGCCGGCTGCGAGGTAGTCGTGCCGCCCTGGCGGTGCTGCGGTCGGCCGCTCCTCTCGCAAGGCCAACCGAAGGCGATGTTGTCCTGGGCGCGCTTCAACTTGGCGCAGCTCGCGCCGCTGGCCCGCCAGGGCGTGCCCATCCTCGGCATTGAGCCAAGCTGCATCAGCGCGCTGCGCGACGACTATCCCGATCTGCTCCCAGGCGAGGACGCCGAGACCGTGGCGCAAATGACGCAAAGCGTCGAGGAGTTCCTCGTCGCGCAGGGCGTATCTTTCCCTGCGCCGAGAAACGACGAAAGGCCGGGGCTGCTGCTTCACGGCCATTGCCACCAAAAGGCGCTGTGGGGCACGCGCGCGACGCGCGTACTTTTAACATCCGCCGGCTATGATGTGCGCGAGGTGGATTCGACGTGTTGCGGGATGGCCGGCGCGTTCGGCTACGAGGCGGAGCACTACGCGCTGTCGCAGCGGATCGGCGAGCTGGCGCTGTTGCCGGCCGCGCGGGCGGCGAGCGCCGAGACGCTGATCGTCGCGCCGGGCACTTCATGCCGAGAGCAGATCGCGCACTTCACCGGCCGCGCCGCGCTACATCCGGTCGAGGTGCTCGCCCGGCATTTGATGTGACGCCGACGCCGTTTGAAAGCACAGGGCGCGCGCCTAGGACGCGACCGTTTGTGATAAACTTCTCAAACGAAAATCGAACGATGAGACAATATGCCGCGTCTCGTCGAGCTGAATGAGCCATGAATGATTTTCTCCCGGTCTTCATCTTGCTGTTTCTCTCCACAGCGCTGGCGGTTCTGGTCATCTTCATCTCAATCCTGTTCGGGCCGCGCCGTCGGGCGAACAACCCGATGAAGATTCAGCCGTATGAGAGCGGCATGCGCGCCATCGGCCAAGGCCAACGGCGCTTCCCGGTGCGTTTCTACCTGATCGCCGTGCTCTTCATCCTGTTCGATATCGAGGTCATCTTCTTCTATCCCTGGGCGGTGGCATTCCGACAGTTGGGTTGGTTTGGGCTGATTGAGATGTTGATCTTTGTCGGCATCCTGCTGGTGGGTTACTTTTGGATTTGGAAGAAGGGCGCGCTGGAATGGGAGACCATGGACAAATGAGGCGTTGAGGATCGCGCAAAGGCGACTTCCGCGCGCCTCGGTCACAAAGGGAGTTTGAGAATGGGACTGGAACAGAAACTAGGCGATATGGGCATCGTCACCACCTCGCTGGAGAAGGCGGTGAACTGGGCGCGGTCGAACGCCATCTGGCCGATGCTGTTCGGCCTGGCGTGCTGCGCGATCGAGATGATGAGCACACAGGCGCCGCGCTACGACTTGTCACGGTTCGGCATGGAGCTGATGCGGGCCAGCCCGCGCCAGAGCGACCTGATGATCGTCGCCGGCCGGGTGAGCCGCAAGATGGCGCCGGTGCTGCGCAACCTCTACGACCAAATGCCCGACCCCAAGTGGGTGATCGCCATGGGCGATTGCGCCTCGTGTGGCGGCGTGTTCAACAACTATGCCATCGTGCAGGGCGTGGATGAGATCGTGCCGGTGGACGTATACGTGGCCGGCTGCCCCCCGCGCCCGGAGACGCTCATTGACGGCATCATGAAGCTGCAAGAGAAGATTCGGCGCGAACCGCTGAAGAAGTGGCAGTAAGTAACAATCCCGCGCCGCGCTAGAACGCGCGGCGCGATACCGCATACGCGACTATGGATCACCCTCTGAGTGAACTGCTCAAGTCCGCGCTGGGCGACGCGATCAGCCAAGTCACCCTCTTTCGCGACGAGGTGACGTTGCACACATCCCGCGAACGCATCCTCGACGTGCTGACCCACCTGCGCGACGTGCAGCAGTTCGACATGCTGACCGACGAGACATGCGTGGATTACTACCCACGCGAGCCGCGCTTCGGAATCCTCTACCAGTTGTACTCAATCCCGCGCAACCTTCGCGTGCGCGTCAAGGTGATGCTGAGCGAATACGACGCCAGCCTCCCATCCGCCGTGCCGGTGTATCGCAACGCCAACTGGCTGGAGCGCGAGATCTACGACTTGTTTGGGATTTGCTTTGAAGGCCACCCCGACCTGCGCCGCATCCTGCTGCCGCCGGATTACCCCGGCCATCCGCTGCGCAAAGAGGTGCCGGTCACTGTGGAAGAAAACGCTTTCTCGTTCAACCGCGCGCGCATCGACGCCGCCAAACCCTACGCGACTGAGTAAAACGTGCGGCGAGGGCCGAGCGCAACGGCCGCCGCCATCAGCGCCCAGTTCATTCACCTGATCCAAAAATGGCAATAGCAGAACCCCCGATTCGAGTCGAGGACGCCCCGCAGAACGCGGTGCGCGTAGAGGACGTCCAACTCGACATCACCCTAGAGCAGTTGAAGAAGCTGGTCAGCCCGCGCGCGCTGACCGGCGAAACCATGCTGCTCAACATGGGCCCGCAACACCCCAGCACGCACGGCGTGCTCCGGCTGCTGCTCGAGCTGGACGGCGAGACCATCGTCAGTTGCATCCCCGATATTGGCTACCTGCACACCGGCATCGAGAAGACCGCCGAGGGCAAGACCTATCTCAAGGCCATCCCCCTCACCGACCGCACCGACTACCTGGCCCCGATGAGCAACAACCTGGCCTTCTGCGGCGCCGTGGAGAAGCTGGTGGGCATTGACGTGCCGATCCGCGCGCAATATCTGCGTGTGATCCTGATGGAGCTGACGCGCATGAACAGCCATTTGGTATGGCTGGGCACGCACGCGCTGGACATCGGCGCGATGAGCGTGTTCCTCTACTGCATGCGCGAACGGGAGATGATCCTCGACATCTACGAAGCCGTCAGCGGCGCGCGCATGATGAGCAGCTACATCCGCCCCGGCGGCCTGTGGCGCGATGTGCCGGCGCACTTCCCGCAGTTGGTGCAGCGTGTGCTCGACGTATTTCCCGGGCGCATCCTGGAGTATGAGAAATTGTTGAAGGAGAACCCGCTGTGGAAGGAGCGCACTGTCGGCATCGGCAAGATCGGCGCCCAAGACGCCATCGCCTGGGGCATGACCGGGCCATGCCTGCGCGGCAGCGGCGTGAATTACGACGTCCGCAAGGCGCAGCCGTACTCGAGTTACGACCACTTCGAGTTCAGCGTGCCGCTGGGCAGCAACGGGGACGTCTACGACCGCTACAAGTGCCGGATGGAGGAGTTCAATCAGTCGCTCAAGATCATCAAGCAAGCGATGGATCGCCTGCCGCCCGGCCCGGTGATGACCGACGACCGCAAGGTGGCCCCGCCGCCCAAGCACGAGATCGCCTACTCGATGGAGTCGCTGATCCATCACTTCAAGTTGTGGACCGAGGGCTTCCGCGCGCCTGAAGGTGAAGTGTATTTCGCCGTCGAGAGCGGCAAGGGCGAGTATGGCGTGCTGCTCAGCGGCGACGGCTCGCCCAAACCGCGCCGCGTGCACTTCCGCGCGCCGTCGTTCCACAACCTGCAGCCGCTGGGCGAGATCAGCAAAGGCGCGTTGCTGGCCGACATCGTCGCCATCATCGGCTCAATTGACATCGTTTTAGGGGATGTCGATCGGTGACGCCGGTCGCAGCAAATGTCCCCTTGTTGAACTGCAAGAGTGAGTGAAAGATGCTGAGAGAAAAGCGAGCCGCCGACATCGAGCAAGTGCTGGCCAAGTACCCGCCCGAGCGCAAGCGCAGCGCCGTCATGCCGCTGCTGTACATCGCCCAGGAGGAATACGGCTACTGCAGCGACGAGGCCATCCGCGAAGTGGCCGAGATCATCGGCTGCGACCCGACCGAGGTGAAGAGCATCGTCGGCTTCTACACCATGTTCTACGAGCAGCCGGTCGGCCGGTATGTGATTGACGTGTGCGACGACCTGCCCTGCGCGTTGCGCGGCGCAGATAAGTTCGTGACCTACTGCGAGAAAAGGCTGGGCATCCGCGCCGGGCAGACCACCCCCGACGGCAAGTTCACCCTGAACACCGTGATGTGCATCGCGGCGTGCGACCGCGCGCCGGTGGCGCAGGTGAACCGCGAGTATCGCTACGAACTCACCGAGGAATCGTTCGACCGGATGCTCGACGAGCTTTCGCGGAGCTAGGCATGGGACTGACTTTCATCGAGGGCGTGGTGACCGGCCCGACCGGCAAGCAAGCCCGCGTGAACTTTTTAGTGGACGGCGGCGCAACCTACACGCTGTTGCCCGACGCCGTGTGGCGCGCTTTGGAACTGTCGCCGAAGCGCCAGATGACGTTTACGCTGGCCGATGGCACGACCGTCCAACGGTCAATCTCAGAAGCGCATATCGCGCTGGCCGGCGAGGACGGCACCAGCCCGGTCATCCTGGGCGAGCCGGGCGACGAAGCGCTCCTCGGCGCGGTGACGCTCGAGGTGCTAGGGCTAATCTTGAATCCGTTCAAACGCGCGCTGCAACCCATGCGGGCAATGTTGGCTTAATGTGATGTATGGAGTGAAGGGGTATGTCTGGATTTTACGGGACGAAGAATAAGACGATGGAGCGGCACGTGCTGCTGCGCGATGTTGACGTGCCGGATATTCGCGAGTACGAGGTTTACGTCGCCAACGACGGTTACGCCGCCTGGAAGAAGGCGCTGACGACGATGAAGCCGGACGAGGTGATCAACGTCGTCAAGGACAGCGGCCTGCGCGGTCGCGGCGGCGCAGGCTTCCCGGCCGGCGTGAAGTGGAGCTTTATCCCCAAGGATATCTTCCCCAAATATGTCGTGGTCAACGGCGACGAGAGCGAGGCCGGCACATTCAAGGATCACCAAATTATTGACGGCAACCCGCACCAGCTCATCGAAGGTGTGGCGCTTTGCGCGTATGCGGTGCAGGCTAACACAAGCTACATCTACCTGCGCGGCGAGTTCTACGAACCGGCCAAGACGCTGCAACGCGCAATAGACGAGGCCTACGCCCATGGCATGCTGGGCAAGAACGTGCTCGGCAGCGGCTTTGACCTGGACATTCATATCCATCTGGGCGCCGGCGCATATATCTGCGGCGAAGAGACGGCGCTGTTGTCGTCGCTGGAAGGCCAGCTCGGCCAGCCGCGCCTGCGCCCCCCGTTCCCGGCCGTGCAAGGCTTGTACGCCAAGCCGACGGTGATCAACAACGTCGAGACGCTGGCCAATGTGCCGCCCATCGTGCTGCACGGGGCGCAATGGTATCGCCAGTACGGCACGGAGAAAAGCCCCGGCACGAAGATCTTTTGCGTGAGCGGGCGCGTGAACAAGCCGGGCAACTATGAGCTGCCGCTGGGCCAGTACACCATCCGCGAGTTGATCGAGATGGCCGGCGGAACGATTGACGGCCGGCCGGTGAAGGGTGTGCTGCCCGCCGGCTCATCCGCCCCGATCCTGCCGGCCAACCTGCTCGACACCAAGCTGGACTACGAGAGCGTGCAAGCGGCCGGCTCGATCCTCGGCTCGGCTTCCTTCGTCATCCTCGACGACACGGTGGACATCGTCTGGGCGGCGCGCAAGATGGTGCGCTTCTTCAAGCACGAAAGCTGCGGCAAGTGCACGCCCTGCCGAGAAGGCACCTACTGGGCGCTCAAGCTCTACGACAAAATCCTCTCCGGACATGGCACGCTGGCGGACGTGGACATGATCGGCGAGGTGGCCGGGCAGATGGCCGGCAAGTGCTTCTGCTTGCTGGGCGAATTCGCCACGTCGCCGATGCAAAGCACACTCAAGCACTTCCGGGCGGAATATGAAGCGTTCATCGCCAACCATCAAGGCGGCACGATGAATGGCTACACCGACGAGTTGATCCGCGAGGGCGTGATCCCCGGGCCTGAAGGCGTCATCGCCCGTCACTGATTGACCCATGCCGGCTTTCGGAGGACGATCTGAGCAACGCGCCGCTGCGGACGCAAAGCGGACTTGCGCCGCGTGTCTGGCCGCAGCGCTACTGGCGCTGGCCGAGTGGCCGCCGGCGCATGCGGCGGAGAAAATCGTCACGCCGATCGGCCAGATCACCACTGAATACAAAGGCAAGTTCGTCACCGTCCAGGGCGTAATCCAGAGCGAGCGCCGGTTCAAATCCGGCATGCGCTATAGGATCGGCGACGACACCGGCCAGATCACGCTGGTGCTGTTCGACCGCGAGTTGAAACAAGCGCCGGGTCTAGATCGCCTGATCGAGGGCGCAACGGTGAACGTCACCGGCAAGGTGGACTTCTTCAAAAAGGAAGCGCAGATCGTGCCGGTGCGTGGAACAGACGTGGTGATCGTGAAACCTGCGCCGCCGGTCGCATCGCTGGCTATCGGCGCCATCAGCGCCGACAACGTGGGACAAACGGTAGCCGTGCAGGGCGTCGTCATCGAAGCGTCCAATTTCTCCGCCGGCTTCAAGCTGCGGCTGGGCGACGACACCGGCCAGATCACGGTCACGCTCTTCGAGAGCGTGTTCGATGCGCTGGCCAAGCCCGAACAGATCAACGTCGGCGCGACGCTGAGCGTGACGGGTGAAGTAAACACCTTCGGCGGCAGCTTGGAGATCACGCCGGGCTCGGCAAGCCGAATTCGCGTCGCGGCCGCGCCGCCGCCGCGCGATGTGCGACATTACCTGTTATGCAACATCAGCGGCAACGACCACAACGCGCTCGTGCGGGTGATCGGCGAAGTCGCCAACCTTCAACCGTTCGACAAAGGCATTGAGGTGTTGCTCAAAGACGAGACCGGCGCGCAACGCCTACGGCTGTATCAGGTGGTAGCCAGGCGCGTGAACCTGAAAGTCGGCGACGAGATTGAAGCGATCGGACGCGTGAAGGCGTCGAGGACCAGAGGCATCGCCATCGAAGTGGCGTTGCCCGGCGATGTGCAAGTGAAACGATGAGGTATGGCTGATTTAGTGAATCTGACAATTGACGGCGTGCCTGTGTCGGTGCCCAAGGGCACGCTGGTGGTGGATGCGGCAAAGAAGATCGGGAACGACATCCCGGTGTTTTGCTACCACCCCAAGCTCAAGCCGGTGGGCATGTGCCGCATGTGCCTGGTGGACATCGGCACGCCAAAGATAGACCCGACGACCAAACAGCCGGTGCGCGATGAGCAAGGCAACGTCGTGATTGCCTTCATGCCAAAATTGACGACGGCCTGCACCACGCCGGTCAGCGAGGGCATGGTCGTCCGCACGGCGACCGAGCAGGTGCGCGCCGCGCGCGAGGACATCCTGGAGTTTCTGCTCACCTCCCACCCGCTCGATTGCCCAATTTGCGACAAAGGCGGCGAGTGCCCGTTGCAGAATTTGACGCTGGGCTTCGGTCCCGGCGTCAGCCGCTTCGACTACGATGCCAAGTTCCACAACGAGAAGCATGTGCCGCTCGGCGATTTGATCTACCTCGACCGCGAACGCTGCATCCAGTGCTCGCGCTGCATCCGCTTCCAGGATGAGATCGCCGACGACCATGTGCTGCAGTTCCACGACCGCGGGCGGGGCATGGAGATCATCACCTTCAGCGACCCGCCGTTCGACTCGTACTTCGGCGGCAACACGACCGACATCTGTCCGGTAGGCGCATTGACCACGGCGGACTTCCGCTTCAAGGCCAGGCCGTGGGAGTTGGCCAGCGCGCAGAGCCTATGTGTGCATTGTCCGGTCGGCTGCAACATCACGCTGAACACCCGCCTCGAAACAAAGTCCGGCGGCTACGAGATCAAGCGCGTCATGCCGCGCCAGAACGAGCAAGTCAACGAAATTTGGATTTGCGACAAAGGGCGCTATGGGCATCACTTCACCCGCGCCGAAGATCGCCTGCGCCAGCCGATGATCCGGCGCGACGGCCGGCTGGTCGAGGCGACGTGGGAGCAAGCCTTGCAGTTGGTGGGCGAGCGGTTGAAGGCTGCAGGGACAAGCGTGGCCGCCGTCGTCGGCGACCGGATCGCCAATGAGGACGCCTACCTCGTGGCCAAGCTTGTGCGCGCGCTGAACGGCGCGATCGGCATGTCGCCGTCCGTGCCGGCGCACTATGCGGATGTGGCGCGCGCCTTCGGCGTGGGCGCGCATGCCAACCTCGCCCACCTGGGCAAGGGCGACGTGATCCTCGTGGTGAACGGCGACGTGGAAGAGCAAGCGCCGGTGTGGTTCTTGCGTTTGCGTCAGGCCGTCGTGGATCGCGGCGCAGCGCTGGTCGTCGCGCATTCGCGCAGCACCAAGATGCATCGTTACGCGCGGGCGATTCATCGCTACGAACCCGGCTATGCCGCCCGGTGGGTCGCCGACCGGAGCGAAGAACTCATCGCGAAAGAATCGTTGAAAGACGCCCGCAACTTGCTGATCGTCTTCGGTGATGAGCAGCTCGACGGCCCTGGCGCGCGCGCCCTGGCGCAGGGCCTGGCGAACTTGCTGATCGCCACCGGCCACGCCGGCAAGGCCGATAGCGGTTTGTTGCCGCTCTATCCCCACGCCAACACGCAAGGCGTCTTCGACATGACAGTAGGCGCTGAGCGCGCAGCCGCGTCCAGCGGCGCGAACGGCAAGGCCGCAGCCGATTCCCGACTCTCCATTTTCGATTCGAGATTCGAGGTGGCCTGGCTGATCGGCGTAGGCGACGCAAGCGACGCGCCATCCGCCGGATTCACCGTCGCGCAAGAGCTGTTCATGACGGCGCTGGCGAAGCAAGCCGATGTGGTGCTGCCGGCGCTGAGCTTCGCCGAACGCGAGGGCACGTTCACCAGCGGCGACCGGCGCGTGCAGCGCTTCTACCGCGCGCTTCCCCCGTTGGGCGAAGCCCGACCGGATTGGTGGATAGCCCAAGAGATCGCCAAACGACTGGGCCACAACTGGGGCTTCCAAGGGCCGCCGCACATCTTCGCCGACCTCGCGCGCAGCATCCCGCACTATAGCGGGCTGTCCTACGAGGCGATTAGCAAGAGCGAGCCGCAATGGCCGCCGATGGGGCGCGGCGACCTGTACTATGGCGGCACGGTATACGACAACACCGGCGGGCTGGGCGCGCGTTACGCCGGCGACGCCGAGCGCGCTCCGGCCGATGTGCGCCCATACGATGGGGCCGCGCCCGAGCCGACCATCTTCGGCCTGGAACGTCGGCCGCGACCGCTGTACCGTGATGGCGAACTCATCCGCCGCAGCGCCGTGCTCGCGTCGCACATCGTCCCGGCGCAGGAGATTGCCTAGGGAGATTCGACATCCTTCGCCGCGCCTACGCAACCGGCGCGCGACGAGGGGTGAAAGCGGAGGAACGCGAAACAGAAACATGCCTGTTCTACTCGAAGCCACTGTGAAGTCGGCCGTGCTGATCTTTGTGCTGCTGACCGGCTTTGCCTACCTCACACTCACGGAGCGCAAGGTATTGGCGCGCTTACAAGCGCGCATCGGCCCGAACCGCGCCGGCCCGCTGGGATTGCTCCAACCGTTGGCCGACGGCCTCAAGCTCATCTTCAAGGAGAGCATCACCCCGGCGGGGGTAGATAAGCCGATCTACTTCCTCGCCCCTGTGCTCGTCGCAGTGCCGGCGCTCATCCTGTTTGCGGTGATCCCGGTCGGCAAAGGGCCGACCTTCCAGCTTGCCAGTGAACTCAACGTCGGCGCGCTTTACATCGTCGGCGTCATGGGCGTAGCCGTATATGGCATCACGCTGGCCGGCTGGGCATCGAACAACAAATACGCCGCGCTGGGCGGCTTGCGCGCCTCGGCGCAGGTGATCTCATACGAGCTAGGCATGGGCTTGTCCATCGTCGCCGTCGTCTTGATGGCGTCAAGCGCGAGCCTGGCCGATATCGTCGAGGCGCAAATGCCCGGCAACATCTTGGGCTGGTTCATCTTCCGCCAACCGGTCGCGGCGGCGATCTTCGCCATCACCGCCATGGCCGAATTAGCCCGCGCGCCGTTCGACTTGGTCGAAGCCGAGCAGGAACTGACGGCCGGCTTCATGACCGAATACAGCGGCATGAAGTTCGCGCTGTTCTTCATGGGCGAGTATGTCAAGATGATCGCCGTCAGCGCGCTGTTCACCACGTTCTTCCTGGGCGGCTGGAGCGGACCTTTCGTAGATCAAGCGCCGATCCTCTCGGTTGTGTATTTCACGATCAAAGTCGTCGCCTGTCTGCTGCTGATGATCTGGACGCGCGCGACGCTGCCGCGCATGCGCTACGACCGGCTGATGGGCTTCGGTTGGAAGGTGCTCACGCCGGTGGCGATCGCCAACGTGATCGTGACGGCGTTCTTGATCGCGCTGGGCGCGCCCGGCTATCAGTAATATCCCGATTGCTAAGCAGTTTGAACACAAGAGATGGGCTTGAAAGAAGTGCTTACCCGCATCACGGTCGGCTTTGCGACGGTGCTCAAGACCGTAACGCGCAGGCCGGTGACGATTCAATATCCCGAACAGCAGAAGCCGATGTCGGCGCGCTTCCGTGGGCGTCATCACCTCAAGCGTTATGAAGACGGCCTGGAGCGCTGCATCGGCTGCGCATTGTGCGCGGCGGCCTGTCCGGCCGATGCGATCTACGTCGAAGCCGGCGAGAACACCAACGAAGAACGCTATTCGCCGGGCGAACGCTACGCCAAGACGTATGAGATCAACATGCTGCGCTGCATCTTCTGCGGCTACTGCGAAGACGCCTGCCCGACGAACGCGATCGTGCTGGAGCCGATCGAGTTCCCGACCGGCTACACGCGCGAGAGCATGATCTACACCAAAGAGATGCTGCTCGAATCGCCGCCGATCAACGTGCCGGCCACGCCGCAGCGCACGCCGCCGGGCAAATACGACCGCGCCATCCTGCCCTTCCCGCCTATTGACGAAAGCCAATGAATCCCGATCTGCCCATCCTCATCGTGCTCGGCGCTGTGAGCGTCGCTTCGGCGCTGGGGTTGTTGCTCAGTCGCAATGCCATCTACGCCGCGCTGTTCCTGGTGCTGAACTTCGGCGTCGGGGCGGTGATCTACCTCGTCTTGAACGCCCCGTTCATCGCCGTGGTTCAGATCAGCGTATATGCCGGAGCGATCATGGTGCTCTTCCTGTTCGTCATCATGTTGCTGGGCGCGGAGCGGCTCAGCCCGGGCGAGAATCCGCCGGGGATGTCGTTCCAACGGCCGCTGGCGATCGCGCTCGGCGGCGTGCTGTTGGGGCTGGCGCTCTACGTGCTTTTCGTCCGGCAGCCGCCTACGACGGCGACGGCGCTGGCCGATTCCAGCCCGATGGCCGTCGGCCTGTCGCTGTTCGGCCCGTACCTCTTCCCTTTTGAAGTCGTGTCTATCCTGCTGCTGGTCGCGATGGTCGGCGCAGTGGTGCTGACGCGGAACAGGTAACCGCCGAGTGCGCGCGACGCTTGACCAGTTCGCAGGACACCATACGCCACAGGACTCTTATGGACTCAACGACCTTCGTCGCCTTTCTTTCGTCTGTGTTGTTCACCATCGGCGTGCTGGGCGTGTTGCTGCGCCGGAGCGCGCTGCTGATTTTCATGTCGGTCGAGCTGATGCTCAACGCGGCGAACCTCGCCTTCGTCGCGTTCGCCCATCGCTGGGTGCAACTCGACGGGCAGATTTTCGTGTTCTTCGTGATGGCGGTTGCCGCAGCCGAGGTGGCCGTCGGCCTGGCGCTCATCGTCACGATCTTCCGCACCAAGCGCAGCACAAACGTGGATGAGCTGGCCGCGCTGAAAGGGTAGAGGGAGCCTGTCACCGCATGGAGCTATTCATTCTTTCTCCAATCTTGTTCCCGCTGCTCGGCTTGCTGATCAACGCAATCTGGGGCCGGCGCATGAGCGAACGCGCCATCGGCGGGGTAGCTACGCTGGCCGCGGCGGCCGCGTTCGCCGTGAGCATGGTGATGCTGGGCCAGTTGACCGCTGCGGAGGACGCCCGCCTGACGGCGACCATCGCGCCGTGGATCACCGCCGGCGCGCTCAACGTGTCGTTCGGCTTCCTGGTAGACCGGCTCAGCATCGTTATCATGCTGATCGTCACCGGCATCGGCACGTTGATCCACATGTTCAGCGTCGGCTATATGCGCGGCGATGAGCGCTTCCAGCGCTACTTCATCTACCTCAACCTGTTCCTGGCATCCATGCTGGCGCTGGTCATGGCCGACAATTTCCTGGTGCTGTTCATGGGCTGGGAGTTGGTCGGCTTGTGCTCGTACCTGCTCATCGGCTTCTGGTTCAAGAACCTCAAGAACGCCGAGGCCGGCCGCAAAGCGTTCGTCGTCAACCGCATCGGCGATGTCGGCTTCGTGCTGGGCATTTTGCTGATCTTCGTCACGTTCGGCAGCCTGAGCTTCGCCGATGTGTTCGGTCAAGCCAAAGCGCAGGGCGAGGCGCTGGCCGGCGCCATCGGCTTGATCACCCTGCTGCTGTTCATCGGCGCGACGGGCAAGAGCGCGCAGATCCCGCTGTTCGTTTGGTTGCCCGATGCCATGGCCGGCCCTACCCCGGTCTCCGCGCTCATCCACGCCGCGACGATGGTGACGGCCGGCGTGTACATGATGGCGCGCGCCGGCGCGCTATACGAGCTTGCGCCGGCCACGCAGGCCATCGTCGCCCTCGTCGGCGCATTGACGGCGTTCGTCGCCGGCACAAGCGCGCTGCGCCAGCTCGACATCAAGAAGGTGCTGGCCTACTCCACCGTCAGCCAGCTCGGCTATATGGTCGCTGCGTGTGGCTTGGGGGCGTTCATCGCAGCCGACTTCCACCTGCTCACGCACGCCTTCTTCAAGGCGGCGCTGTTCCTCGCCGCCGGCAGCGTGATCCACGGCATGGAGCACGGCATGCACGCCGCCCACGGCGCACATGTGGATCCGCAGGACATGCGCCACATGGGCGGGCTGGCGCGCAAGATGCCGGTTACGTTCGCTGCGTTCCTGTTGGGCGGCCTGGCGCTGGCCGGCGTGCCGCCGCTGTCCGGCTTCTTCTCCAAGGATGAGATTTTGCTGGACGCCTTCAAGCACAACCTGCCGGTGTTCGCCTTGTTGGCCATCAGCTCGGTCGTCACGGCGTTTTACGTTGGTCGGCAGTTGACGCTGGTGTTCGCCGGGCGGCCGCGCAGCGAAGCCGCCGCCCACGCTGTGGAGTCGAACTGGTTGATGACTGCGCCGCTGATCGCGCTGACGATCGGCACAGTATTCGCCGGACTGTTCAACTTCCCCGGCGCGCATCCGCTCGCCGACTGGCTCGCGCCGGTTGTGCAGCACGGCGAAGCGCCGAAGTTCGACGCCCTGCTGGCAGCCGTGTTCAGCGCGTTGGCGGTCGGCGCGTTGGCCGGCGCGTGGCTCGTGTATCGCAACCCCGATCGCGCTCAGACGGAGACCGAAACCGGAGCGGGGCGCTTCCTGGCGAAGGCGTGGTACTTCGACGACGCCTATAAGTCGGCGATCGTCAAGCCCTTCTACGTCATCAGCACGGTGTGCGCGCAGGTCATTGACGTTGGCGTGATTGACGCCGCAGTGAACGGCGTCGGGCGCTTGTTCCGCAACTTCGGCGGTTCGCTGCGCCGCTTGCAGACCGGCTTCGTGCGCAACTATGGCCTGGTCATGCTTGTCGGCGCCGTCCTAGTTGTGGCATATTTCGTGCTGAATGCGAGATGATCCCCGCGCTCCGACTCCCCGACCGCTTAGGGAATGAGCCGGACGGGGCGGCCGGCGGGGAGCTATGAGAAAGGAGGTTGCCATGATCGTTCAAGCTTCGACAGTTCATACCGATCCGAACAACCCCGCGCCGCAGGGGTATCTGGTGCGGCCGGACGACGAGAAGCCCTATCCCGGCATCGTGCTCATCCAGGAGTGGTGGGGCATCGAGCCGCACATTCGTGAGCTGGCGCAACGCCTGGCCACATCCGGCTTTGTGGTGCTCGTGCCCGACCTGTATCACGGCAAAATCGCGACCGAACCGGACGAGGCGCAGAAGATGCTGATGGCGACCGTGCAGAACATGGACAAGGCAATCGGCGAGATCACGCTGGCGCTGGACTATCTGCGCAACGAGCCGGGCGTGCAACCGAAGAAGCTCGGGCTGATGGGCTTTTGCATGGGCGGCCTGCTCACCTACAAGACCGCCGAGCGCTACCCGCACCTGGGCGCGATCTCGCCCTGGTATGGCGGCGGCTACGATCCTACGCCGGAGGATGTCGCCCGGGTGAACGCGCCGGTGCTGGCCATCTACGGCGAGAAGGACGGCGCCATCCCGATTGCGCAGGTGAAGAAAATCGAAAAGCTCTACAAAGACGCCGGCAAGGATATCGAGGTGCGCATTTACCCGAACGCCGGCCACGCCTTTAACAACCCCGATCACGGCATGTACGTAGCCGAGGCCGCGAAGGACGCCTGGGCGCGCGCAGTGACCTTCTTCAAGAAGCACTTAGCCTAAAGGATGCTCTCACTGATCACATTCGTCCCCCTGGTCGGCGCAGCGATCGTCGCCCTGGCGCCGCAGCGCCTGGCGCGGGTCATCGCGCTCAGCGCCTCGCTGGTCGCGTTCGCCCTCTCGCTGGCGTTGCTGGCCGGCTTCGACGCGGCGCAGGCCGGCTATCAGTTCGTCGAGTCCGCGCCCTGGATCCCTCAGTTCGGCATCGGCTACAAGATGGGCGTGGACGGCATCAGCGTTTGGCTGATATTGCTGACTACGTTCATCTTCCCGGTCGCGTTGTGGTTCTCCGGCGAATCCATCCGCGAGCGTGAGCGCGCCTATTACGCGCTGATGCTGCTGATGGAGACGGCGACGTTGGGCGTGTTCCTCGCCCTGGACATGTTCCTGTTCTACGTGTTCTGGGAGTTCGCGCTGGTGCCGATGTACTTCATCATCGGCCTGTGGGGGGGCGAGCGACGCACATACGCATCGGTCAAGTTCTTCATCTACACCATGGCCGGCAGCGTGCTCATGTTGATCGCCATCTTGGCGTTGGGGATCGGCGCCGGCACGTTCGACCTGGAGGCCATCGCGCGGGATAACGGCGCCTTCGCCGCCAACGCGCTGCTCTTCCTGGCCTTCGCCATCGCGTTCGCGATCAAGGTGCCGGTCTTTCCCTTCCACACCTGGCTGCCGGATGCGCACGTCGAGGCGCCGACGGCCGGCTCGGTGATCCTGGCCTCGGTGCTGCTCAAGATGGGCAGCTACGGCCTGATTCGCTTCAACCTGCAGCTCTTCCCCGAGGCCAGCGCGGCCTTCGCCCCGCTGATGATCGCACTGGCGGTCATCGGCATCTTGTATGGCGCGGTGGTCGCGTTCGCGCAGGGTGACGCGAAGAAGTTAGTCGCCTACTCGTCGGTGAGCCACATGGGTTACATCCTGCTGGGCATCTTCGCCCTCAACCAGATCGGGATTCAAGGCGCAATTTTGCAAATGGTCAATCACGGCCTGAGCACCGGCGGCTTGTTCCTGATCATCGGCTTCATCTACGAGCGTCGCCATACGCGCGAGATGAATCGCTTTGGCGGCCTGTGGGCCAAGATGCCGCTTTACGGCGCGCTGGCGCTGATCTTGGCGCTCAGCTCGGCCGGCCTGCCGGCCCTCAACGGCTTCGTCGGCGAGTTCGTCATCCTCCAGGGCGCGTTCGCAGAAAGCCCGCTTGCGACCGCCTTTGCCGCCTTCGGCATGGTGCTCAGCGCGGCCTACCTGCTCACCATGTTCCAGAAAATCTTCCTCGGCGAGAGCCGCGACCCGGCCAACGAGGCGCTGCGCGACTTGAATTGGCGCGAAGTGGTCTCGGTTGCGCCGTTGATCGTCATGTGCTTCGTGATCGGCCTATACGCTGCGCCCTTCTTCAACCTGATGAGCAGCAGCGTGACCGGTTTATTGACCGGCGCCGGCCTGGCGATGAAGTAGCGCCCAGGGAAGCGAGCGCCATGGATCCGCGAATCGCGTTCGAGCTTGGCCCGCTGCGCGTGCATTGGTATGGCATCATCGTCACGATCGGCATGATCGCAGCCACCTACATCGCCGCGTTGGAGATGAAACGCCGAGGGGAAGACCCTAACGTAGTCTGGGATGGCGCGCTGTGGGTGATTGTGCTGGGCATCATCGGCGCGCGGCTGTACCATGTCTTCTCTTCGCCCAACGACGGCAGCAACAGCGGTTGGGCCTATTACCGCCAAAACCCGCTTCAAATCCTCGCCATCTGGAACGGCGGGCTGGGCATCTACGGCGGCCTGATCGGCGGCATCATCGGCGCTTGGCTCGTCAGCATCAAGCGCCACGTCCGCTTCCGTCGGCTGGCCGACAGCGCGGCGCCCGGCCTGCTGCTCGCGCAATCCATCGGCCGCTGGGGCAACTATTTCAACCAGGAGCTGTACGGCGGGCCAACCGGCTCCACTTGGTGGGGCATCACCATAGACCCGGCCTTCCGCATCCGCACCCCGGGCGCGGATTTCACCGACCTGCAGCGCTATCCGCCGGAGACGCGCTTCCACCCCACTTTCTTCTACGAATCGGTTTGGAACTTCATCGGGTTCATCGGGCTGATGTGGGTCGCGCGGCGCTTCCAGGATCGCCTGCGCGACGGCGACGTGATGGGGATGTACTTCATCTGGTATGGACTGGGCCGGTCGTGGGTGGAGTTGCTCTTCCGGCCCGACGCCTGGACGTTCGGCGCGCTGCCGACCGCCGTGTGGATCTCCCTCGCCGGCATCACCCTAGGCGTCGCGCTGCTGCTCGCCAATCACATCGTTCGCCCACCCACCGCGCCGCGACCCGCAACTTCGGCGTAACGCTATGCCGCGCTATCGCATCACCGACCCGTATGAGTTGCCCGACGACGATGCGGATGATGAAACCTATGAAGGCGCGATCTATCGTCGTCGGCGTCGGTCGCCCGCCGGCGCGTTCGCCGCGCTGGGCGTGCTGATTGCGGTCGGCGTAGGCGCGGCGAGCGCGTTCACCGTCGCCGAGCGGCAGGAACACGATGCGTTTTGCTTGTCATGCCACACCGCCCAGCACCGCGCCTACGTGGAGCGCGCCCAATCCGCAGTCGCCGGCGCGCTTGCGCCCGACCTATCCAGCTATCACTACCAAAGCATCCACGGCGAAGGCGGCGAACTGCGCTGCATTGACTGTCATCGCGGCGACGGCGGCGCGCGCCACCGCGTGGACACGCTGATCCTCAGCGCCGAAATGGCCGCGCTCTGGTTGGCCGGCCAGGATGACCAGCGCCTGGAGAAGACCGCCATCACAACGACGGTGCTCAACGGAATCACGCAGGCGGTGGCGCAGACCACGCTGGGCTTGCGCCGGCCGCACCTGACAAATGCCGGCTGCGTGAGCTGTCACGAAGCGCAGTTGCTCGTCGCGGGCGCGGCTAACCACATGCACAACATGCTGCCGGCCGCGTATGAAGCGTGGAAGCGCGGCGCGCCGCTGACCGCGCCAAAGGATGAACCGGACCCGCAAGCCGTCATCGCAATGGGGCTGGTGCGCTATGAGACAACCGTGCAGTGCGCCAATTGTCACCAGGCACATCGCGCACTAGACACGGCGCGCTTCCTCGACCTTCAAGGCGTCGTCAAACCCGCCTGCGAGCAGTGTCACCGTGAGACCGGTCGGGGGCCGGCCGAGGTGACGGTTGGAGAAGAGTAGGCCGCTTGCCGGACATGAGCGCGTGCCTTTGGCGCTGCGCTCACTCTTCGATGAACTCGACCCGTTCATAGCCGGCGTTCAATAAGATGCGCTCGATGGCGATTTGCGCGTTGCGGCGCGCGTCGTCCAGCAGGCCGCTCTCCATCGCCGTCGTCCGGATCGCCTCCAGCGCCTTCTCTCGCGCTTGGGCCTCTAATTCTTTGCTCTCCGGAATGAGCAGCAGGTTCGTGCGGTCATACACGCGCGTCGTGCATGGCTGCGTCGAGTCGTCAATCAAATACGCGTCGAGCAACTGGGCGCGCGGCAGCTTCACGCGCACCGTCCTGCCGTCGTCCACCACCTCCACGTCGCTGTCCCTGAGCTGCGCGAGCGCGACGCCGGCTTTCACCCGACCGCACGCAATGAGCACCAGCTTCTCGTAGAGCACATTGCCCACGCGCGCCTGCTGAACTTCGACGATGGTCGAAAGCAGCGATTGCGCAGTCGCCAGTTCGCTGATGGCGCGCACCTGCAGCACGGCCGGCGGCCGCACCACGATTGTGGGCGTAGGCGGCGGAATCATCGTCTGGATGATGTTGGCCGGGTTAGCGCGCTCTGCCGCCTCCGCCATGCGCTGGGTGGACTCACGCACGGCAAACGCGACCAGCGCGCCGGCGATCAGCAGCGCAAGCGCAATGATGCCGGCGCCGATCAGGCAGCCAAGCGTGGTTTGCGACAGGCCGCCCGCCGACGCCTGAATCGTTACCGGCGCGGGCGCCGCCGTCACCGGCGCGTCCGGATGCTGCACCGGGCGCTGTACATCCGATGCCGGCGACTCCTCCGAGGACGCGCTGCGAGCTGTAATGTGCCCGCGCGCGTTCAGGTCAGACATCAGCAGATTGCTCGGGCGCGGCGGGGATCAAGCCGAGCTTGCGCGCGTGCTCTTCCAGCTTGCGCACGCTCGGCTCGGTCAGCCGTGAGCCATCGGCAAAGACGATTGTCGGAATGCTGCGGAAGCCGTTGTTGACCGACTTGACGAATTCCTCGGCCTCTTTGTCCTTGTCCACGTCTATCCACTCGTATGGGATTTTATGGTTGTCAAACCACGAGCGCGCGCGGCGCGTATCGCCACACCACATCGCGCCGTAGAATTTGACGGGTGATTGAGTATCGGCCATTGTTCCTTTCGCTTTCCTCCAATCGCTCGAGTTTTAGAACCCTGTTCTGATTATAAGATGCGGGGGCGCAGGGAAGCCGGCGAATAGCCAATAACCTAGCACTCCGGCAGGCGCATCAAGAGGCATTTCTGGCGAGGGGCAGGCGCAATCCACACGGGTAGGCGCGGGCAGTGCCTATGCCTAACACCCTGTTTGCCCCTGTAGAGAAATGCACCCGCGCATCACTGCAGCTCTTTCCGCACCGCCTCGTAGAGCGCCTCGGCGCGCAGTTCACGCAGAGAGAGACAGCTCGCGTTAAGCTGCTCGGCCAGCTTGCGCGCCAGGCCCTGATCGAAGGCGGCGTGCTCCATGTTGATCACCACCGCACGAATGCGCTCGTCGCGAATCTGGTTCGCGATGCGATGCGCTTCGACCTGCGGCGGCAGGTTGCTCATGCTGACGTTGCCGGCGCCGTCGGTGAGCACGATCAGCAACGGCATGACCTCAGGGTGCAGGCGTTTCTCGCGCAGAGTCACGTGAAGCGAGAGGGTGAGGCCGGCGCTCAACGGCGTTTTACCGCCAACCGGGATGTCGCGCAGCGCCTTCTGGGCCAGCTCCACCGACGACGTGGGCGGCAACACCAACGTGGCGCTGTTCTTCTGGAAGACGATCAAACCGACCCGGTCGCGGCGCTGATAGGCATCCGTCAGCAGCGACATGATGGCGCCCTTCGTGGCGGCCATCCGCTCGGCCACGGCCATGCTCCACGATGCATCCACGACAAACAGGATAAGGTTTGCGGCGCGTCGCACGCGCACTTTCCGGTGAATGTCCGAGCGGCGAACGTATAAGGCCGGCTGAGCTGCGGGCGCGGCTTGCGAGTTGCCGACGGCGCGCAGTTGTTCGTCGGCCTGCTGGCGACGCGCTCGCTGGTGCACGGCGGCGGCGCGCAGCGTCGCGTCGAAGGCGACATCCTCGACGCGCCCTTTAGACGGCAAGGCTTTGATGTAACGCCCGCGCTTGCGCTTGGTGCGGGTGGTGCTGCGTTTGCCGGCGCTGTTGCGCGTGATCTTATCGAGCGGCGTGTTCAGCTTGCGCGCACGGAACGCCTCGCCGGGAGCCATCTTCTGGCCGCCCTGCCAATCCTGCGCCTGCTGCGGCGTCGTGGGAACGGTCTGCGGCATGGGCTGCGCGGGGCTTTCCGAGCTGTCTATGTCCTCGTTCAGCCCCGACTCACTTTTTTTGCCGTTGCATCCGGCCGGGGCGGCGGTTGCGAATCGGCGGCGGCTTGCGCCTCAGCCTGCTGCTCGATCTGTTGCAACTTCTCGCTCAGCGCGGCCATCGCTTGCTCGGTATCCTGGAAGGGATGGCGCTTCAAGCGGTGCGGCAGGGCCAGCTCCGCCGCCAGCAGAATGTCCTGCTCGGTGATCGCGTCGCGGCCCATAAACGCAGCGTGCGCGCGCGCCGTTTTGAGGATGACCAGGTCGGCGCGGTGGCCATCCACGCCGAGGCTGGCGACCAGATTCGCGATCGTCGCCAGGTCGCGTTGCGTGTGTTTGACGGAGGGCAACCGCTCACGCGCCTCGGCGATCTCCAGCGTGAGCGCCTTCTCGTAGGGTTCCCATTCCTTCGCAAACGCCGCCGGGTCGTTTTCAAAGGCCAAATTGCGCTCGAGGATGGTCATGCGGGCGCGCGGGTCGCGGATGCCCATGATGTCCACGCACAGCGCGAAGCGGTCGAGCAACTGCGGACGCAGGTCGCCCTCTTCCGGGTTCATCGAGCCGATCAACACGAAGCGCGCCGGGTGGCTGAAGCTGATGCCTTCGCGCTCCACCACGTTGACCCCCATCGCGGCCACATCGAGCAACAAATCCACAACGTGGTCGTCGAGCAGGTTCACCTCGTCCACATAGAGCACGCCTCGGTTGGCTGCGGCCAACACCCCCGGCTCGAAGTGCTTCTCGCCTTTCTGGATCGCCTTCTCGATGTCCAGGGTGCCAACCACGCGGTCTTCGGTCGCGCTCACCGGCAGATTCACAAAGCGCGTTTTGCGTCGCACGATCTTGAACGACTCGCCGGCCGCAGCGCGCCGCTTGAGATCTTCGGTAAACGAGGCCGGGTTGGCCGGATCGCACGAGAACGGATCGTCCTCGATCACGTCTATTTCGGGCAAAATGGCCGCCAGCGCGCGCGCGGCGGTGCTCTTGGCCGTCCCGCGTTCGCCGCGAATCAACACGCCGCCGATTTGCGGGTAGATCGCATTCAGGATCAGCGCGCGCTTCATGCGATCCTGTCCGACGATCGCAGTGAAAGGGAAGATGATGGCCATACAATTTCAATGCTATCACACAGGCGATGCGCCAGCGCACAGCGCGATTGCGCTTCCGCAGCTCGGTGACACAATTCCGACGATCGCCAGATGATCTGCATCGTCGAAGTAGATACAGCCAACCGGAAGCAGGTGCGGCAGTTCTTGGGCTTTCCATTTCGCCTCTATCGCGACATTCCGCAGTGGGTGCCGCCCCTGGCCGGCGACGCGGCGCGCCAGCTCGACCGCAAGCGCCATCCGTTCTTCCGGCACTCGGATGCGGCCTTCTTCCTGGCCTACCGCGACGGCGACATCTGCGGGCGCGTCTGCGTGCTGGACAATATGTATGCGCGGGCGCTGGCATCAACGGCCGCTTGACGCCGGACGCGCGATGTCCCACGGGCGCGCCTCGCGCTTAAACAGCATGGATAATCAAGCAGACTTAAACATCCGGCTTTAACATTGGGTTGGTGCATACCCGGTCCGGTATGCGTTTAAGACGCCTATCCGTTGACGCTCAACGGGCAGGCGAAGGCGCTGCACTCGCCCGCCCGATGCGCCTGCTGAGCGTCCTCGAATAGGCTCGTGAAGACAACTTTCAAGAGCAATGAAGCGAATAGCAGTAGTCACTTCCGGCGGCGACGTCCCCGGCCTCAACGCCGCCATCCGCGCCGTCACGCGCTCGGCGCTGGCTTACGGCGTCCAGGTAATCGGCGTCCATCGTGGATACGAGGGGTTGATCGCCGGCGAATTCACCGAAATGACCTCCCGCGACGTGGGGGGCATCTTGCGCAAAGGCGGCACGATTCTAGGCACCTCGCGCAGCGAACGGTTCATGACCGAAGAAGGCCGTCGCGCGGCCAAAGAACGGCTAGAGCGGGCCGGCATCGAGGGCCTGGTCGTGATCGGCGGCAACGGGACGTTGGCCGGCGCGTATCAGCTCTACAAGCTGGGCGTGCCGCTGGTCGGCGTGCCCAAGACGATTGACAACGACCAATACGGCACCGACACGGCCATCGGCGTGGATACGGCGCTCAACACCATCGCCGAGGCGGTGGGGCGCGTCAAAGATACGGCCTCATCGCACCGGCGCGCCTTCCTAATCGAGGTGATGGGGCGGCGGTGCGGCTACCTGGCGTTGGCCAGCGGCATCATCTGCGGCGCGGAGATGGTGCTCATTCCCGAGCGGCCGGCCTCGCCGGACGACGTGGCGCGCCGCATCATCGAGGTCGGTCACATCGGCAAAGCGCACTGCATCATCATCGTCGCCGAGGGATGGCCGCCCGGCATGCAAGCGCTGAAGGCGCATCTGCTCACCAATCACGTGGACGAAGGGTTTGATGTGCGCGAAGTGGTGTTGGGACACGTGCAGCGCGGCGGCACGCCGACAGCGTTCGACCGGCTGCTGGCCACGCGCATGGGCGTGCGCGCCGTCGAGTCGCTGCTGGACGGCAGCGGCGTCGGCCACATGGTCGGTTTGCACGGCGGCCAGCTCGGCCTCGTGCCGCTCGAAGTCGCCACGTCGCAGCAAAAGCCGCTCTCGGCCGAGATGCTGCGCATCGCCGACATGCTGTGCCACTAACCCAGGCAGGCGCGCCTTCCGGCGCAGGCAACGCTTACGCGCCTACCCGTCCTCGCCGCCTAGATGCGCGTGATCACCGGTCCGACCTGCGCGCGGGCGAATAGCTCCGCCCACGCCGGTGAGCCATCGTCCGGATGCGTTACCATACGCGCGCCGCGCGCCTGCGCAGGGATGTTGCCATGCTGCGCGTCTTCCCAGACCTGCCGGATGTCGGCGTAGAAGCGGCGATGATTATCCGGCCAGATCACCTCCAACAGCAGGCGCGGCTTAGGCAGCGCATAGGGCGGATCCATGCGGTACTTCATCAGCGCGGATTCGTCCACAGGAATGCCCAGGCCGGGCGCTTCGGGCACGCGGGCGCAGCCGCCGACGATCTCGATCGGCTGCGCGAGCAAGTCGTCGGCGTAGTTGTTCAGGCAATTGACCGCCGGCCACTGGGCAAAGGGTAACACGGCGCCGAGGTGCAGCGACATCAACGTAGTCAGCCCGGTGCCGACGAGTTGCAGCCAGAACGGTTTGTCGAACGCTGCGGCTTGGGCGGCTTCGCGCAACACGCGCGAGACGCCTCCGCCGATGACGAAACCATCGCAAACCTGGTCGCGCGCAGCGATGGGGAAAGGCGGATCGCCGAAGTGCAGCGCAATTGGCCGGCTGGTCTTGCTGCGTAGCTGACGCAAGCCTTCGACATCGCGCTGCATGATGGGCGATTCGTAGATCGCCACGCGCGGCTCACGATCCAGTTCGGCCAGCACCGGCGCAGCGTTGCCGGCGTTGATGAGCATCTGGTTCCAGTCTAGGTCTAGCCGGAAGTGCGACGGCGTGACCTGGGCGATGGCCTCGACCTGAGCAAACACATCCCACCAGGGCCGGGCCTTAATCTTGTATGACGTATAGCCGCGCGCGACCGCCGCCTGGGCTTCGGCGGCGTTGTCTTCCGGCGAGGCGTCAATGTTCCACCAAGAGATCGGACACCAATCGCGCACCTTGGGCAGGTTAAACAAGCGATAGACCGGCGCGTCCAACGCCTGGCCCACGACATCGTAGAGCGCCATCTGCAGGCCCGCGCCCAGCGTGTCGTCGCCGAGAAAGTCGGCGGGGTTGCCGCCTTTGACGCGCGCAATCGCCTCGTCGCTCACGCGGCCCCAGGTGTAGTGCGGCAGCGTTTCGCCATAGCCGACGATGCCGGCGTCGGTCACCACGCGCGTGATCTCGCTGATGCGCCAGTTCCAGACCTCACGCGCATTGAGCCGCTCGCAGCGTTCGGTGAAGGGAACGTTCAAGGTGATGCGTTCGACCTCGATGATTCTGAGCTTCGCAGTCATGGCGTGTTCAGGGTGAACAGAGTAGCCTATACTTTCGTCGCGATCGAGTCATTGCGCAAGAAGGTGTTGTGCGATGCGAGAGATTATCGAGGCGATTAGCCGGTGGAGCGAGCAGGACGAGCCGATTGCAGTAGCGACGGTGATCGAGACGTGGGGGTCGGCGCCGCGCGGGGTGGGCGCAAAGATGGCGCTCACGCCCGGCCATCGCATCGCCGGCTCGGTGAGCGGCGGCTGCGTCGAAGGCGCCGTCTTCGAGGCCGGCATCGAAACGCTGGAATCGGGGCGCCCGCAATTGCTGCGCTTCGGCGTCGCCGACGAAACGGCTTTCGAGACGGTCGGCCTGGCCTGCGGGGGCAGCATCGAGGTCTTCGTCGAGCCGCTCGCGCCGGCGCTGCGCGCATTTTGGCAGCGCATCTATGAGCAAGATGTTCCGGCGGCTACGGCAACCATCATCCAAGGCCCGGAAGCGTGGCTGGGCTACAAGCTGATGCTCGACGCGGAAGGCGCAATCGCGCAGGTCGCCGGCGCCGCCGATGCATCTGAGACCTACACTGCACTGCTCCATGCAGCGCAGGAGGCGCTGCGGGAAGGCGCGTCGCGACGGGTCGTATTGCATACTGTCGGCAGCGCGCAGGTCGTCGCCTTCGTCGAGGCCCTGCTGCCCAAGCCGACGCTCATCATCGTCGGCGGCGTGCACATTGCCATCGCCCTAACGACCCTGGCAAAGGCGATGGGCTACCGCGTCATCATCGTGGACCCGCGCAGCGCCTTCGGCAACGACCAACGCTTCCCGCACGCTGACCGCATCATCAACGAGCACCCGCGCAAAGCGTTCGAGTCGCTGGCGATCACGCGCTCGACCGCTATCGTCACGCTGACGCATGACGCCAAGTTCGACGACCCGACGCTGCGCGTTGCGCTGGCCAGCCCGGCGTTCTATGTGGGCGCATTGGGCGGGAAGAAGACGCGCGAGGCGCGGCGCAAGCGACTGGCAGACGCCGGACTGGACGAAGCGCAGTTGGGCCGGCTGCATTCGCCCATCGGCATAGACATCGGCGCGCGTACGCCCGAGGAGATCGCGCTGGCGACGATGGCGCAGATCGTGGCGGCCAGGAACGCCGGCCGCGCGCGCGCGGCTTGATGCGCGCGCGAATCTACGCGCGCTGTTGCCGCGTTGCGTCGTTCACAGCGACGCCGCTGATGAAACCGATATAAGCCGGCACAAGCGGCAGCACGCACGGCGAGAGGAAGGAGAGCACGCCGGCGGCGGCGGCTACGGGGACGCTCAACGTCGCGCCCCCCAGCACCTGCGATTCCAACTCGAACGGCAAACCGGCCAGCGATGCGCTGAGCTGGGAGATTTGGCCGAACAGGAGCGCCAAGCCTACGGCGATCAAGAGGATGCCGCTGATGACCTCAACGGCGCGCATGTGTCTCTGGGCGCGACGCAGGGCGGGCACCATGCGGTCGGCCAGCGCAGCAACCAGCAGGAAGGGAATGCCAAGGCCGAGCGTGTAGGCGACGAGCAACGCAATGCGGGCGCCGAGTTCGCTGGTGACGCTGAGCGTCAGGATCGCGCCGAGGAACGGGCCGATGCAAGGCGTCCAGCCGGCGGCGAAGGCCATGCCGGTCAGGTAGGACCGAGCCGCGCCGGCGCTTTTGCCAATCGTCCCCAGATCGCGGCGGGTGTCGCTGTAGAGGAACGGCAGATTCACGATGCGCAGCGTGAAGAGGCCGAAGACGATCAGGGCGATTCCCCCTACCACACGCACGCCATCGCGCAGGTCGTAGAACACATCGCCGAGCAACGTTCCAACGAAGCCGAACACGCCGACGACGAAGGTGGCGAAGCCGGCCACGAAGATCACCCCCTGCCAAAAT
>JBKBID010000011.1:0-44210 GCA_046299515.1 Thermoflexales bacterium | reverse complement strand
TGGGCACCGATACCGGCGGCAGCATCCGCCAGCCGGCGGCGCTGTGCGGCGTGACCGGCCTGAAGAACTCTTACGGGCGCGTGTCTCGCTACGGCCTGATCGCGTTTGCGTCTTCGCTGGATACGGTGGGCGCGCTGACCAAAGATGCGCGCGACGCGGCGATCATGCTTCGCGCAATGGAAGGGCGCGATCCGCATGACTCCACCTCGGTGGAAGTTGCGCCGATTGACGTGACGGCTCTGAACGAGTCGCGCGATTCGCTGCGCGGTCTGCGCGTCGGCGTGCCGGTCGAGTATTTCGGCGACGGGATGCAGCCCGATGTGGCGCAGCGCGTGCGCGAGGCGATTGCTCATCTCCAGGCGCTGGGGGCATCGGTGCGCGAGGTCAACTTGCCGCGCACGCCTCTGGGTTTGCCGGTCTATTACATCATTGCGCCCGCCGAGGCGTCGGCCAACCTTGCGCGTTTCGATGGCGTGAAATACGGCTTGCGCGTTCAGGGGCGTGACCTGATCGCCACTTATATGGAGACGCGCGGCGCGGGCTTTGGCGCAGAGGTCAAGCGGCGCATCATGCTGGGCACATACGCCCTGAGCGCCGGCTACTACGATGCCTACTACATCCGCGCCCAGAAGGTGCGCACGCTGATCAAGCGCGACTTTGAACAAGCCTTTAGCCAGGTGGACATCATCGCCGCGCCGGTGTCGCCGACGACCGCCTTCCCGCTTGGGTCCAAAACCGACGATCCGATCCAGATGTATTTGGCCGACGTATTTACGCTGCCGGTCAGCCTTGCCGGAATCTGCGGCATCAGCATCCCGTGTGGCTTCGACCATGATGGCTTGCCCGTCGGCCTGCAGTTGATCGGCCCGGCGTTTGGCGAGCAGCGCGTGCTCGAAGTCGCACATGTATTCCAGCAGACGACGGACTTTCACCTGCAGAAGCCCAGGTTAAATGGTGCGCCTCGATCTTCGTAGCGGGCCGCATGTGCTGACTTCTAACTCCAAACTCCAAACTAACTCCAAACTATGGACGTCATCATCCCCCTCGCCGGATTCGGCACGCGGCTGAGGCCGCACACATACTCCAAACCTAAACCGCTGGTCAGCGTAGCCGGCAAGCCGGTGCTCGGCCATATTCTGGACAAGTTGATCAATGAATCTCAAGTAGACAAGGTGGTGTTTGTAGTCGGCTACCTGGGCGAGCAGATCGAGCACTACGTGAAGACGGTGTATCCGTCGCTGCGCGGTGAGTATGTGGAGCAGGAGGAGCTGAACGGACAGGCGCCGGCCATCTTGCTTGCGCGCGACAGGGTGAGCGGGCCGACGCTGATTGTTTTCGTGGACACGTTGGCCGACGCTGACCTGTCTAGGCTGGCCGATGAAAAGTGCGATGGCGTGATCTACGTCAAGGAGGTTGAAGACCCGCGACGCTTCGGCGTGGTGCAGGTCGGCGCGGATGGCTACATCACACGCTTCGTCGAGAAGCCGGCTACGATGGAGAACCGGCTGGCGGTGATCGGCATGTACTACGTGAGGGATGCCGAGCGCTTGATGGCGGCCTGTGAGGAACTCATGCGGCGCGGCATCAAGACCAAGAACGAGTACTTCCTTGCCGACGCCTTCAACATCATGATCGAGGGCGGGGCAAAGCTGCGCGCGCAGGAGGTGAGCGTCTGGCTGGATTGCGGCACATCGCAGACCGTGCTGGAGACTAACCGCTATCTGCTTCAGCACGGCCACGACAACAGCGGGGCATGGCGCAACGGCGCGTGCGTCATTGTGCCGCCGGTCAACATCCATCCCACTGCAAAGATCGTCAACAGCGTGATCGGGCCACACGTGACCATTGGCGAAGGATGCCACATCGAAAGCAGCGTGGTGCGCGAGAGCATCGTCGAGGCCGGCGCAGAGGTCGTGGATCACGTGCTGGCCAATTCCCTGATCGGCCGTGACGCCGTGCTGCACGGTCGCCCTCGCCGCTTCAACGTCGGCGACAACAGCGTCGTGGGCTTCGACGAGGATTAAACGGGCGACTCGCCTTCCCAGCGCTTGATGCCTTTGTGCGGCGAGGCGCGTCGGCGTGACTTCCCCGACCAGATTTGATTCCTGTAGCCTATGGATATCGTAATGCCGAAGGTCGGCCTGACGATGACCGAGGGCGTCATCGCGCAATGGCACAAGCGCGAAGGCGACTTCGTGCGCAAAGGCGAGCGGCTGTTTACGTTCGAGACCGAGAAATCCGCGCTCGACTACGAAGCGCCGGAGTCGGGGGTGCTGGTCAGAATCCTCGTGCCGGAAGGCCAAACCGCGCCGTGTCTGACGCCGGTCGCGCAGATAGAAGCGCAGCGCGCCGTTGCCGATTCTCTGACCTCGACTCCGGACGCTCAATCAGCAGGCGAGGCGTTGGCAGTGAGGCGTGCCGGGGAGTCCTCGTCGTCGTCCAAATGGCCGCGCCGGCCGGTTTCGCCGCGCGCGCGGTTGCGCGCCGGCGAGCTGGGCGTTGACCTGGCGCAGGTAGCCGGCAGTGGCCCGGACGGCGCGGTTCGCGAGCGCGATGTCCTGTCGTTTGCCCAGAGCCGACAGCCCAAAACGCCGCGCGCCACGCCGGTCGCGCAGCGCATGGCCGCCGAGTTAGGCGTGGACCTCTCCCGCGTGGCCGGCAGCGGCCCCGAGGGTCGCATCACCCGCGAGGACGTCGAGCGCGCGGCGCGAGGACAGTGGGCTGCGGGTGTAGAGCGAGGGGAAGCGGTTGGATCACCGGCAGCGCTGCTCCAATCATCCCCTGCCGATTACCAGCCGCTGTCACCGGCCCGACGCATCACGGCGCAGCGCCTGGCGGCTAACGCGCAGATCGCGCCGCACGTTACCTTGTTCACCGAGGCCGACGCCGCGCACTTTGTCGTCGCCCGCGAGCAGATCGGCGCCGAGTTGGGCGAGAAGATCAGCTACAACACCTTGCTCGTCGCTATTTGCGCCCGCGCCTTGCGGGAGCATCCGTACATGAACGCGAGCTGGGTGGATTCGCTGCCCGATAATCCTGGGCAGCCGGGCGTCGCGCGGCATTCCGGCATCCACATCGGCCTTGCCGTGGACACGCCGCGCGGCTTGCTCGTGCCTGTGCTGCGCGATGCCGGCGCGAAGCCGTTGACGCAAATTCACCATGAGCTGAACCAACTGGTCGCGCGGACGCTGGAGGGCCAGGTTTCGCCCGACGAGCTGCGCGATGGCACGTTCACCATTACCAACCTGGGCATGTTCGAGGTGGATGGCTTCACGCCGATTATCAACTTGCCCCAGGCGGCCATCCTGGGTGTAGGGCGGATCGCCAAGAAAGCCATCGCGACCGACGATGCCATCATCGCCCGGCCGATGATGACGCTTAGCCTGTCCTTTGACCATCGTGTGGTGGACGGCGCGCCGGCGGCTCGCTTCCTGCAGCGCATCAAGCAATTGATCGAACGGCCGTTTGCGCTGATGGTCTGACCGCTTTCTCAGCAATCACACACCTGGGCGCGATAGGGTAAATGGGCCATCGGTGGCGAAGGCGTTGGCTGACGCCGGTGGACGTGTCACAGATGAGGTGAGGGATGGCGAAGGTCGTGGTGATCGGCGCAGGTGTGGGCGGCGCGACGGCGGCTGCGCTGCTGGCAAAAGCCGGACATGAGGTGACGGTGCTCGAAGCGCACGTTTACCCCGGCGGCTGCGCCGGCACGTTCTATCATCAGAAGTATCGTTTTGACGCCGGCGCGACGTTGGCCGGCGGCTTTCACCCCGGCGGTCCGCATGATGTCGTCGGCAGGCTGCTCGGCATCGAGTGGCGCGTGCGGCCGGTCAATCCGGCCTGGCATGTGCTGCTGCCCGACCGCAGCGTGACGCAGTTCGGCGACCGTGAACAGTGGCACGCCGAGGTCGCGCGCGCTTTCGCCGATCGGCCCGAACGCGAGCGCATTGCGCGCTTCTTCCGCGCGGCCGAGCGCGTGAGCGATGCCGTGTGGGACTTCGCTTCGCGCAAACCGGCCTGGCCGCCGTCGAACCTGGGCGACTTGCTGCGCACCGCCGGCGCGCTGCGACCACAGACGTTGATCACCTTGCCGCATCTGTTCGAGACGATGGGCGGCTGGGCGCGACGCGCCGGCCTCACCGACCGCGCGGCGCTGACTTTCCTCGACGCCCAGTTGCTCATCAGCGCACAGACCACGAGCGACCATGCCAGCGCGCTGTTCGGCGCGGCGGCCTCCGATTTGCCGCGCAAAGGCGTGACGCATCCCGAAGGCGGCATCGGCGGCATCAGCGATCAGCTTGTCGAGGCGATCCGTCGCTTCGGCGGGCAGGTGTTGTTTCGGCAAGAGGTCACGCGCCTAGAAGTTCGCGATGGCCGCGTCGTCGCCGCCCACACAAACAAGGGCGCGCGCTTTGAGTGCGACGTGTGCATCGCCAACCTCACGCCGTGGGATTTGGCGCGCTTGCTGGGGGATGCAGCGCCGCTGCCGTTGCAGCGCGAGGCGCGCATGCGCGCCGAGCAATGGGGCGCCTTTACCCTCTACCTCGGCATCGAAGACGAGGCGAATGCAGATGCCCAATCCGCATCGCACTATCAAGTGATCGGCTCATACGAACGGCCGCTGGGGGAAGGCAACTCGATCTTCATGTCGTTTTCGGAGCGGGGCGACCTGCGGCGCGCGCCGGCCGGCCATCGCGCGCTGACGATCAGCACACATACCCGCGTCGCCGAATGGTGGCGCTTGCGTGAGACGCCCGGCGCAAAGGCTGCCTATGATGAGCGCGTCGCTGAGTACACAGAGCGCATGCTTGATCTCGCGGAGCGCGCCGCGCCTGGGCTGCGCCGGCGCATCCGTTTACAACTGCCCGGCACGCCGGTCACGTTCAAGTTCTACACCCGTCGGCATCGCGGCGGGGTAGGCGGCTTCCCGTTCACCAGCTTGTTCGCCGCGCGCGGGCCGTGGACCGGACTGCGGAACGCCTGGCTGGTGGGCGACTCGATCTTCCCCGGCCAGAGCACGGCCGGCGTGACGATGGGCGCGATGCGCGTGGCCGACGAAGTGCTGCGCGCCTATCCGTTGGCCTCCGGCCGCGCGTATTCGGTTGCTGCGAAGTAGCCCGCGACTATGCCCACATTGCCTCAGCGCAGGTGCGCAGCGCTGCCTTGTTGGTCGAGTCGCGCACGGCCGGCGCTTTGCGGTTTACCTGCGACTAGCTGCGGTATCTGAAGCGCACCGGCAGGGGCGGGGGAGGGCGATGCGGATCGAGATAGTCGAGTTTGGTCGGCATCTTGGCCGGCGCGAAGCCGAACACGCGATGCACGCCGCCGATCTCGGTGGTGCGGTTATACGATAGCGCGTCCATCTCTATATCGTTCAGCGCGTTGCGGCAGCGCGCGAGGAAGGCGGCTAACTGGCGGGTGAACGCGCTTGGCACGCGCACGATGCGACGCGGGCGTTGCGTTGCCTTCATGGTGAGCTGCGCGATGTCGGCCAGCGTGAGGGCTTGCGGCCCGCCGATCGGCACCACCTGGCGGAAGGTAGAGCGCGTGTTGAGGCAGCGCTCGACACAAGCGGCGACGTCGCCCACCCAGATCGGCTGCATCTTCGTCGCGCCGCCGTGCGGCAGCGGCATGACGAAGGGGAAGTCGCTTGCCACGCCGGCCAACCAAGATGTGAGCCAGTCACCCTCGCCATACACCACCGCCGACTTGAGCACGGTGAAGTTCAGCCCGCTCGCACGCACGATCTCCTCCGCTTTGCCCAGGCTGCGCTGCAACGGATAGGGCGAGCGAGACTCGGCGCCCAGGCAGCCGACGACGATTAGGCGCTTGATGTTCGCCCGTTTCATCGCTGCGATCACGTTGTGGGTGCCGGCGATGTTGACATCCTCGAACTTGTCCTCCGGAGTCTCGCGGCGCAAGTACGCCAGATGCACAACGGTGTCGCACGCGCCGCCGTCGGTGATCGCCTCGTAGATCGAGTCTTCGTTGCGCACGTCGCCGCCGGTGATGACGACGCGACGCGGGCACGGATGTTCGTTGCCCCAATGAAACAAGCACTTGACCTGATGCCCCGAAGAGACTAATCGCTCGACGACGGCTCGACCAATGCAGCCCGTTGATCCGGTGACGAGTATCATGATGGCAAGCTGAATCCCAGGGTAAGCGCCGCGACGAAGAACAGGAGCTGCGTTGCGGCGCTGCCGCCCCACAGCATAAACGCAGCTAATTTCTCACCCTTCCGATACAACACCATCCCAAAGAGCAGGCTGATGACAAGCGTGAACAGCCCCAAGACCGGCGGCACGAACAGTTGTGACTTTTCACCTATCCGATCTGCCGAACCGCCGGCGTCGAAATGCAGCGCAATCTGCGCCGGCGCTGCCGGAAAGCGCGTCGCACTCATGCCGAACAGAGCCAAGTTTAGCCCAATTGCCAGAAATAACAAGACGAGCGCGGTTCTGTCGCGCCAGATGCGCCAGTTTGCGAAGCCGGGCAACAATCTAGTGTGCGTCACATTCTGCGTGGGGCGCATCTCTAGCCGGATTCGGAACGCTTCCAGGAAGGCTTCTGCGTCATAAGGCGCGACGGCATAGCTACATTCCGGCGTTATGACGATGAGCTGCTGATCAGGTGGTTCCGTCGCGTAGAAGCGGATCTTGCCCAGCGCTGGATGTCTGCCGACGCCAAACCACCACCCCGGCAGCGGCAGGCGCGTCAGGCGCAGATTGTCGGTTATTTCTTCGGCCAGGATCACCCGCTGCACGTCACTCATCGGCACGATCTCGCGCAGCGCCCCCCAGCGGATTATGAAAGCGTTGCGATCGAGCGTGTAGTTGACCTGGGTCAACTGATAAGTCTGGTAGCCCAGCCAGATCGCAAGCGCCAACAGTGCTATCGCGCTTAGAGCGAACAGGAAGGTGAATCCGGATAGGGGTATCAGCACGGCTGCGATGGCGCACGCCATCGCGCCGAACACAACGACGACGGCAGCGATCACACCGCTGGTGAACGCCAGCCGAGAATCCACTTCAAATACATTCATCGCGAATGCAAGACTAGCAGTCCGTCAATTGAAAAGTGACAAGTTTCACCTCGCTGTTTGCGGGGGAGAACTGGATTCCCGCCTTCGCGGGAATGACAAGTCTCCCCGTTATTCCCACGCTGGTGAGGCACGACATTGCTGCACCGTCATGCCCGCGCAAGCGGGCATCCAGCGCATGTCTTGTCGCCATATCAACCCGTCAAATTGATCCTGGTGAGCTACTAGCGGCGAGTAGGCCCGCTCACAAAATTAGTATACCGCTTTACACCCCTAAGCGGTTGCGACGCATGATTTCGTCGCTTGATTGGGCAGTTTTGGGCGTGTAGCCGGGGATGGGCAAGATGCGTTCGTGAAGCGCATCTATGATCCAGGCCGGCTGTGGGAAGAAGATGTCCTCCATTTCTGCCGGCGGCACAATCCAGTTGCGCGCGCCTAAGACGGCAATTGGGCCATCGAGCGCGTCGAAGGCAAGCTGCGATAGGTTCGAGGCAACCGTGTGGGCGAACGAGCCGCGTTCGCAGGCGTCCGAGGCGACGATGGCCCGGCCGGTCTTGCGCACCGAAGCGACGAGCGGCGCGTAGTCGAGCGGGTTGAGGAAGCGCAGGTCAATCACTTCGGCGCTGATGCCGTAGCGTTCCAGTTCGCGCGCCGCCTCAAGCGCGACGTAGAGCGTTGCGCCGACGGTGATGATGGTGACGTCATCACCCGTGCGGCGCACGGCCGGCTGGCCCAGCGGCACTTCGTAGTACTCGACCGGCACGCCGCCGGGCGTCAGCTTTTCCGGCTCGGGATACAAGCGCTGCGACTCGAAGAACACGACCGGGTTGCTGCCGCGCAGCGCCAGGTTCAGCATCCCTTTTGCATCGTAGGGCGTGGCCGGGAAGAACACCTGCAGCCCTGGAATATGGGCCACCAGCGCGCTCCAGTCCTGGGAGTGTTGCGCGCCGTATTTGTTGCCTACGGACACGCGCAGCACCAGGGGCATCTGCAACACGCCGCCGCTCATGGCCTGCCACTTGGCCATTTGGTTGAAGATCTCGTCGCCGGCGCGGCCCATGAAGTCGGCGTACATCAGCTCGACTACGGCGCGCCCGCCGCACAGCGCATAGCCCACGCCGGCGCCCACAATCGCCGCCTCGCTAATTGGCGTGTTGAACAGGCGATGGTAGGGCAGCGCCTCGGTCAGCCCGCGATACACGCCGAACGCGCCGCCCCAGTCGCGGTTCTCCTCGCCGAAGGCGATCAACGTTGGGTCCTCGTAGAAGTGGTGCAGCATGGCCTCGGTGAGCGCTTCGGCGTAGGTCAGCGTCTTCAGCTTGGGGTAAGGCTTGCCGTCGGGATCGAAGGCGAAGCGATGCTTCTCGGCCAGTTGCCTGAGCCGGCTTTGCTCGCGGGGCAGGAGCACCTCGGGGCGGTCGGCGGCGTTTTGCGCAGCGCGGGGCGCGTTGGAGAACATCAGCGCGCCGATCTCGTCGCCGCGAACCGTCAGGCGCGGCGAAAGGTCGAGCGAGGCGGCGGCTTCTAGCACGCGCCGCGTGCGCTGTTGCGCCGCTTCGACGATTGAATCGAGCGCGCTCTCGTCGGCATGGCCGTTGGTCAGCAGATAGCGGCGGAAGCCGAGCAGCGCATCGTGCTGCTGCCAGAGTTTGATCTCCTCGGCGTCGCGGTATGAGGACGCATCGGACGGGGAGTGTCCGGAGTAGCGATAGGTCACTACATCGAGCAGCACCGGGCCTTGGCCGGCTTCGAGCACGCTGCGTTTGCGCGCGATAGCGTCGGCGACGGCCAGCGGGTTGTAGCCGTCCACGCGCTCGGCGTGCATGGCCTGCGGGTTCACGCCCAGCCCGACCCGCGCCAGCACGTCGAAGCCCATCGTCTCGCCCTTCGGCTGGCCGCCCATGCCGTAGAAGTTGTTCATGAAGCTAAACAGGATGGGCGGATGGCCGCCGATCGCTTTGTCCCACAGCATATGGAACTGATCCATCGCGGCGAAGTTCATCGCTTCCCACACCGGCCCGCAGCCCATGCTGGCGTCGCCGATGTTGGCGATGACGATGCCCGGCTTGCGATTCACGCGCTTGTAGAGCGCTGCGCCGAGCGCAATATCGGCCGAGCCGCCGACGATGGCGTTGTTCGGCATCACGCCGAAGGGCGGGAAGAACGCGTGCATGCTGCCGCCCATCCCTCGGTTGAAGCCGGTCGCCCGTCCGAAGATTTCGGCCAGCGTGCCGTATAGCACGAAGGTGATCGCCAGCTCGACGAAATCGGCGCCGGCGATTCGTTCGACGACGCGCAGGATCGCGCCGTCCAGGTAGCCTTCCATCGCGCGCTGCGCGTCCGCTTGGCTCATCTTGGCGATGGCGCTCAGGCACTTGGCGATGATCTCGCCATGGCTGCGGTGCGAGCCGAAGATGAAATCGTCGGGGGTGAGGTGATAGCACTGGCCGACGGCGGCTGCTTCTTGGCCGATGGACAGGTGCGCCGGCCCGCGATGGTCGTAGCGTATGCCGGCGTAGCTCCCTTCTTTTTTGATCTTGTCCAGCATGGTCTCGAACTCGCGGATGATGACCATGTCGCGATACATGCGCACCAGGTTGGCCGAGCCGTACTGCGCTGCTTCGGCGGCCGGGTCGGAGACGTAGGCGTTGAGCGGAATCGGCGGCGCGGTCAGCATACCCGGCGCGCGCGCCTCCGCCGGATCAATCAAGATGGACTTGGGCATATCTAGGTTGCAAGCAACAGTTCGATTTGTTCTATGTTGTGGGCAAGCGCTTGCAGGAACCTGGCCGCCGGCGCGCCGTCCACGAATTGGTGGTCTACCGTCAATGACAGGCCGAGGTGAGGCGCAAAAACGACATCGCGCGCGCCTTCGGGCAGGATCGGCTTCAGGTTGATGCTGCCCACGCCGAGGATGGCGACCTGCGGCGGGTTCAGGATGGGCGTGAAGCTCTCCACGCCCAGGCTGCCGAGGTTGGTGACCGTGAATGTGCTGCCGGCGAGGGCGTCGGGGGGCAGCTTGCCGGCGGCAGCGTCGGCGGCGAGCGCCTTTGCGGCTTCGGCCAGTTGTCTCAGGCTCAGCGCGTGCGCGTTGCGGATCACCGGCGCCAGCAGTCCGCGCGGTGTGTCCACGGCGAAGCCGAGGTGCACGCGGGCGTGCTGGCGCAGTTCGCCGCCTTCAAACGTGGCGTTGAGCGCCGGGAATCGCAGCAGCGCGCGCGCCACGGCGAACATCACCAGGTCGTTGATGGTGACGTTGCGCAAGCCAAACGATTCATCGCTGGCCTTCAGTTTCTGGCGATAGGCCAGGAGCGCCCGCGCGTCGGCGCTGGCGTGCAGCGTCAATTGGGCGGTGGATTGCAACGAGGCGCGCATCCGCTCGGCGATTGCGCGGCGCACGCCGGATAGGGGGATGACTTCGTATTCGCCGGGGGGCGTATCGGGTTCACGCGGCGAGGCCGTATCGCCAATGGGGATCAGGTCCTGCTTGGTGATGCGCCCGCCGGGGCCGCTGCCTTGCTCAGGCGCGACATAGCCGCCGCGCTCGACCATCGCGCGCGCCACCGGCGTCATGCGCTTGCTCTCACGTTGCGCCTCAATCCGCGCGCGCACGTCGCGCTCGATGATGCGCCCGCCGGGGCCGCTGCCGACGACTTCCGATGGGTCTATGCCATGCGCCTGCGCCAGCTTCAGCGCGCGGGGGGAGATGGCCGGAGTTGCCGGCGGTTCATCGGTGCGCGCTTCCGGCGGGGGCGTCGCCGCCTCGCCGATGAGCGCGATCGGCGTTTGCACCGGCACATCGTCGCCCACGTTCACCAAATGTTGCAGCAGCACGCCGCCGGCCGTGCTCGGCACCTCCAGCGTGCTCTTGTCCGTCTCGACGGTGCAGATCGGTTCGCCGGCTTCGACGCGGTCGCCGGGTTGTTTAAGCCACGCAACGATGATAGAGCTTTCAACCGAGTTGCCCAGCTTGGGCAGTATTACCTGCGTTGTCATGTCCTTTCCGCATCATGATAAAAGCGCCGTCGGCGCCACGCGGTCGGCAATTTTACAGACCCGCTTAGCGCTATGTGGGTTACTGCTCATACGCCCACGTCGGCGCGTCGGCCCAGGCGTTGTCGCGATCGAAGGCGATTTGGCCGAGCAGGCCGTCGCGGCGGATGCGCCGCAGCGCATCGGCTACGCCGGCGCGCGTTGGTCGGCCATGCGCCTGCGCGTCCAGTGCGATGGCGTCGAGCAGCGCGTTCGTCGCGTCGTAGGCGACGATGGAGCGCGGCCCCGGCGGCGGCCCCAGCGATAGATCGGTGAACGCCGCAAGCGCTTGCTGCGCGTTGGGCAGCTCGGCGACCGGCGGCGCGTCGGCAACACACATGCCGAAAGGCCAGCCCACCGCCGCCCATGATGGGTCAAGCGCCGAACACGGCGCGTTGCATGTCGGGGGATTGCGCCCCGGCGCAGCCGGCCCCATCCGAAAGATCAGCGGGTCGCGCGGCAGCGCGTCCGCCGGCACAGACGGCGCAAGCACGGGCAAGCCGGCCTGGAGGTAGATCGGCAGCGCGGCCAGCGTCGTCGAGAGGACCAGGTGGCCGATCACCGCCAGCACTTCCGGGTCGCGGGCCGCGTTGCGGGCGACGCGCGCCGCAGTAGCCGGGTCGCCGTCGTCGTTGTAAGCGACGAACGTGACGCGCACACGGGTAATGCCGCCCGCCGCGATCCGCTCGCGGATGGCCAGCCGCATGGCCGGAAAGGCCTCGTAGCCCACCTGGCGCAGGCGACCCTCGAACGGCGCGACCAGCGCGATCTTCACCACCGGCGGCGGCGCGCACGCGGCCAGCAGGACACACCAGACAAGCAGCAACCGGATCATTCGCCGTCAGGGGTGCGGTACGTTCAGATCTTCCAGGCGGAGGCCGCCGACGCCGCGCAACGTGGCTTCGCCGGTCGGTTGCAAATCGGCCAGGCGATACCACACGATCTGTAGGGTATATGGCTCGTTGGGTTGCAATATATCGTTGGCGGCCACGCACTGGCCGTCGTAGATGAGCGCATCATCGGGCCACGACCACGTCGGCGCAAGGCCGGCCTGCGGCTGATTGTCGGCTTGGGCGAGCAAGCGACCGTCGCTGCCGAAGGCGCGCAGCGAGACCTGTAGCGCGTCGGCGCGGTTGACGTTCGACCGCCCCCGCTGCCACACCGGCCTGAAGCATACCTCTTGCGCCGAGGCGAAGAACCAATCCACATCGCGCAGTGCGATGCCGTTGTCGAAGCTCACGCCGAGCCGCGAGGGCGCAGAACCGAGACGCGCCGCGCGCGCAATGCGCGGTCCTAGTAGTGTGATCGCCGGCGCCGGTTTGCCGGCGATCATCGCTTGCAGCGGCGTCCCTTCCGCAGCCAGCGGCGTCAGCGGCGCGTGGGCAGAGTCGGCGGCCGAGAGCTTGAGCAAAAGCGGGCCAGGCAGCGCGTCGGTTAGGACGATGTGTCGGCTGATGCGCGGGTCGCCGGGCGTCTGTGAACGCGCGTGCCGGAAGAGTCGGGCGAATTCGCCGCCCATCGGCAACTCCTGCGTGACCGTGATCTGCGCCGGCGCGCGGTCGTCGCGCCAACGCAGCGTGAGGGTGAAGGGATCGCCGGCGCGCAGCGTCCGCGGCTCGATGGAGGCGGCAATCAATTCATAGGTTTCGCCTCCGCCGACGAATCGCACCGGGTCGCGGTGGGGAAACGGGCGGTGGTCAAAGTCAAGCGTCTGCATCGGGGGCGGCTCGGTCGGCGCAGAGGCCGATTGTGCAATCGTCGCAGTCGCGATCAGGCTGCCGATGAGCGCCAGCCCCGTGAGCGTCGCCGCGCGCCGGGCGGCGGGCGAAGCGCGCGCGAGGGTCGCGCCGAGCAGAACGACGAGGGTGATCGCTGCGCCCAGCGAGACCCATTCGCCGACGCGCGTCAGCATCGTGCCTTCCCAGCGCAGTTCGACGCGATGGGCGCCGGTCGGCACGGCTAGGGCCAGCCAGCCCGAACCCGAGTATGGCCAGGCGTTCACCGGCGCGCCATCCAGCCAAGCGCGCCAGCCGGGACGGTGCAGCATCGGCAGGGCAATCGTCAGCGCGCGTTGCGCGGTGATCTGCCAGACTTGCTGCGTCGGCGAAGCAAACAGCAGCGTTGAGGACACGGCATCCGGCGCGGCGTTGTCCTGAGCGATCAGCGCTGCGCGCGGCAGGCCCAATATGCCTGGGCCGGTGCGCGGGGTGGGGCGCGCCGTCGCCGGCAGATACTCATGGCGGATGGTCGTGCCGATGTTGCCGGTGTACCACTCGTAGAGCTGAATCGTGTCGGGCGTCACGTCCTCGGCGCGCACGTTCAGGCGCGCGCCGGGCAAGCGCGCAAGGGATGCCCAGGCAAGGGCGGCGATTGCCACCACCGATGCGGCGAAAGCGGGCCGACGCCCGATCGCCGGCAAACCAAATCCGCCGATGAGCAATGCTCCGAAGGCGGCCTGCACCGATAGGAAACGCCAGGGAAATTGCGCCAGCGGCAGCAGCGGGGCGCGCTCCCAGACGAAGGCTGAGAACGGCGTAATCATGAACGTGGCGAGGGCGAAGAGTGCGCCGATGAGCGCAAGCGCGAAGTGAGAATGACCGGCGCGTCGGTTGTGCCACCACCAGGCTACGCCGCCGACGGCGATCAGGATAGCCTGCGCCGCGCCCATCGCGAATGCGTTCAGGTCTTCCCCTACGGAGTAGTCGAAGGCGAGCGATGGCTGAACCAGGTTCTCGGCGCGGAAGTGGTTGGCAAAGTTGAAGTAGCCGGTCGTTTGGTCGCCCAGTTGCGCGCCGGCTGCTTCTCCGAGCGCCGGCAGCCAGAACCATGCGCTCATCGCCAGCGCGAGCGCGGCGGCGCCGGTCAACCACGCTGCGCTGCGCAGGAATGCGCCAGCGGCGTCAGGCGTCCCCCGCGCGTAGTGCGTCGCCATTGCCAGCGCATAGAGCACGGCGAAGGGCGCGAAGATCAACGCCGACACGTTGTGCGTGACCGCGAGCGCAGCCGACGCCAGCGATAGGCCGATGAAAGCCGGCAGCGCCGCATCGCCGATGGCGCCGTGACAGGCGTGATGGATCAACCGGCCGGCGCTCCATAGGATCAGTGGATACCAAACGAACGCCCAGAACTCAGAAAGCGAATCGCCGCGGACGTAAATGTTGACCAGGTGGAAGGGGGCCAAGGCGTATGCGGCGCCGACCAATACTGCGCCCCAGGGGGCGATGGGGGCGCTTTGCGCATTGCGCGCGCTGTGTGCTGCGCCTTGCGTCTGAAAGCTCCCCGACTTTTGCCGCCTGCTCCCGCGTTGCAGGTCACCGGCGAGCAGCGCGATCGCGCCGGCGGCGGCGAACATGCCCAGGGTCTGCGTCAGTTTGATCGCCGAGAGCAAGTCCATGCCGAGGACGTTCAATCCGGCGGCGAGATAGTAGGGCAAGGCGGCATAGAAATTGAAGAAGGGATAACCCAGGCCGAAGGCGGCGTGGCTCATCCAGCGCGCCGGGAATACTCCGGCGCGCAGGTTCTCTGCCAGCTCGTAGGTGCGGATGAGCAGGAAGGGGCTATCGCCGCCGGCGCGGGTGTTGATGATGCCTGGGCCGAGCCACAGATTGGCCGACGCCAGGGCGCAGGTCAGCGCCAGCGCGGCGAGCGGAGGAAAGCGTTGCATCCGCGATCGTTCATAGTCGGCGCCGCCTTAGGATGGTTGAGGCGATGAAGCCTACTGCGCCGATCAATAGAAGCGCCCCGCCGCCCAGCGAAAGCAAGCCTACGGTGAGGTTGCTGTTCACGGCGATCGGCGGCGGCCGCGGCGTCGGGGTAGGGCTGATGTCCTCGAAGCCGTCGCTAATGCGGCGCAGGCCGAGCGAGAAATAGGATCGCGCGCCGTTTACTCGCAGCGTATCGTTCAGCGGCGTGGTTGGCACATAGATGTCCAGCGGCGTGCCGGCGACCGTATAGGCCTGATTGGGCAAGTTCTCGAAGCAGTATGGCTCGTCCGCGCCGTTGGTGGTGTAGGTGCCGATGACGTTGCCGCCGGTGGTGAGGACGAACTGAATGTTGGGCACCAGGTCTTCCAGTTCGTCGCGCTTGCCGTCTCCATCGTCGTCGAAGAACGCCTGGACGCATGCCTGACCCACCGTTGGGGTCGCCAAGGCCGCCGGCGACGACGCGTTAGCCTCGCCAGACGCTTGGCCGGCAGCCGTCTCGGGCGGCGGCGCCGTCGAGCCGGCCGCTGCTTCCGCCGTTGTCCCCGGCTTGATAATCAGCACTTGGCCGATCTGCAGCGCCTCGGGTCTGACGCCGGGGTTGTTCTTCTGCAATTCGGCCAGCGGCACGTTTTGTTCGAGCGCAATGCCGAGCAGCGTATCGCCGGCTTTGACGGTGTAGGTGACGGGCGGGATAGCCACCGGCGCAGCAGGCTGCGCTGTAGCCGCAGGTGTTGCAGCAACTTCGGGCGCGGCAGTAGGCGTGGCCGTTGCGGAGGGCAGATCGGGCGTCGCCGTTGGCGGCGGGGCGATGTATTCGAGCGCCGCATCGTCCCAGAACACCTCGTTGTGCCGCACGTTGTCGCGCATCGTCGTGTAGGTGTAGAGGATGACAGTGGGAGACCGCGCCTCGACTTCGATGGTGAACGGGGTGAATTCGTCCTTGGCTTCTTGCTCAGGCGACCAGATCACCTGGCCGTTGAGCGGACTAGGCCGGCCGTTGTCGCCGCCCAGCGGGTCCACGCCCACCTTCACGCGAATCTCGCGCGATGGGCGCGCCGAGATCGGGCTTTCATCGTTGGTGGACCATACCTGTCCCCAGATGGTGAAGCGCAGCCGCGCGCCTACCTGCACGTCATTCACGATGCGATAGATGCCGCCGGTGAAGGTGGCGTTGTCGGCCCACAGGCGCTGCGCAGCCGTGCCGCTCCGCGCGCGCGTCGTCGCACGATCGGCCTGCGGTTGGAAGTTGACGCCGGGCGGATCGTTCTCGGTGCGCGGGATGAACCATACGCCCCAGCCTACCGGCACGTTGCATACGCCCTGCTTGCAGCTCGGGTCGCTTTGAAAGGCTGCCTCAAATCCCTCGACGAGGATGGGTTGGCCGGTTTGGCCATGGGCAGACGCGACGCTGAGGAAGAAGATCGCCAGCGCGACGGATGCGCGCGCCGCAGCGTTTCGGATGCTCATGTGTGTTTATCGCAAAGCTGAAATGATAACCGAATCCGCTGTCGGTTTGCCTTGCGCGTCGAGCACGGCGAGCCGGCGATTGTCTGCGCGGCGGTAGATGCCGATGCTGACTGCGTCGCCCGTCTGCGCGCCGCCGGGCACGCTGAGCGCGTGCTCGTCCACAATGCGATCGCCGATGCGCCAGACCGGCATAGGCAAATAGCCGTGCGCCGGGCTGCTATCGGCCTGCGTCAGCGGCTGCGGCTGTCCATCGCGCAGCCAGTGCACGAAGATCGCGTAGTCTTCGCTGATGGGGGCTGAGGCGCTCCAGGTCAACGTGACCGTATACACGTTGGCCGGTTGTGCCCCGCCTTGAATGGCTGCCGACTCCAACTTTATACCTTCCTCAAAACGCGCCGTCGCCTCGCTCGCCTGACCCTGGCCGGTCGGCGTGGGGGCGGCGCGCACGCCGACGAACGCGCGGCGCGGCGCCGGATCCCGGTCGCCCTGCGCCGGCGGCCCTTCGATTACGCTGAGCGTCGCCGCCGTTGGCAGAGTCGTCCGTAAAGTGCTCCAGTCGTGGTTTGGATCCACGATGAGCAACACCGGCAACTGTGGATTGCGTTCGGCAAGCCATTCGCCGCTGCCGGTGCTCGACACAGTTCTCCAGCGGCCTCCGGCGAGGAATTCCAGCGATGGATTGTCGTTGGCTAGGCGGTCTTCGAGCCAGATGTTCGCAGGCGGCAGGGTGAAGCGGTCGCCCGTAGCATGGGCGTTGATGAGCCGCGCGAGCTGCACGTTGTGATCCTCCAGCCAATAGCGCGTGAGGTCGCGGTGGACGTAGTCGTTGAAGTAGTCGTTCGCCGTGTCAATGGCGCTCACGGCGAGCAGCAAGGTTGCGATGAACGCCGGCGGGCTGATCGAGCGCCTTAAGAATGCGGTGAGTCCGGCCAGCATGCCGCGCCGCGACAGCCATGCCAGCGCGGCTTCCATCCCGATTGCAGCGATGATGCATGCCGCCGGCAGGGCGCCGATGGCGCGCAGGAAGTGCGGCGCGTCTTCGGCCAGGACAGTCGGGATGAGCATCACCGTCAGCCACAGCAGGACGAATCGCGGCGCGACGCCGGTTGCCAAGTCCGAAATCTCCGCGCCGGAGCGCGATGGCCGGCTTTGCAGCCAGCGCCGGCCGCACACGGCCAGCCCGAGCGCGAAGGCCGGCGCCAGCCAGCCATCGAACACCGGCCGCAGCGAGAGGTTGTGTCGCCAGATGCGATCGCCTTGGAAGGTGAACATCCCGGCTGTTTTGCCGATGTTGGCGATCAGCGCGCCGACGAGATCGCCTCCGTTGATGTCGGGATTGAGGATGGAAACCTGGCCGGCGCGGCCGAAATACAGGTCACTGTGGCGGGTGAGCCAGAACAGCAACGGCGCGGCTACGCCTAATCCGGCGACGATGAAGGCGATTGCCGCTGCGCGTCGGCCTTGTCTGGCGGCTTGATCATGGCGCGTGACCAACTCGCGCCTAAGGCCCCCCCATACGCCGAGGCCGTACAGCGCGACCAGCGGCGGGACGAGCTGCGCTGAGGTGTAAGTGTAGAAGGTCAGCCCGAAGGTCGCGCCGGCCAGCGTCGCATACAGGATGCGCGGGCGCGAGGCGTTCGCGCGCAGGCCGGCGAAGATGAACGCCGTCATCGCGCACAACGTGAGCGGCAGGGTGATGGCGCGGAAGGCCACTCGGCTGATGGCCAGATGCCAGAAGGTAATGGCGAGGATCGCCGCGCTCAGCGCGCCGATGCGCGGCGAGAACATGTTGCGCGCGGCGAAGTAGAGCGCAATGATGGTCAGCGTCCCCACAAGCGCCGAGGCAGCGCGCAGCGCTTCGGGCGTGCGCCCAAAGAACGCGATGCCGGCGGCCAGCACATACATGAACAAGCCTTCGCGGCCGTTGTTTGCGGCGAAGTAGATCGAGAAGTCGCCCCCCAGCACGCGCAGCGCGTCTAGGCCGTAGTAGCCCTCGTCGCGATACAGGCCAGGCGGCAGCGCGCCGATGCGATAGAAGCGCAGCGCCGCCCCAACGGCGACGATTAGGATGAGCGGCAACAGGCCGTCCAGCCAACGGCGGCGCATAGACGAGAGGGACAAGCAGCGCGATTGTAGCCGACAGTCCCCCGATGGGTGCATTTCTGGTGAGGGGCAGGCGTAACATACGAGGGTAGGCGCAGACATTGCCTGCACCTACCCCCATGTCTTGCCCCTGTAGAGAAATGCGCCTACCCCCGATTTCCTGTCCATCGCGGGATGTATATTTCCCCCTTCGATGGGCAGGGATGGGTGTGATATGGATCTGAAAATTCCCGACGAAATACGCCAGGCGCAACGCGCCTTCTCATTGGCGGGCGGTCAGCATCGCGATGTTGGCGTCTTGTGCCTGCATGGATTCACCGGCTCGCCGGCGGAGATGCGCCCGTTGGGCGAGCACCTGGCCAGGCTGGGCTTTACGGTCGAAGGGCCGCTGTTGCCGAAGCATGGCGGCATGCCGCACGAACTTAAAGGCGCGACTTGGCGTAGCTGGGTGGCCTGCGCGCGCGATGCGTTGAACGCGCTCGCGGATCGTTGCTCGCATGTCTTCATCGCCGGCCTCTCGATGGGAGGGCTGATCACGTTGCACCTTGCGGCCAGCGAGTGCTACCGCGCGGCCTGCAACGGCAAGCCTTCGCCCCTGCGCGGCATCATCGTCATGGCCGCGCCGACGACGGTGAACGACTCGCGCGCCCGGCTCGTCCGCTTCGCGCGCTACTTCGTGCCGTATTACTACCCGCTGAAGGGCGCGAATTTCAACGATCCAAACTTCCGGGCCAGCATCCAGCAGCGTTTGGGGCTGAACAGCGATGAACTGAACCTCGATGACCCGCGCGTGCAAAAGCAGATCGTCCAGAGTGTGCGCATTCCCGTCAGCGCGATTCATGAGTTGCTCGAACTCAACCGGCTGGTGATGCGCGAATTGCCGCGCGTAACCACGCCGTCGCTCTTCTTTCAGGGGCGCCGCGACCACGTCATCGCGCCGGACAGCGCCGAGGTCATCGCGTCGCGCGTCAGCTCGAAGGATAAGCGCGTGGTGTGGTGCGAAAAGAGCGGGCACGCGCTGCCGCTGGAACCTGATGCGCCGGAGATGTTCGAGACGATTGCCGCGTTCATCACCGCCCATAGCGCAGAGCAACGATGAATTCGAGGGTCGAGTATCTCCTCAGGGCGGTTGTGCTGGCGGCGTCCGGCCTGATGTTCTACGCCAAGATCAGCGATGGCACGCTCGCCTTCTACATTAACCAACGCTTTGCGTGGTTGTCGCTGGTGGCCGTCCTCATCTACATGGCGCTGGCGATGACGATGGTCTACAAGGCCGGCCAGCATCGCCGCTTCGGTCGGCCGCTGGGCGAGCTGACCGAATTCGAGGTGATTCCGCTTCAGGCGCGCCACCCGCGCCGGCCGAACGCCCATCGCGCGTCGTGGCTGGCGTTGGGCCTGCTCGCCTTGCCGGCCCTGCTCGGCTTCTTCACGCCGGCGCGGCCGCTCGGCGCGAGCGCGATCCAAAGCCGAGGCATTGGTTTGACCGCGCCCGACCGCGCCGGGAGCATTACGCAGGCGCAGCGCGCCGCAACCGGCCCGAAGAACATCCTCGACTGGCTGCGCGAATTCTCGCGCGCCGCCGATCTGAGCGCCTTTGAGGGCAAAGAAGCGGACGTGATCGGCTTCGTCTACAAGGATCCGCGCGCCAGCCAAGATGAATTTTGGGTTTCGCGCTTCGCCGTTAGTTGTTGCGTGGCCGATGCGACGGCGCTGGGATTGTTGGTGCGAACCACAGACGCCGAGACGCTGGAAACCGATAGTTGGGTGCGCGTGGTCGGCAAATTCGCGATGGGCGAATTTGCCGGCGAGCGCATTCCGGTCATCGTCGCCGAGCGCGTGGAGCCCACGCAGCAGCCTGCGCAACCTTATCTTTACCCCTGATCGAGTCGGTTAGCTCACGCAATCGGCGGCCCATGTTCCCGCCGCCCGCGAACGGCGCTGCTCAGGTCGTTATTTACGCGCCCATCGCTATAATGCCGACGAATGAAACGGCGCAGTCGTTATGAACTGCCGTCCCAGGCTCGTCATCCACTGCCGACGTTACAACCCCGTAGGTCCCGGCATTCTGCCCTTGGCTTATCGCGTTATCTGGCTCACTTCTTCGTCCTCGCCATCCTGGCGGGAGCAGGTCTGTTGGCCGGGGCGCGGCTGAGCGTCCCCGCCGATTCGGAACAGGTGGGTTCCCGTTCACCCTTCTCCTTGCCCGGCGTGCAGGCGATCAACCGGAGCATTCGCGCGACCGCAGAACCGGTTGTCATCGGCGGATTGCCGGAGGCCAATCCCGACCTAATCCGGCGCGACTTCGTGCCGCCCGGCAGCGATTTGGGCGCGTCGGCCGGGTCGGCGAGCCAACGGCCGCGCCAACTCAACACCTATTCGGTGGTGGCGGGCGATACCCTCTTCGGCATCGCGCTCAAGTTCGGCCTGACGCCGGAGACCATTCTGTGGTCAAACTACAAGACTCTGAAAGACAACCCCGATTTGCTCAGCATCGGTCAGCGGCTCATCATCCCGCCGGAGAATGGCTTGATCGTGGACGTGGAGGAGGGCGACACGATTGACGGTTTAGCGCGTCGCTTTCGCGTGCCGCCGGAGCGCATCGTGAGCGAACCGATCAACGGTCTGCGCGACATCAACCAGCCGCTGCGCATCGGCCAGACCATCTACGTGCCGGGCGGCGAGCGCGAGACGGTGATCTGGCAAGTGCCGAAGCCGGTCGAGGTGAGGCGCACGGTGGCCGGCGTGCGCGTCTATCGCGTGGGCGTATGCGGCGAAGTCGCCATCCCGCCGTTGGGGACGGGGTCATTTGTGTGGCCGGCCAACCGGCGCTATCTGTCGGGCTACAACTTCAGCAATGTGCATCCTGGCCTGGACATCGCGGGCCGCCTGGGTGAGCCGATCTACGCTTCGGACGCCGGCACGGTGATCTATGCCGGATACTCGTTGAATGCGGCCGGCCGGCCGGTGGGCTATGGTCAGTATGTCGTGCTCGATCACGGCAATGGGTATCAAACCCTCTACGCTCACGCCAGCCAGCTCTACGTGCAATGCGGCCAACAGGTGCAACGCGGCGCGGTCATTGCGGCGATCGGATCGGTCGGACGCTCGACCGGCCCGCATTTGCATTACGAGATTCGTTACAGCGGCCGCGCAGTCAACCCATGGTCTCTGTTGCCATGAAGCTAAAATAGCGGCCTTTGGCGTCACCTTCTGAGCGGCGCGTTCGCCGAGTCGTCGGCGCCGGCGCTTCGAGGGGAATTCGTGCATCATGGACTCGCAACGAAATCATGAATTGGCTGAGCGCCGATGGCTTGCCGGGCGCGCGCAGCGCATAGTGGAGCTGGCGCGCGCGCGTGCGACTAAGACGGTGTCGGCCTCGCAGGCGCTGCTGCGTTCGGAGGATGCGCGTTGGCGCGTTCTCGTTGTCATCGGGCGTTTCACGGCGCATAGCGCGATCGTCTGTGTGTTGGCCCTAGCCGCGATCCTGGCCGGCCTGGGCGCCAGGGCTGCCGGCAGAAGCAGCGCAGCGACGATCGCCATACCTACGCCAACCGGCGCGACTCAAAGCGGCGCCCGTTCGCCCACCATCCTCACCGGAGGCGGCGTTCTCGCTGCGCCCGGCGCATTGCTCAGCCCATTCTCGGCCGCCGGCGCGGCGAATCAGGATTCGTCGCTCATCGTGCGCGACTTTGTATTTGCCGTCGCCAAGCCGACCGAATCGCGGGCCGGCATCATCACCTATACCGTCAAGCCGGGTGACAACGTTGAGACTATCGCTCAGCGCTTTGGCCTGCTGCCCACCACGATCGTGTGGTCGAATCGGGAGATCGAGGACAACCCCGACGTGTTGCGGGTTGGCCAGGTGCTCAACATCTTGCCGGTGGACGGCATTTTGTACACGGTCGAGGCCAACGACACCCTCTCGGGCATTGCCGAGCGATTCAAGGCCAAAGTGGACGACATCCTGAATTCGCCGTTGAACAATTTGTCAAACGGCGCGAACCTACTGCCCGGCATGCGGATCGTCGTGCCCGGCGGAATCAAGCCGTTTGTCCCGCGCGTCGTCCAGGTTGACGCCAGGCGCGCACCGGCCAGCGGCGCCGGCTATGCCGGACCCGCCCCGCGCTTCATTGCCGGCGGAGCGTTCGCTTGGCCGGCGCGCGGCTACATCTCCCAGGGCTTCCGCTACTATCACCGCGCCATTGACATCGCCAACGCCATCGGCATACCGATCTATGCGTCCGACGGCGGCTATGTGACCTATGCCGGCTGGAGCAACGTCGGCTATGGTTACATGGTGCAGATAGACCACGGCAACGGCTTCTCCACGCTCTACGCGCACTTGAGCCAGTGGTATGTAGATCCCGGCCAGGCCGTCTCGCGCGGGCAGATCATCGGCGCGATGGGTAGCACCGGCAATTCAACCGGCCCACACCTGCACTTCGAGATTCGCTACGGCGGCGTGCCGCAGAATCCGCTGCTCTATTTGCCGTAGAGGTGGTGACGTTGAATTGCGCAGAGGCAGTCATGTGTGCCGGGTGCTCATCTTCCGTTACAATTCAGCCCATACCCAAGCTGCTACCGGTAGTTGCACAAGCCTATGACAACCGACGCCGCAAAGCTCCCTCGCATCATCGCTGCGATCCATCTGTTGCCGTCCCGGGAATCCTTTCGCCCCGACTTTCAGCCCTTGCAGAAGATCATTGACCACGCGCTGATCCACGCGCAGATTGCCTACGAAGGCGGAGTGCGCGCGTTCTATTTCCAGGACGTGAATGACACGCCGGTTGGGCCGTATGTGGCCGAACACACCGTGTCGCACATGACGACGGTCGGACAGGAACTCCGTCGCGCCTTCCCCGATGTGGCGTTAGGCGTATGTCTGATGCAGAACAGCGGCAAAGAATCCATCGAGATTGCGCATGCCATCGGCGCGCAGTTCGTGCGCATCAAAGTCTACGTCGGCGCGATGCTGAAGGCCGAGGGGATCGTGCAGGGCGTGGCCCACGAAGCCATCAAGACGCGCCATCACCTCAACGCGCAGCACATTAAGATCCTGGCCGATGTATACGACCGGCTGGGTGAGCCTCTGGCGCCCATTCCGCTGCCGGACATGTGCCGTCAAGCCGTCGAGTTTGGTCGCGCTGACGGCCTCATTCTGACCGGCCGGACGCCCGAACAATCCATTCGCATGTTCGACGAGGTGAAACCTCTCAAACTGCCCGTGCCGCTCATCCTGGGCGGCGGCGCTTCGCCGCAGGCGATGAAGTTTTTCGTCAACCGGGCCGACCACTTCATCGTGCATGCCGCGTTCATTCGCCGCGGCTTGCCACCCCGCGATGGCGTGCCGGTTGAGTGGGATGTCGAGAAGGTGCGCGAACTGGTCGCTTTGGCGAAGTGAACCGGGCGCCCGCGTTGTTGTGTTGCGGAGGGCTGCGCACCGATTACATTATCACGGCCCGCGGCGAAGCGCGGCTGATGGAGATGGGCGGCAATGCGCTCTACGCCGCCGCCGGCGCGCGGGTGTGGCTGGAGCGCGTCGCCATCCTCGCCCGCGTTGGCGAGAATTACCCTGCCGGTTGGCTGGATGACCTGCGCGACTGTGGCTTTGATGTGCGCGGCATTCGTCGGGTGCCTGGCTCACAGGAGCATCGCACGTTCTACGCCTACCTCGACGAGAACACGCGCGTGGATACCGAACCGGCCAAGCACTTTGCTCGCTGGGGCTTAGCGTTGCCGGCTGCGCTGCGCGACTACGTGCATTCCACGCCCGGACAGGACGATCCGCATTGCTACGAGCCGCTCGCTTTTACTCCCGAAGACTTTGAGCTGTACCTATCGGCGCTTCATCCGGCTGCCGCTTCTCCATCGCCAACTCCCGATCCTCCCAGACCACCGTACGGCGAAGGCAGCAAACCGGAAGTTGGCCTGCACATCGCCCCAAGCAGCATTCGCACGCAGCGGTACCTGCCCGAGGCGGCGCGACGCCATGGCGTGAGCGTCGCCAGCGCCGACCCGGGTGAGCGCGCGATGCAGCCGAGTCTGACGCCGTATGTGGAAGAGATGCTGGCGCAGGTGGACATCTTTCTGCCCAGCATCCAGGAAGCGGAGAGCTTGCTTTATGACAAACTAGCGAGGGTGGGTGCTCGGCAATGCGCCGAGTGGTTTGCCGATCGCGGGCCGCGCGTGGTGGCGCTCAAACTCGGCGCGGATGGCGCGCTGGTGCACGAGCGCAGCAGTGGGCGATTTTGGCACGTGCCGGCGTTGCCGGTGCGCGTGGTGGACGTGACCGGCGCCGGAGATGCGTTCTGCGGCGGTTTCATGGCCGATTTCATCGTGCATGGCGATGCCGTGCGCGCTGCGGTCGCCGGCGCGGTAGCGGCTTCGCTCGCCATACAGGATTACGGCCCTCTCTTCATCCTCCGCGCGGCGCAAGACAAAGACGAAATAGATCGCCGTGCGGCGTTCCTCCGCGACAGGGTGCGCGTCATTTAGGTGCGCCGTTGCCTGATGCGGGCTGCCTGATCGTCGCCGACGCTTGGGGCGCGTTGTTTGCTGCGCGTTTAGGGCAAAACCGGCAGCTAACATCCTCTGCTGCGCTTGCGCTATCATCGGATGCGCGACAGTGCGACGGGCGACGGCGGTCTGCGCCGATGCTTATCCGCCACGCTGATGTGTGGATACGTGGCCTGTCCGCGAGGAGGACAACTGCGACCTCATCGAAATACAAAAGGAGATTGCCCTATGCCGCAGATGCCTATACAAAACGTCACACCTACGCCAGATCGCACATCGCCTGGTCAACCGGCCCTGCTGCCCGTTGTGCTGGCTGCTACCGCAGGCGCCTGCCTGGGGCTGGGCCTGGCGTTGATCGCCTGGTCGCGCAACTATGTTAATCACAACGTGCCGCTGACGGCAGCGCTCGATGGCGAGTTGGTTCGCTTCCGCGGGCGACGCGCAGGACAGTTGGCATACTATGTCGCCGGGCCGCTCCGCAAAGGCGCGCCGCCGCTGGTTTTGCTTCACTCGATCAATGCGGCAGCTTCATCGTTCGAGATGAAGCCGCTTTATGACCATTATGCGCAATCGCGGCGGGTGATTGCCCTGGACTTTCCGGGCTACGGCTTCTCGGATCGGAGTGACCGCGCCTATAGGCCGGCGCTGTTTCGCGATGCCATCCTCGACCTAATCGAGCAAGAATTGGACGGCGCGAGCGTAGACGCGGTGGCGTTGTCCCTGGGGAGCGAGTTTCTCGCCCTGGCGGCGCAGGCGCGCCCGTCGTTGTTTCGCTCGTTGGCCTTCCTCTCCCCAACCGGCTTCAGCTACCGCAGCAAGTCGCTGCGCGCCAGCGATCTGCTCCTCAGCGCGCTGCGCGCGCCGGTCTGGCGCCGTCCGATCTACGATTTGCTCACCTCGCGCCCAGGCCTGCGTTTCTTCCTGCAATCCAGCCGCCGCACCCGGCTCAATCGCTCGCTGGTGGATTACGCCTATGCCACCAGCCACCAGCCGCTTGCCGAAAATGCGCCGTATTACTTCATCGCCTTCCAGCTCTTCACCTCGACCATCCTGGAGGTGTATCGCGGGTTGCCGCAGCCGTGTTTGGCGATCTTCGGCCAGGACCCTTTTGCCGGCTATGAGCTGGTGGGCGAGTTTTGCAACAAGCCGAACTGGCGCATTCAATCGCTGCCGAACGCCGGCGCGCTGGCTCATTGGGATGAGCCGCACGCCGTCATCGCGCTGTTAGATGCGCATTTTGCAGCCCGATAGCTCCCTGGAGGGCCTACACGTTCATACCCGCAACGGTTCGCCTATCAGATGTCCGTTTGAAGTCTCAGCCGAGCGGTTGACCAGCGGCGCGTACATCTCCTCGACATACTGCTTCAACATGCGGCGGGTGCTGAAGCGCGGCGCGACCGAGGCGATGGATGCTTTCGCGCGCTGCAGCCAGCGATGCGGAATGCCATCGTCGTCCGTGTCGTAGTAGAGCGGGACGATTTCGTGCTCCAGGGTATTGAACAGCGACTCGCAGTCTATTCGATCTTGTTCTTCCAGGCTGTCATAGGCGCGGTCTTCGCCGATGGCCCAGCCGTTTGTGCCGTCGTAGGCTTCGCGCCACCAGCCGTCGAGCACGCTGAAGTTGATCGCGCCGTTGAGCGCGGCCTTCATGCCGCTTGTGCCGCTGGCCTCGTAGGGCCGGCGCGGCGTGTTCATCCACACGTCCACGCCCTGCACCAGATGGCGCGCCACGTTGATGTCGTAGTCCTCGATGAACACCATGCGCCCGGCAGTGTCGGCGTTCTTGATCACCCGATACAGTTCCTGGATGAGGCGCTTGCCGGGTTCGTCGTTGGGGTGCGCTTTGCCGGCGTAGATGATCTGCACAGGCCGCGCCGGATTGTTGATGATGCGCAGCAAGCGCGGGATGTCGCGCAGGATGAGCGAGGCGCGCTTGTAGGTGGCGAACCGGCGCGCGAAGCCGATGGTCAGCGCGTTGGGGTCAATCATCACGCCGCTGGCGATGGTCTGCACCGGGTGCTGGCTGTGTGTGACCCACTTGGCGCGGGCGCGCTCGCGCATGAACTGGGCCAGCTTGCGCTTGAGGTGCTTGCGCACCGCCCATAGCTCGTCGTCGGGGATCTCGTAGACGAACTGCCAGGTGGCCGGGTCGTCCAGGCGGGCGTACCAGCCGGCGCCGAGGTATTCGTCGAGCAGCCGGCGCATCCGTCGCGCCAGCCAGGTAGCTGTGTGCACGCCGTTGGTGATGTGCGCGATCGGCGCGACGCGGTCGGGATACATCCATTGCCACATCGCGCGCGAGACCTCGCCGTGCAGCTCACTCACGCCGTTGGCCTTGGCCGACATGCGCAGCGCCAGCGGCGTCATCCCGAAAGCCCCTTCGTCCTCCGCCAGCGCCAGGAACTCCTCGCGGGTGAGTCCCAGCTCGTTCCACAGGCCGTTCAGGTGTTGGTCTATCTGCCACTTCGGGAAGCGATCGTTGCCGGCGGGCACGGGTGTGTGAGTGGTGAACACGGTGCTCTGGCGCACTATCTCCCTGGCCTGATCGAAGCTCATGCCCTGTTTGACCAGCTCGCGGACGCGTTCGAGCGTGCTGAACGCGGCGTGCCCCTCGTTCATGTGCCAGACGGCTGGGTTGATCTTCAACGCGCGCAGCGCGCGCACGCCGCCGATGCCCAGCACCATCTCCTGGTTGATGCGCGTGTCGGGATCGGGGCTATACAGGCGCTGGGTGAGCACGCGATCTTGAGGTGTGTTCTCCGGCAGGTCAGTGTCTATGAGGTAGAGCGGCACCCGGCCCACCTGAGCCTTCCATAGGTTGAAGTACACGCAGCGTCCGGGCAATTCCACGCACAGCACCAGCGGGTCGCCGGCATCGTCGTGCACCTGGATGATCGGCAACTGCTCAAAGTCAAGATGCTCATAGTCGGCTTCTTGCCAGCCGTCCTCGGTGATCCGCTGTCGGAAGTAGCCCTGCAGGTAGAGGAAGCCCACCCCGACCATCGGCACGCCCAGGTCGCTGGCTTCCTTGAGGTGGTCGGCGGCCAGGACGCCGAGGCCGCCGGCGTACATCGGCAGCGCCTCGGTCAGGCCGAACTCGAACGAAAAGTAAGCCACCGCGCCTTGGTGCGTTGGCCATGTGTGAGCATGGCTTTGAAACCATGGCTCGCCGCTGCCGTTTTCACGGCCGCTCATGTAGGTGGTGAACTCGGCCACGGTGCGGTCGTAAGCGTCCAGCAGGCGCCGATCCTTGATCGCGTCTGCAAGCGTCTTGCGCGGCACGCGACGCAGGAATTTGACCGGATTGTGATACACATCCTCCCACAACACCGGATCGATGCGCTGGAAGATGCGTTGCGCTTCGGGATGCCAGGTCCACCAAAGGTTATAGGCGATCTCTCCCAGCTTCTGAATGCGTTTCGGCAACAGGCTACAGAGAGATTCAACGACGATCTCTGACACGGTTTCCTCCACTTTGACTCCTGAAATTGCACCGCAATCCGCAGGTCTGGGACCTGCATGCGCCGGCTCTGCCGTGACACGCGCACGGCGCGCGCCGCGGTAGGCGCTCATGCTGTAGCCCATCGGCGATTTGCGGAAAGTAAACTGGTAAAACTCGCGGCCATTATAGTATGCGCTCCGCGAAATGAAAGTCGCGCGGTGCGTGCAGGCCGCGTAGGCGGCGCAAAAAGGCGCCGGGGCGAAACTGGATAAAGATCGGTTCGCCGCATATAATGAAGTGGATGCGAGTTGCAATAGCAGCCGACCACGCCGGCTTCCCGCTCAAAACCTCGCTTGTCGAAATCCTCAAGCAAGACGGCCACGAGGTGCTGGACTTTGGGGCGTTTAACGCGGAACGATCCGATTATCCCGACTTTGCGCGCGCCGTGGGCGAGGCGCTCCAGCGCGGCCTGGCCGAACGCGGGGTGCTCATCTGCGGCAGCGGCGTCGGCGTGTGCATTGCCGCGAACAAGATGCGCGGGATTCGCGCCTGCGTGTGCCACGACACCTACTCCGCGCACCAGGGCGTGGAACACGATGACATGAACGTGATTGTGCTCGGCGCGCGCATCATCGGCGTCGAGTTGGCGGCGGAAGTGCTGCGCGCCTTTTTAGGTGCGCGCTTCAGCGGCATCGAGCGCTATGTTGCCCGCCTGAAGAAAGTTGAGCAAATGGAGCGCGAGTCCTGCGCTTGACGTTCAAGCAACGGCGCGCTGCGCGAAGCGCGCCCATATCTTCTCTGATAAGCTATGACCCGCCAGAACGGAAATCCCAACTTCGATGTGCGAACGTATGGCCAGAGTTTCTGGTACGACAATATTCAGCGCGGCATCATCGCCTCTGGCGAAATGCAGTCGCTCATTGACGACTATGGCGTCCTCGGCCTGACCTCGAATCCGGCCATCTTCGAGAAGGCCATCACCGGCAGCGCCGACTATGACGCGGACATCATCGCCCTAGCCCAGCGCGGCGCCGACGCCAACGCGATCTACGAATCGCTCGCCATCGCCGATATTCAGTCGGCGGCTGACTTGCTCGAACCGATCTACGAGCAAACCGACGGCCTAGATGGCTATGTCAGCCTGGAGGTCTCGCCGCTGCTGGCGCACGACTATGAAGGCACGGTCAGCGAGGCGCGGCGGCTATTCAAGCTGGTAGGTCGCAAGAACCTGATGGTCAAGGTGCCGGCCACGCCGGCGGGCATCCCGGCCATCCAGACGCTGATCGCCGACGGCATCAACATCAATGTGACGCTGATCTTCTCGCTCGACGGCTACGAGGCCGTCGCGCGCGCCTACTTGGCCGGCTTGAAAGAGCGCGCGATGAAGGGCCAGTCGCTCAACGTGGCCTCGGTCGCCTCCTTCTTCGTCAGCCGGGTGGACACGCTGGTGGACAGGCTGCTCGATGAAAAGATCGCCGCGCTGCCTGAGCACGATACGGCGCAGCGCGAACGGTTACAAGCCTTGAAGGGCAAGGCGGCCATTGCTAACGCCAAGCTGGCCTACGAGATCTTCGAGCGCATCTTCTCCGAGCCGGAGTTCAAAGCGCTGGCCGACCAGGGGGCGCGCGTGCAGCGTGTGCTGTGGGCCAGCACCAGCACGAAGAACCCGGCCTACAAAGACACTTACTACGTCGAGGCGCTCATCGGCGAGCACACGGTGAACACGCTGCCGCCGGCGACGCTGAAGGCCTTCCGCGACCACGGTGTAGTCGCGCCGACCTTGCGCGAAGGGATGGATGATGCCCGGCGCACGCTCGAGGAGCTCGAGGCGGCCGGCATTTCGATGCAGCACGTGTGGCAAAAGCTACAGGACGATGGCGTCAAACTGTTCGCCGACGCCTTCGAGTCGTTGCTCAAGGGCATCGAGGATAAACGCGCGGCGGTCGCGGCGCGCGGCGAAGCGTCCGGCGTGTCGTCGGCGCTGGGCTACGTCGAGGAACTGGTGAAGATGAAGGCGGCCTCGCGCATGTGGCAGCGCGAAGCGTCGTTGTGGACGACGGCCCCGGAGCACATCAAGGTCATCAGCAACCGCCTGGGTTGGCTCTCGGTGATCGAGACGATGAAGCTGCGCGTGGATGAGCTGCACGCCTTCCGCGAGCACGTGCGGAGCATGGGCATGACCGATGCGGTGGTGTTGGGCATGGGCGGCAGCTCGCTGGCGCCCGATGTCATGCGCGTGACCTTTACCCCTGCCGAAGGCGTGACCGGCCTGCGGATGCACGTGCTGGATACTACCGACCCCACGACGGTGCTGAGCCTGGAGCGCCGGCTCGATTTCAAGAGGACTCTGTTCATCGTGGCTAGCAAGTCGGGCGGCACATTGGAAGTGAATGCTTTCTACAAGTACTTCCGCGCAAAGGTGGACGAGGTGGCCGGCGAAACGGCCGGCCGGCACTTCGTCGCCATCACCGACGAAGGCACGTTGCTGCAGCGCCTGGCTGTCGAGGAGGGGTTCGGCAAGGTGTTCATCAATCCGGCGGACATCGGCGGGCGTTATTCGGCGCTGTCTTACTTCGGGTTGGTGCCGGCGGCTTTGCAAGGGCTGGACATCGCTAAGCTGCTCGAGCGCGCGGCGCGGATGGCGCATTGGTGCAAGCCGGACAGCGCGACTAATCCCGGCCTGTATCTCGGCGCCCTCATGGGCGGGTTAGCCTTGAACGGACGCGACAAGGTCACTTTCATCCTCTCGCCGGAGATCGAAGCGTTTGGTTACTGGGTCGAGCAATTGATTGCCGAAAGCCTGGGCAAGCAGGAGCGCGGCATCGTGCCGGTAGAAGGTGACCTGAGCGCGGATGGCGCGCCGGTGGCGCTGCGCGATGCGGCGCGCGACAAATCCGGCGTTGCTGCGCTTAGCCCCGATCGCTTCTTCGTGTATATGCGGCTGGCCGGCGATGAGACCTACGAGCGCTTCGTCGCCAACCTCATCAAGGCTGGCTTGCCGGTGCTCACCCTGACGCTGGGCGACGCCTATGATCTGGGCGCAGAGTTCTTCCGCTGGGAATTCGCCACGGCGATCGCCGGCGCGGTGATCGGCGTGAACCCCTTCGATGAGCCGAACGTCACCGAGAGCAAAGTCAACACCAAGCGCCTGCTCGACGAGTTCGAGCAGAGCGGCGCATTCAGCAACGAGCTGACCAGCCGCTCGGCCAACGGCCAGCTCAACAAATTCCTGCGCCAAGCCAAGCCTGGCGACTACATCGCCATCCAGGCCTACTTGCCGTATTCCGACTCGGTGGCCCAACAGCTCACACAGCTGCGCCACCTGATCCGCGAGAAGACCGGCGTGCCGGTCACCGTGGGCTATGGGCCGCGCTTCTTGCATAGCACCGGGCAGTTGCATAAAGGCGGCGCGAACAACGTCGTGGCGTTGCAACTGACCTACGATCCACGGGAGGATGTGCTGATTGCGGGAGAGCCGTTCTCGTTCGGCACGCTGATCCGCGCGCAGGCGCTCGGCGACTTTGAATCGCTCAAAGCGCACCAGCGGCGCATCTTGCGGCTGCATTTGGGCGCCGATTTGGAAGCGGCGCTGGGTAAAGTGATCAAGGTGGTCAGCGGCGGCGCGCGCCGGTCGGGCGCGTCAACTAAGCCGTCCAAGGCAGCAACACCACGCGCCCGCTCGATGCGAACCACGAAGGGGAAACCCGACGAGTCGCGCACTGCCGCAGGACGATCTTCAGCAGAGAAGCGCGAGGTCAGCTCGGCAAAGCGCCTCGCATAACATCAATTTCACATAGACGATTTATCAAAGGGAGACAAAGACATCATGCAAATTGGATTGTTCGGATTGGGGCGCATGGGCGCGAATATGGCGCGGCGATGGCATCGTGATGGGCACGACGTCATTGTGTGCAATCGCAGTCCCAAACCGGTGGACGAGTTGAAAGCCGAGGGCCTGCGCGGGGTCTATACGGTTGAGGAGCTGGTGGCTGCGCTCACGCCGCCGCGCGCGATCTGGATCATGATCCCGGCCGGCCCGACGACCGACGCGATGATTCAACGGTTGCTTGGCCTGCTGGAACCCGGCGATACGATTGTGGACGGCGGCAACTCCAACTGGCGAGACTCCAAGCGGCATTACGTCGAGTGCAAAGCCAAAGGTGTGCACTTCATGGATCAGGGCACCAGCGGCGGCATTTGGGGGTTGCAGAACGGCTACTGCTTGATGATCGGAGGCGACGAGGCGGTGTTCAAGCAACTGGAGCCGGCCTTCAAGTCGCTCGCGCCCGACGGCACGCACTATCTGCACTGCGGCGCAGCCGGCGCCGGACACTTCGTCAAGATGGTTCACAACGGCGTTGAATACGGCATGATGCAAGCCTTCGCCGAAGGCTTTGAGATCATGGAGAAGAGCGAGTTCAACCTCAAGTTGGACCAGGTCGCCGAAGTGTGGCGCAAAGGCAGCGTCGTGCGATCCTGGCTGCTCGATCTGCTGGCCGAGGCGCTCAGGGACGATCCCAAGCTGGAGCGGGTGCGAGGGTATGTGGAAGATTCCGGCGAGGGCCGCTGGACGGTTCAGGCGGCCATTGACGAGGACGTGCCGGCGCCGGTGATCGCGCTCTCGCTATTCCAGCGTTTCGCCTCTCGCCAGGAAGAATCTTTCGCCGCAAAGGTCACCGCCGTGATGCGCAAGGGCTTCGGCGGCCACGCGATTAAGACGACATGAACAGGGGGTCTTGAGGGCGCTGATCCGGCGGCCGGTTGCGCGCTTGCGCCTCGTCGCTCTCGACGCCGGCTGCCGGAATCTCCTAGGCCCCTGACCTCCAACTGCTCGCTATGAATCTTTCCAAGAGACCTGAACCGTGCATCATGGTTATCTTTGGTGCGTCGGGCGACTTGACGCAGCGCAAGCTCATCCCGGCGCTCTACAGCCTGATGTGCGATGGGTTGCTGCCCGATGAATTCGCCATGATCGGCTTTGCGCGCAAGGCGAAGACCAACGAATCGTTCCGCAAAGAGATGCGCGCGGCGTGTGAGGAGTTCGCCCGCTCGAAGCCGATTGACGAGGCGATCTGGGAGAAATTCGCCCGCAGCCTGCACTATCAGCAGGGCGACTACGGCGCGGCGGCCGATTACGAGGTGCTGTGCAAGCGGCTGGAGGCGATTGAGCAAGCGCACGGCAGCGGCGCGAACCGTCTGTTCTACGTCGCGACGCCGCCGGAGGTGTATCCCACCATTATCGAAAACGTCGGCGCTGTGCTGTGCACCGGCGCCGCCGGTAGCGATCGCCACTGGTCGCGCATCATCATCGAGAAGCCGTTCGGCCACGACCTGAAATCGGCGCGCGAGTTAAACGAGCACGTGCATCGCTTCTTTCGCGAGGAGCAGGTCTATCGCATTGACCACTACCTGGGCAAGGAGACGGTTCAGAACATCTTCGTCTTCCGCTTCGCCAACGGCATCTTTGAGCCGATCTGGGATCGGCGCTACGTGGATAACGTGCAGATCACGGTAGCCGAAAGCATCGGCATCGGCAATCGCGGCTCGTATTACGAAAAAGCCGGCGTCATCCGCGACATTGTGCAGAACCATCTGCTGCAACTTCTCGCATTGACGGCGATGGAGCCGCCGGCGGAGTTCAGCGCCGACGCCGTGCGCAACGAAAAGGTGAAAGTGCTCAAGGCGCTGCGCGTGGATACATCGCGCGGTGATGGCACGGTGCGCGGCCAGTACGGCCCCGGCAAGATAGACGGCCAGGTCGTGCCTGGCTACACACAAGAAGAGGGTGTGGCGCCTGATTCCACGACCGAGACCTATCTGGCGATGAAGCTGTTCGTAGATAACTGGCGCTGGGCCGGCGTCCCCTTCTACATCCGCAGCGGCAAGCGCATGGCCAAACGCCTGACCGAGATCGTTATCCAGTTCAAGATGCCGCCGCTGCTGCTGTTCAAAGAGACCATTGCCCGCGCGATTGAGCCTAACCTGCTGGTCATAAACATCCAGCCGCACGAGGGCATCTCGCTCCGCTTTGGTGCGAAGGTGCCCGGCAGCGGCGACAACATCCAGACGGTGGTGATGGACTTCAACTACGGCAGCACATTCAAGACCGCGGCGCCGGAGGCTTACGAACGCTTGATCCTGGATGCGATGCTGGGCGATTCGACCTTGTTCACCCGCAGCGACGAGGTTGAGGCGTCGTGGGCGCTCATCACGCCGGTGATCGAGCGCTGGGAGGCAGGCGGCGGCTCGTTCATCGAGCTGTATCGCTCGGGATCGTGGGGGCCGAAGGAGGCCGATGACTTCCTCGCCGCCGATGGGCGCAAGTGGCACGTGATGTGATGTCCGGCGCGCCCTTCGTCATCGTCATGAACGACGATGGCACTTACTATCTGCAGGTCGAGCCGACGCCAGAGGCGATGACTGAGCTGGCGGCTAAGGCGGTGGTCTTCTGGGGGCGCAAAGCGATTGAACGGCGCGGCGCCTTCCACCTCGCCCTGAGCGGCGGCAGCACGCCGAAGGCGCTGTATCAGCGCCTCGCCGCCCCGCCTTATGTCGGGCAGATCGATTGGCAGCGCGTGCATCTGTGGTGGAGCGATGAACGCGCCGTGCCACGTGATCACCCGGACAGCAACTACAAGCTGGCATACGACGCGCTGATCGCTCATGTGCCCATTCCGCCGGAGAACGTTCATCGCGCGCAGACCGAACTCGGCCCGGCGGGTGCGGCTGAGCGATACGAGGCCGAGATCCGGTCGGCGATAGCCGCCGTTGCCGCTCCTTCACTACCGACCTTTGACCTGATCCTGCTAGGCATGGGTGATGACGGTCATACGGCCTCGCTCTTCCCCCATACGCCGGCGCTGGCGGAGCAGGCGCGGCTAGTCGTGTCGCAGGTCGTGCCTCAGGCGAGTATCCCGGCGCGCATCACGTTCACCGCGCCGTTGATCAACGCTGCGGATGTGGTGTGCTTCTTGGTGAGCGGGGCGGGCAAGGCGGAGACGCTGCGGCGCGTGCTGCTCGGCGAACACCAGCCGCAGGCGCTGCCCGCGCAGCTTATCGCGCCGACTCGCGGCAAGTTATTCTGGATGGCGGATGCGGCGGCTGCGTCGCAGGTCGCCACTGGGCCGGCTTATCCGCCCGAAGAGTTCATCTACCGGCGAATGAGTTGAACGCGCGTCTTCGGCAGCAGCAAATTCGGCGGCTGCCGTGACCTGCGTAAGGTGCGCCCCATAGCGAGCGATCCCTGCCCAGACTGGCTACAATGGCAGTTGCATGAATCATCAGGCTGCGGCGCTGGCCTGCGCCGTGTGGTTGGCCGGCTGTGCGGCCACATTGCCTCCGGCGCCGCCGGCAAAGGCGCCGGCTTTCACCCCTGAACCCTTCGAGACGGACGCCGACTGCGCTACGTTGTGCATCCGGCGCGTGTCCGGTCGCCGCATCCCAAAATGGCGCAAACTTGAGTTTGACCTCTTCACCTCGATTCGGGCCGATAACCCCTTCGATCCGAATCACATCGAGATTGATGTGCGCTTTACCTCGCCGCGAGGCGATGTAGTGGAAGTGCCGGCCTTCTTCTACAGCCATCAGGGACGGCAGGGATGGCAGGCGCGCTTCTCACCGACCGTGGAAGGCGAGTGGCGCGCGCAGCCGTTGCTCCGCAAGCCGTTTGCCTTCGAGGGTGAGCCGGTGACCTTTCAGGTCTCTCCGCCGTTGCCTGGTTCACACGGCTTCCTGCGCGTGGACCGGCGCAACCCGCGCTACCTGGCCTTCGATGACGGTACGCCCTTCTTCGCCATCGGCCTCAACCTGGCGTGGTGGAGAGATGACCCAGTCGGCGACTACTGGCGTTGGTTCGATGCGCTGCAGGCGAACGGCGCAAACACGGCGCGCATCTGGATGTCGCCGCAGTCGTTCAGCCTGGAGTGGCGCGACACGCCGCTGGGCGATTACACCGCGCGCATGGATCGCGCCTATTACCTGGATCAGGTGTTCGAGATGGCCGAGGCGCGCGGCATCTATATCCAGCTCACTCTGCTGGACTACAGTCAGTTTAGCCTGAACGTATATCCGCTGTGGCATGAGAACCCTTACAACGCAGCGAATGGCGGGCCGTGCGCTCGGCCGCGCGACTTTGCGGCCGATCCGGCGGCGCGCGCGTTGTTCAAGCAGCGGCTGCGCTATATCGCGGCCCGCTGGGCCTATTCCACGCACTTGCTGGCGTGGGAATGGTGGAACGAGGTGGATTTCACCGAGATGGTGGAGACCGAACTGCTCCGGCGGTGGATTGAGGAAATGACGGCGGCGCTGCGCGCGCATGATCCCTACCGCCACCTGGTCACCACAAGTTACTCCGTCCCGGGCGATCCTCACATCTGGAACATGCCGGAGATTGACGTGGTACAGCGCCACGAATATATCGGCGAGGATGCGCGATGGTTCAAACCTGTTGACGGCGGGCGCGCCTTCTTCCGGCACATGAAGGATATTGCAAGCAAGCCGGTCATGATCGGCGAATTTGCCGCCGCCTTCACCCTGGAGCAGCCGAACGCGCTGACGCGCGAGGGCATTCAGTTCCACAATGGCCTGTGGGCGGCGGCCTTCAACGGCTTTGCCGGCGCGGCCATGTATTGGTGGTGGGATACGCTGGTGGAGCCGGCCGGCCTGTGGTCGCATTACCGGGGCCTCTCGACCTTCCTGCGCGGCGAGGACTTGGCGCGCTACGCGCCGACGCCGGTCGTCGTTGCGCCGGAGCAAGACGCCATCGCGCTGGGGTTGCGCGCGCCGGATCGCGTCCTGATCTGGCTGCGCAATCGCGCCTACAACATAGACGAGGGCGCATATCAATACGGCGTTCAGATCGCGACCGGCCAAGCTGAAGAACACACCTTTCGGTTCGAGCCGCGCCAACTCGATGAAGTCGCGTTGGAGCTGGAAGCGCTGGGTGCCGGCCGGCATCGCATACAGTGGTTCGAGACGATCTCCGGCGCGCCGCTGTCGGCGTCGGATGTCGCCGCGTTGGATGGCAAGCTGATTGTGCGCGCCCCGCCGTTCCATCGCGATCTGGCAGCAAAAGTGACGCGGGTCAGCGGGGCGCAAGGATTCAACTAGGCGATAGTGATGTTTAAGCTGGTCACGTTCAACTTGCTCAACAAACCATCGCGCTGGCGCGACCGTCGTGAGTTGATCGTCCGTGAGTTGGCCGAGCTACAGCCCGATGTGATCGCGCTGCAGGAAGTGAGCCTGCCGCACAACAACGCGCAGTGGCTCGCGGAGCAGCTCGGCGGGTACACCGTGCACACCTCGCCCAAGACCGGCGCGTTGGCCGAGCGCGAAGCCGTTGCCACGCTCAGCCGCCTGCCGGTTGAGGCATGCCATACGCTCAGCCTGGTTGCGCAGTCGCGCGTCGCGCAGGCCGTGCGCTTGCGCGTCGGGGAACGGCCGGTGGTGATCGTCAACGGCCATTTCATGTTTCACGTCTACGACCACATCAAGCGCACGCAGCAAGTGCATCGGGTGCTGAACTGGTTGCGGTTGGCCGCCGCGAGCTATCCGATGGTCGTCTGCGGCGACTTCAACGCGACTCCCGAGATGCGCACGATCCGCATGATGAAGGAGTCGTTTTCGTCGGCGTACGAGGTCGTGCACGGACGCGAGCCGGATTACACCTGTCCGACGCCGCTGGTGTATCGGTTTCATGCCGTGCGCAAAGGGTTGAGCATGGTCGGCAATCTGATCGCTTATCGCCAGCCGGAGCCTTGGCGCGGCACGCTTGACTACATCTTTGTGGACGACAACTTCAACGTGCGATCCTGCGATGTGGTGTTGAATACTCCCTCATCCGGCGATCCGACCTTGTATCCATCAGACCACGTCGGCTTGTGTGCGACGCTGGAAGTGGCAGTGCCGCCGGCCGCTCAGTGACCGAGTGGGGCTGGCGGGGCAGTCGTCCTCTCATCGCCGTGCTGCGATGCGCATCGGCATGCCATTTCGAGAGATCAGCGTGCCGGCCATGTCGAGCTGCGGCTCGTGTCGCGGGTCGGCCAATTCGGGCGTAAACTGCCGCGCCAGCATCGCCAGCAGGACATGCGACTCGAATAGCGAGAAGTGGTTGCCCAGGCAGATGCGTTGTCCGGCCGCGAAAGGATGATAGGCGTATGGGTGTTGCGACGCTTCGCGCTCCGGCGTCCAGCGCTCCGGGTCAAATCGTTCCGGCTCGTCCCAGAACCGCGGATGGCGATGCGTGAGGAAGGGGGCGAGGATGACGGTTGAGCCGGCGGTGATGCGCTTGCCGTCTATTACATCGTCCTGGGTCGCGTCGCGCGCATAGAGCGGTGCCGCCGGATACAGCCGCATCGTCTCCTTGATGACCTGCAAGGTGTAGGGCATGCGCTTGAGGTCTTCGACCGTCGGCTCGCGATCGCCCAGCGCTCCATCAATTTCGTCGCGCAGTCGGCGGGCGACCTCTGGCTGCTTGGCTAACGCATACCAGGCGAAGGTCAGCGTGCGCGCGGTTGTTTCGTGGCCGGCGAAGAAAAGGGTGATCGTCTCGTCGCGCAGCAATGCGTCGGATATGGCTTCGCCGGTCTCCTCGTCGCGCGCCAGCATCAGCTTGCTCAGCAAGTCGTTCGGCCAGCGCTCAACCGGCATGGCGCGACGTTGTGCGATCACGCCTTGGATGTAGGCATGCACGCGCCGGCGCGCGCGGTCGTAGCGTCTGTTCTCGCCGATTTTTAGCCACATCGGCAGCCTCAGCGGCCTGGTCTGGCGGGTCGCCGTGAACTGGATCATCGTTTCAACGTCGCTCTTCAGCGCCAGCAACGTCTCGTCCGATTCGGTGGTGAACAGGCTGCGCAGGATGATTGAGGCCGTCACGAACATCATCTCGTCGAGCATCTCGACGACGGAGCCGGCCTTGCCTTGCCAGCGCGCGATGAATTGCTGCGCGTCGCGAATGATGACCGGCAGAAACTGTTCTACGCCGCGCGGCGTAAAGAAGGGCGACATCAGTTGGCGCTGTCTGCGCCAGGCGGCGCCGGTGGCCGTCAGCACCCCGTTTCCCAGCAGCAGCTCGCGCACGATGTCGTAGCTTTCGCGCTTGTCGTAGATGTCGCGTCTAACGATGCTGATGTGATGCACGTGATCGGGATGGATGGCCAGGGTCATCCGGCGCGGGCCGATCTGGATTTGAAACAGGTCGCCATGTCGGCGCCATTCGTCATGTAGAAATTGCAGGAAGCCTTTGCGCCGGATGTCCCACGCGGCGTCGAAGATCAGCGGGCTTTGGCGCCCGGGAAGTGTTGTGAATTGGGCCGATGAAGTGATGGTGGTCATGGGTCTAACTCTAGACCGTTATGCTGAGCGAGAGATGATTCTGCTTCACTGACTGGTGAAGAGCAGCCGGATTCGGCGCAGCGCGACTTCGACGCCTTGACGCGCTTGTTCGGAGAGCGACTCGCCGAAGTCGAAGTCCACCCCTGGCACCGAGACCAACCAGGCCTGCGGACAGCGTCCGTAGATTTGCTTCGTCAGCGCCAACAGCCGTCGCGGGTCGCTCATGTGTGTGTCAGCAGCCTCCGCGCTATCTTCCGCTGCGCCGATCGCAGTGAAGGTCACGCCGGCAGGCCGTTGGGCGTGCGGGTCGGCGTGCTGCGCGTCCACGAAGATCACCACTTCGGCGGTGGCCAGCGCGTCGGCCATCTCTGGCGTAAGTTGGTGCGATGCAATGGCGCGCACGTTGGGCAGTCGCCAGGATGCCACGATGTCGGCCACACGCGGGCCGGCGCCGTCGTCGCGGCGCAGCGTGTTGCCGTAGCCGATGATCAGAAAGTCGGTGGCAACCTCTTTACTCACGCTTGACCTCGGCAAGCACCGCGCCGTCGCTGCCGACTAACGTCACAATCATGGGCATTTGGCCGATGGCATGGGTAGAGCAGCTCAGGCACGGGTCGAATGCGCGAATGCCGGCCTCGACCCGATTCAGCAGCCCTTCTGGAATGCCGGCGGTTGCGCCGTGGATCCAGTGCTGCGCGATTTGCTTGACCGCGCGATTCATGGCGATGTTGTTCTGGCCGGTGGCGATGATCAGGTTCACGCGTCGGACCATGCCGTGCTCGTCCACTTCGTAGTCGTGGAACAACGTGCCGCGCGGCGCTTCGCTGACGCCTACACCGTGCAGCTTGTTGATGCCGCCGCTGGCCCGCACACGGGTCGAGAGGATGTCCGGATCGTCGAGCAGCAGCGCGATGCGCTCTAATGCGGCCAGGATCTCGACGAGGCGCGCATAGTGGTACATGAACGACGACGTGACCACGCCGGATGCGTTGCCGCGCTGCCGAAATTCGGTCAGCTCGGCGTCTGCCTGTGGCGTGCCGATGCCGGAGCATATGTTCAGCCGCGCCAATGGCCCAACGCGATACGCGCCGTCGGGATAGCCAAGGGGTTTGTAATAAGGCGATTTGAGGTAAGACCATGGCTCGACCGCTTCGCCCAGGATTTGGGCGTAGTTGCGCGGGTCGAACCCATCCACCAGCACGTTCCCGTCGCTGTCGGTGATGCGCAGCCAACCGTCGTAATGCTCCCATCGGCCGCCGTCTTTGCTCACCAAGCCCATGAACAGGGTGGGGAAGTTGCCGAAATGCGCCACCTCTTCTGAATGCGCGTCGGCGTAGCGTTTGAAGAAATCGAGCGCTTGCTTCGTGGTGTCGAAGGCTTCGGGCAGCCGGCTGCGCAAGTAGTCGCGATTTTGTTGTGTCAGCGGTTCGCGCACGCCGCCTGGCACGGCCCAGGCCGGATGGATCTTCCGTCCGCCCAGTAACTCGATCACCTCCTGGCCAAACTGGCGCAGCCGGATGCCGCCGCGCGCCAGGTCGGGATGACGGGCGATCAGCCCGAAGATGTTGCGCTGAGCCGGATCGCTGTCGTAGCCCAGCAGCAAATCGGGCGAACTGAGGTGGAAGAAGCTCAACGCGTGCGACTGCACGATCTGGCCTAAGTTCATCAGCCGGCGCAACTTCTCTGCAGCCGGAGGGATGGTCACGGCAAAGATGTCGTCGCCGGTTTTGGCGCTGGCCAGCAGATGGCTGACAGGGCAGATGCCGCACACGCGCGCCGTGATGCCGGCCATTTCGCCCAGCGGCCGGCCTTCGCAGAACTTCTCAAAGCCGCGAAACTCCACCACGTGAAAGCGCGCGTCGCTCACCTCGCCCGCGTCGTCCAGGTAGATCGAAATTTTGGCATGGCCCTCGATGCGAGTGACCGGGTCAATGACGATGCGTTGGCTCATGGCTCAAAGAGCGGGGCTGAGGAGGAGGCGGGCGCCCACTCCCCGCGCCCGGCGAATCGTTCATCCGAATTTCAACATCTCGCGGCCGATCATCTCCGGCGACTTGCCCTCGATCACCGCCTGCAGCACGGCGCGGATGCGCTTGGCCGGCGGCGGGCAGCCAGGGATGTACAAATCCACCGGGATGACCGCATGCACCGGCACGACGCGCTCTATCAGCGGCGGCACGATGCCATCGTCATGCGGCGCTTGCGGGCGCAGCAGTTGCGCGTCCTTGTAAGCGCGGTCGAGCACAACGTCGGCTCCGCCGAGCAGGTTGCGCATGGCCGTCACGTTGCCGGTGACGGCGCAATCGCCGAACGACACCACAAGTCGGCTGTTCTTGCGAATGACGTGGATCAGCTCGAGGTGGTCCTGGTTGGCGATCGCGCCTTCGACCAGCGTCACATCCACATTCTCCGGAAAGGCCTTGACGTCGGCCACCGGGCTATACACCACGTCCACCGCCTCGGCCAGGTCGAACAGCCATTCGTCTAGATCGAGGAACGACATGTGGCAGCCGGAACAGCCGCCCATCCACACCGACGCAAATCTGAGTTTGCCCATCTTGCTGTTGATTATCTGAAACTCTCCTGCCAATCGAATAACCGCTCGGCTGGCAGGGGGAGTCACACGTTCCACACCTTTCGCTCGCGAGCCGCCTTCAAGAAGGCCAACTTTTCGGCGTCATGCACCATCTCGGCGACCGTCGAGCCTTGCTTGAACAGCGCGCCGGTCGGGCAGGCCATCACGCACTTGCCGCAGCTTGTGCACGTAGTGGCCTCGCCCCACGGCACGTTCATGTCGTGAATAATCAGCGACCGGGCGCCCCGACCCATCACGTCAATGGTATGGGCGCCTTCCAGTTGGTCGCATGCGCGCACGCAGCGCGTGCACAGGATGCAACGGTTGTGATCCATGCCGAAGCGCTCGTGCGACAGATCCACGCTGAGTCTTGGGAAGATGTAGTCGTAGCGCACGTGATCCATGCCGACGGCGATGCCGGCGTTTTGCAGTTCGCAGTGGCCGTTGGCTACGCACACGGCGCAGACGTGGTTGCGCTCGGCGAACAGCAGCTCGATGATTTGTCGGCGATAGGCGCGCAGGCGCTCGGTGTCAGTTTGCACCTGCATGCCCTCCTGCACGCGCGTGGTGCAAGCCGGCAGCAACTTGCTCGAGCCGGCTACTTCCACCAGACACATGCGACATGCGCCCACATCCGTCAGCCCGTCCAGATGGCATAGTGTTGGGATGCGGATGTTGGCGTCTCGCGCCGCCTCCAGGATGGTCTGGTCGCTCCGCGCGCTGATTTCTTGACCGTTGATCGTGAGTGTCCTTGGCATATTTGACCTGTTGATCTACGCGCTTTGATCGGCAAGCTGTGCCGGCGGCTGCGGCGTTTTGCCGTTCATCTCGCCGGCCGCCAGCTTCTTCTCATATTCTTCGCGGAAGTAGCGCAGCGTGCTGATGACCGGATTGGGCGCGCTCTGGCCCAGGCCGCACAGGCTGGTGTGCTTGACCATGTCGCATAGCTCTTCCAGGATTTGGATGTCGCGTCGAGTTGCTTTGCCCTCTTGGATTTTGGTCAGGATGCGGTGCATCTGGACGGTGCCGGCGCGGCACGGGATGCACTTGCCGCACGACTCATCCATGCAGAATTCCATGAAGAAGCGCGCCACTTCCACCATATCGGTCGAATCGTCCATCACGATCATGCCGCCGCTGCCCATGATCGAGCCGACTTGGGCCAGCGACTCGTAGTCCACCGGCATATCCAGAAACTGCGCCGGAATGCACCCGCCGGATGGCCCGCCGGTTTGCACCGCTTTGAACCGTCGCCCGCCAGGGATGCCGCCGCCGATGTCGAATACGATCTCGCGCAGCGTAATGCCCATCGGCACCTCGATCAATCCGGTGCGCGCCACTTGGCCGGTGAGCGCGAATACCTTCGTGCCCTTGCTTTTTTCGGTGCCGATGCTGGCGAACCAGTCGGCGCCGTTCGTGATGATGGGCGGCACGTTGGCCAGCGTCTCGACGTTGTTGATGAGAGTGGGGCAGCCCCATAGGCCGGACTCTGCGGGGAAGGGCGGCCGCGGGCGCGGCGCGCCGCGCCCGCCTTCAATCGAGGCCATCAGCGCCGTCTCCTCGCCGCACACGAACGCGCCGGCACCCAGGCGAATGTCTATGTTGAAGCTAAATGCTGTGCCGCCGATGTTGTTGCCCAGTAGTCCGGCGCGCTGCGCTTGGCGAATAGCCGTGCGCAGCCGCTTCACGGCCAGCGGATATTCGGCGCGCACATAGATGAAGCCGTGATTAGCGCCCACCGCGTAGGCCGCGATCGCCATGCCTTCTAGGATGCGATGCGGATCGCCCTCCATCACGCTGCGATCCATGAATGCGCCGGGATCACCCTCATCGCCGTTGCAGATCACGAACTTGCGCGACTGGATGCCGACCGGCACGCTGGTCGGGTAGGCGTCTGGGTCGGCCTTGGCGACGGTGCCCCATTTCAGGCCGGTGGGGAAGCCGGCTCCACCGCGTCCGCGCAGCCCGCTGCGGGTGATCTCGTCAATCACCTGCTGC
>JBKBID010000010.1:0-44874 GCA_046299515.1 Thermoflexales bacterium | reverse complement strand
AGAGGGGCCGGGGGTGAGGGGGGCTGGCCCTCACCCCCTGCCCCCTCCCCCAAAATGGGGGAGGGGGGGGGGGAGCGGTCTACCCTCTCCCCCTCGTGGAAGAGGGGTCGGGGTGAGGGGGTGAGACGAGCTGGCCTAGATCGGGGCTGGATTCCCGCCTTTGCGGGAATGACGCGCTTGCCTTCGCGGGGAGTGACGTTCCCGCCGCAAAAACCTACGCCTGTGAAGGGGTATGGGGTAGGCGCGGCGATGCCTGCGCCCACCCTCGAGCGGTCGCGCGCGGCGGTCGCCTCAAGCGCGCGCCGCACGCGGCCATGCCGTATTACGATTTACCCCATGGATTTGTCCCTGCTGTTCAAAGCGCTCATCATGGGCATCGTCGAAGGCCTCACCGAATTCCTCCCGATCTCTTCCACCGGCCACCTCATCGTCGCCGGCGCGCTGATCGGCTTCCCCGAACCGATCGCCGCGACGTTCGAGATCTTCATCCAACTCGGCGCCATCCTGGCCGTCGTCGTTTACTTCGCGCGCGACTTGCTCGACCTGTTGCGGCGGGCGGCCCGCGACCGGCGCGCGCAGCGGACGCTGGTCAACGTGGCGATCGCGTTCGCCCCGGCGGCGGTCGTCGGCGCGCTGTTCAGCCGCTTCATCAAAGACAACCTGTTCAACCCGCCCACGGTCGCGTTGGCGCTGATTGCCGGGGGCGTCATCATGCTGGTCGTGGAGCGGCGACCGCGTCAGGCGGCGACGCATCAGGTGGAGGACGCGCATGGGCGACAGGCGCTGGTCGTCGGCCTCGCGCAGGTCGCCTCGCTTTGGCCGGGCTTCTCGCGGTCGGCCTCCACCATCGTCGGCGGTTTGCTGGCCGGCATGGATCGGCCTACGGCGCTGCGCTTTTCGTTCTACCTTTCCATTCCCACCATGCTGGCCGCCACCGTGTTCGACTTCGCGCGCAACCTGGACGCCATCCATCCGACCGAGCTGCCGGCCTTCGCCGTTGGACTGGTTGCCGCCTTCCTCGTCGCGCTCGTCGTCATTCGGCTCTTTCTCGGCTACGTCGCCCGGCGCGACCTGAAACCCTTCGCCGGGTATCGCATCGCCGCGGGCGTCATGCTGCTGGGGCTGGCCGCCGCCGGCTTCTTCGGATGACGCTGCGTGGGACAAATGTCATACTCTCCTGTGACAAAACGTCACTGACGGGGCGGACGGCTCGTGATATATTGCGCACCGGTCTAAGACTGCCTTGGCGCGCATGAGCGCAGTCTGGCGAGGGCCTCGCGCGCGAAGCGAGGCGGCGTCCGAGCATAGCGCCGGGCGAGTGGCCAAGGCAACACAGCGCAAACGACGACTTTGAAGGAGTGTCAATGGCAGAGACAACAGAACCCAAGGGAGCACCGGCGTCTCAACCTGCTGGGGGCGCTCAGCCCGCGGCCGAGCAGGCAGCCGGCAAGGTTGCGGATAAAGCGGCCGCTGCCGTTGAGGGCGCGGCGAAAGCGGCGGCTCCCAACCCCGCGCAGCCGGCCGCAGGCGCCGTAAAGTCGGCGACGCCATCGGCGGCTGCGAAGCCGGCGGCGGCAGCCAAGCCCGCGGCGGCAAGCGCAGCGCCGAAGCCGGCCGCCGCTGCTGCGAAGGAGAAAGAGGCGGAGGCGCCGGTCGCTGCGCCCAAAGGCGTGACGCGGCGCGAGTTCCTCAACTATGTGTGGGGTGCGTCCATGGCGCTCTTCCTGGCGCAATTCGGCGGCATCACGTTCTTCTTTGCCATGCCGCGCTTCCGCGCCGGCGAATTCGGCGGCAAGATCACCGTGCGCGCCGATGAGTTCCCGCAGCCCAATCAAGCGCCGATCTCGAACAACGCCGGCAAGTTCTGGTTGGTGCATACCGACGCCGGCATCAACGCGCTATACAAAATCTGCACCCATCTGGGCTGCATCTTCCCATGGAGCGACGCGGCGAAGATCTTCGCCTGCCCGTGTCACGGTTCGCAGTTCCAGCTCGACGGCACCTACATCGCCGGGCCTGCGCCGCGCGACCTGGACCGCTTCACCTTCGAGGTGCTTGACGCCGGCGGCAACGTCATCGCCGCATCTACGGATGGCCAACCCATCCCCATGCCGCCGGGCGCCGACACCGTGGTCGTCAACACCGGACAGAAAATCTTGGGTAAATCGCATTTTTGATGGAGATCGAGATCGTGTCGTGTATTGAGAGTAAATGAGGAGGTAAAACCCGATATGGCCATTGTTGGACAGAAATTGGTCAAGCAGATTCAGGCTACCGGCCTGAAGGCGACGGTGGCGCAGCGCCTCGACGATGCGTTCACCCGTTTCACGGCGGGCTTGTCGTGGAACGACGTGCGCGGCGTTTTGCGCGGCGACCCGCCGGCCAAGCCGAACCCGCGCGTGAAGCCGCACACCGAAGGGTTCTGGTTCCACATCCGCCCGACGTTCTATCACGAAGCCGTCACCACGCTCTATCCCACCTTCCGCCTGGGCCTGCTCTCGGCGCTGTTCTTCACCTTCGAGATCATCACGGGCATCTTCCTGATGATCTTCTACACGCCGTCGCCGTCCTACGCCTACGGCAACATGCTCGACATCCTGACCAACGTGCCGTTTGGCAAATTCGTGCGTGACCTGCACCGCCTGGGCGCGGAGGGCATGGTGATCATCGTCACGCTCCACATGGCGCGCACCTTCATCACCGGCTCATACAAGAAGCCGCGCCAGTTCACCTGGTTCACCGGCGTGGTGCTGCTCGTCGTCACGCTGTTCCTGTCGTTCAGCGGCTATCTGCTGCCGTGGGATCAGCTCGCGTTCTGGGCCGTGACGATCGGCACCTCGATGGCGGACGCCGTGCCCGGCGTTGGCCCGCAGCTCAACCTGCTGCTCCGCGGCGCGCCCGACATCGGCGCCGGCGGCCTGCTGCGCTTCTATCTCTTCCACGTCGTGCTGTTCCCGCTGATCGGCGTGATCTTCGTCGCGGTGCACTATTACAAGGTCGTGCGTTTCGGCATCAGCCTGCCGCCGGAGATGGAGGCCATCGGCGAGGACACCGCCCGCAAGGTGCCCCCGGAGAAGCGCGTGAACTTCTTGCCGGACATCCTCACCAACGAGCTGATGTACGCCGGCGTGGCGTTCGCCGTCCTGGCCATCTCCTGCGCGACGTGGTACTCCGCCCCGCTGGAGCATCACGCCGACCCACTGGTGACGCCGAACCACACCGTGGCGCCCTGGTACTTCTATTGGTTGCAGGGTTTGCTGAAGATCCCGCACATGATTCCGCTCCTGCCCGGCGGCATCGCCGGCGAGGTGGATCGCTTCTTCGCCAACGTCTTTGGCCTGACGCCGAAGGTGTTCTGGGGCGTGATCGTCGGCCCGCTGATGTTCGTCCTGCTGTTCGTCATGCCCTACATTGATCCGAACCCCAGCCGCCGCTACGGCGACCGAAAGGTGATGCTCACCTTCGGCGCGATCTTCGCCGCCGCGATCATCTACCTGTCGCTGGCCGGCATCCCCACCGGCGTGCCGATCACCGGCTTCGGCTATGTGGGCGGCGACCCGGCGTCAGAAGTGGGACAGGCCTTCATCCCCGATGAAGGCGTCGGCCCGGTGCGCCTGTTGCCATACGAACAGTATGTCGCCGGCAAGTTCCCGATCAACGCGCAGCCGAGCACCGGTTCGGCGGGACTCGACCGGCTGATCCGCGACATCCACAACGACATGGAGGCGCGCAAGGCGCGGCCTGACCCGCTGGGCAAGACGCTCTCCGCCGACGCGACCGGCTCGCTGGAGGTGAAGGAGATCCAGGCGAACCTCAAGCAGGTGATCATCACCCTGGATTACACCGACGTGAACGGCGCTCCGGCGCAGTTCAAGAAGTACACCTTCTTGCACGCGCAGTCGGGCTACGCTTCTGAATAAGGATGGCTTTGATGAGCATCTTCAAGAAGATCGTCACCTTTCGTCCCAGCTTCACCGTACGCATCCTGACCGGCCTGATCAGCATGCTCATCCTGCTCAGCGTGTGCACGTTCATCGGCCTGGCCGACCAGACTCGCTTGAACGTGCGCGCCGCTGAATTCGACGCCCGCTCGATCGAGGCGGGCGCCAAGGTGTACTTTGAGCAGTGCGCGCGGTGCCACGGCGTGAACGGCGAAGGCGTCGAGGGCTTGGGGCCGGCGCTGGCCAGCGAGCAGTTCGTCGGGCGGATCGAACTCGTCCGCGACAGCATGCAACTGCAGACGGTCAAGGTGATCAAGCCCAGCGCGCGCATGGAGCAGATCGGCTGGACCGGCACGTTGAAAGATTACATCCTCAGCGTGACGGCGTCGGGCATCCCGGTCAAGTCCAGCAACGTCTGGGACGTCAATCACCCGACGTTCAGCGAGCGATTCGGCGGGCCGCTGCGCGATGACCAGATTCGCAACGTCGCCAGCTTCATCTTGAACTATGGGCTGAACCCGCTGCCGGATGACCAGGCGTTGCTGCCGCCCGCCCCCGGCGAGGGCATGGCGCCGCGGCCGACGCCTGTGCCGCTCACCCCGCAGCAGGAAGCCGGCCGCGAGGTCTATCTGGCCAAGGGCTGCACGGCGTGTCACGCCATCCGCGGCGTCGGCGCGCAAGGCGCCATCGGCCCGAACCTCACGCGCATCGGCGCCGTTTCCGAAGAGCGCATCGCCAGCGACAGCTACAAGACCAACCTGAAGGATCAGCCCCCCGCCGCCACCGGCGCCGAGTACATCCGCCAATCCATCCTGTACCCGAACGCCTACGTCGTGGCGCAGTGTCCGCAAGGCCCTTGCCCGGCCGGCGTGATGCCGCAGAACTACGCGCAGCAGTTGACGCCGGAGGAGCTGGACAACCTGGTGGACTATCTGAGTTCTCTCAGGTAGTCGTTGTTGCGCGTTTCGCACAAGGGCGGGTCGAACGATCCGCCCTTTTGTTTTGCGTCTCGGATAATGGGCAGACCATGTCGCTGTTTCGCTCCGGCGCTTTACTGCGCGTCACGTTCGGGCTGATGCTGGCGCAGAGCCTGGCGCAGGCCGCGCATTCCGCAGCCGTCACGGTGAACACGCTCGCCGCCGTGCAGTTGAGCGGCCAGAAGGCGCTCGGCGGCCTGGCCGGCATGGCGGTCCTCGGCGGTTCGGCGCTGGCCGCTTATCCGGCCGGCTACTTGATGGCGCGCCTGGGCCGGCGTCACGGCCTGGCGCTGGGCGCGGTCACGGCGTCGCTGGGCGCGGGCCTGGCCGGCTTTGGCATCGTGCGCGCCAGCTTCTTCGCCTTCCTGTGGGGGCTATTCGTGGTGGGGATGGGGCGCGCTGCGCTCGACCAGAGCCGCTTCGCCGCCGCAGAAGTCGCGCCGCGGGAACGCCGCGCGCGCGTGATGAGCCTGGTGATCTGGGGCGCGACGGTGGGCGCGGTGTCGGGGCCGCTGCTGGCCGCGCCGGCGGGCAACTGGGCGCTGTCGTTCGGCATGAACACCTACGCCGGCCCGCTGCTGCTCACCGCCGCCGGCTACGCGGTGGTGGCTGTAGCGCTGTTCGTCGCGCTTGCCGTGGACTGGCAGGCGCTGGTGAGCCGCGCTGCCGAGCCGGCAGCGCCGGCGACGCCTATGACGCCTCACCCGCGCCGTCGCTCCTTTCGCGAGGCCCTGCGCCAGCCGACGGTGTTCGCTGCGCTGGTCGCCATGGCCTGTGGCCAGGCTGCGATGGTGCTTCTCATGGCCAGCGTGAGCGTGCACATGAGCGACCATGGCCACGACCTGGGCGACATCTCGGCCGTCGTCAGCATCCACGTGCTGGGCATGTTCGCCTTCTCGCCGCTGGTGGGCCAATTAGCCGACCGATGGGGACGGCGCGCGGTGATCGTCGCGGGCGCGCTCGTGCTGATGGCCGGCTGCGTGATTGCGCCGTTGTCGCTCGACACGCCGTGGATTGCGCTTGGGCAGTTCTTCGTCGGGCTGGGATGGAGCGGCTGCTACGTGGGCGGCTCGGCCCTGCTGGCCGATGCGCTGGGCGCTGCCGAACGCGCCCGGCTGCAAGGCGCTAACGACGCCATCGTCAACGTCGCCTCGGCCGCCGGCAGCTTGGGCAGCGGTCTGTTGCTGGCGGCGGTGGGGTTCGCCGCGCTGTCGGCCGTCGGCTTTGCGGTGGCGCTGCTGCCGTTGTTGGGGGTGAGCTTCACCTCGGCGGGGCGGGCGCCCGATGCGCTCCGCGCGCGTTAGGCGTCGCCGTCCGCCATCTCATACAATCGCGCACTATGCACGACATCTGCGACCTGCGTTCCTATCTCGACTTGCTCGAACGGCGCGGCCAATTGATGCGCATCACCAAGCCGGTCAACATCATCCACGAAGCCGCCGACGTCGGCGCCACCTGCGAGCGGTTGGGCGGGCCGGCGCCGTTGTTCGAGTCCATCTACGAAAACGGCTCCGCAACCGGCCCAGATCAGCCCGCTGCCGCTTCGGAACAGGAGTTCAAAGGCTGGCGGCTGTTCAGCAGCGCCGTGGCCAACCAAGCGCGCGTGGCGTTGGCGCTGGGCTGCGAGCAGCATGAGGTGACGGCGACCATGGCGCGCGCGCTTGAGCCGGCCAACGCCATCCCGCCGGTTTGCGTAGCCGATGCGCCATGGAAGAAGAACCTCATCACCGACCCGGAGGCGATTGACGTCCGCCGCTTGCCCATCCCCAAACACGCCGTGGGCGACGGCGGGCGCTTCATCACCGGCGGCGTCGTCGTCAGCAAGCATCCCGAGACGGGCGTGGGCAACCTGGGCTACAACCGCATGGAGATCCTCGGCCCGCGCACCTTTGGCATGAACATCAATCAGTGGCGCGACGTGCAGCGCGCGCACGCCGCCGCCGAGGCGCAAGGCAAGCCGCTCGGCGTCGCCGTCGCAATCGGCCTGGACCCGGCGCTGATGATCGCCGCCGGCTGCAAGTATGAGGGCGACGAGAACAACATCGCCGGTGCGATCCGCGGCCGGCCGGTCGAGGTGACGCGCGGCGTCACGGTGGATGTGGACACGATCCCCGCGCATGCCGAGCTGGTGCTGGAAGGGCGTGTGCTGCCCGGCCTGCGCCGCAGCGAAGGCCCGCTGGCCGAGTTCCACGGCTACTACGGCGAGCCGTGGGAATCGCCGGTGTTCGAGGTGACGGCGATCGGCCATCGCGACGATCCCATCTTCCAGACCATCGTGCCCGGCTGGAACGAGCACATCTACATCGGCAACGTGCTGCCGCGCGAGCCGCTGCTCATGCGCTTCGTCCGGCATGCTAGCAAGAACGTGCGCGCGGTGCACATCCCGCCCTACACCAACGGCTTCTTGGTGGTCGTGCAGCTCGACAAGAAGACGAACATGGGCGAGCCGCGCAATGTGGCGCTGGCCGCTTTTGCCGCGCACCCGAACTTCCGCGTGTGCGTGGTGGTCGAGGGCGATGTGAACATCTATGACCCCAGCGATTTGCTCTGGGCGCTGACGACGCGGGTGGACTGGGGACAGGACGTGTTCACCGTGCCGCGCGCGCAAGGGCACGAGATGGACCCGGCCAACGATAGCAAGGGCATCGGCACGAAGATCGGCATTGACGCGACCTTCGACAAGGGCCGCCGACCCTATGGCCGGCGCGTAAGTTACCCGCCGGTGGAGCTGGCGAAGTACCTGGCGGAGTAGCCCGGCGCGTGAATCGAATCTGTGCGGGTCCAACAAACGATACGCCCGCGCGTCGCGCAGTTGGATCTCGGCATGGTAGAATCTCGCCCGGCGCAAAGCCGGAATATCACATCATGCGCTTCGATGGTTGAGGCCTGTTCCGCCTGCGGAATCCGAAAACCGCGTGAGAGGCGCAGAGGAATCCAAGGAGAAAACCGCATATGCCTGTTGTCCCCATGAAGGCGCTCCTCGAAACGGGGGTGCACTTCGGCCATCGCACGAAGCGATGGAATCCCAAGATGAAGCCGTATATCTTCACGGAGAGAAACGGCGTTCACATCATTGACCTGCAACAAACGATCGTCGCCATTGACGAAGCCGCGGCGCTGATTCGCGACATCGTCGCGCGCGGCGGCACAGTCCTTTTCGTCGGCACCAAGCGCCAGGCGCAAGAGCCGATCATGACCCAGGCGCAGCGCGCCGGCCAGCCTTACATCACCGAGCGCTTCCTGGGCGGCACGCTGACCAACTGGCGCACCATCAAATCGCGCCTTGATCGCTTGGCCGAGCTGGAGGCGATGCAGGAGCGGGGCGAGCTGGAGCGCTTCACAAAGAAGGAAGCGCTGTTGCTGACGCGCGAGATTGGACGATTGAACCGACGCATGGGCGGCATCAAAAACATGCGCCGGCTGCCCGATGCGCTGTTCGTGGTGGATGTCGGCCGCGAGGCCAACGCGGTCAAAGAGGCCAACCGGCTGGGCATCCCCGTCATCGCCATGGTGGACACCAACTGCAACCCGGATGGCGTGGACTACGTGATCCCCTCGAACGATGACGCAATCCGCGCCATCAAGTTGATCGTCGAAGCGATGGCCAACGCGGCGCTGGAAGGCCTGGCGCTGCGCAAGGGTGTGGACGAGATCGAGGCCGTCGCCGGCGTCGAGGAGAAGGTCGCCGCCGGCGAAGACGCGCGCGCCGGTGAATTCGCGCTGGACGAGGAGATGTTGTTGCGCTCGTTCGCCCCCGACCTGGAAGAAGATGAAGAATGAAGCCCGGAGTGAACGAAGATGGCAATCACAGCAGAGATGGTGAAACAACTGCGCGAACAAACCGGCGCAGGCATGATGGATAGCAAGAAGGCCCTCGAGCAATTCGACGGCGACATGGCCAAGGCAGCCGCCTGGCTGAAGGAGAAGGGCCTGGCCACGGCGGCGAAGAAGGCGTCGCGCGAAGCCAAAGAGGGCATGATCGAGGTGTACTCGCACATGGGCGGCCGGCTGGCCGTGATGGTCGAGGTCAACTGTGAGACGGACTTTGTGGCGCGCATGCCGGAGTTCCGCGAGTTAGCGCATGACCTGGCGCTACAGATCGCGTCTGCGGCGCCGACCTATGTGAAGCGGGAAGATGTGCCCGCCGAGGTCATCGCGGCGCAGACGGCCAAGTTCAAAGAGGATGCGATCGCCGAGGGCAAAAAACCCGAGATCGCCGAGCGCATCGCCGCCGGGCGCATGGAGAAGTTCTATCAAGACCATGTGCTCATGGAACAGGTCTTCGTCAAAGATGACAAGGTCAAGGTGAAAGACCTGGTCACTGCCGCAATCGCAAAATGCGGCGAAAACATCCAAGTGCGAAGGTTCGTCCGTTATCAGCTCGGCGAAGAGAGCTGAATGATTGAAAAAGGGCATTTCAAATGCCCTTTTTATTTGCAACGCGGCCGGCGCGCTCGACGCGCGGATCCGGCCTAAAAGGAGGCAAGCGCTGTGAACGTCCCCAAATACAAACGCGTACTCTTGAAGATCGGCGGCGAGGCCTTCGCCGGGCCGGGAGGCATGGGCATCGTGCCGCAATTGGCCGAGGAGGTGGCCGCTAAAGTCCGCGCCGTGCGTCAACTCGGCGTGCAAGTGGTGATCGTGCTTGGGGCAGGCAATTTCTGGCGCGGCAAGGACGGCATCGCCCACGGCATGGACCGCACCACGGCCGATCACATCGGCATGCTTGCTACGGTCATGAACGCGCTCGCCCTGCGCGATGCGTTCGAGCGGCTGGGCATGGAAGCGCGGGTGCAGACGGCAATCGAGATACGCTCCGTGGCCGAGCCTTACATCCGCCTGCGCGCCATCCGGCACCTGGAGAAAGGGCGCGTGGTGATCATCGGCGCCGGCACCGGCAACCCCTACTTCACGACCGACACCGCCGGCGCGCTCCGCGCCGCCGAGACCAACTGCGACATCCTCATCAAAGCCACGAAGGTGGACGGCGTTTACAGCGCCGATCCTCGCAAGGACGAGGGGGCGCAGCGCTATGAGTTCATGACCTACCTTGAGGCGCTGAACCAGAAAGTCGGCGTGATGGATAGCACCGCTCTAACTTTATGTATGGAGAATGACTTGCCCATCCTTGTCCTCAACCTCTGGCAGCCCAACAGCCTAGAGCGCGCCGTTCTGGGTGAGAAGATCGGCACGCTGATCACCTCGGGGCGTTGATTGATTTGACCATAACCAGACTGTCAAAATCTACAACCAAGTCTGTGATAGCATTTTGGAGCGCTTCTGCGGATGTGTGCAGGGCGATTCAACTATAAAGGACGAGGTACTCTGAAATGGCCGACGAAATAAAAAACGTCATCAAAGAGATCGAGAAGGAGATGGAGCGTGCGATCCAGGCAATGGAAGTTGACTTTCAAGCGATTCGCACCGGTCGGGCATCGCCGGCCCTGGTCGAGCGGATTCCCGTTGAGTACTACGGGACTCAGGTGCCGCTCCAGCAACTGGCCACGATCACCGTGCCGGAGGCGCAGGTAATTATGATCAAACCGTTCGATCCGACGACGCTGAAGACGATCGAGAAAGCGATCAGCGCTTCCGATGTCAAGCTTGTGCCGAACAACGATGGCAAAGTGATCCGCTTAAACATTCCGCCGCTGACCGAGGAGCGGCGGCGCGACATCGTCAAACTGGTGCACAAGCGCCTGGAAGAGGCTAAGGTTTCCATCCGCAACCACCGACGCGAAGGCATGGAGATGTTGAAAGCCTTCGAGGAGGAAGAGCTGATCACCGAAGACGACCATAAACGCGGCAAACAAGAGTTGGAGAACCTGACCCATCGCTTCACTGCGCGGGCCGATGAACTCGGCGCGCGCAAGGAACGCGAAATCATGGAGATGTGACCAGCATCTATGGCCCTATCCGTCGCAACCTTCAAGCGGTCTTTCACACAGAACGCGCAGGGCGCCGCCGCGCCCCAGGCTGACGCGCAAACTGCAGCCGCGGCGCATGGCATCAAACACCTTGCCATCATCATGGACGGCAATGGCCGATGGGCCAAGCGCCGCAACTTGCCGCGCCTGGCCGGGCATAAGGCCGGCACGGATAATCTGCATCGCATCTTGAGGGCATGTAAGGATCACGGCATCAAGATCGTGACCTTATATGCCTTCTCCACCGAGAACTGGCGTCGTCCTGAGGAGGAAGTGAACGGGTTGATGAAGCTCCTCGAAGTCTCAATCGAGAAAGAGCTGGACGCGCTGCATCGTGAGGGCGTGCAGATCCGGCACATCGGCCGCACCGACCGCATCCCTCCGGCGCTGTGCGAGAAGATCCGCTACGCCATTGCTTACACGCGCAACAACACAGAGCTGATCCTGAACGTGGCGATGAACTACGGCGGACGGGCCGAGATCGTGGACGCCGTGAGGCACATGTTGGCCGATGACCTCGATCCCAACCACGTGGACGAGGCGACGTTCAGCCGCTATCTCTACACCGGCGATCTGCCCGACCCCGATCTGATCATCCGCACCAGCGGCGAATATCGCGTCAGCAATTTCCTGATCTGGCAGGGGGCGTATTCCGAGTATTACGTGACCGACGTGCTGTGGCCCGACTTCGACGAGAAGGAGCTGCAGAAGGCCATTGAGCACTACCGCAAGCGCGAACGTCGTTTCGGCGGGCTTGCCTGTAAGTAGCTCGACTGCTTTACGCGGCTGTATAGAATCGCTTCGTTGCAAACATCGCCCAACGACCTCGCCGCGCGCCTGATCGGCGGCGCTGCTACCGTCATCGTCGCCGTCGTCTTCGGCGCGCTGGGGGGATGGTGGTTCACGCTGTTCATCGCGGCTGCCGTCGCCCGCGCAACGTTTGAGCTGTGGCGGTTGCTGGGGCGCGCCGGTTATCACCCATCGCTGGCCGTAGCGCTGGGCGCGGCAGCGGCGGCCTTCGCCGGCGTTCGCCTGCCCGGTTTATTCGTCCTCATCCCGGCGCTGACGCTGGTGTTACTCGCATCGCTGGCCTGGCAGTTGCAACGCGCCCAAACGCGCAACTTTGGCGATTGGGCGGTGAGCTTCGCCGGCGGGTTCTACCTCGGCTGGACGGGCGGCCACCTGGCCGAACTGATCGTCTTGCCCCCCGATGGGCGCTGGTGGTTGGCGCTGACGCTGGCCACCCTGTGGTCGGCCGACAGCATGGCCTACGTCTTCGGACGGCTGCTCGGCAAACACAAACTTGCGCCGACCATCAGCCCTGGCAAAACCTGGGAGGGTTACATCGCCGGCGTGATTGCCAGCACGCTCGCCGGCGTCATCCTCGGCCTGTTTGCGCCCTTTGGCGTGCCCGTCGCCGCCGTCGCCGGCATCCTCGTCGGCGCGTTGAGTCCCCTGGGCGACCTGATCGAGTCCATGATCAAGCGCCAGGCGCATGCGAAGGACTCCGGCAACGTGATCCCCGGACACGGCGGCGTGTTTGACCGGATAGACTCGTTGCTCTGGGCCAGCGTCGTGGTGACCTATACTGCGGTGATTGCCTCGGGAACCTTCCAGCTCCCGTGATCGGCTTCCCAGGCGCTACAATCGCGGCATGTGGACGCTGCTGGCGCTGCTGGGCATCTACGCCGGCACCTCGGCTTTGGGCGCGAGCATCCGGCTGGGCTGGGTGAGCACGCGCGGCTGGCGATGGGCGCATCATGCGCTCTTCGCCCTGATCTGGCTCGCGCTGGGCGGCGCGGCGGCCTGGGGATTTGCGTTTGATGCGCCCTGGCGGTGGCCGTTGTTCATCGTCGCGCCGTTTCTGATGTTGTTGCCGCGCTTCCGTCCGGGGTCATCGGCGCACTGCTGGACGGCGACGGGCGGACTGGTTGTCCTGGCCGGCCTGGTCGTTTGGGCGGCTGCCACATAGATGCCTATCGCGCATTGCGCGACCATCACGCACAAGCGTAAAGCGCAAACCTGAAACCTGAAACTCGAAACTTGAAACCTGAAACCTGAAACCTGAAACCTGAAACTTGAAACTTGAAACCTGAAACCTGAAACCTGAAACCTGAAACCTGAAACCTGAAACTCATGGATCTACTGGAAGCCATCCGCAGGCGCAAGACGACCAACACGCCCTTTCGGCCGGAGCGCATCCGCGATGAGCACAAGCGGCTGTTGATCGAAGCCGCCTCGCGCGCGCCCTCGCACTTCAACAGTCAGCCCTGGCGCTTCATCGTGATCGAGGATCGCGAGCGCATCGCGCAGATCGCCGACATCGCCGGCGATTCGATGAAGCGGCTGATGGACGACGGCGCGTTTGTGGCGCGCTACCGACGCTATTTCCGCTTTGACGCCAAGGAGTCCATGGCGACGGGCAGCGGCATCTATGTGGACAACGTGCCGGCGGCGCTTCGGCCGATGGTCAGGCTCGTCTTCTCCGAACAAGTCGGCTCATTGCTCAGCAAATTCGGCGCGTCTACCATCCTAGGCAACGACCAGCGCAAAATCGTGCGCAGCGCGCCGATGCTGCTGGCGATCGCGCTGGACCGGCAAGAATATCGCCCTGGCGAGCTGAGCGGTCTTTACGCTTCGATCACACTCGGCGCCGTGATTCAGACGCTGTGGCTGGTCACGACGGCGCTGGATATCGGCATGCAGTTCATCAGCACGCCGCTGGAGGTGGCGGAGAACAAGGCGCGCATCGTCGCGCTGCTCAAGATTCCCGAAACGCATGAGCTTGTGGCGGTATTCCGCATGGGCTACAAGGATCCGAGCGCCGCCCGCAACACAATTGACTGGACGAGCAACCAGCGCAAGCCGTTCACCGAGCTGGCGCGCTACAACGACTGGGAGACCCCGCTGCCTGAGCCGTTCGCCTCGGCGCGCAGCCTGCTCTGGGAGGATGGGGAAGCGCCGGCGGAACCCTAACGCGGCGCTCTAATCTGCTGCTTATGGATCGCCGGTAGATTCAAGCCTCAAATGGAACACATTCTGGTCATTGAAGACGACCCCGCCATTCGCGACCTGTTGCGGCGCGGATTGACCTACGAAAATTACAAAGTGACGACGGCCAATGACGGCGCAAGCGGGCTGGCGGCGGCCCGCGACAATCCACCTGACCTCGTTATCCTCGATTGGATGATGCCCGGCTTAGATGGACTCGAGGTGTGCATGCGGCTGCGCGCGGCGAGCAACGTCCCGATTTTGATGCTGACGGCGAAGGATTCGGTGCCGGATCGCGTGCTCGGCCTGGAGAGCGGCGCGGATGACTACCTGGTCAAACCGTTCGCCTTCCCCGAGCTGCTGGCGCGCGTACATGCCTTGCTGCGTCGCACCCAGCCCAGCAGCAAGCCGGAGATTTTGAAGTATTCCGACCTGCAACTCGACACCGGCACGCGCCTGGCCAAGCGCGGCGACCGGCAGTTCGAGCTGACGGCCAAAGAGTACGACCTGCTGGAATACCTGATGCGCAACCCGCGCCAGGTGCTGACGCGCGAGCAAATCCTGGATCGGGTCTGGGGTTACGACTTCGGTGGTGAGAGCAACGTGCTCGAGGTGTACATCCGCTACTTGCGCCAGAAGACCGAAGCCAACGGCGAGCCGCGGCTGATCCACACCGTGCGCAGCGTCGGCTACGTGCTCAGGGAAGAGTAGCGCAATAATCCCTCAGCCTACTTCCGCTGGTCGAGCGGCACGTAGTGCACGTTCAGCGGGCCGATGTATTCAGACTGCGGGCGGATGAGCACGTTGTCCTTGTACTGCTCGATCACGTGGGCGGCCCATCCGGCGATGCGCGCGCAGGCGAACATCGGCGTGAACAGGTCTATCGGGATGCCCGCGTAGTACAGCATCGAAGCGCTGTAGAAGTCCACGTTCGGATACAGTTCGCGATGGCGGTGGACGGCCTCGACCACCCTGAGCGACATCTCGTAATACTTGGGCCGGCCAACTTTGCGCCCGAGCTTCTCCGCCCACTTATTCAGGTGTTCTGAGCGCGGGTCGCCGCTCTTGTAGATGCGATGGCCGAAGCCCATGATCTTGCGTTTGGCGGCGAACATCGCGTCAATGTAGGCGTCCACGTTATCCGGCTCGCCGATCTCCAGCAGCATGCGCATCGTGGCTTCGTTGGCCCCGCCGTGCAGCGGCCCTTTCAGCGATGCGAAGGCGCTCGATACGGCCGAGTGCAAATCGGCCTGCGTGCTGGCTACCACGCGCGCAGTGAATGTGCTGGCGTTCATGCCGTGGTCGGCCAGCAGGATGAAGTACATGTTGATCGCTTGCACGAAGTCCGGATCGGTGTCCGACCCCAACATATAGAGCGTGTTGGCCGCGTGGCTCAGGCGCGGGTTGGGCGCAATCGGCTCTTTGCCCTCGCGCAAGCGTTGGTAGGCGGCGCACAGCGTGGGGAGTTGGGCGATCAGCCGCACCGCCTTGCGCTGGGTGGCCTCGATGCTGATGTCTTCGATTTCGGGGTCGTAGAACGACAGGGCGGACACCGCCACCCGCAGCGCCTCCATGGGCACAGAATCGCGCGGCAGGCCGCGCAGCAAGTCATATACCGGCGCCGGCAACCACCGGTTGGCCACCAGGCGCGCGTTGAAGTCAGCCAGCTCTGATCGGTTGGGCAGGTGACCGTTCAACAACAGGAAGGCGACCTCCTCATAACTCGCTTGCTCGGCCAATTCGTGAATGTTGATGCCGCGATAGAGCAGGGTGCTGTTCGGGCCATCCACAGCGCTGATTTCCGTTTGCACGGCGACCACGCCATCCAGTCCCTTCACGAAGGGCGGCTTGGTCGTCGTCGGGCTGTTGTTGGTTGCGGGAGCAGGGGATGTGTTGGTCATACTGAAATCCTATGCTTCTTCAGATTAGGCTTTCTGCGTCGCGCCGATGTCGGCGACGGGAGGTTCGGGCGCGCATCTGGACGATGGTGGATTATAGAATCGAGTTCGGATTTACTCAGATCGCGCCACTGGCCGGGCGCCAGGCCGGCGATCGTGATCGGGCCGATGGCGACGCGCACCAGCCGCAGCGTCGGCAGGCCGACGGCCGCGGTCATGTGGCGCACTTGGCGCTTCTTCCCTTCGCGCAGCACGATCTCGAGCCAGGCCGTCGGCCCGTGTGGGGTGACGGGCTTGCCGCGCGGCGGCAGATCGGGCTCGGCGTCCAGCACGCGCGCTTCGCAGGGCAGGGTGCGATAGCCCTTGATCGTCACCCCCTGCCTCAGTTGACGCAGTGCGGCTTCGCTGGGCGCGCCTTCGACCTGCACGTAGTAGGTCTTCGGCAGCTTGTAACGCGGGTCGGTGAGGCGATGGATGAGCGCGCCGTCGTCGCTCAAGACGAGCAACCCCTCGCTGTCGTAATCCAGCCGGCCGGCTGCATAGACCCCTTTAGGCAAACCGAACTCGCTCAGCGTGCGCTTGGGCGGCAGGTCGCTCGCTGCGCGGTCAGCGCGCCCAGGTCGCGCCTCGTGCGTGAATGACGACAGGACGCCAAAGGGCTTGAAGAAAGCGATGGCGCGAGACATGCGTTTGGTATCATCGCAGAAGTATGTCGGAAGTCAAGGCTGCTCCTTCATCCGAGGGCGCGCACGCGCCAAAAGTCGTCGCCAAGTTCTTCGTTGACGGACAGGAAGTCGGCATGCTGGTTTTGAGTCCGAAGCGATTCAGCACCGGCAGCACGGGTTTCTTCGCCAACGGCAAAGTGTCGCTCGGCGATGACGCCGAGAAGGGCTACCAAGCGCAGGTGCAACTGGTGCGCATTGGCAGCAAGATGAAGTAGCGATTGCGAGGAGCAGGCAAGCATGAGAATACTCGTCACCGGCGGAGCCGGATTCATCGGCTCGCATATGTGCGACCGGCTGATTGCCGAGGGCCATCATGTGATCGCGATGGACAATTTCATCACCGGCTCGCGCAACAACATCGCGCATCTGATCGGCCATCCGCAATTTGAATTCATCGAGTGCGACATTATCGAGTCGTGCTGGGTGCAGGGGGCGCTGGATGCCGTGCTGAACCTCGCCTCGCCGGCCAGCCCGGTCGGTTACCTTGATAATCCCATCGAAACGATGCTGGTGGGTTCGCACGGCACGCACAACGCGCTGGAGTTGGCGCGGCGCAAGGGCGCGCGCTTCCTGCAGGCCAGCACCAGCGAAGTCTACGGCGACCCGCTGGAGCATCCCCAACGCGAGACTTATTGGGGCAATGTCAACCCGATCGGCGTGCGCTCGGTATACGATGAAGCCAAGCGTTTTGCCGAGGCGTTGACCATGGCCTATCATCGCAAATTCGGCGTGGCGACGCGCATCGCGCGCATCTTCAACACCTATGGGCCGCGCATGGATATCGGCGATGGCCGGGTGGTGCCCAACTTCGTCGCCCAGGCCGTGCGCAACCAGCCGCTGACCGTATATGGCGACGGCAGCGCGACGCGCGCGTTTTGCTACGTCAGCGATTTGGTGGATGGCATGTTGCGGCTGCTGTGGAGCGATGAGGTCGGGCCGGTGAACATCGGCAGCCCTCACGAGATGACCATCCTCGAATTCGCCCAGGCCGTGAAGGCAGCCGCCGGCCCGGAGTGCACCAGCGAGATCGTGTTCTACCAGCCGCGCCAAGAACGCATCGCCGACGATCCGCAACGCCGTCAACCAGACATCACCCGCGCCCGCACCATCCTGGGATGGGAGCCCAAAGTCTCGCTGGAAGAGGGGCTGCGCAAGACGATAGACTACTTCCGCGCGTTGGCGCAACAGCCGATGTGACGGATGAGTTTGCCGGGCGACCTTGCGCCGTCATCGCCTTCGGCGCGCCTGGGCGATGCGCCGGCCGCGTCACTTGCCCTGGTCTATCCCTACCTCGCGGATCTGCTCCTTGCCGCGCACGGCGTCCCAGATGCGGTTGATGCTCCACGCGCCTTGAATCAGCGGGGTGAATGACGCCAGGCGATAGGCCACCACGTCATCGCGCAGTCGGTCTAGTTCTTCGGTCAACGCCCGCTCCATGCGCGCGGTGATCCGCCGGGGATCGAGCGCATCCGCGCCGTCTTCCTTGCGCACGACGAAAGGCTGCGCGACGCTGATAAAAGCGTCGGGCTTTTGCTCGCCGATGAACTCGTAGCGCAGGGCGATGGGATACAGCGCGCACGCGCCAACTTGCTGCGCCGTCTTGCTTGCGATGCGGCCGGCGCCTTGGTAGAACGTCAGAGGCCGCACGTCGTTGGCGCGGATCTCGCCCTGCGGGAAGATCAGCAGGGCGCGAGGCGCTGCGCCGCGACGCGATGCGGCAGTCAGGAGGCTGACGGCGTAGTTCAGGCTCTCCACCGCGCTTCGCGGGTCGCGCCGGTTGACCGAGAACGCGCCACACCAGCGAAAGAAACCGTAACGCGAGAGCTGGATGTCCTCGACTATCACGTAGCCGTCTGTGCGCCAGCATTCCTCGTTCAAAGCCATCGCCAGGTGCGCATCCCACCAAGCGCTGTGGTTGCCGAACATGATCAGCGGCGGAGAATCCGGCCCCGGCGGCGGCGCGGCCTGCCTCAGATAGACGCGGTGAAATGCTGACTTCAGCGGCGCCTTGATCAAGAAGGCGTAGATCAGCCGGTTGAGCAAGGGGTTCTTGCGAGCTGTGAGCACGTCCAAGTTGATGGTACACGATCCGGGTGAGCGCCGGTTTATGGATGGCGGCCGGCAGCCGCGCGGCGCACCCTATGTCGGTGCGCTCACCGTCGCTGCGCTAAAATCTGCGCCTACACAGCGAATTGCGTGATGCAGCGCCGCGCGAAGGATCATCATAGCAAGTGGCTGCTCTCACGCAGGCTGCAAACATCCCGCGCCAGAAGAGAAGAGAGGAGTGTCCAATATGAACAGACTACGCACCATCGGATTGTTCGTCACAGCCGCGATCGCCCTGGCCGCCTGCGCGCCCCCGCCGGCTGCGCCCGCAGCGCCTGCGGCGCAGCAACCGGCCGCGCCCTCCGGCTTGCCCGATCTGGGCGGCCGCGAGATCACCATCGCCATCGAAAACGCCTACATCCCGTTCAACTACATCCGGTTGGACAACGGCCAGGCCGAGGGCTGGGACTACGACGCCATCGCGGAGATTTGCAAGCGGCTGAATTGCAAGCCTGTGTTCCGAGAGATCGCCTGGGATGGCATGATCGCCGCCGTCGCCGCCGGCCAGTTCGATATGGCGGCCGACGGCATCACCATCACCGAAGAGCGCAAGCAAAGCGTGGATTTCTCCGACGGCTACATCAGGGTGGATCAGCGCCTGGTCGTCCGCGTGGATGAGGCCCGCTTCAAGAGCGTCGAAGAGTTTAAGAATGGCGACTTCAAGCTGGCGACGCAGAAAGGCACGACCAACTATGCCGAGGGCGTCAAACTGGTCGGCGAAGCGCGCGTGATCGCGTTCGACGACTTCGGCTCGGCGGTGCAGGCGGTGATCTCTCAGGACGCCGACGCGGTGATCATTGACGACGTGGCCGGCCAGGGCTACGTGGGGGTGAATGCCGACAAGCTCAAGCTGCTCGACGGCATCGTCAGCGAGGGCCAAGAGCTGGGCTTCATCTTCCCTAAGGGCAGCGACCTGGTTGGGCCGATCAACGCTGCGCTGAAGGCCATGCGCGAAGACGGCACCTTGCAGCGTTTGCAGGACAAGTGGTTCCCGAAGGGCCGCCAGGTGATCGAATATGACCAGATCGGCCCGGGCGCCTACGGCGACCCAACGCCGACGCCGCAGCCGTAACAGCCGTGGGCCGCTTGCGTTATCGCTCGCATTGAGTACAACAGGCGCGCAACCGAGCAAGAAGCCGGTTGCGCGCTGCTTTTCATCATGTCGCTGACTACCGGGCCGCAGCAGCCTGCGGCCATCTCGCTCGACCCGGCGGCGGATCGCTCGGCGCAGGGCCGGTTCGTTGACCGCATGGCGAACTGGCCGTGGTGGCTGCTGCTCATCGTGTTCTTCGGCGCGTTGATCGCATGGAACGCGATGACCAGCGAGCTTTACGCCGCGATCTTCAGCCGGCTGCTGCTGGGCATCGGCGTCACCATCTTCACCACGCTGGTCGCCTACAGCCTGGCCATCGTCATTGGCCTGATCGCCGGCCTGGGCCGCGTGTCGCAAAACCCGCTTGTCTTCAACGTCGCCACGCTTTACGTGCAGGTCATCCGTGGCGTGCCGATCCTAGTGCAGCTGCTGGTGATCGCCTTCGTCATCGTGCCCATCGTCATTGACGGCGTCAACCTGCTGGGCAACGCCCTGGCGCCGATATTGGGCGCCGATAACTTTCTCTTGCGCACCAAGCCGCAGGATGTGCCATTCTTGACCCGCAGCATCATCGCGTTGGCCATTGCCTATGGCGGCTTTCAGGCTGAGACCTTTCGCGCCGGCATCCAGTCCATCAGCAAAGGGCAGATGGAGGCGGCGCGTTCGCTGGGCATGAGCTACTTGCAGGCCATGCGCTACGTCATCCTGCCGCAGGCCATCCGGCGCGTGCTGCCGCCCTTGGGCAACGACTTCATCGCCATGCTGAAGGATTCGTCGCTGGTGTCGGTGCTCGGCGTGCGCGACATCACTCAAGAGGCGCGCCTGTATGCGGCTGCCTCGTTTCGCTTTTTGGAGACCTACACGTCGCTGGCCTTCCTGTATCTGGCCATGACCATCGTGCTGTCGCTGGGCGTCAAATGGCTGGAGAACCGCCTGAACAGCGAGGGCCGCGCTCAAGGCTGAGGAGGATGAGCGCTATGCAGCACGACGAACCGATGATCGTCATCAAGCGCCTGGTCAAGCAGTTCGGCAATTTGCGCGCGGTGGACGACGTGAGTCTGACGGTGGGGCGGGGCAAAGTGACCGTGATCATTGGCCCCAGCGGCAGCGGCAAGAGCACTGTGCTGCGCTGCATCAACCACCTAGAGACCCCTACCAGCGGCGAGATCTGGGTGGACGGCATTCACCTTGCCCATGACGCGAAGAACATCAATGCGGTGCGGGCCGAGGTGGGCATGGTGTTCCAGCAGTTCAACCTCTTCCCGCATCTGACGGTGCTGGAGAACGTGACGCTGGCGCAGCGCGTGGTGCGCAAGCGCAGCGAAGCCGAGGCGCGCGACATCGCCATGCAACAGCTCACCCGCGTCGGCATCCCGGAGAAAGCGAATGCTTATCCCAGCCAACTCAGCGGCGGTCAGCAGCAGCGCGTGGCCATCGCGCGCGCCCTGGCCATGAATCCGAAGATCATGCTGTTCGACGAGCCGACCAGCGCGCTCGACCCGGAGATGATCAAGGAAGTGCTGGATGTGATGCTGGAGCTGGCGCGCAGCGGCATGACCATGGTCGTAGTGACCCATGAGATGGGCTTTGCGCGCAACGCCGCCGACGAGATCGTGTTTATGGATCACGGCCGGATCATCGAGCAGAACACGCCCGAGGCGTTTTTCACCAACCCGCGCGAGGAGCGCACGCGCGCGTTCCTCAGCCAGATTCTGCGCTGATCACACCAGGCCTTCGTCCAACGGCCGGCGACCGAGCTTTTGGCGGTTGGCCTCGGCGCGCGCCTCCGGCGTCGCCTCGGCCAGCGGGTCGGCGAACTGCTGGTAGATCGCCTCGCCGTATTCGGTCGTGCGCACCACGACCGGCATGGGCACAGCGTGACCCATGATCAACGCTTGCTGCTTGCTCTCCAGCGCTGTCAGCACGCTGCGCAACTGCTGCGCGCCGCTGATGCCCGTGAAGACCGCTTTGATGTCTTCCTCGTCGCTCAACGCGCAGGTGATGCGTGTGCCGATCTGGCTCATCACCTCGGCGTCAATTTGGCTGGGGCGTTGATCCACGATGAGCAAGGTCACGTTGTACTTGCGCAGCTCGCGCGCAATCGTGCCGAAGATGGTCAAGTCGGCCACGCCCGGCTCCAGGAACTTGTGCGCCTCTTCGACCGCGATGACGAGTTTCTTAGGCTCTTCGCCGCCTCCGCCCTCCGCGGCTTCCTTCATCTCGACATAGCGGCGGTGGATGCGCCGGGTGAGGAAGTTGGCGACGAAGACATAGGCCGGCAGGTCGTTGCCGTAGCGCCCGAATTCCACCACCACGCTCTCGCCGCGCGTGAGATGGTTCAGCACCCGCTCGGCGAAATCTTCGGTCACCTCTGGGCGCAAGAAGTCGAACGTCAGCAGCCGGCTAAGCTTGCGCTGCATGGCGAAGTAGGTGCCCTCGGCGATCTTGTTGCTGTCGAACAGCGCTTGCACTTCGCGCGAGATGTTGTTGCTGAGCAGTTGGCTCACCCAGTTATTGGGGGAACGTCGCTTAAGCTCATATAGCGCATTCACTTGCACATCGCTCAGGCTGAGCACGCCGCGCAGCATCTCGATGTCTTCCGGCTCGATCTGGTCATAGCCGATGTGCAGGGCGAACTCCGGCCGCGAGCCGCGCGTTTTGGACGATGCCTCGTCCAGCGTCGCGATGATCACCTTCTGGCAGATGGCGTTGAGCTGTTTCAGCCCTTTCAACTTGCGCCCGCCGTCGCCTTTGAGCGTGTAGCCGTAGTCGTTGTGCATGTCGAAGATCAACACGCTGGCCAGGTCGCGCCGGATGACGTTGGCGAGCAACGGCAGGGTGAGGAAAGTCTTGCCTGTGCCGCTGCGACCGAACACGGCGCTGCTACGCTCGATGAAGCGTTCCAAGTTCAGGTTGATCTCAATGGTCTCGTCTTCGACCGAGGTGCCGATGCGATACGCGGTGCGCTCGTCGGCGGCGAAGATTGCCTGCACTTCGTCGGACGTGGCGCGGTAGGCGACGGTGAAATGCGCCGGCATGCTCTTCACCGGCTTTGCCTCGCCCGGGCCTTCTTTCACCAACATCGGCTTGACGTGCAGCACGCCATAGGCCACTGTGCCGCGGTAGATCTCCAGGCGCAAGTTGTCATCGTCCGGCGGCGATTGCGCCAGGGCGTCGTCGGTCGTTTCGAGCCGAATATCGGTGATCAGGCCGAAGAACTTGCGATTGGTCTGGCCTTTGATGGTGATGTAGGAGCCGACGGCTACGCCCTCGATGATCACGTCGCTGTCCAGTTTAACAAGCACATCGTCCTTAACCGACCCGCCGATGACGACGCCAAGGCGCGCGGGCATTGCATTGCGCCGCGGCCGCGCCAGGTCGCCGGGTGCGAAGGGGTTGAGTTCTGAGAGCAGATCTGTTGTCATTGTATGTCCTCCTAAAGATGGCGCGAGGCCACGGTTAGCCTAACCGGCGCAGTAAATCGTCAAGCCGCGCGCTGTCGCTGGCCAGCAGGCGGGCCAGCTCACGGCCACATCGGCGGAGGAAGCCGCGCGGATCAGGGTGCGTCTCGGATGCGAGTCGCAGGCTGGCAGCCAACAGCTCATCGCTTGGCACGTCACGCGCATCCAGCACCAGGCGGAAGAAATCGAGCTTCTGGGTAAATTCCTTCACCTCGTCTGCGCTGCAACTGACAACCTCAATGAGCGCGACCGGCGGCTGTGGCGGGAGCGCCTGTCGAATTGCATCGCTTGCCAAGGCGCCTTCGCAGTAGCCAACGCATAACACGCTGACCTCGATCGGCACGCGCCGGCTGCGCTCCCACTCGATATCCTCTGGCCTTACCAGGCCATCCTCGGCGACCGACAACATGCGCGTCACGCCGCCGTCCTCGATAAGGATGTTGTAGATCAGCCCGAACACCGTGGCTTCTTTGTGCTGAATGTGCGTCTTGACAAACGCGCCGAAGATCGGCACGCTTTCCCTCGGCACGCGCGTGCCGAAGACGAAGGAGCGCGTGTTGGCGCGCAGGATTCTGCCGTTGATTTCCATATCCGAGTAGAACAACCGTTCTAATTATAGCGCGCGCCGAGGCATACACTGGAGGCGCACGATGCCGAGGCATGGGTTAGGCGCAGACACTGTCTGCGTCCCCCAGCCGACTTTCCGGCGTTGCGCCTGCCCATCACCTGAAATGGGAACGGGACGAAAATACAGGGCATGACGGAACACTTCAATGTCATCGTGATCGGCGCCGGCGTGATGGGCAGCGCCGCCGCGTATCACCTCGCCAAGGATGGCCAGCGCGTGCTGCTCATCGAGCGCTTTGAGATCGCCCATACCCTCGGCAGCTCACACGGCGAATCGCGCATCTTTCGCTTCGCCTACAACAACCCCGACTACGCCCGGCTGGCGATGCAGAGCTATCCGCACTGGCGCGCGCTTGAGGCCGACAGCGGCGAGCAATTGTTGGAAGTCGTCGGCGGCCTTGACCTCGCGCACGAGCCGGCGCATCACCCCGACGTGGACGCCGTGGCCGACGCGCTGACTCAGGTTGGCGGGCGGTTCGAGCGGCTGGACGCCGCACAAATCGGCGCGCGCTACCCGCAGTGGCGCCTGGGCGACGCGGCGATCGCTGTGTTCTCGCCCGACTCCGGCTTCTTGCGCGCGACGCGCTGCGTGCAGGCCATGGTCGCGCAAGCCGCTCAACATGGCGCAACGGTGCGCGAGCGCGAGGCGGTCAACGTGATTGACCCCGGCCGGCCGGTCGAAGTCGTCACCGACGCCGGCCGTTATCGCGCCGACAAGTTGATCATCACCGGCGGCGCCTGGATCAACGAACTGATCCGATACGTCGGCCTGCAGTTGCCGGTGCGCATCGAGCAAGAGCAGGTGACGTATTTCGCGCCGCTGCGCAACGCCGAGCGCTTCCAGCGCGGCCGCTTCCCGATCTTCATCCACTGGCGCAGCCCGATCCCCGCCTACGGCTTCCCGATGATTGACAAGCCGGGGGTCAAAATCGGCTTTCACCATGAGGGGTACTTGGTGGATCCCAACGCACCGCGCATGACGCGCGATGAAACCACCCAGCGGGTGCTCGATTACGCGCGCGCGCACCTGCCCGACGCCGCCGGCGCGCCGTTCGAGCCGACGGCTTGCCTCTACACCACTACGCCCGACGAGGACTTTGTGATTGACTTCGCGCCGGACTTTGATAACGTGGTGATCTGCTCGGCCTGCAGCGGCCACGGTTTCAAGTTCGGCGCCGGCGTTGGCCGCGCGCTGGCCGACCTGGTGGAGCACGGCGCCACCGAGATGAACATCGGCCATGTGCGGCTGCGCCCATTCGCTATGGAATCCCCAGCTCGATGAGGTAGTAGATCAGGTCAATGTTGCCCGGCGAGTGGCCGAAATTGGTCAAGATCGCGGCGGCTTCGCTGCGGTGTTGCATGCCGTGAAAGACCATGTGCGTCAGGCAATGCTCCACCGTGTGTTGGCGCGTCTGCGGGTTGACAATCGTCGTATAAGTCACGACGCGCGCGAGATCGCCATCGTTCAGGCCGGCGGCATACTCGCGCATGCGCTGTTCTTCCGTTTGCCAGCGGGCGAGCAGCGCCGACAGGTCGGGGAACTCAACCGGCTTCAGCGCCGCAGCAGGTGAAATGCCATGCTGCAGCCGCATGCGCCAGGCCCACTCAGAATTCAAGATGTGAACGAGTGTGCCGTGCAAACTGCCTGCGCTGAAGCCGGGAGGTTGAGGCGCAACGAACTGATCGCTGCTCAACTTGGCCGCTTGGTCGAGGATGCGTCGGTTAGCCCAGTAGTTGTAATCTAGCAATAGCGCGAGGTCTTTGGTGTTCATGCGGCTACTCTATCACTCATCTTTGCCCGCGCAACGACTTTGCACATGACGCCGCGCGCAGACAGAGCATCGCCTCGCCCCCGATGCCGATAGAATGCGCCTATGTCCAGTGAGCTTGCAGAAGCGCCTATCCCTAAACCGCCCATTGTCGAACTCCTGGAGCGGCGCATCCTTGTGTTGGATGGCGCGATGGGCACGATGATCCAGCGCCACCACCTGCAGGAGGAGGACTATCGCGGCGAACGCTTCCGGGATCATCCCGTTGAGCTAAAGAACAATAACGAGGCGCTCAACTTGACGCGGCCTGAGATCATCCTCGACATCCACCGCCGGTATCTCGAAGCCGGCGCCGACATCATCGAGACGAATACCTTCAACGCTCAGGCCATCAGCATGGCCGACTTCGACATGTCCGACCCCGCGCTGATCCGGGAGATCAACCTGGCGGCGGCGCGGCTCGCGCGGCAAGCCGCCGAAGAGTTCATGCGACGCGACCCATCGCGGCCGCGTTACGTCGCCGGCGCGTTGGGGCCGATGAATCGCACCCTCTCGCTCAGCCCCGACGTGAACGATCCCGGCTATCGCGCCGTCACCTTCGACCAGGTGATGCAGGCGTACTACGACCAGGCTAAGGCGCTGATCGAAGGCGGGGTGGATTTGTTGCTGCCGGAGACGACCTTCGACACGCTCAATCTCAAGGCGGCGCTGTTCGCCATCCAGAAGTTGTTTGCCGAGGGGATGCGGCGCGTGCCGGTGATGGCCAGCGTGACGATCACCGACCAGAGCGGTCGCACGCTGAGCGGCCAAACTGTGGAGGCGTTCTGGGCCAGCATCCACCGCGCGCCGCTGATCAGCATGGGCATCAATTGCGCGCTGGGCCCGGACGAGATGCGTCCATACATTGAAGCGATGGCAAAGACCACGCAGACCTACGTGTCATGCTATCCGAATGCCGGCCTGCCTAACGCCTTCGGCGGCTACGACATGACGCCGCAGAAGTTCGCCGATGCCGTGGGCGAGTTCGCCCAAGAAGGCTGGGTCAACATCATCGGCGGCTGCTGCGGCACCACGCCGGAGCACATCGCCGCCGTCCGCGAGGCGATCAAGGGCGCGCGCCCGCACGCGCGCAATCGCCCGACGCATCGCACATACTTCAGCGGGCTTGAACTGCTCGCCATCGAGGATGCAAAGGAAGCAGCCAACGAGGCCGGCGGCTCCTCTCCGTTCTCGGCGCTCAACTCTCGATTCCTGTTGATCGGTGAACGCACCAATGTCACCGGCTCGCCTAAATTTGCCAAGCTCATCAAGGAGGGCAAGTTTGAGGAGGCGCTGGGCATCGCCCGACAACAGGTGGAGAACGGCGCGAATATCCTCGATGTGAACTTCGACGAGGGCATGCTGGATGGCGAGGCGTGCATGACCAAGTTCCTCAACTTGCTCATGGCCGAGCCGGACATCGCGCGCGTGCCGATCATGATTGATAGCTCCAAGTGGAGCGTGATCGAAGCGGGTTTGAAATGCGTGCAGGGCAAGTGCATCGTCAACTCGATCTCACTCAAGGAAGGCGAGGCGGTCTTCAAGCATCACGCCGAGATCATCAAGCGCTTCGGCGCCGGCGTGGTGGTGATGGCCTTCGACGAACGCGGGCAGGCCGACACCTTCGAGCGCAAGATCGAAATCTGCAAGCGCGCGTATGACATTTTGGTGCATGAGGTGGGCTTCCCGCCCGAGGACATCATCTTCGACCCCAACGTGCTGACCGTGGCGACGGGGATCGAAGAACACAACAACTACGCGGTGGACTTCATCCGCGCGACGCGCTGGATCAAGGAGAACCTGCCCGGCGCGAAAGTCAGCGGCGGCATCAGCAACATCTCGTTCAGCTTTCGCGGCAACAACAAAGTGCGCGAGGCGATGCACAGCGCCTTCCTGTATCACGCCATTCGCGCCGGCCTGGACATGGGCATCGTCAACGCCGGCCAGCTCGCCGTGTACGACGACATCCCCAAAGATTTGCTGGAGCACGTGGAAGACGTGCTGCTCAACCGCCGGCCTGACGCAACCGAGCGCCTGATCGCGTTCGCGCAGGCCATGAAGCAATCGGAAGCGGGTGCTTCCCGCTCGTCGCGCAGCGATGGCCAATCTGCCGCCGGCTGGCGCGCCTGGGACGTGGACAAGCGGCTGGAGCATGCCTTGGTCAACGGCATCGCCGACTTCATTGAAGCCGATGTGTTGGAGGCGCTGGCGCGCTATGGTAAGCCGCTCGCCGTCATCGAGGGGCCGCTGATGGCCGGCATGAACGTGGTCGGCGACCTGTTCGGCGCCGGCAAGATGTTCCTGCCGCAGGTGGTGAAAAGCGCGCGGGTGATGAAGAAGGCGGTCGCCGTCCTGGAGCCGTATATCAGGGGCGAACGTCAGGCTGCTGCCTCAGCCGCCCCGCGCGAAGCGGAAGCCGACAGTCCCGAGTTGAGGGCGTCGAAGGCCAAGATCGTGCTCGCGACGGTCAAAGGCGACGTGCATGACATCGGCAAGAACATCGTGGGGGTGGTGTTGGGCTGCAACAACTATGAAGTGCACGACCTGGGCGTGATGGTGCCGGCGGAGAAGATTCTGAAGACGGCCCGTGAGATCGGCGCCGACATGGTCGGCCTAAGCGGCTTGATCACCCCTTCGCTCGATGAGATGGTGCACGTGGCGCGTGAGATGCAGCGCGAAGGGTTTGCCGTGCCGTTGCTCATCGGCGGCGCGACGACCAGCAAGGCGCACACCGCGCTGAAGATCGCGCCGGCCTACTCGCAGCCGGTCGTGCATGTGCTCGACGCCAGCCGCGCCGTCGGCGTGGTCGGCGCGCTGGCCAGCGCCGACCTGCGCGACGCCTTCATCAAGCAAAACGCCGAAGAACAAGAGAAGCTGCGCGCGCAATTCGCCGGCAAAGGCGACCGCCGGCCTCTGCTTCCCCTCGCCGAGGCCCGCCGGCGGCGCTTCCGCTGGACGCCGGAATCGCACGACTTCACCAGCGAGCCGGCCTTTATCGGCGTGCGGGTGATTGAGCCGGCCCACATGCCGCTGCGTGAGTTGGCCGACTACATTGACTGGACGCCCTTCTTCCAGGCGTGGGAGCTGGCCGGACGCTTCCCCGATATTCTGAACGATCCGCTGGTCGGCGAACAGGCGCGCAAGCTATACGAAGACGCGCAAGCGCTCCTCAAGCGCCTGATTCAGGCCGATCTCACCCATCGGGCCAGCACTCACCGGCGCGGCCATGCCGAGCCCTCTGCCGACCCCTCGCTCCGAATTACCGCGCGCGGCGTCTATGGCCTATTCCCGGCCAACAGTGTCGGCGACGACATCGAAGTGTATGCCGACGAATCGCGAACTACAGTGCTCACCACCTTCCACACCCTGCGTCAGCAACACGATAAGTCGAGCGAAGCCACAAAGAACGACGCGCCCGCTGCGCATGCTGCGCTGCATCGTTGCAACCTCGCCCTAGCCGACTTCGTCGCGCCCAAGGAGAGCGGCGTGGTGGACTACATCGGCGCGTTCGCCGTCACCATTCACGGCGCTAAAGAGCTGGCCGATGCGTTCAAGGCCGACGGCGATGATTACAGCGCCATCCTGGTCGAAGCCCTGGCCGACCGACTGGCCGAGGCGTTCGCCGAGCGCCTGCACAAACAAGCCCGCGATGACATGGGCTATGGCCTGAGCGAGCGATTGACAAACGACGATTTGATCGCGGAGAAGTATCGCGGCATCCGGCCGGCGCCGGGCTACCCGGCCTGCCCCGACCACAGCGAGAAACGACTGATCTGGGCGTTGCTCGACGTGGAGAAGCACACCGGCGCCGCGCTGACCGATAGCTGCGCCATGTTGCCGGCCAGCAGCGTCAGCGGTTGGTATTTCTTTCATCCGCAGGCCCGCTATTTTGGGGTGGGCAAAATCGGTCGCGATCAGGTCGAGGACTATGCGCGGCGCAAAGGCATGAGCGTCGAGGAAGCGGAGCGCTGGTTGCGTCCTAACCTTGATTATTAAGCCGACGAAGTGCGGCGTATGCCGAGTGGGGTTGTGCAGCCGGCGCGCTCAGATGCGCCGGCCCGAATCGAAGAGCCGCGCGTGCTCGGCGAGGGCGAACCGGTCGGTCATGCCCGCGATGTAATCGCACACGGCCCGGCTGAGCGACAGACGTTCGATCTGATGGCGCGCGCTCTCGGGCATGATGCGTGGCTCCTTCGCGTATGCCTGGAAGAGGTCGCTGACAACGCGCTCGGCTTGCCTGGCCATGCGCAAGACGTGCGGATGATCGTACACGCGCTCGTGCAGAAAGCGCTTCAGTTCTCGGTTCATCTGCTCCGCCTCAGCTGAGTAGCCGACGAGCGGCGCCGGCCAGCGGCGCACATCATCCACGCCGGCCTGGCGGCCGCGCCGCGCTAGCAACGCCTCGATGCGGCGCGAACTCTCCGCCAGCAGATCGGTCGCGACGAGGTCAATCAACCTGCGGATGATGCGATGGCGCTTGATGTCGGTGAAGGCGACCTCGTCGTCCACCTGCGCCGCTTCGCCGGCGCGCTGCCACCAGGCCAGCGCTTTCACGTCCTCTTCGCCGATCAATCCGGCGCGCAGCGCGTCGTCCAGGTCGTGCGCGTTGTAGGCCAGCTCATCCACGATGGCGGCGATCTGCGCTTCGAGCGTGCCGCGCAGTTCCGGCCAGTAGTCGGGCGGCGCTTCGATGGGCAGGACGTCTGCATTGTGTTTGAGGATGCCCTCTCGAAATTCATGGGTGAGGTTGAGGCCGGGGAAGTCGGGATAGCGGCGCTCTAGCTCGGTGATGATGCGGAAACTTTGCCGGTTGTGGTCAAAGCCGCCTTCCGAGGCCATCAGCGCGTTCAGTGCTCGCTCGCCGGAATGGCCGAAGGGTGGGTGGCCCAGATCGTGCGCCAGACAAATGCCCTCCACCAGGTCTTCGTTTGCGCCGAGCGCGCGCGCGATGGTGCGGCCGATTTGCGCTACTTCCAACGTGTGTGTGATGCGGGTGCGGTAATAATCGCCTTCGGTCGTCACGAAGACCTGCGTCTTGCCCTGCAGGCGGCGGAACGCGGTGGTGTGCAAGATGCGTTCGCGGTCGCGCTGAAACGCCGTGCGGTACGCCGCTTCCGGCTCGGGGTGCTGTCGTCCACGCGATGCGGCGCTTTTCATCGCGTAGGGCGCGAGCGTCAATGCCTCGATCTGTTCGAGTTCTTCGCGCGTTCGCATGGATAGAAAATAAAAACCCTCGCAGGGCGCGCCCCCTGCGAGGGTCGAAGCGGCTTATACCGAGCGGTACTCGCCCTCGACGACGCCTTCGTCACCCTTGCCGTCGCTAGAAGGCGCCGCGCCGCTGGCGCCGGTCTGCGACGTATAGGCGCTCTGGCCGATGCGCGACATCGTAGCCTGCAACGATTCGCTGGCCCGCCTGATGCGGTTGATGTCGTCGCTCTTCAGCGCGTCGCGCAGGTCGTTCATCTTGCCTTCGGCTTCGGCGCGGTCGGCGCCGCTGACCTTGTCGCCCAGGTCGCGCAGCGCCTTTTCGGCCTGGTAGAGCGCCTGGTCGCCGGCGTTGCGCGCCTCGGCCAGCTCCTTGCGCCTGCTATCGGCGGCCGCGTTGCGCTGCGCCTCTTCCACCATGCGCTCGATGTCTTGCTTGCTCAGGTTCGTGCTCGCCGTGATGCTGATGCGCTGCTCGCGACCGGTCGCCTTGTCCTTGGCGCTGACGTTCAGGATGCCGTTGGCGTCAATGTCGAACGTCACCTCGATCTGCGGCATGCCGCGCGGCGCGGGCGGGATGCCCTCCAGCCGGAACTGGCCGAGCAGCATGTTATCGGCAGCCATCGGACGCTCGCCCTGGAACACGCGGATGTCCACTGCGCTCTGGTTGTCCTCCGCCGTGCTGAAGATTTCGCTCTTGCGCACCGGGATCGTGGTGTTGCGGGGGATGAGCACCGTCATCACGCCGCCGAGCGTCTCCACGCCCAGGCTGAGCGGGGTGACATCGAGCAGCAGCACGTCCTTCACGTCGCCGGCCAGCACGCCCGCCTGCACTGCCGCGCCCACGGCTACCACCTCGTCCGGGTTGACGCTCTTGTTCGGCTCCTTCCCGCCGGTCATCTCCTTGACCAGGGCTTGCACCATCGGCATGCGCGTCGCGCCGCCGACCAGCACCACTTCATCAATGTCGCTCACCTTCAGGTTGGCGTCCTTCAGGGCCTGCTCGACCGGGCCGCGCAGGCGTTTCACCAGCCCTTCGCTCAGTTGCTCGAACTTGGCGCGGGTGAGTTTCATCAGCAGGTGCTTCGGGCCGGTCTGGTCGGCGGTGATGTAGGGTAGGTTGATCTCGGTCTCCATCATCGAAGACAGCTCGATCTTGGCCTTCTCCGCCGCCTCCTTCAGCCGCTGCAGCGCCTGCCGGTCGTTGCGCAGATCAATGCCTTGCTCCTTCTTGAACTCGGCGATCATCCAGTCCATGATCACCGCGTCCCAGTCGTCGCCGCCCAGGTGCGTGTCGCCGCTGGTGGCTTTCACCTCCACCACGCCGTCGCCCACTTCGAGGATCGAGACGTCGAAGGTGCCGCCGCCGAGGTCGAAGACCAGGATGGTTTCATCCTTCTTCTTGTCGAGGCCGTAGGCCAAAGCCGCCGCCGTCGGCTCGTTGATGATCCGCAGCACTTCCAGGCCGGCGATCTGGCCGGCGTCTTTGGTGGCCTGGCGCTGCGAGTCGTTGAAATAGGCCGGCACGGTGATGACGGCCTTGGTGACCGGTTCGCCGAGATATGCCTCGGCGTCGGCCTTCAGCTTGGCCAGCACCATCGCGCTGATCTCTTGCGGCGTATAGGTTTTATTGGTGTTCGGGATCTTCACCTGCGCATCGCCCTTCGGCCCTTGCACCACCTGATAGGGCACGCGCCTGCGCTCACCCTCTACTTCATCGAACCGACGCCCGATGAAACGCTTGATCGAGAAAATCGTGTTCTCGGGATTCACCACCGCCTGGCGCTTGGCCGCCTGGCCGACCAGTCGCTCGCCGTCCTTCTTGAAGGCGACGACCGACGGCACGAGATTGCCGCCTTCCGCCGTAGGAATGACGGTTGGGCTGCCGCCCTCCAGCACGGCCACCACGCTGTTCGTGGTGCCCAAGTCAATGCCGACGATTTTTGCCATCTTCTCTTCCTCCACACTTTCGCTTCACGCGACGATTTCGCGAAGATTATTCCGCTTTAAGATGCCCTCAACCTTACGCACGGGCCGTTAGAGATATAACGGTGTCGCGTTAGTGTTGTGTTAGCAGGGGGGCAGCTCCACAGGGGGCGTTGAGCTGCCGCCCGCTGTCGCTCAATGCGACAAAATCTGCGACAAGAAGAGCTTGGTTCGGGCTTCCTTCGGGTCGCCGAAGATCTGTTCGGGGGTGCCGCTCTCGACGATTTGCCCCTGGTCGAAGAAATACATCGTGTCGGCCACGGCGCGCGCAAAGCCCATCTCGTGCGTGACCACCATCATCGTCATGCCGCTGTCGGCCAGCTCGATCATCACGTCGAGCACCTCTTTGATCATCTCCGGGTCGAGGGCGCTGGTTGGCTCGTCGAAGAGCATGATCTTGGGCTGCATCGCCAGCGCGCGCGCGATGGCGACGCGCTGCTGCTGGCCGCCGCTGAGCTGGCCGGGGTACTTGCGCGCCTGTTCGGGGATGCCGACGCGCCTGAGGAGCTGCATGCCGATCTCCTCAGCCTGAGCCTTGGACCACCCACGCACCCAGATCGGGGCCAGGGTGATGTTGTCCATCACCGTCAGATGCGGGAAGAGGTTGAACTGCTGGAAGACCATGCCGGTCTCCATGCGGATCCGCTCGATGTCGCGCACGTCGTGGGTGAGCGGGATGCCGTCCACGATGATCTCGCCGCGCTGATGTTCTTCGAGCCGGTTGATGGTGCGGATGAAGGTGGACTTGCCGGAGCCTGATGGCCCGAAGATCACCACGACTTCACCCTTGCGCACTTGCATGTTGATGCCGCGCAGCGCGTGATAGTGGCCATACCACTTGTGCACATCGCGGCAAATGATGATTGGCTCGTTCGGCTGATTGTGTTCGGTCATAGCTAGCGATCGGTGCTGCGGCCTCAAATCTGGCGTCTCATACCTGAAGCTGCGCAGGATGTGAACGCAGGGTTACCTTCCTACGCTCAATCGCGCTTCCAAGCGCTGGCTGAAGGCGGACATCAAATAGCAGAATACGCCGTAGACCAGCGCGACGAACAGATACACCTCGGCCTGCAGCCCCAGGAAGTCCGGCTGGGCGAGCACCGCCTTGGCAATGCCCATCAAGTCGAGCAGGCCGACGATGACCACGAGCGAGGTGTCCTTGAACAAGGCGATGAACTGGCCGACCAGGATCGGGATGACGGCTTTGAGCGCCTGAGGCAGGATGATGAGCAGCATCATCTTCCAGGTGTTCAGGCCCAGCGCGCGCGCCGCTTCATACTGCCCACGGGGGATGGCTTGCAGGCCGCCGCGCACGTTCTCGGCCAGGTAGGCGGCGCTGAACAACACGATGCCGGCCATCGCCCGCACCACGCGGTCAATGGTCAAGCCGGGCAGGAAGAGCGGCAGCATGAGCTGCGCCATGAACAACACGGTGATGAGCGGCACGCCGCGAATGACTTCGATGTAGATCACGCAGAGCGCGCGCACGATCGGCAGGCTGGACTGCCGGCCCAGCGCGAGCAATACCCCCAGCGGGAAGGAGAACACGATGCCGACGACGGTGAGCAGCAGGGTGAGCAGCAAGCCGCCCCACAGGTTGGTGGTCACCAAGGGCAATGGCCCCGCTGCGCTGCCGAAGCCGCTGATCAGCAAGATGACAAGTGGGAAATAGACCACCCAGCCGATGATGCTGATGCGTTGCATGAGCGCGTCGCGCCGGCGGCTGAGCGCGAAGCCGAGCGCGCCGGCGACGCCGACGATGAGCAACGCGACGCGCGCCTCGTCCTGCGCTAGGATGGCCAGGAGAAACGGCAGCGCGCCAAAAGCGATCGCGCCGGCGCGTTGGTTGCGTCCCCAGATGCCCCAGGATAGCCCGGTTAAAAGGGCCAGCAAGATCACACAGGCCCAGGCGCGCCACGTCGCAGCCGCCGGATATTGCCCGACCATGAACAGCCGCAGGTTGGCCGTGATTACCTCCCAACGCGCCTGCGTAAATGCCCATTCCAAAAGGCTGCGCAGCAGCAGGATGACGATGACGCCAAAAATTACCGTCAACAGCGCGTTGTACCAGGTGCTGAATAGGTTTTTGCGCAGCCAGCCCAGCGCTGTGTAGCGCTCAGTTGGCGGCGGCAACACCTCGGCGCGCGAGGGAAGCGAAGGGGTGGTCGCACTCATCGTCACCGCTCCACCAACCGCACGCGGCGGTTGTACCAGTTCATCAACAGCGAAGTGAGCAAGCTGACCGACAAATACACGCCCATGACGACCGCGATCATCTCCACGGCCCGGCCGGTCTGGTTGATGATGGTGCCCGATACGGCGAACAGGTCGGGATAGCCGATCGCCACGGCCAGCGAGGAGTTCTTCGTCAGGTTCAGATACTGGCTGGTGAGCGGAGGGATGATGACCCGCAAAGCCTGGGGGAACACCACCAGTTGCAGGGTGCGCCGGCCGTTCAGCCCCAATGCGCGCGCCGCCTCTACTTGACCCTTCGGCACGGACTGGATGCCGGCGCGCACGACTTCGCCGATGAAGGCCGCAGTGTAGATCACCAGGCCGATCAGCAGCGCCATAAACTCCGGGGTCAACACCAGCCCGCCGCGAAAGTTAAACGCGGCAATTTGCGGTGTGGTGATCGTCAGCGGCGGCTGCGGCAGGATGAGCCATCCGGCCACGGCCATGGCCGCAAACGTGCCCAGCGCCGGCAGCGCGATCGGCTTGGGCCGCCCGCTGCGCTCCTGCCAGAGGCGCAGCCCGGTCGCGACCAAGACCGCCGAGCCTATCGCGGCGACGATGATATAGAGGTAGATCGGCCAGGTCTCCGTCGGCTCGCCCCAGGGCATAGCCACGCCGCGATTGCTCAGGTAGATCGGCCCCAGGCTGATGGCTTGCCGCGCGCGCGGCAATTTCAGGAAGAAGGCCGTGTAAATGAAGATGAGCAACACCAGCAACGGCACGTTGCGCATCAGTTCGATGAACAACCAGGCCAGCCGGTTGACCAGCCAGTTGCTAGAGAGCCGGGCGATGCCGACGATGACGCCGAGCGCCGTCGCCAAGACGATGCCCAGCACGCTGACGAGCAGCGTGTTGAGCAAGCCGACGAGCAATGCGCGGGCGAAGGTATCGGTGTTGGTGTAGCGGATGAGCGATTCGCCGATGTCGAAGCCGGCGGCGTTGTCGAGGAAGCCGAAGCCCAGCGCGATGCCCTGGCGCTGCAACGAGGCGGCCATGTTTTGCGCCAGGACGAAGGCCAGGCCGGCGACGATGGCCAGGACGATGAGCTGCGCGGCCAGCTGGATGAAGCGATCGTCGCGCCAAAACGCGCGGCTCATCCTCGGCGGCGAGTCGGGAGGTGGCAGCGGAACATTCGCCATACCTTGGGGCGCAGTTATAGCCGGTTTCGGCGAATTCGCAACAGCATCGCTCTACTGAAAGGCGCGGCAGGCCGGTGGCAGGAGCGTGGATGTCTTTCGCAACCCGAAAGATGCGCCGCCGATCGTCGCGGAGGCCATCGCCATCGGCGCTAAAGTGTTGTGAATGCAGCTCGGCGACGCCCATGAGGCGGCAGCGCAGCGCGCGCTCGCAATCAGCCCGGACGTGGTGATGGATCGCTGCGTCAAGCTGGAGCACGCGCACTTCCGGGGCGGCCAGAACCCGATCGGCTTGAACACCGGCGTCATCGGCGCAAAGCGGCTGCGGACGAGATGATTCAGTTCAGGCCGCAGCCGCTCCGTCCTCGCTCGGCGCCGGCGGTGTGTCGCCCGCGCCCTTCCGTGCGCTAAACGCCGCGATCAACTCGCGCCATTGCTCATCCAGGCCATCATCGGTGACGCCGTAGAACACTATGACTTTGCCGCTGGCGTCGCGTATCGCCAGATCGGAGCGCATCTTGCCCGCGCGCATCTCGCGCGTGAGCACCGCGCGGTCGCCCTGCCATTCGATCTCCTCCGGCCCGCTGGGATGATCGGCGAACTGCGTGATGGCATAGTGCCACAGGTCGCGCGCGCTCTTCATCGTCACGTTGCGGATGACCGAATTATTGCGCAGGTCACGCACGGTGAAATAGACCACGCCGCCGCGCTCCTCCATAGAGAGCACCTGGACGCCGGTCTTGGGCATGCCAGGGAGCGCCGACGCGCCGTTACTTTCCGCCGGCAGCGGCTGCGCGGCGATCGTCACGCTTGCCGGCTCGGTTGGCCGCGATTTGTCTCGACGCTCGTGCTGGGCCGGCGGCTGCGGTGGCTTGGCCGTTGGCTGGCTCTGCTGCGGCAGGCGCTGTTTGTGTTGCTGCTGCTGTTGAGGTTGCGGCTGGGGTTTGCGCTGCTCAAGTTGGCGTCGCTCTGGCTGTGGCTGCGATGGTTGCTGTGAGCGACGATCGAGTTGCAGTTGCTGAGCGGGCGGGCGTTGTTCTTGCGGCCTCGGCTTCTCGTAGCCGCGCCGGGCGATGGCCACGATCTCATCGCGCGTCGCCGGGCGGCTCTCCGCGTCCGCGCGCACGAAGAAATGCTCGCCGTCCAGCACGTAGGGCGCATCCTCGCCGCGCGGCACTTGAATCTGCAGCACGTTGGCGCCGTCCAGCGCGCGAACGTGAACCGGAGCCAGGAGCGTCGGCGCGATGCGCTTCTCCATCTCAAGCGACAACTTCTGCAGCGCGTCGCGCGCATCGGATATGCCGGGCGCTTTCTTGTTGGGCTTGGCGTCGCAGCCGATGAAGATGTTGCCGCCTTCTCCATTGGCCATCGCGCAAATGTCGCGCAGCACGGCGGCGAACCGATCGCCGCGCTTGGGCAATGACGCATAAAAGGCGACCGTAGCGCTCGGTCCGCGCTCGCGCGCCTTCACTAATTCGTCTTCGGGCAGGTCCAGCACGTCGAATACCGGCCGCACGCGGCTGAAGTCTTGGCTGAGGAACACGTTGCGCAGCGCCTCGAAGCTCACTTCGTCGAGTTGGATCTCCGTGGCGCGTTCGCCCACGCCCAATCGCTTGGCGTTCTCCTTCGAGGCGGTCAGCCGGTGGGCGTCGCTGCCCTGGATGGCGAACATGCGACGCGGATACTCCGGCTTGATGCCGGTGAACAGATGCGCGCTCGAGTAACGCCCCCGGTCGAGGTCGGTGAACTCAATGGCGTGCAAATGCGGGTCTTGTGTGAAAGCGATGCGCGTCTGGCCGCCGAGATCTCGCCCGCGCATTGCGACGCCGTTCGACGAGTTGGCATGCGCGGCGATTGCGATGCCGCCGGCCTCGTCAATCGCCTCGTAGGCCTGCAGCACATCGCTGGTGGCGCCGGCTTCGGTCAAGCCCTTGTCCAACGCATGGCCCGGCACGCGCAGGTCCATCAAGATGCGCTCGATGTCGCGCAGCGGCTTATCCGGCGGGAAGATGCCCAGGATGTGAAATCCAAACGTGGCCGTGAATTCAAACCCCGGCAGCACGAGGATCTTCTTGAGCAGGCGGCGGTACTCGTTCAGGCGCGCCAACTCGTCCGGACGGATGCGGTCGAGCTTCTCCAGATATTCGAGATGCTCGATCTCATTCATCATGTTGCGGTATCCGTTCACCGTGTTGTGATCGGTGAAGGCGATGATGCTGAGGCCGCGCCGCTCGGCCTGTTTCAGGATGTCGAGGTATGTGTTGTTCGGTTCTTCGTAGTCGTGCGAAGCCGGCGTGTGAATGTGCAAATCAACGCGTCTCCATGAGCCGTCGGATGGCGATGCGGGCGGCGGGGGCTTTGCCTCGGATGCGCTGGCTGCGACTTTGCTCGCACGGCTGCCGCGGCGCGACGATGCGCTGCGCGTAGGTTTAGATTTCGACTTCTCGGATTCTAGGTCTGGCGTCTGGGTCGTCTGGTCGTTTTGCGATTCGTCCGACGCTACGGTGGTGGCTTCTTTCTTCTTTCTGGCCATATACAGCGGTCACAATGTTCAGTTCAAAACACAGGCGCCGGCAGCGTTCCGGAGGGAATACCGCCCAAAATCAAAATTCGCCGGCGGGCCTGAAATTCTCTGCCGCATTCGACCTCAGCGAGATGAGCAAATGCTGAGTGAGCGAAAGCGGCTCTCGTAGTTATTATACAGATCGCTAGTATGCTGGTCGCTGATCGAACTGGGCCAGACGCCGAGGAGTCGCCTAGCTCGTGTAGCATGGGGAAAGACGCATGCGCACCAAAATTGTTTGCACCCTTGGGCCGGCCAGCGAGGACGAAACAATCCTGCGCGGCATGATCCGCGCCGGCATGGCCGTCGCACGGTTGAACTTCTCGCACGGCAGCCGGGCCGACCACGAGCGGCGCATCGGCCTGGTGCGCCGGGTAGCCGCCGAGGAACGCGCCAGCATCACCCTGATGGGCGACCTGCAAGGGCCAAAGTTTCGCATTGGCCGGTTGACCGACCAGGGGGTTGCGTTGCAGCGCGATCAGCAGGTCATCTTCAGTGACCGGCCGGATGGTGAAGCCATCCCGTTGCCCCATCCCGACCTGTTAGCCGCGATCCAGGTGGGCCAGCGCGTGCTGATTGACGATGGGGCGATCGCGCTGACCGTCGCGCGTCGCATAGACTCGACCACGATTGCGTGCCGCGTGCTCAACGGCGGGGTGGTGACGTCGAACAAGGGCGTGAGTGTGCCCGGCCTGAAGATCGCCACGTCGGCGCTCACGCCCAAGGACCGCGACGATGTGCAGTTCGCCGTTGCGCAGCGGATGGATGCGCTGGCGATGTCGTTCGTGCGCAGCGCGGAGGACGTGTATGAGCTGCGCCGGCTCATCCAGGATTGCGGCGGGGACCAGCTCGTCGTCGCCAAGATCGAAAAGCCCGAAGCGCTCGACGACTTGCCGGACATTGTGCGCGCCAGCGATGTCGTCATGGTGGCTCGCGGCGACCTGGGCGTGGAAGCAGCGCCGGAGGAGGTGCCGTTCTACCAGAAGCGCATCATTTTGACCTGTCTGCGCGCCGGCAAGCCCGTCATCACCGCTACGCAGATGCTACAAAGCATGATCACTTCGCCGCAGCCCACGCGTGCCGAGGCCAGCGACGTCGCCAACGCGGTGCTCGACGGCGCCGATGCGCTGATGCTCAGCGGCGAGACGGCGGTGGGCGCATTTCCTGTGCAAGCGGTGGAGGCTATGGCGCGCATCGCCGCGCGCGCCGAGGCCAGCGTCACCTACCGGCCTCGCGCGCTTCTGTCGGAGTTGCGCGAGGCGCTGGCCGACGACGATAGCGCCGACCACAAAACCGACGCCGTCACCACCGCCGCGGTGCACATCGCCGAGACGGTCGGCGCGAAGGCCATCGCGTGCGCGTCGGCCTCCGGCTTCACGGCGCGCATGATCGCGCGTCATCGTCCTGCAGTGCCCATTGTGTGCCTGACGCCGCATGAGCGCACCAAGCGTTACGCAGCGTTCATGTGGGGCGTGATGGCGGTGATCGCGGAGACGCGCAAGACGGATGCCGACACGCTGTTCGCGGCGGCGTGCGACGCGGCCCAGTGGCTGGGCTGCGCAAAGCCCGGCGATACAATCGTCGTCACGGCCGGCTTGCCGCTGGGCGCCGGCTCCGGCCACACCAACGTCATCCGATTGATGGAAGTCTGCGCGTAGCGCCTCCACTACAATGGCGCGGTTCGCCATGCGCACTACTTCCCCGCTCTTCATCCTCGGGTGTTATGCCTTCGTCAGCCTCGGCGTGAGCGCAGCATTGCTAGGTCCGGCATTGCCAACGCTGGCCGCCAAAGCGAATACCGGCCTCGACCGCATCGGCTTGATCTTCGTCTCGATGTCGCTGGGCTATCTCACGTCCGCGCCGATTATCAACACGATAGGCGCGCGCATGGGCGCGCGCGCCATGCTCGTCGTCAGCCCGCTGGTGGTCATCGGCAGCATGGCGCTGTTGGCGCTCGGCGCGCATCTAAACGCCTTCTTCGTGGCGACCTATCTGCTCGGCTTGGGCCAATCCGGCACGCAGGTGGCTTACAACGCTATGTTTGGCTTGCAGGCAGAGGGGGGACGCGCCTCGGCAGTGCTCAATCGGCTGAATGCGTTCTTCGGCGTCGGCGCGCTCATCGGGCCGCTGTTCGTTGCGGCGAGCTACACGCTCATCAACGAGGCGACGTTGGCGTTCTGGATTGCGGCTGCGATGGCGCTGCCGCTCACGCTGGGCGCGCTGTGGGCGCGTGATGGGCTGCGCCATTCGTCACCCGCGCGCGCGACATCACCGGACGGCGGCGCAGCGCGCCGCTTATTGACCTCGCCGGCAGCGTGGGGATTATGCGTCGTGATGGGGCTGTACGTCGGCTGTGAAGTCGCCTTCAGCGGATGGGCGACCGCGTTCACCAGCCGCATGACGGGCGCAGGTACGGCGCAAGCTGCGGTCGCAGTGAGCATCTTCTGGGCGGCGCTGGCGCTCAGCCGTTATTTCACCAACATTGTCGTGCGCCGCATTCCGTCTGTGGCTTTGATCGGGTTGCTCTTTGCGCTGGCCATCGTCGGGTTGGCGGTGATGCTGCTGGCCGGGCAGGTGAGCGCCGCAGCATGGGTAGGGGCGTTTTTGGTCGGCGTCGGCTTCGGCCCGATCTATCCTACGCTCATCGCCATCGGCATCCAGCGCTTCCCGTTCGCCGCGCAGATGATCGCCAGCGTGCTGACCAGCACCGGCGCGATCGGCGCGCTCTTCTTGCCGGCGTTGATAGGCTTCGTGATAGATGCGTCGGCGCTCGGCGCAGTGAGCGCATGGGTGATGCTGGCCGGAGTGCTGGCGCTGGTCATCGGCCTATGGCAATTCACGCGCCGCGCCCTGGGGCGTGAGGATGTCGCGGCGCTGCAAGCGCGCGCTGCGTAGTTCCCGGCGTCGTCGCGCGTTGATCTGCTGACTCAAGCAGACCTTCTGTCCTCATCCGGCTCAGCCGCGTCTCACTTGCCCTGTTAGAATCTCCGAGCACAAGCACGTGCATATTAGCGCGCAATGCGGCATACTGCGTTTGCGCTGCCCATGGAGATGAAATGGCTGTCACCGAAAAGGAAGTGATGTCCGCGCTTTCGCGCGTGATCGAACCCGAGTTGCATCGAGACCTGGTCTCGCTGAACATGATCAAGGATCTACAGATTCGCGGGAACGACGTCTCGTTCAAGATCGAGCTGACTACGCCGGCCTGTCCCTTGAAGGACGTGATGGATAAGGCGGCGCGGGCCGAATTGGGCAAGATCCCCGGCATCGGCAAAATCGAGATTGGTTGGACGAGCAACGTCGCTGCCAACGCGCGGATGCGCAGCGCGCTCAACCTGCCGATTAAGAACATCATCGCCGTCGCCAGCGGCAAAGGGGGCGTCGGCAAAACGACCGTCGCGGTGAACCTGGCCGTCGCGCTTGGACAAACCGGCGCGAAGGTTGGCCTGCTCGACAACGACGTGTACGGCCCGAACGTGCCGCTGATGGTTGGCCTGCCGACGGCTGAGCTGTTGCCGGACGGGCGCGCCATGCCCAGCGTGGCTCAACAAAACGGCAAGCTCATTCCCGAAGAGAAGTTCGGGATCAAGATCTTCAGCATCGGGTTTATCTATCCCGCCGAGTCGCCCCTGGTATGGCGCGGGCCGATGTTGCACAGCGCCATTCGCCAGTTCCTTCAGGACGTGGACTGGGGCGACCTGGACTACCTGATCGTGGATATGCCGCCCGGCACGGGCGATGCGCAGCTCTCATTGGCGCAGACGGCGCAGGGTGTGATGGGCATTATCGTCACCACGCCCCAAGCGGTCTCCATGGGCGACGCGCTCAAGGGCCTGGCGGCGTTCGAGCAGCTCAAGATTCCGATCATCGGCGTGGTCGAGAACATGGGGCCGTACACCGACCCGACCACCGGCAAGAAGGTCGCCATGTTCGGCGAGGGCGGCGGCGAGCGCCTGGCCGCGATGAAGCAGGTGCCCTTCCTGGGCAGCGTGCCGCTCGACCCGGCCATCCGCGTCGGCGGCGATAGCGGCCGCCCGATCGTCGCGGCGTATCCCGAGAGCGAAGCGGCCAAACGCCTGACCGAGATCGCCAAGCAGGTCGCGGCGCGCGTCAGCGTGCTGAATTTCCAGCAAAACAACGTCATCCCGATCTCGATCATCGGGTGAGGCAACCCGACCAACTAATGGCCGATTCGCCGGCGCGCGTCGCTGGCGTCTCTCGCGAGTCAACGCTTAAATGTCTGGCATGGACGCTACGGTCAAAGAGCCTTCGATGTTCGACCTGCCGGAATGGACGGGCGTCTATCCTCCGGAAGGGGCGCATCCACAACAGGCTAAGCCCCGCCTGGTCGGCGTGCGCTTTCAACGAGTCGGCAAGGTCTATCACTACAGCGCCGAGGGCTTCGATGACTTAAAGGTCGGCGACTGGGTGATCGTGGATACCGCGCGCGGCAAGCAGATGGGCCAGGTTGCCACGCTCAAGCCGCCGAAGGACAAAAGCGGCCCCTACAAGCGCATCGAACGCCGCGCTACAGGCCGCGACATGGCCATGCGCCACTACTACGAGAGCAAGGAACTCGAAGCGATGATCGCTTGTCGCGCCGAGAGCGCTGCGCTCAACTTGCCGATCAAAATCGTGCGCGCCGAATACAGCTTCGATGGTCAGACGCTCACCTTCCTCTATTCGTCCGATCAGGAAGAGCGCGTTGAGGTAGGTGAGCTGCGCGAAGCGATGAGCCGGCTCTATCGCGCGCGCATCGAGACGCGCCAGATCAGCCCGCGTGAAGTGGCCAAGATCCTGGGCGGCATGGGCGCATGCGGCATCGAGGAGCGCTGCTGCTCGCGCTTCCTAACCGAGTTCAGCCCGATCTCGATCAAGCATGCTAAGGAGCAAAACCTCAGCCTGAATCCGCATGACATCACCGGCATGTGCGGCCGGCTGCGCTGCTGTCTCATCTACGAGTATGAGCAGTACGTGGAGGCGCGCCGCCACCTGCCTAAGCTCAAGTCCATGGTCGGCACGCCGATGGGGCAGGGCAAGGTGGTTGAGATATTGCACCTGCGCGACTCGGTGCGCGTGAAGATTGGCGAAGGGCCGGAGGCGCGCGAGGTGGAGTTCCATCGCGAGCAACTCGTCCCGCTGGAAGAATGGAAGCGGCTGCAGGAAAAGGCCGCCAGCGGGACGTGCGACCGCCATGAGCATGGCGAATGCGACTGCGGCAAGGGCGAGCCGCGCAAAGCCGAGGCGTCGCAACCAACTCAGTTGGATGAACTCCTGCCGGAGGCCAAGGCGTTTATCGAGGCCAACGAAGCGCGGCAAGAACAGGGGCAAGCGCATCCGAACCGCGCGAAGCGGCAGGAGCGCAAGCAACACGGTGAGCGCCGGCCGACCGATGTCGGACGCCATCAGCCGCGCGCCACGGATACCGACAGCGCAGGCGGCGCGCAGCGAAAACGCCGGCCGCTGCTCCGCCGCAAGCCGGGCAAATAGCCGCTCGTCATCCCCTTACGTCCCAACTCGGCCCGCGCACCGTGAACGTCCTCGTCATCATCGCTCATCCTGACGACCCCGAGTTCTTCGCAGGCGGCACGATCGCCCGCTGGCGCCACGAAGGCCACGACGTGCGCTACGTCGTCGTCACCGGCGGCGACAAGGGCAGCGACCAGCCCGATATGACGCCGGCTCGGCTCGCGGCCATCCGCCGCGATGAGCAGCGCAACGCTGCCGCCGTCCTGGGTGTGAGCGATGTCACCTTTCTCGGCCACGTGGACGGCGAGCTGGTGAACACGCCGGATGTCCGGCGCGATCTGGTGCGCGAGATTCGACGGACGCGCCCGGATATCGTCCTGACGACCGACCCGCAGACCCTGCATTACGGCGCGATGCGCGTCAACCACAACGACCACCGCGCCGTCGGCCTGGCGGTTTGCGACGCTATCTTCCCTGCCGCGGGCAATCGAATGTACTTCCCCGAACTGCTGGCGGACGGCTTCGAGCCTCATGCGCCGAAGGAGATCTACTTTGCCGGCCCGGCCTGGCCGAATGCGCTGGTGGATGTCACCGATTTCATCCAAGCCAAGATCGAGGCGATCCGCAAGCATGCTTCACAGGTCAAGGCGCCGGACGAGCTGGAGTCGCGCATCCGACAGGGGCTATTGCGCATAACCGCCGACGGCCGCATCTTCTTTGCGGAGG
>JBKBID010000009.1:0-45426 GCA_046299515.1 Thermoflexales bacterium | reverse complement strand
GGCAGGCGAGATAACGCCTCGCTCGCCTCGTGGGCGGGGATGCCGTAATGCCGCGCCACGACATGCGCGATCGCGCAGGACAGCGGATGCAGATGCGGGGGCGCGTGGGGGCGCGCCGCAGCGCTGACCGGCGCGACGGCAGCCGCCGTGAAATTGCGCATCGCCCAGGTGCGCGGGTCATCGCGGTTCAGGATGGCCAGTCCGTCGGCCGGCAGCGCCTCCACCAGCGCGCGCTTCTCGCGCGCGGTTTCGTCAAGCGAGCCGAAATAGGCCAGATGCGCCTCGCTCACGTTGGTGACGACGCCGACGCGCGGCGAGGCGATCTCGCACAGCTCGCGGATCTCGCCCAGCCGGTCGGCGCCCATCTCCAGCACGATGATCTCGTGCTCCGCTTCGAGCGCGCCGAGCGCGATCGGCACGCCGAGCCGCCCGTTGAAGTTGGCCGGGTTCTGAAAGACGCGGAAGCGGCGGCTCAACACAGCCGCGATCGCCGCGCGCGTGCTGCTCTTGCCTACGCTGCCGGTGATGGCGATGACGGGCAGGTTGCGCCGACGGATGAGATGGCGCGCATAGGCCGTCAGCGCCTCGTAAGTGTCCTGAACGGCGACGATCGCAGGCCCTGCTGCGCCCTCGCCGGCGCTTGGTTCGGGCCAGACGAAGCGCCCGTCCTCGACCAGCGCGCCGGCAGCCCCTTTGCGAATGGCGTCGGCGATGAAGTCATGTCCATCGCCGCGTTCGGTTCGGAGCGCGACGAATAGCTCACCCGGCTGCGCGCGGCGCGAGTCGAAGCAGAAACCGGCGAATGCGCGCGCTTCGGGCGCATTACCGAGCAGACGGCCGCGCGTCGCTTCGATCAGGTCGAGAAGGCGAATCAAGTCAATACACCGGCCTGGGCACGAACGTCAGGACGAACATCAGCACAGCGGCGACGATGAGCGCGTAATGATGCGGTCGCAGCCGCACCGCTTCGTTGAGCGGCGGCGGATGCTGGCGGGCGAAGAAAAACAGCAGCACCGCCCAGACCAACCAGGTCTGCGCAATCAGCGCCAGGCCGAGCATGGCCAGGATCACGGCGTAGGACAAATAGCGCGCCCGCGAGCCGAGCAGCGCGTATGCGATGTGACCACCGTCGAGCTGACCGGCCGGGATCAGGTTGATGGCCGTGATCAACAGTCCGATCCAGGCGCCGAGCGCGATCGGGTGCAGCATGATGTCATATCCATCGCTGGGATAGACCCGCCCGAAGCGCGCGACGCCGACCAGCCGCGTGAGGAGCGAATCGCCCAGGGTGATGTATTCGCCGGCCGGCGGCAGCAGCTCGACGTGCGACAGCCACATGCCGAGCACGAATAGCGGCGCGGCGAGGATGAAGCCGGCCAACGGACCGGCGACGGCGATCTCCAGCAGCGTGCGGCGGTTCTCGAACGGCTCGCGCTGGACGATCACAGCGCCCAGCGTGCCGACGAAGCTCAACGGCGCCGGCAGCGGGATGAAATACGGCAGCGACACGCGCGCCCCGCGCAGTCGGCCTACGAGGTAATGGCCGGCTTCATGCGCGCCCAAAATACCCAACAACGACGCGCCGAACATCAGCCCATTGCTCAGGTCGAAGCCATCCGCCTTTAGCCCGCCGGTGAAGATCACCGAAACCACCGTGGCGATAAACAGAATCAGGTTGATCGCAGGGTTCGATTGCGTGCGCGGAATCACGCCTGGCACGGCCAGCACCTCATGGCGCTCGCCATTGGCGCGCAGATAGGGCGTGTAGCCCACATCCTCTACGCGCGGCCGCATCCGGCGATAGGCCTCATCGGGCGGCAGCTTGAGTTGTCCACGCAGGCTGATCTCGCCGTTGGGTTGCACTGTGTAGGCCTCGACGCTCATTGCATCTTCTACGGCCGAGCGCAGCCGGGCGATAAGCTCCAGGCGATCAAGCGACATGAGGCGTGGTGTAGCGCTGCGCCAGCCGCTTGACTACGGCGGCGATGCTGAGCAAGCCCTGCCCCTTACCCATCGAGATGTTCTTGCCGAACAGCGTCGGCACGATATCCTCGATCGGCATGTTGGCGATCTCGTCGGCGGGCAACCCGCTGATCGTCGCATCAAGGATGGCCGCAAGCGCGCGCGCGGAAACGCCGAACGGGTTCTCCACGGCGAAGTAGAACTTCAGCCGCGGCGGGCCGCCGACGCCCGCTTCGATCGGCTCGACGAACACGTAGGTATCCGATTCGCAGTGCGGCACCTGATTGGACTGCGGATAGGGGCGCGCGGCGATGCGCTCCGGCACGCCCTGGAATTGGTCGGAATACTCGATCAACATTTGATTGCGTTCGCCTGGATTCTCGGCGAAGATCTCCAACACCTCGCGCAGTTTCTCCGGATAGCGGGAAAGGTCGGCCATGAGTCGGTACTATAGCGCAGCGCCGCTGCACAGAATGGCGTTCTCGCTTGACCGGTGCGATGCTTTGCCTCGATGGCGAAAGCGCCCCGGGTCAGCCTGCGATACAATTCGACCCCGCATGGCGTTATTCGGCGAGCGACTCCTGGACTTGGAGCGAATCAAACGAGACATCACAACCGGCCCGATCGGCTTGTACGTCTCGATGTGCTTCGCCTATGCCATGCTCTGCGCCCTGATCGCCGCCAGCACGGTCAACGAGTTGATCGAAGACGGTCGGCACTTTCTTCAGGCGCCGCGGCTGGATCTACAGTTGGAATTCAAGGCGCTGATCGCGCTTTTTCATGAACAGCTCGGCTGTCAGGCGTTGCCGTCGGCGGATTTCGTCCCTGAGACGGCAAAGCTCGACCGCGTGATCGGCTTCATTCCTCTGTGCACGAAGAGCGCCTGGCCTGGGCCGGCTGCCGTCCCCCGCGCGCCCTGATCGCTGCCTGCTCCGCAACCCCAAGCGTCGTCAGGTGTTTCCCCAACAGCCTGATCACGCTGCAAACGATCAACCCTGAGACAGTTTGCGCCCTTGCCGGCCGAACTGTCGCCTTTGTAATGCCTACGGGATTTTAGGTAACGCTAAATGGAGCAAGCAGTGATCAGCAACAATCATCATGCGCAGCCCATGCCGCGCGTCGTCATCACCGGCATGGGCGCAATTACGCCTCTAGGGCACGACGTGCAAACGACCTGGGATGCCATCGTGGCAGGCAAGCCCGGCGCCGGCTACATTACCCTCTTCGACCATAGCCAGCTTGATGTGCATATCGCCGCCGAAGTCAAAGAATTCGATCCGGTCGCGCACTTCGGCGCTAAAGACGCGCGCCGGCTGGATCGCGTTTCGCAGCTTGCGCTCGTCGCGACCAAGCAGGCGCTTGAGGATGCCCGGTTCACCATCACCGCGGACAACACCTATGATGTCGCCGTCATCGTCGGCAGCGGCATCGGCGGCATCACGACGCTGCTCAACGAGCATCAGGTCATGATGACGAAAGGCCATCGGCGCATCAGCCCATTCACCGTGCCGATGATGTTGCCCGACACGGCCACCGGCCAGATCGCCATTCACTTCGGCATTCGCGGCCCGAACTTGTGCATCGTGACGGCGTGCGCCAGCGGCGTCAACGCCCTGGGCGAGGCGTTCGAGATGATCCGCGCCGGACGCGCGAAGGTCGCCATCACCGGCGGCTGCGAGGCGCCGATCAACCCGTTCTCGATGTCGGCCTTCAACAACATGGGCGCCCTGTCCTCTTACAATGACGAGCCGGAGCGCGCCAGCCGACCGTTTGACAAGACGCGCAACGGCTTTGTCACCGGAGAAGGCGCAGCCATGTTGGTGATCGAATCGCTGGACCATGCGCGGGCGCGCGGCGCGCGCATCTATGCCGAAATACTCGGCTACGGCTGCACCGACGACGCCTTCCACATCACCGCGCCTGACACGCGCGGGCCGGCGATGGCGATGCGCATCGCGCTGAAACAGGCCAACTTGCAGCCCAGCCAGATTGACTATCTCAACGCGCACGGCACAAGCACGCCGCTGAACGACGTGAACGAAACGCGCGCGATCAAAGATGTGTTTGGAGAGACAGCCTATGACCTACACATCAGCTCGACCAAATCCATGACCGGGCACTCGTTCGGCGCCGTCGGCGCGATTGAGGCGGCAATCTGCGTCAAGGCCATCAACGACGACGTCGTTCCGCCCACCATCAACTACGTCCATCCCGACCCGGAGTGCGACTTGAACTACACGCCGAACGTCGCTGTGCGTAAGCCCATCCGAATCGCAATGTCGAACTCGTTCGGCTTCGGCGGCCACAACGGGTGCATCATCTTTGCCGAGTTCAACGATTGACAATCACAGCGCGGCCGGACAGGCCAGAGTTGTGGCGTCCGGCGGCCGATTCCTAAGATGAGATATGCGCACATCACCGGCTGGGGCAAATACGTGCCTCAGCGCGTCTTGACCAATGACGAGCTGGCGCAGATGGTCGAGACGTCGGACGGCTGGATCCGCGACCGCACCGGCATCGCCGAGCGACGGATTGCCGGCCCAAACGAAACCACGGCCAGCATGGGCATCGCCGCAGCCATTGAGGCCCTGGACGTGGCGGGCGTGAGCAGCAGCCAGCTCGACCTGATCATCGTGGCGACGACGACGCCGGAACATCTCTTCCCGTCAACGGCCTGCCTCATCCAAGACGCGCTTGGCGCCAGCCGCGCCGGCGCATTCGACCTGAGCGCGGCCTGCTCCGGTTTCGTCTACGGCCTGAGCATCGGCGCCGACGCGATCAAGGCGGGCAGCGCAAACACGGTGCTGCTGATCGGCTCCGAGACGCTCTCGCGCATCGTGAATTGGAAGGATCGCAACACCTGTGTGCTGTTCGGCGACGGGGCCGGCGCGGTAGTGCTGCAAGGCAGCGATCAGCCCGGCGGCGTCCTCTCCACGCTGCTGCGCGCCGACGGCTCAGGAGGCGAGTTGCTCATCGTCCCGGCCGGCGGCAGCAAACATCCGCTCACGGCCGAGGCGCTGGCGTGCAACCTGCACACCATCCAGATGAACGGCCGAGAGGTCTTTCGCTTCGCCACGCGCGTGATGGAGCGCGCCACCCGCGAGGTGATCTACAAAGCCGGATGGACGACCGACCAAGTGGACCTTTTTGTGCCGCATCAGGCGAACTTGCGCATCATCGAGCTGGCCGCCAAGTCGCTCGGCGTGCCGCTGGACAAGTTCTACTGCAACATCGCGCGCTACGGCAACACCAGCGCCGCCTCGATCCCGATCGCGCTGGCCGAAGCGGCGGGGAGCGGCGCGCTGCGCCCCAGGGATCGCGTCGTCATGGTCGGGTTCGGCGCGGGGTTGACCTGGGCGGCAGCCGCCCTGGAGTGGAGCGAACCACGACCGGCGCGCCGCTCGCAAAAGACGATCCACCGCATCGGCTACGGCGTAGCCAGCATGCGCTCGCGCGCGGTGCGCCTGTTCCGGCGCGTCGAAGATCGCATCTTCGGCGCGCTGGATTCCACCCTTCATCCACCGCCGCGCGCGCTGCCGAGCAAAGACGCAAACGGGCGCGAACCCGCGCCTGCCCCAGCCTCAAAGCCGGAAACGACCACTATGAACGGCTCAGCTCAGGTCGAAACCAGCCCAACGGCGAACAGCAACAGCAACTGACGCTGTGGAAAGGATCGGACGCCGCTCTGCAATGAGCGGCGTCCGATCGTCACGAGAGGAGGGGGAGGATGCTTGTCGAGGTATAGTGTAGCCAGCTGCTTATCTCCCTGCATCCGACGATGCGGGGAGATAGTGACTGGTCAAATGGCCAGTTCGCCAACTGACCAATGGACAGACGCACCCGGACGCACACACGCCTAGACTACGTAGCGCAATGTCCGGTTTGGTCGCCGAACCCGTGCGCGTCTTGCTGGCGGATGACCAGGAGAAAGTCCGCTCCGCGCTGCGTCTGCTGATCGAGCAAGAGCTGGGCTTTTTCGTGGTGGGCGAGGCCGGCGCAGCCGATGAGCTGCTGCACAGCATCCTCAAGACCTATCCGCAGATCGTGTTGCTGGACTGGGAACTCCCCGGGCTGCCCGAAGCCCACAAGCTCGACGCGCTGCGCCTGCTGGACCCACATCTCAAGATCATCGCGCTGAGCGGCGCGCCGGAAGCGCGCCAATCCGCCCTGGCCGAGGGCGTGGATGGCTTCATCAGCAAGTCGGAGCCGCCGGACGGCATCCTGAGGGCTTTATACTTTGTGCACAGCAAAGTATGACGCTCTCTCCCGCAGCGTTGAACCTCGCCGACCTACTCCACGTCATCGTAGACGCCGTTATCGTGTTCGACGGCAAGCAGCGCATCCTATTCTTCAACAAAGGCGCCGAGGCCATCTTCGGCTACGCCCCCGAGGAGGTGCTGGGACAGACGCTGGATATCCTCTTGCCTGAGCGATTCATCGCTATCCACCGCCGGCATTTCGATGAATTTGCCGCTTCGCCGGTCGCGTCACGGTCAATGGGCGAACGACGGCCGATCTACGCGCGGCACAAGGATGGCCGAGAGTTCCCCGCCGAGGCCGCCATCGCCAAGCTGAACCGCGATGGCGAGCAATCGTTCGTCGTCGTCATGCGCGACATCACGCAACGGCAACGTGCGGAAGACGAACTGCGCGTGCGCGCCCAGCAGGCGGCCGTGGCTGCAGAGCGCAGCCGATTGGCGCGCGACCTGCACGACGCCGTTACCCAGACGCTGTTCTCGGTCAGCGTGATCGCCGACGTGCTGCCGCGCATCTGGGAACGCAACCCAGAAGAAGGGCGTCGCCGCTTGAACGAGCTGCGCCAGCTCAGCCGAGGCGCGCTGGCCGAGATGCGCACGCTGCTGCTGGAGCTGCGTCCATCCGCGCTGATGGAGGCTAACCTCGGCGACCTGTTGCGCCAGCTCGCCGCCTCGATCAACAGCCGGTCGGGCGTGGATGTAGACGTGCAAATCGAGGGCAACCCCGAGCTGTCGCCCGACGTGAAAGTCTCGCTCTACCGCATCGCGCAGGAGGCGCTGAACAACGTTGCCAAACACAGCAATGCGGCTCATGCGCGCGTTGTGTTACGCGCGCGTTCAAGCGACGGCGGCTCGAACGGCAAAGTGGCGCTTGTGATCTCCGACGACGGTTGCGGCTTCGACACGAAGATCAGCAAGCCCACCCACATCGGCTTGGACATCATGAACGAGCGCGCCGCGGCTATTGGCGCGCGCCTGACGATCCATAGCGAAGTCGGCGCCGGGACGACCGTGCAGGTCGAACTGGGGAATTGAGCGCAAGCGGCCAAACAACAGGAGTCCAGCAGTTTTTCGTACAATATAAGCGTGAGTAGCGACGAGAAGATGATCCGAGTTTTGATCGTTGACGACCACCCGATGGTGCGCAGTGGGCTGAAAGCCTTGCTGTCTGCCTACGACGACCTCGAGCTTGCCGGTGAGGCGTCCAACGGCGCAGAAGCTGTGCGCATGTGCGCGCGCTTGAAGCCCGACGTGGTGCTGATGGATCTGGTGATGCCGGAGATGGACGGCGCTGCGGCGACACAGATGATCCGCGAGCAGAACCCGCACGTGCAGGTCGTCGTGCTCACCAGCTTCAAGGAAGATGAGCTTGTGCAGGGCGCGCTGCGCGCCGGCGCAATCGGTTACTTGCTCAAGAACGTTTCCGCAGACGAGCTGGCCAGCGCCATCCGCGCCGCGCATGCCGGCCGACCGACGCTCGCGCCGGAGGCGACCCAGGCGCTCATTCACGCGACCACCCAGCCGCCGGCCGTGGGCAGCGACTTGACCGAGCGCGAACGCGAGGTGCTTGCCTTGATGGTGCAAGGGCTGAGCAACCACGACATCGCCTCCAAGCTCTACGTCAGCCAATCCACCGTCAAGTTCCACGTCAGCAGCATCCTCTCGAAGCTATACGTGAACAACCGCACCGAGGCCGTCGCGTTGGCGGTCAAGCAAAAGCTGGTGTAGCCGCCGGGCGCGCCGCAGAGCGCATTCCCGATTCACCGCGCGAGCATCGGCTGCGCTTGAGGCGACACGCCGGTCAGATCGTATTCCAGCGCGCCGGTGATCTTGACGGGCACTATCTCGCCCGTGGGCAATATCCCCTCGATGATCACCAGCCCATCCACCTCCGGCGCATCGCGGTAGGTGCGACCGACGCTGATCGCTTGTTCTGGGTCATGGCCCTCGATCAGCGTAGGGAGCGTTGCGCCGACGAAGCGCTGGTTTTTGGCCAGCGAGATCTGTTGCTGCCGGCGCATCAGCGCATCGCGGCGCGCCTCGGCTACGTCGGCGGGTATCTGGTTGGGCATCCGGCCGCTGGGGGTATTGGCCTCGAACGAATAGGTGAAAACGCCGACGCGGTCAAACTGCATCTCTTCCACAAACTGGATGAGCGCGTCGAACTCGGCGTCGGTCTCGCCGGGGAAGCCGACGATGAAGGTGGTGCGCACGGCCAAACCGGGGATGGCGGCGCGCATCTTGGCGATCGTCCGATGCACCCACTCGATGTTGCTGGGCCGTCGCATGCGGCGCAACGTGTCGGGATGCGCATGCTGCAGCGGCATGTCCAAGTACTTCACCACTTTATCGTTCGTGGCCATCACTTCGATGAGGCGATCGGTGACGGCGCCGGGATAAGCGTACATTAGCCGCACCCAGTCGAGCTGCGGCGCGGCGCGGATGATGTCGGTGATCAGATGCGCCAGGCCGTCGCGCAGGCCGATGTCGTTGCCATAATCGGTCAGGTCTTGCGCGATCAGGATCAGCTCGCGCACGCCGCGCTGCGCCAGACGACGGGCCTCATCCACGATCAGCGCCGGCGGGCGGGACTTCATCGTGCCTTTGATCGCCGGGATGGTGCAGAAAGCGCAGGGGCGGCGACAACCATCGGCAATTTTGAGATAGGCGCTCGCGCCCTGCCGGGCTGCGCGCAGCGCGCCGCGCTCGTCGTCGCCGACGGTCGTCGCTTCGTCCGGCAGGTGGAATAACGGCTCCGGCCGGGCGCGCCCGCGCAGGCGTTCGATGAACGCGACGATGTCCATCCAGCGGCGCGTGCCGATCACGCCGTCCAGACCCGGCACAGCTTCGGCCAACTTTGCCCCCCACAACTGCGCCAGACAACCGGCGGCAATCAGCAGTTGGCCGCGCCGTTTGCGTTCGGCGAGTTCGCGCAGGTGGCGAACCGACTCTTCGCGCGCGGGGCCAATGAAGCCGCAGGTATTCACGATCAGCACATCCGCCCGGCGCGCGTCTTCGACGCCGCGATAGCCGGACATATCGAGTAATTGGGCGATGCTGTCCGAGTCCACGGTGTTCTTGGCGCAGCCGAGCGACAGCAGGTAATATGACTTCTTCACGTTGAGGATGCTTATGGGCCGCCCGCGCTCCACGTCTTGACCACCGTCTCATTGCGCGCGCCGAGGGGGCCGAGGCGAACGTTGTTGAGGATGATGTCGAACGCGCCGGCGTTGCCGGTCTCGACTTGGATATCCTGATTGGCGTTGAAAGGAATGCCGGGACCGATGGGCGGGATGCCCTGGAACACGACGCTGCCATCCACCTTCACGCGCACCCAGGCGCGCTCGCGCGCGTCGAGGGCGAGCTGCAAGCCGCCGCTAGGGGCAGGTTGAGCCGACACAGGCGGTTCGACCACTTCGTTGGCCGGCAGCGCAACGGCCGGCGCGGGCTGGTCGGCAGGCGCAGGCATGCGCGTCGGCTGCGGCGCGAAGATCGTCACCTGCGGCACGAATGCCGGCGCGTCGGGCGACGCTGCTTGCGTTTGGGACGGGAGGATTGAGTTGATCCATTCTCCCGCCGTCGGCGCGATGACGAGGACGAAGAGGGCCAGGACGCCGGCAACTGCAAGCGCGCCAAGCCCATAGGGCAAGTAGCGCTCGATCCAAGAAGGCCGGGGCATGGCGCTAAACAACGGCTTCGGCCCGCGCGCGCTTATCTTGTTCGGGTCATACTCGGCAAAAGGCCCGCGGATGTCCTTCAGCCGGAAGGAGGAACCACTGGCGCGCAGCGGACGAGCGACGCTCATGACTATCGCCTTACCCGTGGTGCCGTCGCGGCGCACAACGGCCTGCTGCAACGAAGCCCGAACACCCTCCGCCAGCGCGCTCTCGGATGCGGCATCTTCGCGCGCTGCGTCGGCCGCGCGTGGTTCAGGCAGCGCGACTTGAGTGAATCGGGATACCGGCTTATGACGCGCCGGCGGGGGCGGCGCAGGGTCTCGCAACATGAGCACCGGCACGCCCACTTCCTCCTCGAAGAGCTTGAGCGCGGCCTCTGGGTCGAGGCCGAGATAGCGTGCGTAGTTCTTGACGAAGCCTCGCCCTGGCGGGCCGTCGGGAAGCTGCGCAAAGTCACCCGTTTCGATCGCCTCCAAATACCTACGCCGGATTTTGGTGGCGTGTTCGGCTTCGTCGAGGGTGATCCCACGGGCGTTGCGCGCATCGCGAATGCGCCGGGCCAACTCAGACGGCATCTTTAGGATTCTAGCACGCCCCTGTTGACGACAGCTTTGGCGCATTTTGCCCCTGCGAGCGATGCCCGCAGGGGGTATGCACACGCGCCCGCATGCAAACTATGACGTTTGTGATAGACTGCGCATGCAACATTAGGCTACTCGTCGGCACCCCTCTCGGTTGAGGACCGTCCGACGCGCGCCGAGTTTCACGATTCTTCTACGAGGAGGTGGAATTAGCCCAGTCCCGACGTCCCGTTGCTCCGCGCCTATCTCACGCTACGCGCTTCATCGCAAGCTGCGATGACCCCGCAATCTGTAAAAGTTAAGTTTTTGTGACCAAGAGGAGAAGTTACACATGTCCGAACAACGTTTGATTCCTGCCAAGAGAATCACCGCGTCGCTGGCAACTTTCGCCGCATTGTCTCTGCTGGTGGCCGCGTGCGCGCCCGCAGCGCCGGCCGCCCCTGCCGCACCTGCGCAACCTGCCGCGCCGGCGGCCACTGAGGCACCGGCTGCCCCTGCCGCACCTGCGCAACCTGCCGCGTCGGCGGCCACCGAGGCACCGGCCGCCCCTGCCGCACCTGCCGGCGAGGTGAAGGATTTCGTCACCTGGTATCAGTACGACGAGAAGAACGAAGACCCCAAGTCCGATGAGCGCGTGGGCAACGAATACCTGCGCAAGACCATCCCGCAATTCAACGAAGCCTTCAAGGGCAAGTGGCGCTGGGTCAACCAACCGCAGCCGTTCGACAAGATGGCCACCAGCCTGGTCGCTGCAGTGCAGGCCGGCGGCGAAGTGCCCGACCTGATGCAGGCCGGCGACGGTTCGATCATCCCGTTTATCAAGAACGGCACGGTGCAGGACCTTACCGACTGGGTCAAAGCGCAGCCGTGGTTCGCCGATCTCGACCCTTCAGCGGTGGCGGCTTGCACGGGGCCCGATGGCCGGATCTACTGCGTGCCGGTGGCGATGACCCCCCAGATCGTGTTTGCTTGGAAGGATCACTTTCCGAATGGTTATCCCAAGACGCCGGAGGAGTTCAAGCAAGCGGCCGAGGCGCTGAAGGCCAAGGGCGTCGCGGCGATCACCTATTTCGGCTCGACGGCGTTCGACGGCGAGGGCACCCCGCGCTTCACCAACACGCTGATCAAGTCGTTCGGCGGCGCCTTCGACGACGGCCAGGGCAACATGAAGCTCAACACGCCTGAGAACGTGGCGGCCATCGAGTTCCTGCGCGAGATCATCGCGGCCGGCTACGTGCACCCGCGCACATGGGACGGCACCACCACCCCCTTCATCGAAGAGGAGCCGATGAAGACGGCCGAGGCCGCCTCGTTCCCCACCGGCATCTTCGGCTACCGCTACGTGAACCCGTTGAAGGCGCCGAGCGGCAAGGAATACAACAAAGGCAACGAGGAAGACATGCTGGACGCCATCACAGCCGGCGATGTCATCGTGGCCCCGTTCTTTGCGCCCGCGGGCAAGAAGCCCGGCTGCGGCACAGGCGTGACGGGATTCGTTATCCCGACCGGGGCGAAGAACGTGGAAGCCGCCTACGACTATATCAACTGGGTCATGAGCAAGGAGCAAAACCCGGACTGGGTGCTCGGTCCGGGCGGCGGCTTCCCCGCGCTGCGCTCGATGTTGCCGGAGATCGAAGCGCGCGCGCCGGTCGCCAAGGCTTTCTACGAACAGGCTGCGGCAGCCGTGGCGGCCAGCGAATGCCGGCCGTGGTATGGCACGCTCGAGCGGCGCGATGAGGCCAAGAAGATCATCCAGAGCGCGATCTACAAGCTGACCAAGGAAGACCCGACGGCCGACATCGCCGCAACGCTGAAGGCGGCCGAAGAGGAATACAACAGAGGCAACTAGCCCTTTGATCCTCTGACTTCCTGGCGCGCAGGGGCCGGTTCGCGCCGCGGCCCCTGCGCGCCGGCCCATCCATACAATGGCGACACAAGCGCAAGCCGCAAGCACATCCACCCGCACCGCCGGCAGGCGAATCCGACAAAGCGGCTTCTTCAACCAGACGCTCCCCTTCTGGCTGCTGCTGCCGACGTTGCTCGTCCTCGCGGCTATCCAGTTCTATCCCGGCTTCTATTCCATCTGGCTGAGCTTTCAGGAGCGCCAGGGGGCGGTCTGGAATTTCGTCGGGCTGCGCAATTTCGAGCGCGTGTTCGGCAGCGCTGCGTTTCGCGAGAGCATCGGCCACACGGTGGTGTTCCTCATCGGCTACATCGTGGTGACCATGGCCGCATCGCTGGTCATCGCGCTGTTGCTCAATCGCAAGCTCAAGCTGGCGGGCGTTTACATCTCGCTGATCTTCATCCCGTGGGTGATCGCCGACGTGATCGCCGGCCTAGTATTCGGCTTGCTCGTTGTGCCCGATTACGGCCTGCTCTCGCCGATTCTGTCGAACCCGACCCTGTTCCCGCCGAACGGCCTGTCCATCCCATCCGACCCTGCGCCGCGACCGTGGATCCAGGGCTTTCCCTTCCCGCCGGCGCCGGCCATGTACTACCTGATCCTGGCCACATCGTGGCGCGCCCTGCCGTTCGTCACGCTGCTGATCCTGGCCGCACTCAAAACCGTGCCGCAGGAGATCATCGAGAGCGCGCGGATTGACGGCGCATCGGGCGCGCAGGCGCTGCGCTTCATCACGCTGCCGCTCATCTTGCCCACGCTGGTCGTCGCGCTGTTCAACCTGATGCTGGGCGGCATGAACGGCATCGGCCTGGTGTTCACCCTCACCCGCGGCGGGCCCGGCACGGCGACCGAAGTGCTCAGCTTCCTGCTCTACACCATCGGCTTCGGCCGGCTCGAGTTTGGGCGCGCGGCCGCCCTGTCGGTGTTCATCGCCGTAATCAACCTGGCGTTGATCATGCTTACGCTGCGCGTCTCGCGCACCGAGGAGCGCATCGCCTGATGCGAGCTAGCCTCTCTTCGTCCCAGGACTACGCGGCGCGCAAGCGGCTGCGGCCATGGCTGACCAACGGCGCGATGATCGTCATCGTCGCATGGCTGATGCTGCCGATCGCGCTCACGCTCAGCACATCGTTCAAGCGCGAGCAAGATGTGCTGCGCAAACCGCCGGTGCTCGTCCCCTGCGACGGGCCAGACGGCCGTTTTAGCCTGGCGGAATGTCGCTTCGACATCGAAGGCTACGAGCGGGTGATTGCGCCGCGCCCCAATCCCAATTCGCCATTGGGCTTCAGCCTGACCGGCCGCATGTTCAGCACCTACGTGCCGAACACCTTGCTCTATGCCTTCGCCTCCTCCATGCTGGTGTTTGTGTGCTCCGGCCTGGCCGGCTACGCCTTCTCGCGCTACCGCTTTCGTGGCCGCCGCGCGCTGATGGTCGCCATCCTCGCCATCACCGGCATCCCGCTGCTGACGAACCTGCTGGCCCTGTATCAGATGGCGGTGGATCTGCGCAAGGCCGGCATCCCCGGTTACGACGAGCGCATGTTCATCATCGCCGTCTACGTCGGCTTCCAGTTGCCCTTCAGCGTGTGGATCGTCAAGGGCTTCTTCGACACCATCCCGCGCGAGCTGGAAGAAGCAGCATTCATTGACGGTTGCACGCCGATCGGCGCGCTGTGGCGCATCGTCGCGCCGTTGGCCATGCCCGGCCTGCTGGCAGCCTTCTTGCTCTGCTTCGTCAACGTGTGGAACGAGTTCATCGCCGGCTATTTGCTGATCACCAAGCGCGACCTGCGCACGGTGATGTTCGGCATGTATGACTTCCTCAGCCAGAACATCATCAACTACCAGGTGGTGGCTGCGGCCTGCGTGCTGATTGCCGCGCCGGTGGTAATCCTCTTTCTGTTCACGCGCAAGACGTTCTTCCAGGCGCTGACCGAGGGCGCGATCAAAGGCTGAGGCGCTGGGCGACGCGACACGCCTCAAACTGGCTCTCAGAGCGGTCTCTCCGGGATATGTCCAAAGACACCGCGAAGCGCGCATATCTTGTGGTGAAATAGACGGCCATGACCCGAGTCATCTTCATGGGTACGCCGGCCTTCGCCGTGCCGTCGCTGGCTGCGCTCATCGAGGCCCAATACGAAATCGTCGCCGTCGTCACCCAGCCGGATGCGCCCGCCGGCCGGGGCCGACAACTCAAGCCCTCGCCGGTCAAGGCGCTGGCTCAACATTACGGGTTAAACATCCTTCAACCAGCCTCGCTCAAGCCCATAGAAGTCGTCGAAACATTGCGCGCGCTCGCGCCGGACGTGATCATCGTCGCAGCCTTCGGGCAAATTCTGCGCCAGAACGTGCTCGATCTGCCCAAGCATCACTGCCTGAACGTGCATGCATCGCTGTTGCCGCGCTGGCGCGGCGCGTCGCCGGTCAGCGCCGCCATCGCCGCCGGCGACGCCGTCACCGGCGTCACCATCATGCTGATGGAAGCCGGACTGGACTCTGGGCCGATCCTCGCGCAGCGCGAAGAACCCATCCGCCCGGCAGACACAACCGGCACACTCACCGAACGCCTGGCGCGGATCGGCGCGACGCTGCTGATCGAGACGCTGCCGAAATGGCTGGCCGGCGCGATTACGCCCAGGGAACAAGACGAGTCGCTCGTCACGCTGGCAGGCCGTCTAAAGAAGGAAGACGGCAGATTGGACTGGTCGCGCAGCGCGGCGGAGCTGGAACGACACGTGCGCGCGATGTCGCCCTGGCCTTCAGCGTTCACCACATGGCAGGGACGGCAGTTGAAGGTGCTGCGCGCCGAGCCGGCCGCCGTCGCGCAGAACGGCAAATTGCCAAACGGCGCGGTGCTCACCGCGCGCGATCATGTTTACGTGCAGTGCGGCGATGGGGAGATGCTGCGCTTGCTCGAGGTGCAGCTCGAAGGCAAACGCGCAATGGACGCCGGGGAATTCGCGCGCGGCCATCCGAATTTGGCCGGCAGCATACTCGGCGGGCAATGGGAGCAAACCGACTCCTCCCCGCGCGCTGCGTGACACGGTTGTCGGCGCATGATCCCTCTTGTGGGTGAGCGCGCGCAACCAGAACGGCATCCAAATCTCAACGCGCGATTTAAGGCTTCTTTAAGCCTTGCGGTATATTAGGCTACAGGCTTGCTTGGGAAGTGAACATCGAGTCGCGATTACGCGACAAAAGGAGCATCTTGAGTGAAATCCTGATCCTTAACACCCAAGCCGAGTACGTCGAACAGTGCGCCGCCTTGCAGCCGATATGCTATCCTACCCTGGCCAAAGAAGAACAGTTCACGGCGGAGCACTTTCTCAGTCATATTCGGCTGTTCCCAGAAGGCCAGTTCATGGCGATTGACCGCGAGACCGGTCGCGTCGTCGGCACTACCGCGGGCTTCCTCACCTGCTACGATCATATAGACCAAGAACACTTCCAGCATCATAAATTCATTGACGCCATCGCCGGCGGATGGCTGACCAACCACGACCCACGCGGCAACTATTACTACGGCGTGGATATGTGTGTGCATCCAGACTATCGCGGGCGCGGGATCGCGCGCCGGTTGCACGACGCGCGCAAAGCGTTGTGCAAACGACTGAACCTGAAAGGTCAGGTTATCGGCGGCATGATCCCCGGCTTTGCCGACTACAAACATGTGATGACGGCGCACGAGTATGTACGCTATGTGCAAGCCGGATTGATCTACGACAGCACGCTGACCACCCAGCTGCGCAACGGCTTTGTGCTCCGCGGCATGTTGCAAAACTACCTCGATGATCCCCCGACCGACGGGTGGTCTACGCTGCTGGAATGGCGCAATCCCGACTATGTAGAACTCGGCCAGACTGCGCCGCATATGCCACAAGGCGCATCGCACCCTCCATCAGCAACCGATTACCTTCCTAGGGTTTATCCGTAGGCCAGCATCGAGCGCAGATTCACAATTACGCGCAAAGCCTGTAAAATTCCTATAGCGAAAGGCAAAGAACGAGACAAGTAGCCCTTCGCGGAGGCGCACAGAGAGCGGCGCGAGTCGGTGAGAGCGCTGCGCGTGGAGCGAAGGTCGAATGGACTCGGGAGCCGCGAGCTGAACGGAGCGCTCAAACACGCTCCCGGTAGGCGAGCCGGAGCCGTCACCGTTACAAGGCGGAGCGAATGATGGTTCGCGCAAAAGGGGCGGCTAGGATCGGCCGCCCGAAGCAGGGTGGCACCACGAGCAACGCCTCTCGTCCCTCAAGATGAGAGGCGTTTTTACTTGCATGGAGTTCTTGACCGATGGGACAACTGACGATCACACCCTCACTCGAAGGGATGCGCGCGCTGAGCGAGCGCGGCAATCTGATCCCGATCTACGCCGAACTGCCGTCCGACCTGGATACGCCGGTCTCGCTCTTCCTACGGCTGGCCGGCGATGACCCCGCCTTTTTGTTGGAGAGCGTCTCCGGCGGCGAGCAGGTCGCGCGTTACTCGTTCATCGGTGTGCATCTGCGCGAAGCGCTGGTGTTCCGCGATGGCCAACTCTACCGCCATACGCTCACCCCGGACGGCCTGACGGCGCAGCCCTTCCCCGACGGCGAAGGCGACCTGCTAGACCATCTGCGCCGCGAGATGGCCAAGTATCGCTTCGTGCCGTCGTCACAATTGCCGCGCTTCTGCGGCGGGTTGGTGGGCTACACCGGCTACGACGTAGTGCGGCAGTTCGAGCGCCTGCCGGCAGACGCCGCCGACGTGCTGCGCCTTCCCGAGGCCGCTTACTTGCTGGCCGATACGCTGGTCGCATTCGATCACGCCCGCCACCGGCTGCTGATCATCGCCAACGCCTACCTGGACGGCGCGCCCACCCTGGTCGAAGCTTACGAAGATGCCGTAGCGCGCATCAAGACGATCCATGCGCGGCTGAGCGCGCCGATGACGCCGCTTAAGCCGAATCCGATGGCCGTTTGCACGCCGCCGCGCGCGAACAAGTCGCAAGCAGAATTCGAGCAGATGGTGCGCGCGGCCAAGGAGCATATTCGAGCCGGCGACATCTTCCAGGTGGTGCTGTCGCGGCGGATCGAGCGGCGCACGACGGCTCACCCATTCGCCATCTACCGCGCGCTGCGCATGTTGAATCCATCGCCGTGGATGTTCTACTTCAACTTCGATGGGCTTCTGGCGGAGAATCTGAAGCTGATCGGCGCGTCGCCGGAGATGCACGCGCGCTTCGAGAACGGCATGGCCAGCGTGCGGCCCATCGCCGGCACCCGCCGGCGCGGCTCGAATGAACACGAGGACGCGGCGCTGGCAAACGAGTTGCTGTCAGATCCAAAGGAGCGCGCCGAACACGTCATGCTCGTGGACCTAGGGCGCAACGACATCGGCCGCGTCGCGCAATACGGCACAGTGCGCGTGCCAGAGTTGATGGTCATCGAGCACTACTCGCACGTGATGCATATCGTCAGCCTGGTGGAAGGCAAGGTGCGCGACGGGCTGGACGCCTTCGACGTGTTGCGCGCCACCTTCCCCGCCGGCACCCTCAGCGGCGCGCCCAAAGTGCGCGCGATGGAAATCATCGAAGCGCTGGAGGGCGAACGCCGGGGCATCTATGGCGGATGCGTGGGTTACTTCTCGTTCAACGGTCAGATGGACACTTGCATCGGCATCCGCACCATCGTGATGCGCGACGACACGTGCTATGTACAGGCCGGGGCCGGCATCGTCGCCGACAGCGATCCCACCGCCGAGTTTCACGAAACGCACAACAAAGCCCGCGCACTGATGATCGCCATTGACGAAGCCGAGAATCAGTAGGCAAAGATAGAAAGCCGGTCTCTCATCCCAACCTCAAACGGTGGAATCCGATGATCATCGTCATTGATAACTACGATTCGTTCACCTACAACCTGGTGCAATACCTGGGCGAGCTAGGTGCGGAATTGCGCGTCTTCCGCAACGACCAGGTGACGCTCGATCAGCTCAAAGCGTTCAAGCCCAAGGGATTCGTGATCTCGCCAGGGCCGGGCACGCCGCAGAAGGACAGCGGCATCAGCAACGACGTGCTGCGCGAGTTCAGCGGCCAGGCGCCTATCCTCGGCGTGTGCCTGGGGCAGCAGTGCATAGGGTATGTGTTCGGCGGCAGCGTCGTCCGCGCGCCGCGGCTGATGCATGGCAAAACATCGCTCATCCACCACAACGGGCGCGACCTGTTCCGCGGCCTGCCCAACCCGTTCGAGGCAACGCGCTACCATTCGCTGATCGTGGAAGAGCCGCTGCCGCCGGCGCTCGAGGTCACCGCGTTTACCGCAGAGGGCGAAGTGATGGGCCTGCGCCATAAGCAGCACCCCACCTTCGGCGTGCAGTTTCATCCGGAGAGCATCCTGACCCAGAACGGCAAACAGATCATCGCCAACTTCCTTGCGATGGTGTGAGCGCAAGGATGACCAGTGTCCCTGCGCGGCGCGCGGCTGGCCTCAAATCGGACATGATAAAGTTGGCGACGACCATGCGACGATTGACCCACGGCGGGCTGGCCTACTACCAGTTCGACGCCTTGCGCGAGGCGAACGTCAATCACGGCGTCTTCACCCGCCTCGGCGGCGTGAGCGAAGGACCGTGGGCCTCGTTAAACATGAGTTGCAGCACCGGCGATGCGGCCGAGCCGGTGCGCGAAAATCGCCGACGCGCGTTCTCAGCCCTGGGCCTGCCGCCGGAGCGGGCGCTGACTTCGTGGATGGTGCACGGCAACGCAGTGCGCGTCGTCTCGAGCGACGATTTGCGCGTACCAAGCGCGAACGAGGCGCGCGCCGATGCCCTGATCACCCAGGCGCGTGGCTTGGCCTTGACGCTGCGCTTCGCCGACTGCGTTCCGGCGCTGTTCTGCGATCCGGTGAAGGGCGCGATTGGCATCGCGCATGCCGGCTGGCGCGGCATCGTCAACGGCGTGCTGGCGGCGACGGTGCGCGCGATGCAGCGCGCGTTCGGCTCACGTCCTCAGGACATCGTCGTCGGCGTCGGCCCGTCCATCGGCCCGGATAAGTTTGAGGTGGGCGAGGATGTCGCCGCGCAGATCCAGGCGGCGGTGCCTGTGCCGGTTATCCTCAGCGATGAAGTGAAGGAACAGCCTGCGGAAGCCCATCCCGTCGCCCCGTCGTCCGGCGCAGGCGTCGCCGGCAAACGCAACCCGCGTGTGGACCTCTGGACGGCGGCGCGCGCGCAACTGGAAGGCGCCGGCGTCGGGCATGTCGAAGTCGCCGCGATGTGCACGGCCAGCAACACCCGCGAGTGGTTCAGCCACCGCGCCGAGCAGGGCAAGACCGGCCGATTCGGCGCGATCATCGCGTTGGATTGACCGCGCCGCCTATTCGCCTGACGCACGACTTCACTCGCCGTAGATCTCGCGGGGGTCTACCGGCGTCAGCCGAGGGATGAAGCGCGGCACGGCCTTCAAGTAGCGCTCATACTGCGCGCCGAAGCGCTGGCGCAGCTCGCGCTCCTCCAGCCGCAACTGCATCGCCAACTGCGCGATGTAGATGACCAGCGTCAACGCCAAGAACCAATTCTGGGTGAGCAGCGCCGTGCTCGCGATCAGGGTCATGTCGGTGACGTACAGCGGGTTGCGCACGTAGCGATAGGGGCCGGAGACCACCAAGCGTTGCGGCACGTCGTAGCGCTCGGCCATCTCCCCAGGCGGGAAGAGCGCCGGCACGAACAGCAGGCGCTTCCAGCCCATCTGTCCGGCGGCCCATACGCCGATCAAGACCGAGATGAGCACGCCTGCGCCGCCGATTGCCTGTAACCAGACCGGGCCGGACCACGTCCAGTTCAGCCAAGCCGGCGCAAAGGCGATCAGCAGCAGCGCCGTGCCGATCCACATCAGCCCGACCTCGACGAGATACCAGCCGATCAAGCCGCGCTGCTTTACCCAAGCGCGCCAGCGTTCAAGCATCGGGTATGTGAACAGGTCAATCACCACCATGCCCAGGTAGAACGCAGCCACGTAGATCGGCAGCAGCGTCCAGCGGCCGATCAGCGCATCGCCGACGACGCAGACGACGAACGACAACAGCCATAGCCACGATGGGCCATGGTGCCACTGCGCGCGGACAGCGGCCGGTGTTTCTGAAGAAGGGGGATGCGCAGCCATATCGTGCGTGATTGTAAGGAAGAACGCCGATTCAGGGGACGAGCGCGCGTCGCACTTCTTCGTAGATCGGCAGCGGCTCCAGCGATGGCGTCACGAAGGTGAAATGGTCGCGGTAGCCGCGCGCCGGCGCCGGCAGCTTGAACACCCAGAACGCAACGCAGCGCACCCACGGCCAGTGGGCCTGAGCGTAGTCGAGCGCACGAAGGGTGTATTCGATGCGCTGCGCCGGCGTCACCCCGTTCACCCAGTTCGCGTCGTCGTTCCAGCCGGCCTCGGTGATGTAGACGGGCGAATCGTCGCCGTGGGCTAACATGATTGCGCGCAGCAGCTCGACGCGCCGAAAGTTGATCGCCTCCGGCGCGGGGGGCGCTTCCGGCGGCATCGTCGCGCCGTAGGTGTGCGCGGCGAGCGCATCCCATGGGCGACCGGAGCCGGCGAGCGCGATATACATCTCTTCCAGGTATTCCAGGTCGCTCAGCGCCACGTCGCGGTTGCGCTCGGTCGTCGGCGCAAGCGCGCCGGCCAGCACGACCGCAGCGGGGTTGGCTTGTTTGATGGCGGGATAGACGACGCGCAACAGCTCCACGTAGGCCGCCGGGTCCACGCGGCGCATGCCCCATTCGTTCTGCAGATTCGGCTCGTTCCAGATGATGAAGTGATTAATGCGGCCCTGGAAGTGCGCCGCGAAGGCGGCGGCGAAGTCGGCGAACGCGCCGTAGTGCTGCGGGTCCAAATGCGTGAACGTGGAGTTCGGCGGGCGCGCCCACTCGGGCGTGAAGCCCATCCGGGCGATCACCTTCAGCCCTTGCCGATGGGCGTGATCCACGATGCGATCCGCGCCGGCGAAGTCGCGCCGGCCCTTCGCCTTCTCGTAGTAGGCCCAAGGGAAGAATTCGACGATCCACGGCGCGCCCATCTCCCGCGCCATCTCCATCCCCCGTTTTATCTTCCAGGCTTCGGCCTCCTCGACAAAGCGCGTGTGCAGGCCGGCCAGCGCGTTGCGCGTAGCCACACGCTGTTGCGGGCCGAGCGTGACCGGCGACTGCGGCGGGCGTATCTGCAGCAGCAGCCAGGCTAGCCCGATCAACGCCAAAACCGGGACGAAGCAGCGGGGAGACATCAGGTCTGTGTGATTGGAAGCCGGCGATCGCGCGTCCAACGCAGCAAGATTGCCAACTACAGATTACAAGATTACCATCCTCGGCATGGCATACGAATTGGAACTGATCGCCGATTACGCCTGTGAGTGCGGCGAAGGGCCGTTGTGGCATCCGATGGAGAAGCGCGTGTATTGGCTGGACATCGTGAACCCGCGCATGTTCTGGTACGAGCCGGCCACCGGCCGGCACGCGCAGTTCGACGTCGGCCGCGTCGTCGGCGGCTTCACCATTCAGGCGGATGGGGCGCTCTTGCTGTTCATGGATCGCGGCTCGGTGGCGACGTGGAAGAATGGCCAACTGCGCATGGCGATCGAGGAACTGCCGGAAGAGCGCGAGACGCGCTTCAACGACGTGTTCGCCGATTCGCGCGGAAGGGTGTTCTGCGGCACGATGCCCACCCGCGACCGGCTCGGCCGACTGTATCGCCTCGACCGCGACGGCTCGATTCACAAGCTGCTCGACGGCATCAGTTGCTCGAACGGCATGGGCCTGACGCTCGACCGCAAACGCTTGTACTACACCGATAGCGAGGCCTACACGATCTACCTGTTCGACTACGACGAAGAAACAGGCCAGTTGAGCAACCAACGCATCTTCGTCAAGCATGGGCCGGAAGACGGCCTGCCGGACGGCATGACGGTAGATGCCCAGGGCAACGTGTGGTCGGCCCACTGGGACGGCAGCTGCCTGATCCGCTACGACCGCGACGGCAACGAGACGCTGCGCATTCCCTTCCTTGCCAAGAAGGTGTCGTCGGTGACTTTCGGCGGCGACGATTATCGCGACATGTATGTCACCACCGCGGGCGGGAACAACAAGGCAGAAGAGGGACAGGGCGCCGGCGCGCTGTTCCGCTTGCGCATCCCCGGCGTGCGGGGCTTGCCGGAGTATCTCTCGCGCATTCTGCTCTAAATGTCACGGCGCAGGCGGCAGCGCTGTGGTGGATTGCAGCGCAAATTCCTCGCCGTAGATGATCTCGACGCCGCCCAGCGAGAGCACATCGCCGGCCTCGAGCGTGCACTGCTTGATCGGATAGCCGTTCAGGCGCGTGCCGCCGCTGCTGTTCAAATCCACTGCCAGGAAGCGCGCCAGGTCGTGCTGCCAGCGCAGCTCCAGGTGATGGCGCGACACGCGGCGGTCGTCCACGATCACGTCGTTGTCGTGCGCGCGCCCTATGCGCACTAGCGTCGCATTCAAGCCGATCTGCCGCTGCCCGTCCACGATGAGGAAGGGGCGGCGCGGCAACGACACGGCCAGCGCTGGCGTGGCCGAGGTGTCGGCGTGCGGCAAGTTGGGCGCGATCCAGCGCGCCTTCACCTGCAAGTAATGCGACGGCATGTTCGGCGCGCCCCACAACAGCACACGCGGCGGCGCGTCCAGGCGCAGGCCCATCTGCAGCATAATCTGCCGCACTTGCTCCGAGAGTTCGTCGGCGAGGCGCGGACGGTTGGCCTCGAGCGCGCGCAAGTCGTCCTCGTTCAGCGTCACCCAGAAGTGGTTGGGAGCCGTCGGCGTCGCGCCGCCGGCCTGTGCGTCTTCAATGGCGCGAACGATGGCGCGCAGCACCGCATTCGCTTCCAGCTTGCCGCCGAGCGCGCGCGCCAGCGATGCCTCGATCAACTGTTGGGCGAGATCTTCAAATCGGTGCATGAGCGTAGCGGTGAGCGATAAGCGCCCCCTATCATCGCATATCATTATCGTCATGAAATCGAACGAGGCGGTAGCCGCGCCGTTTCACATCAGCCGCGCTGCGTCGGGACTACTGCGCAGCATGCGTCCTAAGCAGTGGACGAAGAACATCTTTATCTTCGCGGCGCTCGTGTTCGACGGCAAGTTGTTCCAGCCCATCCCACTCGCTAACACGCTCATCGGCTTTGCCGTGTTGTGTTTGCTGTCGTCGGCGGTGTATCTGATCAACGATTGCGCCGACGTGAACGCGGACCGCGCTCATCCGGTCAAGCGCAATCGCCCCATCGCGCGCGGCGATGTGCCGATCCCGTTCGCCGTTGCATGGGCTGCCCTGTTGGCCGTCGTTTCGCTCGCCGTCGCGTTCGCTGTGAATCCTGCGTTCGGCGCCATCGCGCTTGCTTATCTGGCCACGTCCACGCTTTACACGTTCAAGGTTAAACACGTCGTGATCCTGGACGTGATCTTCCTGGCCGCCGGCTTCGTCCTGCGCGTGGCGGCCGGCACGCCCCTCGTGGCTGCCGAGCGTTTCTCGCCCTGGCTCTACACCTGCATGGCGCTGCTGGCGCTGTTGATCGGTTTCGGCAAGCGGCGCGCTGAGCTGGTTGAGCTGGGCGGGCGCTCGGCCACGCGCGCTTCGCTTGATCATTACTCCTTGCCGTTGCTCGACCAGATCATCGCGATCGTCACCGGCGCGCTGATCGTGTCCTATACCTTCTACACGTTTTTTGCGCCGCAGTTGCCGCCTAACCATGCCATGATGCTGACCATCCCCTTCGTGGTGTATGCCCTGTTCCGCTACTTGTATCTGGTGCATGTGAAAGGCGAAGGCAGCGCGCCCGACGAACTGGCGCTGAAAGATCGCCCGTTGCAGGTCACGTTCGTGCTGTGGGCGCTGGTAGCGATCACCGTGCTCTATGTGGGCTAGGCGTTGGCGGCTGAATCGGCGCGCCCGCGTCAGATGCCCAGCGCCTTGCGCATCGCAAGCGGCGAATCGCCGATGATGCCGTGCACGCCGCTTGTGGCGGCGCGAACGATGTCGGCGCGCTCGTTGACCGTCCATGTGTTCACCCGTTTGCCTTGCGCCTTTAGCTTCGCCACGAACTCCGGCGTGATGAGGCCGATGTCGGGATGGCGGAACTCGTGCGGCGCAAGGGGCGCCATCCACACCTCGCGCAGGTGAACCGGCATGTCATGGTGATACAAGATGCCGCGTGGGATGTCGGGCGCTAACTGCGCCAGCCGGCGCACCGCCAGGGGGTTGAACGAGGAGAACAACACGCGATCTTCACAGCCGTGTCGCCTGACCACCTCGACCACCAACCGCTCCAGCCCGTCGAACGGCGTGGCGTAGTTTTTGATCTCGATGTTTAGCAAGAAGGGGCGAGGTGCGCCGGCGGTGGCGATGATCACCTCATCGAGCGTCGGGATGCGCTCGCCGTTGCCCGCGTCCAGCCTGCGCAGCGCAGCCAGCGACAGGGCGCGCACCCGGCCCTCGCCGTCCGTCGTGCGGTTCACCGTGTCGTCGTGGATGACGACCACTTCGCCGGTCGCGCAGCGCATCACGTCCAATTCGACGCCATCGGCGCCTTGCGCCTGGGCCAGCGTGAACGCGGCCAGCGTGTTCTCCGGCGCATGCGCGCTGGCCCCGCGATGACCGATGATGAGCGGGCGGCCGACTTGATTGAGCCAGTGATTCATCGCCGGCATTTTACTTTTCAATCTTTGAGCGTCGTCGCGCCCGACGTAATACAGGTTAAGATTGACGCGATGGCCGAACTCGTCGTGCCCGAAGATGGGATGACCATCACCCGCGACACGGTGCTGCGGCCGGGCGTGTACTACCTGCCGAACGGGCTGTGTATCGCCAAAGATGGCGTGACGCTGGACGGCAACGGCGCGCTGATCATCGGCGACGACTTCAAGGGGCGCGGCGTGCAGGTTGATCGGCGCGTCAGCGTGACGGTCAAGAACCTGCGCGTCGAGCGCTTCTATCACGGCATCTGGGTGAACGCCAGCGCCAACGTGCACATCCTGAACAACTGCGTGACGCGCACGCATGAGCTGCCCTCGCCGGACACCTTCCTGGACGTGTGGCTGCCGCGCGAGCAGGCTTATGGCGGCGGCATCTTCCTCTCCGGCGTTATAGACTCGTTCGTCGCCGGCAACGACGCGCGCCACCAGCAAAACGGCATCTTGCTCTACGGGTGCAACCGCGTTGAGGTTTCGCGCAACGACGCCTCGCACAACAGCGGCTATGGCATCCTGCTGTTCGAGTCGTCCGAGAACCTCGTCGAGGACAACACGGCCGATTTCTGCTGCCGCGTGTATGCGCCCGACCCTGGCGGCGAGCGTTACCACAACGGCGCCGACGCCGCCGCGCTGGTGATCATGTGCAGCTCGTCCAAGAACATCATCCGGAACAACCGGCTGCGCAGCAGCGGCGATGGGGTGTTCCTCGGCGGCTTTCACAAAGATCAGGTCAAAGTGCCTTGCAACGACAACCTCTTTGAGAACAACGACGGCAGCTTCAGCCCGAACATCGCCTTCGAGGCGACGTTCTCGCAGCGCAACGTCTTTCGCAACAACCGCGCTGAAAACTGCGCCTATGGCTTCTGGCTGGGTTGGTCGAGCGAGACTACCGTCGAGGGTAATTCGATCAAGGGCAATCGCATTGCCGGCGTGGCAATTGAGCATGGCCACCGCAACACCATCGCCGGCAACATCTTCGAGCGCAACGGCTCAGGCGCGCAGCTCTGGGTAAACGCCGACGCCCAGCGCCGAACTGAACTGTTCCGCGAGTTCTACCCCGAACACGCCGATAGCTACGAGACGCACATCGTCGGCAACACATTTGTTCACAACGACTTCGCCATCCGCGTCTGGACCGAGCGCGACGCGCGCTATGCCGGCCCGCGCTGCCACCACTTCAACGTCCATGGCAACAAGCTGCGCGACAACCGCGTCGGCGTGCAATTTGAGCGCGTGCGCGATAGCTTGATCCAAGACAACGAGATCCGCGCCAACCTCGAAGCCGGCATCAAGCTGATCGGCTGCCGCGATGTCAGCGTGAGCGGCAATCAGATGGATTGAGGCAAGCTAGAGGGATGTAGCCGGCGAGCGAGGAGCGGCTCACGTCCCCCGCTTTCTGAAACTCCGGCTACGCAAACCGCACCTCGCTCAACCCGCGCAGGCGTTCGGCGGCCTGTTCCGGCGTGAGGTCGCGCTGCGGCTGCGCCAGCATCTCGTAGCCCACCATGAACTTGCGCACCGTGGCGCCGCGCAACAGCGGCGGGTAGAAGTGCAGATGCATCTGCCATTCCTCGTGCGGCTCGCCGTCGTAAGGCGCTTGATGCACGCCCATCGTGTAGGGGAAGGCGACCTCGAACAGGTTGTCGTAGCGCGTGGTCAGGCGCTTGAGCGCATCGGCCAATGCGTCGCGTTCCGGCTCGGTCAGCTCGACGATTCGACGTATGTGGCGCTTCGGCAGAAGCATCGTCTCGAAGGGCCAAATCGCCCAGAACGGGACGAGGCAGACGAAGTAGGCGTTCTCGAAGACGATGCGCTCGCCGGCCCTTTGCTCGAGCGCTAGGTAATCGAGCAAAAGCGGAAGGCCGGAGGGCGAAGCAGCCGGCAGACCCTGCGTCTCCCCGTTGCAGTTGCGCCGCCCCATCAGGTAATTCAACTGCCCGCGCGTCTCTTTCACGATCTCCGTGGGGAGGCGGCGCGTGGCCCACAGTTGGCCGTGCGGATGTGGGTTGCTTGCGCCCATCATCTCGCCCTTGTTCTCAAAAAGCTGAATGTAGGCGATGTCGTCGCGCGCGCCGAGTTCCTCGCATTGCGCCGCCCAGGCGTCCACCACGGCGCGGATCTGGTCAACCGGCAGCTCGGCCAGCGTCAGGTCGTGGCGCGGGGAGAAGCAGATCACGCGACAGACGCCGGTTTCCAACTGCGAACGGAGGATGGAGGACTGAGCGCTTGATTCTTCGACGCCAGGCGCTGCGCGCGGCGACTCCAAGAGGGCGGGGAAGTCGTTGTCGAACACATAGACGCCGGTGTATGGCGGGTTGACCGCGCCGTTGGCGCGCGTGTTGCCCGGGCACAGGTAGCACGTCGGGTCATATTCGGGCCGGCGCGCCTGCGCCAACTTCTCCACGGCGCCCAGCCACGGGCGCGTCGCGCGCTGTGGCGAGACCAGAATCCACTCGTCGGTGAGCGGGTTGTAGCGACGATGCGGCAGCGACCGATTCATGCGTCGCATTGTCGCGCAGTCCTTCGGGCGGACAAGCCGGACCGCGTGCGACCCTATCTCGGTTGGAAATCGTCCCCCAGGATGACCAGCGCGTCGAGCGGGCTGTTCGGGTCGGAGATGGTGGCCACACTCGTCAGCGGCAATCCCAGCTCGGCGGCCAGTCGCCGCGCCATGTCCGGCTTGCCCCGATAGTCCACGATAACCGTGCGCGAGTAACGCGCAGGCGCATCGGCGATGCTCTCGACGATGAAGCCGCGCCCTTCGAGGTAGGCCTTCGTCCCCGCCGCAAGCCCCGCGCGCAGCGTGCCGTTCTGGATGGCGATGCGAATCGGGCCGGCCGAAGCCGGCGACTCCACCTGCGCCGAAGCCGGCGGGTTGTAGAACAGTTCGCGCAGCTCGCGCACCCGTTCCCGGATCGGGATGAGGACGCTGCCGCCCTGCGGCGTCGTCCATGGCTGCACCGCCGTCTCGTCAATCGCCACGCGCGCGATGCGGTCGTCGGGCATGTCCTTGACCATCAGGGCGAGCTGGACGATCTCGACCGTGTTCAGGTCGGTCTGGAGGGCGCCGCTCAGCGCTTGGAGGATTTGCGGAATCCGCGGCAGCACTTTGGCGGCGGCGTCGGTCGTGCGCAGCTTTTCGCGCAGGGCGAGCGCGATCTGTTGTTGTCGGCGCATGCGGTCGAAGTCGCTCGCGCCGTGTCGCGTGCGCGCGTACTTCAGGGCCGCGCGGCCATCCAGCACATGCCAGCTGGCCGGCAACGCGAATGGCTCGTAGCCGTAGGCGTCGTCGGGATAAGTCGGATCGTAGATGTCGCGATCGTTGTAAATCTCGACGCCGCCCAACAGGTCAATTAGCGCGGTGAGCGCCGTGAAGTTCACGCGCGCGTAGTGATGGATGGGAACGCCGAGGTTGTATTCCACCGCGCGCATCGCATACTCCGGTCCGCCGTAGACGTGCGCTGCGTTGATGCGATCTTGCCCGCGGCCTGGCAACGGCACATACAGGTCGCGCGGGATGCTCAGGATGCCTGCCGCGCGCTCAAGCGGATCGAGCGTGAGCAAGATAAGCGTGTCGGCGCGGGCGAAATTAGGGTCTTCTCCGGGCCGCTGGTCTATGCCTAGCAGCAGCACGGTGATGCGCTCCTGGCCTTGCCATACCCCGATCTTCGACAGGTCGAGGGGCAACGCCGAATCGCCGCCGTTGACCACTTGCTCCATGCGCTGCGTCAGATCGTTTGCCGCGCGCAGGGCCAGCAGGCCGACGGCCGGAAGCGCTAACAGCGCGGCCCCTACGACGATGAGTATGGCAAACCCGTTTAAGCGTCTGCGCCGTCGGGGTGAAGATAGGTTCGAGGTCATGTCCGGGTTAGGGCGAATGACGCATCTTCCGGCCGGCCATTCTACGCAAAGTCTTTTGCGCTCTCCATGGCCAGAGCGGCGAGATGTAACGACCCCGCGATGCAAATGACATCGCTGCGCTCCGCGCGCGCGAGCGTTTGCCGAACGGCTGATGAAACCGCCGGTGCGGTAAACACGCAGGGAACTTCTGGGCGATGCTGCGCGCCGCTTTGGGGACGAGACAAGCCGAGCGTTTGCCATGTGGCGAGGAGTTGCTCGGAGGACACGGCGCGGCGCGTATTCATATCGGTGAATGTGAGGGAGTCGGCGACGCGCGCGGCTTCCTGGATGATGCCGCGCGTGTCCTTGTCGCGCAGCGCGCCGATGACGAAGTGGATGCGCCGGCCGGGGAAGTACTCCCGAAGCGAGGCGCACAATTGGCTCATCGAGTAAGGCGTGTGCGCGCCGTCGGCGATGATAAGCGGGTCGCGGCACAGCACCTCGAACCGCCCCGGCCAACGCAGGCTGGCGAACCCTTGCCGGAGGTCGGCGCTGCTGATGCGATAGTCCTGCGCGCGCAGCGCCTGTATCGCTGTGATCGCCGTCGCCGCATTTTCGAGCTGGTAGCGGCCCAGCAATGGACAGAACAGCAGCGCGTGGCTGTTTGTCTCGGTGGATGCCTTGTCGGCGCATGCGCCCTGCATCTGGACGCGCAGCCATTGTCCGCTCTTGCCGGTGGTCGCTCCAACGGCGATGCCGGCGCACGTCACCGAGCAACATGCCTCGGCGAAGTAGAGCCTGTCGCGGTTGCCCAGTCGGCGCGCCTCGTCCAGGATGACGCGCGTGACCTCTGCCGGCTGCGGCGCAATCACTCCGGCGCCGCCGGCGCGCAGGACGCCGGCTTTGGCGTGCGCGATTTTTGCCAGCGTGCGGCCCAACATCTGCGTATGCTCAAGGCTGATGTTGGTGATGACCGAGACGAGCGGCTCGGCCAGGTTGACGGCGTCGTGCCGTCCGCCGATGCCGATCTCCATCACCGCAATGTCCACCGCTTGCGCCTCGAACCAGTGGTAGGCTATCGCCGTAAGCGCCTCGAAGCGCGTCGGCAAACCGAGTTCGGAGCGGTCCCAAGTTTCGACGACGTGCGCGATCTGCGCGGCGTATGCGGCGAACTGCGCTTCTGACATCTGCGTCGGCCGCGCGTGTTGGCTGACGACGAAGCGCTCCAGCGGCGAGAGCAGGTGAGGGCCGGTGAAGACGCCGACGCGATAGCCGGCGGCGCTGAGCGCTGCCGAGAGCATCATGGCGGTGCTGCCTTTGCCCTTCGACCCGGCGACGAGGACGCATCGCGTGGTCGCCGTCGGGGCGCCCCCCAACCGTTCGAGCAAGCGGCGCGCCCGGGCGATGCCGTGCTGGAAGGCGTAGGTGTGCGTATGCTGAGGGGTGCCCACGCGATCCAATGCGTGGATGTATGCGACGGCGGACGAGAAGTCCATGACGGGGGCAGGCGAAGGGCGCCGCCGTTGCTTACCCAAAGGAACTTGTGGAGCGAATGCTTAGATCGGCGGCCAAGGGATGTTGCGGTCGAAGCGATTTGGGTTGGGGAAGTGCCTGATCTTGATCAGACCGTCCAGCCGCCTGACAAATGCGCGAACCTCTGCGTCGTCCAGCAACTTATACAGCGCCTTGTTCAGAGGCTGATCCGGCTGGAGCTGGGCGCGAAGGCGCTTGAGATCCTCTAGCATGTGCGGCTGGATCGGTTGACCGGCGAAGTCCCAGATCACCGTGCGCAGCTTGTAATCGGCGTTGAAGGTGATGCCGTGATCAATGGCCCACACGTGGCCGTTCTTGTCGCGCAGACAATGGCCGCTCTTGCGATCGGCATTGTTGGTGATCAGGTCGAATAGCGCCATGCGCTGGAGTTGTTCGCAGCACGTCACGTCTTCGCGGAAGGTGAAGAAGTGCTGGTCGGCGTCGTTGTCTATGAACAACTGCACCGAGCCGAATCCATGGGGGCCGCTGCGCAGCACGGTCGGCGGCACGAGCTGCCAACCGAGCGCCTCGCTAACCAAGTAGGCGGCATACTCGCGCAGGCACAGCGTGCCGGTCGGGAAGTCCCACAACGGCGCTTCGCCTCGCCTGGGCTTATACACGGCCAGGAGCGAGGTCTGCGCTTCTTCGGCGCGCGAGGCGTCCGAATCCTTGACCTCGACCAAGAAGGTGTAGTTCGACCCCCAAGGCATCAGGCCTAGTGATTCCATCTCGCCTTCGCTCAAGATTCGCAGCACCTGCTGCGCCGGAAGTGAATCGCTCATCGTTCATCAATCATCGTCACGAATCACCAAATCGTGATTCATGAATCGTGCATTGATGATTCATGACGGTCAACCGTTGGCTTACGCAAAGACGATCTCATCGGCATGGCCGTTGCGGCGCGGGCAAAACCCCTGGACGTTCCCCTCTGGATCCATCGGCTTGCCGCACAAAGGACAGATCGGGCGGCCCTTGGCGACGACCTCCATGCCGTGCCGGCTGAAGGCGTCTATCTGCGCGCGCGAACAGAACAGACGAATCGTGGTTGCTTCTTCTTGATCTACGTCTTCCGGCAACAGCTCGGTCAGGACCAGGACGATGAGGTCGTTCTCCTCATCATATCCCAGGCCCATCTGGCCGACGCGAAAGGCCGGCGTGAATGGCTGTTCGAGTTCCATATCCATGTTCAGGCGGACGAAGTTCGCGCCTTTGGGATATTTAATCCGTAGCTCGTCCAGCCACTGCTGTAAGGCCAGGCACAGAGCCGAGACCTGCTCCTTCTCGCAGATGAGCGTGACCAGTTCCGGCCCCTTGCGCGCCTGGATGTAGAACGTGCGTCGGCCTGGCTCGCCGATCGCGCCGACGGTCACGCGGGAGACGGGGTTCAGGTCTATCGCGCGGTTAGGCATGCGCGAGATTCTACTATGTGTTACCATCATCACCAGCATTCATCCGGTTTTATCTAAGCTTTATCTTGCAACGTGAAGACGGAATCATCTATCCTGTTTGGCCTGCGCATCTGCGGCGCAGTGGTCTGCGGCCTCGTCGGCTGGTCGCTTGGCGACGTGATCAGCGTTTACTTTCCGCCGCCGCTGAATAACTATGTCATCGCGCATGTCATGACGATGACGGCGCTTGGACTTGTCGGCGCGCTGCTGTTCCCGCTGGCGTTCGGGCAGCCGCTCACGCAGCTCTATCACCGCATCGTCAGCCTGAGCGCCTCGCAAATCATCGCCGGCTTCATGGGCCTGGGCGCCGGGCTGTTGCTGGCGGCGCTGTTGGCTTTCCCGCTGGCGCGCTTGCCGGAGCCGTTCGGCCCGGTGTTGCCATTTCTGGCAGCGGTTGGCTTTGGCACGCTCGGCCTCGGCATCATGAGCCTGCGCTATCGCGAGCTGTTCCAAATCCTCAACATCAAGCTGCCGGCGAGCAAGCCGGAGGAGTTGCCCATCTTAATGCGCGAGCCGCTGTTGCTCGACACCAGCGTGATCATTGATGGGCGCATCGCCGATGTGAGCAACGCCGGCTTCTTGCGCGGCGAGATGATCGTGCCGCGCTTCGTGTTAAGCGAGCTGCAGTTCGTCGCGGATTCGGCCGATGCCATGCGCCGGGCGCGCGGGCGGCGCGGGCTGGAGGTGCTCAAGCGCCTGCAGAAGGAATCGCCCTGGCCGGTGCGGATCGTGGACGACGATCCGCCCGAAGCGCAACGTGTGGACGAGAAGCTGATCGTGCTGGCCAAGCAATGGAACTGTCCCATCGTGACCAATGACTACAACCTCAACAAGGTTGCGTCGTTGCAGGGCGTGACCGTGCTCAATATCAATGAGCTGGCCAACGCCGTGAAGACGGTCGTGCTGCCGGGCGAATCGCTGCATATTCAGATCATCCAACCCGGCCGCGAGGTCGGCCAGGGTGTAGGCTACCTTGAGGACGGCACGATGGTGGTCGTCGAAGAAGGCCAGGCGTATCTCGACCGATCCATCGAGGTGAGCGTGACCAAAGTGCTGCAGACTGCCGCCGGCCGCATGATTTTCGCCAGGCCGCTCCCCGCCGGTCGGGAGACGGTCGGCGCCAGACTCTCGACTTCCGAATCGCGGATTTCCTCTGACTATCGCTGATCGCTGCCCATCATGAGCTTAGTCATCTACAACGTACTCAAGCGAGAAAAGGAACCCTTCCGCCCCGTCGTCGAAGGCCACGTGTTCATGTATGTGTGCGGCCCGACGGTGTACGACCACGCCCACCTCGGTCATGCCAAGACCTACGTCGCCTTCGATGTTGTGGTGCGCTGGTTGCGCTATAGCGGCTACAAGGTGCGCTACGTGCAAAACATCACCGACGTCGGGCACATGCTGGACGACGGCGAAGACCGCATTCTGCGGGGCGCCCGGCGCGAGCGCGTCGAGCCGATGGAGCTGGTCGAGCGCTACATGCGCTCGTACTTCGAGGACATGGACGCGTTGGGAGTTGTGCGGCCCGATATCTCGCCGCGCGCCAGCGCGCATATCCCTGAGCAGATCGAGATGATCCAAACGCTCATCGAGAAGGGACATGCCTATGTGGTGAACGGCTCGGTGTACTTCAGCGTTGAGTCCGATCCGGACTATGGCAAGTTGAGCGGCCGGCGCATCGAGGAGATGGAGGCCGGCAAGCGCGTGGCCATTCGCGAAGAGAAGCGTCACCCGATGGACTTCGCGCTGTGGGTGAAAGCGCCGGAGAATCACATCTTGCAGTGGCCTTCGCCATGGGGGCGCGGCTACCCGGGCTGGCACATCGAGTGCTCGGCGATGAGCACCAAGTACCTCGGCAAGACGTTCGACATTCACGGCGGCGGCATAGACAACATCTTCCCGCACAACGAGGCGGAGATCGCCCAGAGCGAATGCGCGCACGGGGCGCCCTTCGCCAATTACTGGATGCTCACCGGCTCGTTGCTGGTGAACGGCGTGAAGATGAGCAAGTCGCTGGGCAACTTCGTCACCATCAAAGATGCGCTCAGGACATACCGGCCCGAGGCGCTGCGCTACTTCATCCTGTCGGGCAAATACAGCAGCCCGGCCGATTACAGCGCCGAAGCGCTGGAAGCGGCCGGCAAAGGGGTGGCGCGCATCCACACGGCCGTCCGGCGCGTGCGCGATGCGTTGAAGGATGCGCCGGGGGACGGCGACTCGGCGACGCGCGGCCGATTGCTGGACATGCTCGACCAGACGCGCATGTTGTTCACCAGCGCGATGAACGACGACTTCAACTCGCCGCTGGCCCTTTCGGCCTTGTTCGATATGAGCAAGGAGATCAACAACGCCATCAGCAGCGGCATTGCGACCAGGCGGGTGCTGGAGCAGGCCGACGCCATCTACCGCGAGCTGGCCGGCGACGTGTTGGGGGTCGTGCGCGAGGATGCCGCATCGCGCGATGCGGCCAGCGCCGAGCGCGAGGCAGCGCTGATCGAGATGATGATCGAGATGCGCAACGAGGCGCGCAAGGCGAAGGACTATGCGCGGGCCGACGCCATCCGCAATCGGCTCGCCCAGCTCGGCATTGTGCTGGAAGACGGGCCGAAGGGCACAAGTTGGCGGATCGCTGCCTAGGTGCAGACGATTCCGACTCTCACACTCGGCGGCGCGGGTCGAGCGCGTCGCGCAGCCCATCGCCCAGCAGGTTGAAGCCGAGCACGGTGATCATGATGGCGATGCCGGGGAAGAACACCAGGTGCGGCGCGTTGAACACGCTGTTGCGCTCCTCGCCCAGCATCAAGCCCCATTCCGGCGTGGGCGGCTGCGCGCCCAGCCCGAGGAACGACAGGCCGGCCGCGTCGAGGATGGCCGTGGCGATGCCCAGCGTGCCGACGACGATCACCGGCGTGAGCGAGTTGGGCAAGATGCGCGCAAAGAGAATGTGCAAGGACGATGCGCCGAGCGCATGCGACGCGGCGATGTAGTCCATCTCCTTCACGCTCAGCACGCTGGAGCGAACGACGCGCGCGTAGATCGGGATAGAGACGATGGCGACCGCCAGCAGCGTGTTGATCAACCCCGGGCCGAGCACGCTGACGATGGCGATGGCCAGCAGCAGGCTGGGGAAGGCGAGCAGCACATCCATCGCCCGCATGATCAGGTTGTCGGCCCAGCCGCCGGCGTAACCGGCCACTGCGCCCAGCAACGTGCCGATCAGGATTGCCGCGCCGGTGGTCAGAAAACCGATCTGGAGCGAGAGGCGCGAGCCATACACCACGCGCGAGAACAGGTCACGGAAGTTGCCGTCTAACCCCATCAGCAACTGTGGCTTGTCGCGGTCGCAGCCCAGCAAGTGAATGCACGGCGGGCTGCGCCGGCGCAGCCCGGCCTGGCGGATCTGCTGGTCGTAGGCATAGGGCGCGATCACGTCGGCAAAGATAGCGACAAGCGCCAGCATCGAAATGATGACCAGGCCGACCTGGGCCGACCGGTTGTGCAGCAGTCGGCGCACCGTCCGGGCGAACGGCGACTGCGCGCGAAATCGGCCGGCCTCGCGCGCGCGCGCCGTCGCGGGGGAGACGGAGATGGACTCTTGCGCCATGATGGGGGTTCAGCTCACGCGGATGCGTGGGTTCAGGTAAGCGTAGCTCACATCCACAATCAGATTCACCACGACGAAGATGACGGCGATGAGCACGGTGAACGCTTGCACCACCGGGTAGTCTCGCGCGGTGATGGCGTCCACGATCTGCGTGCCCACGCCGGGCAGGCTGAACACCGTCTCGGTCAACACTGCGCCGGAGAGCAGGCCGCCGATCTGCAGGCCGATGATGGTGACGATGGGAACTAGGGCGTTGCGCAGCGTGTGTTTGAGGATGACCATGCGCTCGCCGAGTCCTTTCGCGCGCGCGACGCGCACGTAGTCTTGCGTGAGCGCGTCGAGCATCGCCCCGCGCGTCATGCGGGCGATGATGGCCAGCGAGATCGTGCCCACGGCCACGGCCGGCAGGATCAGATGCCGAAGCGCGTCCACGAAGACGTCGAGCTTGCCCTGAATCAGCGAACTGAGCAGCACCGAGTTGGAGATCAGCAAGATGATGAAGCGCTGCAAACCTTGCGCGTCTTCCATCCCCCACACCTTCAACAACGAAGGCAGGTCGGCGCCGGCGGTCAGCCGACCCGAAGGCGGCAGTTGGAGCGGCGTGCCCTTCAACGCCAGCGCGAAGACATAGGCCAGCATTAGGCCCAGCCAGAACACCGGCATCGAGACCCCAACGTTTGCGAAGATCATGGCGCCGACATCCACCGCCGTGTTGTGACGCACGGCGCTGATCACCCCTAGCGCAATCCCGAAGGTGGAAGCGAACAGCACGGCGAGCAAGGTCAGCTCCATCGTCATCGGCAGGCGCTCGGCCAACACGTCCGTCACCGGTCGGCCGTTCTTGATGGAGACGCCGAAATCGCCCTGCAACACGTTGCCGGCGTAGCGCACGAACTGCACGGAGATCGGGTCGTTCAGGCCGAAGCGCTCGCGAAAGGCGTTGCACTTCTCTTCGGTGGCGCGCTCGCCCAGCATGGATTTGCACGGATCGCCAGGGATCAACCGCACCAGCACAAACGTGACTAGGAGGATGCCGAGCATCACCGGCAGCAGGAGCAGCAGGCGGCGCACAAGGAAGCGGGCCATCGGGCGAGTTAAACAGGCGGGGGCGGCTTATCCCGGTCTATCAGGCCAGTCGGGGCGTCGCAACCGTCCCGACTGGCCTGGCTGACTCAACCGACTCTGAAGGGCTACTGGGCGTTCAGGAACGAGCCGAAGTAGGCAGTCCAATACTCGAAGCTGCCGGTGCGCCCTTTGTGGTTGGCGTTCTTGGCATCCCACTGCGCGGCCATGGTGGCGACCACATCGTTGGCGTCGAGCGTCGCGCCGTTGTGGAACTTGACGCCCGGGCGCAGCTTGAAAGTCCACTCGGTGAGGTCGGCGTTGGACTCGTAGCTCTCGGCCAGCGCCGGCTCAACCTCGGCCGTGCCCAGCTTGAAGCGCAGCAGGGGCTCGTAGATTTGTGCGCAGGCGGTGAACGTCTCGCCGTCGCTCTCGTCGGCGCAGTTCAGGCTGATCGGCTCGGCGTTCTGGACGTAAACGAACCTGTCGCGCGGCGGCGCCATCACGGCGAAGACCAGCGCGCTGACCGGGTTGGCGTGTGCGCCCTCGACATCGGCGCGGAAGGCCAGCGCCGAACCCCCATGCGCGACGGGGATCATCGGCACGTACTTCTTGAGCAGCTCGTTGACCTTGTCGTAGGCGGCCTGACGCTTGGCTAGGTCGGCGGTAGAGGCGCCCTCCCGGAGCAACGCCACGATGTCGTCGTAAGGCTTGCCGTATTGCTTGTTCTCCGGGCCGAAGTGATAGTCCAGGAAGTTGGTGGCGTCGGGGTAGTCTGCGCCCCAGCCCAGCAGGTAGAAGGCTTCCTTGCCGGCCGTCACCGAGTCGAGGAACGCGCCGGATTCTTTGACCTCGATCTTGACGTTGACGCCGATCTCCTTGAGTTGCGCCTGAATCTCCTGCGCCACAATGCCGGGGTTCGGGAGATATCCGCGCACGACATCGCGGTAGGTCAGCGTCACCTCGAGGTTCTCCTTGCCGGCCTCCTTCAGCAGCGCCTTGGCCTTCTCGGGGTTGTACTCGTGCCAGGGCACGTTGGGCGAAGCGCCCACGGCGAAGCTGGTCGGCACGAAGCTGGTGGCGACGACCGAGCCGCGCGGATAGTAATCGTCCACGATGCGCTGGCGGTCAATGCCGTAGGCGAACGCCAGGCGCACCCGGTCATCGTCGAACGGCGGGATGGTGTTGTTGAAGCCGATGTAGAAGATGTTGGCCGCCGGCACTTCGATGAGCTTCAGGCCGGCGTCTTTCTCGACCGTCTCGAAGTCGTCCGGCCCGACGTTCGACATCCCATCGGCGTTGCCGGACTGCAACTCAAGCAGGCGCTGCGCCGCTTCCTTCGACCAGCGCAACACGGCGGTGGGCGTCTTGGCCTTCTCGCCCCAGTAATCGGCGAAGGCTTCGTAGGTGATGCTCTCGCCGCGCTTCCACTCCTTCAGCTTGTAGGGGCCGGTGCCGACCGGGTTCTCGCTGATCTTGTTGCTGTCGCCGCCGGTTTCGTTCAGGTAGTCAGCGTCGAGGATAGCGAACGAGTCGCCGGCGATCTTGTAGGGGAAGGCTGGGTCAGGCGAGCAAAGGGTGAACTTAACGGTCATCTCATCTACGGCTTCGATCGCCTTCATCGTGCCGCCGTAGTCGCAGTTGGGCGCTTCGACCTTCATCAGCTCGCGCATAGCGGGCGGCGCGGGCGCTTCGGTCGCTGCCGGCGCCGCAGTGGGCGCCGGCGCTTCGGTCGGCGCGGGGGCTGGCGCTGCCGTTGGCGCTGCCGGCGCGGCTGGGGCGCAAGCCGCTAACAGCATCGCAGTTGCTGCTGCTACAGATAGCACGGGCAGAAAGCGGTTCTTGGTGTTCATCTCTCCTCCTTGCACGGCAAACTTAGAAGAATCCATACGCTCAGGCCGCGACCGCTTCTTGCCGGTCGCGCCCAAGCAAATATGAGAGTGAGATTATAGGCTGCATGGCGCATCTAGATAAAATCGGCTTGCGCGCTCCTCCGGCGTGTCGGCGCAGACCACACGGTGTTAAACATGCTGAGATAGAACATCATTGGGCATGGCAAGGGTCTGGATTCCCTCGTTGTTGCGCAGCTTGACGGGCGGCCTGGCTGAGGTGCAGGCCGAAGGGGCAACCGTGCGCCAAGTGATCGAGGATCTCGATCGGCGCTACCCAGGGATCGCAGCGCGGCTGATTGAAGCAGAGCATGATCGCCTGAAGCCCAATCTGACGTTGGTGGTGGACGGCGTGAACAGCAAACAAGGGTTGCGCCATCCGGTGTCTGAGACGAGCGAGATTCACTTCGTCCCGGCGATGAGCGGCGGCGGTCGAGCGAAGGGAGGGGAAAATCGTGTGGGTGCAACTTCGCAGCGCGCATAAGATGCTTTTCGGCAGGGCCAAACCGGTGAGCGCACCGGCTGCCGATCGCGCTTTGCGCACGCCGCATTGGCTGCAAGCGGGTGAGTCGCCATTCGGCGAAGGAACAACTGCTTTGCCGGATCCCCATCGCGGGCGCGCGGCCGTGATGCTGGCCCTGGCGATTGTCATCAGCGTCGCCGTCATCCTGCTGAGCGCGCGATTCCGAGATGCGCTGATCGCCTTCGGCCAACTCGGGCTGTTGGGCTTGTTCGTGCTGAGCGTGGTGGGCAATGCGACGGTGCTCATGCCTGCGCCGGCCTTTGTCGTCGCATGCGCGGCCGCTCCGATCTACGGCGTGCTGGCAACCGGCCTGGTTGCGGGCGTGGGATCGGCTGTGGGCGAGATGACCGGCTACATGGCCGGCTATGGCGGCACCGCTGTGTTGCCGCAGGGCAAGCTCTATCAGCGCACGCACAACCTGATGGAGCGCTTCGGGCCGTTGATGATCTTCGCGTTGGCGCTCTTCCCCAACCCGATCTTCGACGTGGGCGGCTTGATCGCCGGCGTGCTCAAGATGCATCCCTTCGCCTTTTTCCTGGCTACCGCCGCCGGCAAAGCCATGCGCCTGGTGCTGGTTGCGCTGGCGTGCAACGGCGGGTTGCCGCTTCTGATGCAGTTCATTGACCTACAACAGGCGCCGTAAAGCGGCGTCGCCCTCGTCATCTTCGCCTTCATGATCGCGCCACAATCCAAATCCCATCGCCTTTCTGACCCTATTGCGGCTTGCGGCGACCGCGTCTATGCCATCTGCAATCAGCATGGCTTGTTCCCCGACCCCGAAGGCGGCCACGTGCCCGGCGAGATGTGGGGCGTGTGGGATCACCCGATCAAGCTGCTCGACGGCTTCTGGTTCGGCATCGGCGACGCACCGCAAGACGCCCCGCGCTGGTTGAACGAGGCGCGGGAATGTCGCGCATATCCGGCTTACGTCGAGTTCGAGTATCGCCTTGGCGCGCTCACTATCATCCGCCAAGATTGCGCGCCGGATGGCGTCGAAGGGATGCTCGTCACGCTCACCGTCCAGGCGGCCCAGCCGTTCGACGTGTCGCTGCATGCGCTCTTTCGCTCGGACCTGCGGCCGGCGTGGTTGGGCGAACGCGCCGGCATGCGCGACGGCCAGGACGACGCCGAACTGGTGGACGCCTCGGCGCGTTGCGTCTTCACCGACGGAGCTAACCCGTGGACGTGTGTGGTGGGCGCCGACCTTGCGCCGAGCGGGGCATCCACCGGCGATCTCTGGGCCGTCGAGCGCACGCAGGGCCAGGGCATCTCGGCGCATTTCGTCTACCGGCTGCGAGCCGAGGCCCCGCTGGACGACGGCGGCTATGCCCGAACGATTCACTTTGCGATCGCCGGCTCGGCCGCATCGCGCGGCGAAGCCCTGGCGACGCATCGCCATCTGCTTGCGCGCCACGAAGCCCTGCGCGCAGCCAAACAGGCGCAGTGCAGCGCCATCCTCGAAACCAGCCAGCTCATCACGCCCGATGCGCCGTTGAATCAGGCGGCGGCCTGGTCGAAGCTGATCAACCAGATGTTCGTGCGCGAGGTGCCGGGCATTGGGCGCGGCGTGGGCGCGGGGCTGCCGGAGTACCCGTGGTGGTTTGGCATAGACCCGGCCTACGCGACGCTGCCGATGTTGCAGAGCGGGCAGTTCGAGCTGGTGCGCGACACGCTGCGCCTGCTCAAGGCGCAGAGCGAACGCCACAACCCAGACGAGCCGGGCCGCGTCCTTCATGAACTCAGCACGACTGACGTCGTGTTCAACGCCGGCAACATGGTCGAGACGCCGGCGTTCACCCGCGCCGTGCACCAATACTGGCTGTGGACGGGCGACGCCGACTTCCTGCGCGAGATGTATCCCTTCTGTAGGGCCGGGCTGCTGGACTACGCGCTCGGTCGGCACGACCCCGACGGCGATCTATGCCCCAGCGGGCGCAGCATCGTCGAGACGGTGGAGATGCACGCCGGCTTCGAGGCCATTGACGTCGCGGCATACACCTGGGACGCGCTGGTCCGCCTCGCCGACATGGCGCGGATCGTCCACCCCGATGGCGACTCACAGGGCCTGGCGGACCTGGCCGGCAAAGCAGCCGCGCTCGCGCAGTGCATCCGCGAGTCGTGGTGGCTGGAAGAAGAGGGGCTATTTGCCGACGTGCGCGCCAGCGTGCAGGAAGTGGAGCGCGCCCTTGCCGAGCTGGAGCAGAGGGCGCGCGAGGAGGAATGGCTGGAGCTGGGACAAGACCACTTTGCCGCAGCGCGCCGACGCTTTGCGCCCTACCTGGCCCGCTACGCCGACGCGCCGCGCGACGTTGATCTGCCTTGGCTGCTCCGCCACTGGGTGACGTTGTGCCCGCTCGAGGTGGGCTTGGCGACGCCGGAGCAGGCGCGGCGCGTCCTCGATCGCTTGCAGAGCGAGGAGTTTAGCAATGCTTGGGGCATTTATCTGCATCCCGAGCGGCACGATGTGATGAGCATCACGACCGGCCTGCTGGCGCTGGCCGCCGCGCGCTACGGCTATGCAGACGAAGCATGCGCCATCGTGAATAAGCTGACGCGCGCGTTCTCCTATCGCACGCCCGGCGCGGTGAGCGAGGCGCTGCCCGCCGATTGGTGCTTCTTACAACTGTGGTCGAACGTAGGGCTGGTGTCTCCGGCGATCGAGTGCTTCCTCGGCATCCAGCCTCGCGCCGCCGAGCGCACGATCACGATCACGCCGAACTTGCCGACAGCGTGGGATTGGGCCGAGGTGAAGCGGCTGCGCGTTGGCGACGCGCACTTCGACATTCGCATTGAACGCGCCGGCGCAGGTTATCGCGTCCAGGCGGCCGGCGACGATGGCTGGCAGGTCAACCTGTCCCCCGAAGCGCAACGGTGATGCCGGTCAGCCCTAAACACCCTGGCCACAAGAACGACGGCCCGCGTGAGTTCACCCCGCCGCGCATCTGGCCGGACTGGGTGTTGGCGCTGGACGACGCCGGCGCCGGCTATCCGACGCCGGGCAGCGCGAAGTGCGCGTGAGCGCGTTAAACCCGGTTAACCCTGCGTCGCAAGCGTGGTCAAACGTCGCCCTTGACCACGTGTGTTGTCCTCCGCCTGTTCGCTGAGTATAAGTTCTGACAGTTGAGCGGGAAACATTCCGCTTGGCGATCAAACAAAGACGCTAAGAGCGAACAGGAGAAAGTGACGTGAAGAGACGCAAATCTGTGATGATGCCCATCGCCGGCGCGCTGGCGGTGGCTTCGCTGGGTCTGATGCAACCCGCGCCGACGGCGGCGCAGACGAAGGTAGTCAACGTGTATTCGGCGCGACATTACGGCGCGCTTGAGAAGGTCTTCGCCGAGTTCTCGCGCGAGACCGGCATTCAGGTTCGCTTGTCCAACGCCTCTACGCAGGCGTTGCTGGAGCGGCTGCGCGCCGAGGGGCCGCAGACGCCGGCCGACGTGTTCTTCGTGATTGACGTCGGCGCCCTGCAGACCGCCGCCGACGAGGGGCTGTTGCAGCCGATTGAATCCGATGTGTTGAATACGGTCATCCCGGCCGCTCTGCGCGACCCGCAGGGGCGCTGGTATGCGCTCTCGCTGCGCTATCGCACGCTCATGTATAACCCCGCCAAGGTCAAGCCCGAAGAACTCTCCACCTACGAAGCGTTGGCCGACCGCAAGTGGCGCGGGCGACTGTGCATGCGACCGGCGACGCACATCTACACCGTCTCGTTGGTCGCCAGCATGATCGCCAACATCGGCGAGCGGCAGACCGAGCGCGTGCTGCGCGGTTGGATGGCCAATCGCCCGACCTTCATTGACAGCGATAGCCGCATTCTGGACACCATCGCTGCCGGCAAGTGCGACGTTGGGATTACCAACCATTACTACCTTGGCAACAAGCTGAAGTCCGACCCTAAATTCCCGGTGAAGCTATTCTGGGCCAACCAGAAGGATCGCGGCGTGCACGTCAACCTCTCCGGCGCCGGCGTGACGGCGAACGCGCCCAACCGAGAGAACGCGGTTAAGCTGCTCGAATGGCTTGCCACCCGCGGTCAGGATCCGGGCGTAGCCGGCTTGCCCGGCGGCAACAGCGAGTATCCGGTCAATCCTTCCGCCCAACCGACCGAGGTGTTGAAAAGATTCGGCTCGTTCAAGGCCGATCTGGCCTCGCTGCCGCAATACGGGCCGTTGCAGGCGCAGGCGATTAAGCTGCTTGAGCGAGTCGGTTACAAATGACTCCCCACGCTTTGTCGGCGTGATCTTCTTTCGGGCAGGGTCGGGTTACGTGCTTGACCCTGCCTGACGCCGTGCAATCATCCAACCTGGAAGTTTCAATTTGGAACGCGCGAGTACACCCCCCTGGCTAGGGCGCATCGCAGCGGTCAGCCGGCGACGGCCGGCCTTCAACGCCGGCGCGTTGGCCGCAGCGATACCCGCCTTTTTGGTCCTGTTGCCGTTGATCGGCCTGGCGCTGACTTGGCTGCGCCTCGACGGCGAAATTTGGGCGCATCTGTGGCGCACGCTGCTGCCGGAGATGCTGCTCAACACGACGCTGCTCATGCTGGGCGTCGGCGCGACCACGCTGGCGCTGGGCACGGCGCTGGCCTGGCTGGTCACAACCTACACGTTCCCCGGCGCGAAGCTGATCGAGTGGCTGCTGGTCTTGCCCATCGCCATCCCCGGCTATATCCTGGGCTACGTCTCTATGTCGCTGTTCGACTACGCCGGCCCCGTCCAAACGCAGCTCCGCGCTTGGTTCGGGCCGGACTTTGAGCTGTTCGAGTTCCGCTCGCTGCCTGGCGCGATTTTCGTGCTCAGCCTGACGCTCTATCCCTATGTGTATCTGCTGGCGCGGGCGGCGTTCCGCGAGCAATCGGCGGCGCAGCGCGATGCTGCGCGCGCCGCCGGCCTGAGCGATCGCGCAGTCTTCTGGCGCGTGGCGTTGCCTTTGGCGCGACCGTCGTTGGCTGCCGGCGTGGCGCTGGCGCTGATGGAAACGCTGACCGATTTCGCCGTGGTGCGCTACTTCAACGTCGTCACGTTGAGCGAAGGCGTCGTGCGGCTGTGGATCATCCAAATGGATCGCGACGCTGCGGTGCAACTGGCGTCGCTGCTCATGGTGATCGCCCTGGGCATCGTGCTAACAGAGCGCCGATTGCGCAGCCGAGCGCGCTATTACCAACTCGGCAGTCACGCGCGGCCGATCGCGCCCATTCATTTGTCCGGCCCGCGCGCGGCCGCTGCCCTGGTCGGGCCGCTCGCGCTGTTGTTTGTGGCGTTCGGGCTGCCGGTCGCCCAACTTGCGCAGTGGGCTGTCGCCGAGATAGCAAGCGCCGAGCCGGGCACGCTCGACGCGACGTTCGGCCAATACCTGCTCAACACGCTGGCCCTGTCGCTCGGCGCGGCGCTGCTCGTCGTCGCTGTGGCGCTGGGGATGGCCTACGCGCTGCGCCCACGAGGCGCGCAGGCCGAGGCCGACGCCGCCCCCCGCTTCCTCGCGCGCCTGGCTACGCTGGGCTACGCGATGCCGGGCGCCGTAGTCGCGCTGGGCGTGTTGCTGGCGCTGGCACCGCTGAACGAGACCGTGCTGGGCTGGACCGGCGGCGCCGTGCTGCTGAGCGCCTCGGTGATCGGGCTGCTCTATGCTTATCTGGTACGCTTCCTGGCCATCGGCTTCAGCGGCGTCGAAGCCAGCCTGGAGAAGGTGACGCCGAACATGGAGATGGCGGCGCGCAGCCTGGGCGCTGCGCCGGCGCGCGTGCTGGCGCGCATTCATCTGCCCCTGGTGCGCGCGGGCGTCTTGGCCGCCCTGTTGCTCGTGTTCGTGGATACGCTCAAGGAGCTGCCGGTCACCATGTTCCTACGTCCGTTTGGCATGGAAACTTTGTCGGTGTGGACGTACATGCTGGCCTCGGAGTCGGCCTGGCAAGCGGCAGCCGTGCCTGCGCTGACCATCGTCCTGGCCAGCGTCGGGCCGGCGTTGCTGCTCATTCGTCTCTCGCGCTCCGGCGCGCAGAACAACTGGGAAACTCGCCTATGACGCCGGCCTTGCGCGTCCGCAACGTCTCAAAGCGCTTCGGGGTCAAAGACGCATACGCGGTTTACCGGGCATCGCTCGAGGTCGCACTCGGTCAGATCGTGGTGCTGCTTGGCCCCAGCGGCTGCGGCAAAACGACCCTGCTGCGCCTGATCAACGGTCTGGAGACGCCGGAGCCTGACCCAGAGGCATCCATCGCCATCGGCGACCGGACGGTGTTTGGGCCGGGGGTGAACGCGCCGCCGGAGAAGCGCGGCGTTGGGATGGTCTTTCAAGACTACGCGCTCTTCCCCCACATGACCGTAGTCGCCAACGTCGCCTTCGGGTTGCACGGCCTGGACAGGGCAGAAGCCTTGGCCCGCGCGATGGCAACGCTCGATCAAGTGCAGTTG
>JBKBID010000008.1:0-46041 GCA_046299515.1 Thermoflexales bacterium | reverse complement strand
GGACGACGGACGACGCGCTCAGGCGCCGTGCTAGAATGCACGGCGGGTGTTACCCTAAGATCGCAATCTAAAATAATCTGAAATAATGATAATTCGATGAAATGAGCCGACGGCGCTGCCGCTCATCGTGGCCAGGACGATTCACTCCAATGCACTTGAGCCGATTGCGTTCTGCCAGCGCATGGCCTGCGCCGCATTGGGCGCTTACTGAAGCCCATAGAGGGTAACGCTATAACGCGAGGCGCATGATATGAATGGGCCTTCTATGCATCGAGCATCTGATTCGAGTGCCTCGGGCGCTTCGGATCCCAGCTTATCAGGCTTTGCAGAGACGCCGGTCATTGATCGCATCCCCCGGCTGGCCAACAGGAAGCGCAAGCCGCCGCGCCCGACCCGCGAAACCCCGCGCACGCAGTTCCTGCTGCCGACGACGCGCGCGGGTTGGCTGAAATCAATCGGCATTGCTTTTGCCGCCGTCTTAGTCGTGGGCGGGGCGCTCGTGAGCCTGCGCCTGCTCAGCGCCAACGGTTGCAGCGAGTTCACCACCGAGCGGACGACAGCAGCCGCCGGGGGCTTTCAGATTCAGGTGATGCCGAGCGACCTGACCGGCAGCTTTGGCGTAAAGCTGGGCGTCTTGTCGTCGGCCGACCTCATCGCTGCATCTCGTGATGCCGAGCTTCAAGCCGCCGCCTCCGGCTTGCCATCTGGGTTAACGATTGTGGGCGACCCGGTCAGGGTCAAAACCTGCAGCGCCGACCCTAAGCTGGCGACGTTGCGCATGAGCATCCCGCCCGACGTAGAAGCGGACGCAAGTTTGGATTTATACGGCTGGGATAGCCGAGCGCGCGCATGGGCGTGGCTCAGCGGCGAGTTGGATGCGGCGACTCGATCCGTAGTGGCGCATGTGACCCGCGTGCCTTCGCTTGTGGCGCTGATGAAAGTGGCGCCCATTCCGCCTTCGCTCGGCGTCGAACTGCCGCCGGCGACCCGCGACCCGGCGGCGATCGTCCGGTCTATCCCGCCCGGCGCAGGGATCGCCTATGCTACCGGCCTCTATCTGGGCGACCGCAGCAGCATCGTCGGCGACCCAGGCAGGTTGCTGCGGCCAAGCAGTGCGCCCCTGAGGGTCATTCCGGTCGTGCGCAACTGGGGCGCGCAAGGCGAAGTCAACCGCACGCTGCTGCGCGCGATGCTGGCCGGCGAAGCAGGCCGCGCTGCGCATGTGAACGCGCTGCTGGGCCTGGTCGCGGCCGGCGGCTTTGAAGGCGTGCAGATAGACTATCGCGGCGTGGAAGCGGCGCAGCGCGATGCCTTTTCGCAATTCATCGAGCAGCTCGGCGCGCGTTTGGCCGAGCGCGGCAAGACCCTCAGCGTCGCCGTCCCCGCTCCCGCGATCGCGGACTCGGCCGGTGTGTTTGACCCGTCGGGCTATGACCTATATCGGATTGGCCGAGCCGCAACGTTGGTGCAGCTCGATTTGAGCGCCAACCCCGAAGTGTGGTGTACCGACCGGTTGGATTCGTTGATGACGTGGGCGGTTGGCCGCGTGGATCGCCATAAGCTGCAGGTGATCCTCCCGACCCTGGGCGTCCAGAAAGATGCCAACGGGCGGGTGAGGCTGGTCGGCCTAGAGGAGGCGCTGGCCGTTCTGGGTGGGTTGCAGACCGTAGCGCCCGCCGTTGCGCCTGGCGCCAGCGTCAGGGTGTGGTGGAGCGGCGATGTCGAACCGTCCGATGTGCGTTACGACGCGACCGGTCAGTTCTACTCCTACAGCTACGTAGATGAACGCGGCATTCAGCAGACGGTGTGGCTGAACACCGCTGCCAGCTTGAAGCGCACGCTGGAGCGCCTGAGTCGGCATAACATTCGCGGCGTCACACTGCGCGGGCTGACGCATCCCGGCAACGATGACGGCGTGATGCAAATTGTGGATGGCTTCATGCGCGGCGACCTGGCGTCGGTGCAGGCGCCGGAACCGGTGATCAAAGTGTCGTTCGGCGCCGGCACGCCGTTTAGCCTACTGCTGAGCCAGGGCGCGGAGGCGATGATCGTGCAGGCGCCCGGCGGCGAGGGCCAGTATGAGATCACTTCTGCCTTTCAAAGCGCGCGGGCGGTGACCTTGAACTCGGCGCGCGTGTTGGTATCCAAAGATGCGCCTGCTGCCGAAGGCGGCGCCGATGCGGCGTCTGTTGCGTCGGCTGCTGCGGGTCAAGCGTCCCAGGGCGCTGCGTCTCCCCTGCCTGGCATAAACGCCGAGCGATTCGAACTCGGCGGGCATGTCAACGACCTGGCCCACGCCGCGCAGATGAAGACCGCAGGCATGACCTGGGCGCGCACCGAGGTGCGCGGCGAAACCGTGCCCGAGGCATTCATCGCCGAAGCCAAGGCTAAAGGGTTGAAAGTGCTCGTCACCGCCGTTGGCGATCGCAGCCGCGTCATGGATGTCGCTTACCGCGATCAATGGGCGCAATACCTGGGCAAAATCGCGGCCGCCGGCGCGGACGCGATCGAGGTATGGAGCGAGCCGAACTATAAGGCGGAATGGCCGGCCGGCCAGATCGGCGGCGCGTCTTACGCCGACTTGTTGAAGCGCGCTTACTTCGCCATCAAGCAGGCTAACCCCAACACGCTGGTGATCAGCGCCGGACTGGCGCAGACATCGGGCGTGTTTGCCGGCGGATGCGCCGAGGACGGCTGCGATGAGTTGGCCTTTCTCAACCAGATGGCCGCCGAGCGGGCTCAGGATTACATGGACTGTGTGGGTATCCACTACACGTCCGGCTTTGAGTCGCCCAGCGCCGTAGGCGCGCTCCATTACTCTCAGTATTATGAGCCGCTGCGCAACGCGCACTATGGCGCGTTCAACGGCGCCAAGCCGGTGTGCTTCACGGCGCTGGGCTATGTGACGGCGGATGGGTTCCCTTCAGGTATGCCGGCCAAGTATTCGTTTGCCGCAGGCACGACGTTGGCCGATCATTCAGCGTGGTTGGCCGAAGCGGCTAAGCTCTCCAAAGCAAGCGGCAAGGTGCGTTTGATGATCGTGTGGAACGTGGATGCGACGGAGTGGATTACAGATGATCCTTCTCGAAACATCGAAGGTGATCCTCAGGCAGGCTACGCCATGATTCGACCCGACGGCACGTGTCCGGCTTGCGAATCTTTGCGCAGCGTGATGAAATGAGCCGATACACCTTCAACCCCAAGCTCGACCCCGGTCGGGAACGCAATCGTCGTTTGCTCATCAGCGCCATTGCATTAGGCGCGGCCGCGTTGTTCGCCCTGGTGCTGCTCGGCTTCGGCATCTGCTTGTTGACCGGCGGGTGCGCGATCGGCAGCGCAGGAGCGACTGAAGAACCCACGCCGTTCGTCCCAGAGGTGACCATCTATGCGCCGCAGGTTACACCGCCGACGAGCGGAGTTTCGGACAACGCTTCGGCCAACACTGCGCCGCCGCCTGCCGTAACTCCTGCCGTAACTATAGATCCGCGCGGGAAGATCGAAGGCATTGACGACTTCGTGTGCCCCAACCCGCGCCCTGCGCCGACGCGGTTCGGTTACGGCATCCAGAGCAACTGGCCGGTCGGCGACATCGGTCTGTTCAACTCCATCATGGCCGAGCAACTGAAGATGGACTGGACGAAGGCGCAGGTGCGCTGGACGGACTTTGAGCCTAACGGTCGCGGTCAATACGAGCTATACAAGTGGCAACTGCTGGACGCCTTTACTGCTGACGCTAACAAGAAAGGCTTGAACATCTTGTTCGGCGTGCTCGATGCGCCGGCATGGGCGCGACCCCAAAACGCCAACCCCGCGCGGCCGGACCTGCTCGGCCCGCCCGATAACTACGAGGACGCGCGCATCTTCATCGAGAAGCTGCTCGCTCGCTACAAGGGCTGCGTGCAGGCCGTCGAGGTGTGGAACGAGATGAACCTCGACCGCGAGTGGACGGTCGCCTCCCGTCAAATCAAAGCCAGCGATTACGTGGCTTTCCTGGACGCGATTGTGCCTACCATCCGCGCGATTGACCCGAGCATCATCGTGCTGATGGGCGCCCTCTCGCCAACCGGCGCGAACATCACTCAAGACGGCGTGATGCAGGTGGTGGACGACCTGACCTACATGGATCAGTTCGTCGCCGCCGGCGGCCCCGCCCGCGTGGACTGCATCGGCGTACACTTGAACGGCTACAACATGCCGCCCGACAGGGAGTGGAACGAAGGCTACAACGATCCCACGGCGACCTTCCGCGGCCCGTTCGACTCGCCTCATCCATCGTGGTCGTTCAAGAGCACGATGCGCTTGTACCACGAGAAAACGCAAAAGCCGCTGTGCGTGACCGAATTCGGCTGGGCCTCGATGGAGAACCTCAAGCGCTCAGACGGGTCGCCCGTGCAAGGCGCGCCGCCTGGGTTCGGCTTCGCGCTCGACAACACCGAGCAAGAGCAAGCCGACTGGATCGTGCAAGGTTTCCAGATCATGCGCGATAGCGGCTACGTCAAGTTCGCCATCGTCTTCAACTTAGACTACATTCAGAAAGTGGGCGGTGAGCCGGATCAGGAGAACGTCGCGCCGTATAGCATTACGCGGCGTGATGGGTCGCCGCGCCCGGCCTTCGAGGCGCTGAAGGTCATGCCGCGCTAGCCCGGTCGCCCGCCTTCAGCCCAGCTAACGATGAGACGAGCACGCTGGGCCGCCTGGATGGCTGCTGCGGCGCTGGCGGCCGCATGCGCAGCGCCGAATGCTGCGCGTCTGCCGCAGCAAGCCGAGTCGGCGCAACCTGTCGCGCTGCAATTCCCCCCGCCGCGCCGGGTCGAGTCGCCCGGCTATGGCTTCGAGGCCTACCTGTGGTGGAAGCCGGAGATCGCCACGCGCGACTTGGGGCTCATTCGCGAGGCCGGCTTCAAGTGGGTCAAACAGACCTTCGCCTGGCGCGACATCGAGATCGAGAAAGGCACATACGACTGGAGCCGCGCCGATCAGGTCGTGTTCCTGGCGACGGAGGTCTTCACGCGCAATTTGATCGCGCGGTTGGATCGCGAGCCATATTGGGACCGCCGCGACTATCCCCTCGACCAGGGCGTCGCCGCCGGCCCGCCGCGCGACCTTCAGCATTTCTTTGACTTCTGCGCCGCTATCGCCGCGCGCTACAAAGGCAAGATCGCTGCGTATCAGGTCTGGAACGAGCCGAACCTGGCGCGCGAGTGGGGCGGCATGCCCCCCGATCCGCGCGCCTATGTCGAGATGCTGAAGGGATGCTACCTGGCCATCAAGCAAGCCGACCCGGATGCGCTTGTGATCAGCGCCGGCCTGGCTCCCACCGGCAATGGCCCACCGTTGGCCATGCCGGACGATCAATTCCTCATCGCGATGTACGAGGCCGGCGCAGCGCCCTACTTCGACCTGTTGGGCGTGCACGCGCCTGGGTTTCGCGCCGCGCCGGAGACGCCGCCCGGCATGGCCGTCAGCATCCCCGAACTGGGTGGGCAGCGTTTCTTCGCCTTTCGCCGCGTCGAGGACTTGCGGGCGATCATGGAGCGCTTCGGCGACGGCCACAAACAAGTTGCCGTGCTGGAGTTCGGCTGGACGACCGATCCGGTCAACGTCAACTACGCCTGGTTCGCCATAGACGAGCAGTTGAAGGCGGACTACATGGTGCGCGCCTTCCGCTGGGCCAGGCAGAATTGGCGGCCGTGGATCGGCCCGATGATCGCGCTCTCCATCCCGCAGTTCGACTGGACGCCGCAGAACGAGCAGTACTGGTGGGCCGTCGTGGAGCCACACTACCCGGAGACGCGCACGCGCCCGGCCTATGAGGCGCTGAAGGCGATGGACAAGTGATCCTGGCCATGCAGTGCATGTTCGATGTCCTCGATGGCGCGCCGTTGCGCGATGTGTTCAGCCTGGCCGGGCGCGCCATCCCGCGCCTTGTCGGCGAGTTCTGGACAGCGCGACAGCGGCAGGCCTGTTCGCTCCATGAGATCTCCTATCGCGCTTGCTTCAAGCCGCAGCTCCCGCGCTACTTCATCGAGCGGCTGACCCGGCCCGGCGACATCGTGTACGACCCGTTCAGCGGGCGCGGGACGACGGCCGTTGAGGCGGCGCTGTTGGGCCGGCGCGTCATCGCCAACGACGTGAACCCGCTCAGCGCCATCCTGACCGCGCCGCGTTTGCGCCCGCCGACGCTCGAAGCGGTGGCCGACCGGCTGGCGCGCATTCCGGACTCGGCGCAACGCGCCGAGGTTGACCTCTCGATGTTCTTCCATCCGCATACCGAGCGCGAGATCGTCGGCCTGCGCGGCTACCTGTCAGCGCGCCGCCAGGCCGGTGAGGAAGACGACGTGGACGCCTGGATCCGCATGGTGGCGACCAACCGGCTAACCGGCCACTCGCGCGGCTTCTTCTCGGTCTATACGCTCCCGCCCAATCAGGCGGCCAATCCCGAGCGCCAGCGCCGCATCAACGCTCGCCTGAATCAGCAGCCCGAATACCGCGATACGCGGGCGATCATCTTGCGCAAGACGGCGAGCCTGCTGCGTGGGCTTACCGAGGCGCAGCGCGCGAACCTGCGCGCCGCAGCCGAATCGGCGCTGCTGCTGACCTGCGACGCGCGAAGCACGCCGGCCATCCCGGACGGCAGCGCGCAGCTCACGGTCACTTCGCCGCCGTTTTTGGACGTAGTGCAATATGCCGCAGACAACTGGCTGCGCTGTTGGTTCAACGGAATCGCGGTCGAAGAGGTCGCGCCGCGCATCACGCTGTCACGCACGTTGGAAGCCTGGTCAACTGTGATGCGCGCGGTCTTCGACGAGCTGCACCGGGTTACGCGGCCAGGCGGCTGGGTGGCGTTCGAGGTGGGCGAGGTGCGCCGGGGGCGCGTGCGCCTGGATGAACATGTCGCCCCGCTGGGCGAATCGGCCGGCTTCACCTGCGCCGCGATCCTGGTCAACCAGCAGCGCTTTACCAAGACCGCCCACATCTGGGGCGTGGCCAACAACGCCTGCGGCACGAACACCAATCGCATCGTGGTCTTTCGCAAGGAGTGATGATTGTAGGCCGGCGCTGGCTGTCGCTTGCGCCGGCCCGTTGGATGCCAGGGCTGCATAGGGGAATAGGCTTTCGCAGCGGGTTAGCTATCTTTGACTGAACAGGAGATGATTCGTTTGACACGGCAGACGCTCGAAAAGTATCAGGTCTTGATCTATTTTGTGGCCGTCGGCGGCGGCTTGGTCATCGGCATGGCCCAACCGATGTGGCTGGGGACGCTGGAGGCCATGCTGCGGCCTGCTCTCGCCTTGCTCCTTTACGCCACCTTCACCCAGGTGCCGTTGGCCCATCTGCGCGAGAGCATCGCCGACCGGCGCTTCATCCTCGCCGCCGTGGTGGGCAACTTCCTCATCGTGCCGGCGCTGGTAGCAGGCCTGGCGCAATGCTTGCCAGGCGACGTGGCGATTCGCCTCGGAGTGTTGATGGTGCTGCTGGCGCCCTGCACCGACTGGTTTATCACGTTCACCCATCTGGGCGGCGGAGACGCCCAACGCGCCATCGCTTTCGCTCCGGTCAGCCTGCTGCTGCAGGGCCTCCTGCTGCCGTTGTATCTCTGGCTCTTCCTCGGCGAAGCGCTGGGGGCGGCGATGGTGTGGCGCGAGATGCTGATCGCCTTTGGCAGCTTGATCCTGTTGCCGTTGTTGGGCGCCTGGCTCACCGAGCGGTGGGCCGAGAGCGCGCCTCGACGGCGCAGCATACTGGGCAAGCTGGCGTGGTTTCCGTTGCCGCTCCTCGCCGTGGTTGTTTTTATCATTGCAGCGACTCAGGTGAACCTGGTGGCAGGCTCGCTGGCGGCGCTCGGCCGGTTGCTCTTCATCTTCGTCGCCTATTTGATCCTTGCCGGGCTGATCGCCTGCGGCCTGGCGCGGGCCTTCCGCCTGCCGACGGCTCAAGGCCGCGTGCTGGCGTTCAGCCTGGGCACCCGCAACTCGTTCGTGGTGCTGCCGCTCGCGCTGGCTCTCCCCCCGGCTTTTGGCCTGGCGGTCGTCGCCATCGTCTTCCAGTCCCTGGTGGAACTGGTCGGCATGGTCACGTATCTGTGGTGGGTGCCGCGGCGGCTCTTTCCCGAGGCCGCCCGCAGCGCGGCCCAGGAGGGCGCAACCCGGCGCGGCGCTTTGACTATCGATGCCGCCGGGCCGCTCGGCCAAGGTGAGCATTCGCCGCTGCTAACGCGCCCCGCGCAACGGACGCATCATCTCGAGCCGTCGGAATGAGGGTGAGCGCTGCAGCAGGCTGACCTCGCAGCGTCAATGTAACTTTTTGATCTCTTCGTCGAGTTGGGCCAGACGGCCTTCAACGCTGTCTTTGAAGCGGGCAAGCGCTTCGGAGAATGCATCGGTCGCCTCCAGCAGCTCGTTGGCCATTTGGCCGGGCGACTTGAGGTTGAGCGGGTTTGCGGGGTCGGGCAGCGGGGCGAAACCGACGAATGCGCCGTCGGCGTCGCGCACGGCCAGGCGGACGCCGATGATCGCATCGCGGTTGATCGGCCCGTAGATGTGCGGGAAGCGCGGCGCATCGTCCGGCGCGGTGTCGCTGACCGCTGCTTCCGGCGGAAGCGGAGCGCTGCCCTGGGATGGCGCCGGCGCTTCCCAGCGCACCTTGCTGGTCAGGCGCGCCTCGTCAATTTCCAGGACGACGAACTCGCCTGGCCGATCCTTGTAGGAGGTATTGGCGATGCCCAGCAGAAGATCGTCGCCCTGCGTCGCATGGATGAAGCCCTCGCGAGCCAGGCTTTCGGCGTGGTAGGGTTGGTCGGCGGGTGCGGCTTCCCAGTCGGCGCGTGGGGTAAGGTGCAGGATCATGCGGCGTCCTTCAGCTTCTCCTCGGGGTCGAGCATGGCCGGCACGGTAGCGCGGCGGCGGGCGATGTAAGCCATCACAATGCTGAACCCGTAGAGCAGCAGCAACGGCACCATGACGATGCTCATGTTGATGGGATCGGGCGTCGGCGTGATGAGCGCGGCCAGCACGGCGACGATCACCACCGCCCAGCGCCAATGCCGCTTGAGCACGTTGGCGTTGATCACGTTGGCCTTGGCCAAGATGAAGATGATCAGCGGCATCTCGAACGCCACGCCCATCCAGAACATCACGCCGGCGACGAAGGGGATGTAGTCGTCCGGCGTCAACGCAACGTTGAAGACGCTGGGGAAGATGCCGGTGAGGAAGCCCACCGCCGCCGGCAGCATGACGAAAAACGCGAACGTCGCGCCCAAGATGAACAGCCCAAATCCGAACGGCAGGCCGATGAGGATCCAGCGTTTCTCATGCGGCAGCAAGCCGGGGAAGATGAAAGCCAGGACCTGATACAAGATGAACGGCAGCGCCAGGATGGCGCCGGCGGTCACCGACACCGTGAAAACGTTGGTCAGGGGCGAAGTCGGGCTTGTCACCAGAAGCTGCTTGGCCGGGCCGTAGGGCGCGAGCAGGACTTTCAAAATCTGCTCTGCAAAAGCCAGCCCAACCGCCGTGCCCACGGCCAGCGCGATCACCGCCTTGAGCAGCCGATCGCGCAGTTCGCGCACGTGCTCGAGGAGGGTCATGCCCTCTTCTTCTTGTAGCTCACCCACCGGTTGAACGTTTTGCGCCATACGCTTGCCTTGGAAGGTAGTTATACACGATCACCCCCGCCAGGGGTTGTCGTCGTCCAGCCGATCGGTGCGGATCGTCGCGCCGACCGAGGCCCAGGGGTTGTCATCCGGCAGTTCGACCGCAGCGTGGGCTTCGGAAGCAAGCAGGGGGGGCGGCGCAACGCGCGCGCCATTCGATACATCGGCTGGCTGCTCGGTCGAGGGGGGCGGGTCGGCGTGAGATGCGGGAGACTGCGTTGCAGGGTGGGGCGGCGCAGGGGCGTTCAAAGGCGCGGCGGCGCCGTTCAGGCCGTTCGTCGCCGCCGGCAGGGGCGTTGCGCTCGGTGGCGGGTTTAGGCTGGCGGCCCTGCTGATGTCGTCGGCGTAGGGCTGCAGGATCGCGCGCAGGTCGGCTGCTTCGCGGATGGCCTGCACCTCACGGCGGATCTCGCGGGTCACTTCGTCGAGGTCCTGGGCGATGGGTTGCAGTTCGCCTTTGAACTCCTGGGTGAAGGCGATATACGTCTCGCGCAGGCGGCGCAGGGCAGCGCCCAGGCCGCGCGTAAACTCCGGCAGGCGCTCCGGCCCGAACACGAGGAGGATCAGGATCAAGATGAACAGCACCTCCAGCGGGCCGATGCCGAGAATCGTTCCGTTCATAGGTTTGCTGCGGCGCCCAGCACACCGTTCACGAATCGAGAGCTGGTCTCGCTGCCGAACTTTTTTGCGATGTTTACCGCTTCGCTGATCGCCACCTCCAGCGGCGCCTTGCCTTCCCGCATCTCGTAGAGCGCGATGCGCAGGATGTTGCGGTCAATCGCCGAGAGTTGTTCGGCCGGGAATTTAGGGGCTAGTGCGCTGATCATCTGATCGAGGGACTTCGCCTCGCGCATCACGCCCTGCACCAGCTCCATAGCGTATTGGCGCACCGCCGCCGGCCATGCCACCTCTGCGAGGTGGCGATTCAGCACCTCGTCGGCGGGATGGTGCGCCGTGTCCGCTTCGTAAAGCGTCTGCAAGGCGAGCACGCGCGCGTCACGCCGTGACATCCTCGAAATATACGTCCACCGCCGATACGCGCAGCCCGATGATCTCCTGAACCGCCTGTTGCACTTCCGACTGGATTGACCGGCCCAGCTCGATCAGCGAGACATCATGCGCCGCGGTGAGGTGCAGCTTCACGCGCACTTCGTCGCCGTCCACGCTGACCTCGACGCCCCGGTAACTGTCGCGAGGGCGTAGCGCGCGTGTGTGATCCACCAGCCCGCGCACGCTGGGCATGGCGAGCACGGTGTTGCGCACGATTGTGCGCACGACGTCGGGCGAGATCGTCACTGAAGATCGGGCCATCGCGTCATTGCATGACCAGGCCGCCGTCCACGCTCAAGACTGCGCCGGTGATGAAAGCGGCCTCGTCGCTGGCGAGGAATGATACCGCATAGGCGACTTCTTCGGGCGCGCCGAACCGGCCCAGCGGTGTGGCTTTGAGGATGGCTTGTTTTTGTTCCTCGGTGAGCACATCGGTGAGCGCGGTGGGGATGAAGCCTGGCGCCACGGCGTTCACGGTGATGTTGCGCGAGCCGAGTTCTTTGGCCAGCGACTTGGTGAAGCCGATCACCCCGGCCTTGGCCGCCGCATAGTTAGTCTGACCGCCCTGGCCGGCCAACCCGACGACCGAGCTGATGTTGATGATGCGCCCGCTGCGCGCGCGGATCATCGGCCGTATGGCTGCCTTGCAACAGTTGAACACGCTCTTCAAGTCGGCGCTGATCACCGCGTCCCAGTCTTCTTCACTCATGGTCATGAGCAGCGTGTCGCGGGTGGTGCCGGCGTTGTTCACCAAGATGTCGAGCTTGCCGAATGCGTCCAGCGCGGCTTTCACCAATGCGGCGGCCTCGTCCAGTTTGCTCACGTCGGCCTTAAAGGCGATGGCTGCGCCGCCGGCCTCGGTGATGGTTTTGACTACATCGTGCGCTGCGGCTTCGCTGGCGTTGTAGTTCACGACCACCGAGGCGCCGCGGCGGGCCAGTTCAATGGCTATCGCGCGACCGATGCCGCGCGATGCGCCGGTCACGATGGCGGATTTGCTTTGCAGTTGTCCCATGTCGTGCTTGTTTGTGCAGACGCGCCTGCGCGCTGAGCGTCATCCGATTGCGCGCGTCTCTGCGTCTGTGACGATGCGTCGGATCAGCCCGCACAAAACGTCTTTGGGGCCTAGCTCGACGAAATGCGTCACGCCCTGATCGCGCATGAATCGCACGCTCTCCACCCAGCGCACGGGCGCGGTGAGCTGCGCGGCCAACTCGGCGCGGATGTCGTCGGGATGGGTGATCGGCCGCGCTGACGTGTTGGCCACGACCGGCACGGCCGCCGGCGCGATCGGCGTCATCTCAACGAGTCGCGCGAACTCATCTGCGATTTCGGCCATCAGCGGCGAGTGCGAGGCGACGCTGACGTTGAGCGGCACGACGCGTTTAGCCCCTCTGGCTTTGGCCAGGGCCGAAGCCGCTTCGACGGCCATTTTGCCGCCGGAGATGACAATTTGACCGGGCGCGTTGTCGTTTGCAACGACGACGCCCGGCGTGTGCTGCTGAGAGGCTTCCTGGCACGCTGCGCGCAGCGCGTCGGCGTCCAGACCGATCACCGCGGCCATGCCGCCCGGGGCGCGCTCGCCCGCTTCCTTCATGAGTCGGCCGCGCTCACGCGCCAACTTCACGCCGTCCTCGAACGCCAACGCGCCTGCGGCGCACAGCGCGCTCAGTTCGCCCAGGCTATGACCGGCGACGAAGGCCGGCGCCTCGATCTCGCCGGAAAGGCGCACCATCTCGTGCATCGCGATGCTGTGGGTCAAGATGGCAGGCTGAGTATTGAGCGTGTCGCTGAGTTCGGCTTCCGGCCCGCGCCAGCACAGGTGAGAGAGCGGGAAGCCCAGCACAGCGTCGGCGCGCGCAAAGATGCCTTTGACGATCGGCCGGTGCTGCGCCTGCTCCAGCCCCATCCCCACAAATTGCGACCCCTGGCCGGGAAAGACGTATGCGGTCGTCACGTATTCGATTGATGAGGTTGCTCTGCCGCGCGGTTACTTCTTGTCGTCTTTGGCGTCGTCGCCGATGCGGACGACCATGCGGCCCTTGTAGTAGCCACAGGACGGGCACACGATATGCGGCGGCTTCATCTCGCCGCAGTTATCGCAGGCGATCAGTTGCACAGGCGTGAGATAGTCGTGCGCGCGTCGCCGATGCGTCCGGCCCCATGAAAACTTACGCTTTGGTAGTGGACCCATGTCTCAAAAAGCTCCTTCTACGTCAGGCGGCGCGCCGATAAGCACGTGGCGGCCGCCCGTTCATCTGGTTACAAAAGCGCATTATTCTAACGCACGTCGTCGCCGGTGCGGATGATCATCCCCGGCTCAAGTTGCTCGCTTCCGGGCCGGCCTGCTAGTAGTTCATCAGGATCAATTTGACGGGTTAATATGGCAACAAGACATGCGCTGGATGCCCGCGCAAGCGGGCATGACGGTGTAGCAATGTCATGCCTCGCCAGCGTGGGAATAACGGGGAGGCTCGTCATTCCCGCGAAGGCGGGAATCCAGTTCTCCCACGCGAACAGCGAGGTGAAACTTGTCATTTTCGATTGACGGACTACTATTCGTTTGCCTTTGATTTATGGGGCGGAGGAAGCTGCCGGTGGGCCGCCTGCGGCGGTTGCGCCGGCTTCTGATTCTGCAGATGCGGCTTGCCGGTCGCTGGGCGCGGCAACGTCCGGCGCGGGTTCAGCCTGAGGGGGAGCGTGCGCGGCGCGCGCCGTCTCGAAGGGGTCTTCGCCCCACACCTCGGCGAACATCAGCGACACGATGTCGCGGGCAAACATCATGAGATCGGCGCCGGCGGCGCGTCCCTGCGCCGAATTCAGCGCATAGTTCAACGCTGCCATATCGGCGAAGTACACGTCGTGAATGAGGTAGTAGGGCGGCTCGCCGCGCGGCGCGCCCAGCGCGCGGGAGACCGATGTGCGCGCGACGCCCGGCATGGCGGCGATCAGCGGCACATGACGGTGCGCGAAGTGATCCTCGAAGGCTGAGATGTCCGCCGGCCGGCGGAAGAAAATGGTGAGCTTGACCATGGCTGACGCTTGAGTGTAACCCCGAACCGGCGCGCTACGACCACAGCCGATCCCACGATCGGTCGGCGTCCCAGTAAGTGCTCGGCTCAAAGTAGCCGGCCGGGTCTCCAGGCGTGAGATGCGCGCGGATCGCTTCCTCGTTCAGGTCAATGCCCAGGCCGGGGCCTTCCGGCACCGTGATATAGCCGTCTTGGATGATCGGCTTGGGTATGCCGGTGACGAAGTCGTCCCAGTAGGGTAGGTCGGTGAAATGATGCTCGAGCGCAATGAAGTTCTCGGTGGCGGCGGCGCTGTGCACGGCAGCGATGGTGGAAACCGGCGAGCCGGCCATGTGGATGGCCATGCTGATGCCGTATTCCTGCGCCAAGTCGCCGATCTTCTTCGTCTCCAGGATGCCGCCGGCCGTCGCCAGGTCAGGATGGCACACCGAGATCGCCTGCGCCTCGAACAATGGCTTGAAGTGGTCGTGTAGATAGATGTCCTCGCCGGTGCAGACGGGCGTCTTCAGGTGGGTGCGCAGCAGGCGCCACTGCTCGGTGAGCTGCCATGGCACCATATCCTCCAGCCAGGCCAGGTTGAACGGCTCCAGCGCTTCGCCTAAGCGCAAGCAATCCTCGACGCCGATGTGGCCGAAATGATCCACTGCCAGAGGGATCTCGTAGCCGATCACGCTGCGCACCTGCGCGACGTACTCGACGAGGATGCGAATGCCCTTGTCGGTCAAACGGATATGGGTAAAGGGATGCATGACCGCGCGTGTGTTTAACATGCCGGCCGGCGCGCACAACGCGCCAGGGATGTCGGCCAGCATCTCGATCCCCACATCCATCTTCAGGAAGGTGAAGCCCTTGTCCATGCGGCCCTGTAGCTTCTTGCCCATCGCCTCGCCGGTCGGCTCGTTGGGCGTGTCGCAGTACATGCGCACTTTGTCGCGGAACTTGCCGCCGGCCAACATGTAGCACGGCACGCCGTAGGCCTTGCCGGCCAGGTCCATCAGCGCCATCTCGACGGCGCAGACGCCGCCGCCCTGGCGGGCATGCCCGCCGAACTGTTTGATCTTGCGGAACAATTTGTCCACGTTGCATGGGTTCTCGCCGATCAACAGCCGCTTGAGCATCAGCGCGTAGTTCTTGCTGGCGCCGTCGCGCACTTCGCCGATGCCGTAGATGCCCTGGTTGGTGTCAATGCGGATCAGCGGGCATATCCAGCCCGTCGGCGTGAGTTGCAGCGCCGCCGCGCGCACATCGGTGATTCTCAAGTCGCTCGGCCGCGAATAGGTGCGGACGTTGTCCTCGATTCGTTTGGATTCCATGGTGAATGTGCTTTATGGCTGAGTCTAGGTTGCGGGCGGCGCGGCAGTGCGCGCTGCGACCTTCATGCGTAGGCCCACAAACCGTTCTGTTGAGTGCCGCAGAGGATCGCGCCGTCATCGCTGACCCACAGCGCCAGCGGGTCGCGCGGCGCGCGGCCCGCGGTGCGTTCCCAAGTCTCGCCGAAGTCGGACGATAGCGCAACCACCATCGGCGTGGCAAGGGCGATCTTCGTCCCATCCGGCGATACGGCCAGTGCGCTGATGGGGCCAGAACTGAACGCGCTGCGCTTGCTCCAGGTTGCGCCGCGGTTGGTCGAGTGATAGAGGCCGCGCGATTCGCTGCCCACGATCAGCGCGTTGCGCGCGAAGGCGATGCCGGCCAGCGGCAACGCCGCCGGCTCGATGGGCGACAGCCGCCAAGATTCGCCGCGATTCGTGCTGTAGAACAGGCCGCCGACGACGGCGACGAAGAGCGTGCCGTCCACGGGGAACATCGGCGAGAGCGCGATCGCCGTCACTTCGTGATCCGGCAGGCCGAAGTTGCGATAAACCCACGACCGGCCGCCATCGGTGGAGCGCAGCACGCCGTGCGCCGTGGTCGCCGCGAAGGCGACGCCATCTTGGTCGAAGGCCGGCGAGGCGACGATGAACGCGATTTGCGCCGGCTCGCGCAACGCGCCGGCCGTCCAGCTTGCGCCGCCGTCGCCGGAATAGGCGATGCCGTCGTTGGCGCCTACCAGGATTCGGCCGGCTTCGGGCCAGGCGCTGCCGCACGCGGCGACGGCGGTCAGCGATATGTTCTTGAGCGGCTCGGCGATCGGCTCGCACGCTTCGCCGCCGGCGTAGCGCCACAGGCCCTCGTTCGTGCCGAGCAGCCAGGCCGGCGAGCCGACCTGCTGCGCGATTGCAAAAATCGTCTTAGGACTTGTTAAGTTTCGCCATCTTCGCATAAACTAGCCTGGAACTGGGTGCACTCGCCTGGCGTCTATACCGTGAGCCGCGTTAACGAGTAGGAGGCTGACCGGCAAGCGTCGGTCGGGATGGATGCGCACGGTGCATCGCGCCTGCGTGTTGAACGGCTTCCTACGTCGTCAAGGGCGATTTACGCGGAGCGCGTATGCTCCGCGAGTTGAATAGACGCGCAAGCGAGAGGGATGAGCATGAGAGTGTTCAAGCGGTATGGTTGTCGAAACGTCGTCGGCATCGTCGCAGGGGTGATTGTAGCCTCGCTCTTCGCAGCGTGCCAGGCGCCGCTCCCGCCGACGCCGCCCGCGCCGACGGCGACGCCGGCCAAGCCACTGCCATACATCACCGTCGTCCCTAAACGAGTCACCGCAGGCGAAGTGGTGAATATCGTCGGTTCGGATTGGGACGCAGGCGAGGAGATCACCCTAGGGCTGGTCTCCACCGTGCCCACGACAGGCACCGGCTCGATCGTCCTCGCCGTGATCCGCGCCGATCCGAATGGCCGATTCGAGCTGGCTACGACAATTCCCGCGCAGACCCCGTCGGGCGTTTGGCAGGTGTATGCGCAAACCCGCACCGTCGGTCGCTTCGCCACGGATACGCTGACCGTGCTCGTTCCCACGGCGACGCCCGCGCCGCCTACGCAGACGCCCGCCCCGACGCAGACGCCGACGCGCGCTGCGCCCACGCGCCCGCCGCAGCGTCCGACTCGGACGCCTGCGCCGCCCACGCCGGCGCCGACCACGATCGTCCTGCCCCCATTCACCGAATGGCGCGGCGAGTATTACGCGAACCCGAACCTGGCCGGCCCGCCCGTCATCATCCGCAACGATGCGGTGATTGATTTCAACTGGGGCTACGGTTCGCCCGACTCGCGCATCCCGACCGACAACTTCTCGGCCCGCTGGACGCGCGCGCTGGAGTTTGCGCCGGGCACCTACCGATTCACCTTCCGCGTGGACGATGGCGTGCGCATGTGGCTGGATAACGTGTTGGTGCTGGACGATTGGCGCGAGGGCGCGGCGCGTGATGTCTCGACCGACGTGACGCTGGGCGCGCGCCCACACTCCTTCCGCATTGAGTACTTCGAGCGTTCCGGCGTCGCGTCCATTCGCTTCAGCATCTTCCAGTTGCCGCTGGCTACCCCATCGCCGTCCCCGACTCGCACGCCGACGCCGATTCCGGCATCGCCCACGCCGACAGCCACTCCGGCGCCACGTACGCCGACGCCTGTTCCGCCGACGGCGACAGCGACGGCAACACCCATCCCAACGCAAATTCCGCCGCCGGCCACCGCTACGCCGATCCCGCTGCCGACGCCGACCAGCACGCCTGCGCCGTCGCCGACGTTGACGGCCACGCCGATCCCGCTGCCGACGCCGACCAGCACGCCTGCGCCGTCGCCGACGAGCACGTTCACGCCGACGCCGCAACCGACAGCGACGTTCACGCCACAACCTACCGACACGCCCGAGCCGACCAGCACACCTGAGCCGTCGCCGACGAGCACGTTTACGCCGACGCCGCAACCAACAGCGACGTTCACGCCGCAACCCACCGACACGCCCGAGCCGACCAGCACACCGACGGAAGAGCCGGCGACGCCCACCCCGACGCCTACATCTACGCTCGTGCCTACACCAACGTTGACCGCGACGCCGTCGCCGACGGTGACGGCTGTGTTGAGCCAGAGCGTGCGACTGCAGGTGACGGGCAAGAATTGGCCGCCGAATGCGCGCATCTCGATCAGCCTGAGCGAGGCGCCGGACGGCTCGGACGCGACGTTGCTCGGCCGTATACGCGCTAATCGCAGCGGACGCTTCACCTTCACCTATGAGTTGGACGAAGCGCCGGCTGCGCCGCTCTACGTGGTGGTGAAATACCGGACTACCATTCGCGTCGTGGTGCCGGTTGAAGTCGCGCCGTCGCAATCTCCCTAGGAGCAACGCACATGCCCAAAGTAGACTTTTTACCGGCGCGAGATGGCTTTCTGTTCGGGAACTATTTTGTCAATCAGATCGCCGACATTCCCGGCATCGGCAAATTACAATCGGCCGGCCGGTGCGGCGGCATGTCGTATTGCGCGCTCGATCACTATGCGGCTCGGCAGCCGCTGCCCAGGTTCAAGCCGAGTGACTTCGGCGATAGGGGCGTGCCGCCCGATGGTCATCCGCTGGCCGACTACATCTACCAGCGTCAGCTCGACAGTTTCCTCACCCTCAGCGCGATCAAGTTCATCACGTGGACCCTCGCGCCGGACGCGGGCAACTTCTTTGTGCGCGGGGTGACGGATCGCACCAAAAACGAAGAGTTTAAGAAGCTGCGCGAGGCGATTGACCGCGGGGTGCCGGTGCCGCTGGGCCTCATCGTTGCGCGCAACCTGAACGACCTGGGACGCAACCATCAAGTGGTCGCCTACGGCTATGACCTCGACGCGAAAGCGCAACGCATGACCGTCTACATCTATGACGTGAATTGGCCGGGCCAGGAGATTACGCTCTCTTCGGGCAGAAACGACGCCGGCTGGTTCGAGTCAAGCCCAGGCAGGGAGCAGTGGCGCGGCTGGTTCGTGCAGGACTACGCGCCGCGCCGTCCGCCTCCTCATCTGGACAAACCCCTGGTCGAAGGAGCGCGCAAGGCCAGCAGGGTTGTCGAAGAGATGGCCCGGCCGAGAGGCCGGCGCAATCACATCACCGTTACGCTCAAACGGCTGGCCTTCTTTAACCCTGAGGAGCCGGACTGCGCAGCCGAGCTTGCGCTTGAATTTCGCATTGGCAATCAGACGGTGCGCTGGCCGGCGCGCGGCTTTCGCAAGGTGAAGCATGGCGCAAAGGTCAGGCTGGATAGGAAGGTCGAAATAGATGTGGTGCGCGACGACGTGCTGGAGATCACCGGCCGGATCGCCGCCGATGTGATCCTGACCGACATGGATGACTTCGACGCGTTTGACTACTTCAACCTCGACCAGAACGCCGTCGCCGGCTTTTTCCGTCAGCGCTTCACCCGCGGCGACAAATGGGGCAGGGGAGCGCACAGCGTGCATAGCGAAGGCGGCCCGGGCGGGTACACGCTCGAATACACCATCGAGTGAGCCAGGAGGAGACATCCATCACGCCGATTGAGCGTCATGTTGCGCGGGAGGCGCGGGCTTTAGCTCGGCAGGTTGAGTAACCAAGTCGCCAGCGAGAAGTAAATCAACACACCGGAGATGTCGGAGAGCGAGGTGATCAGCGGCGCGCTGGCTGCGGCCGGGTCCAGTTTGAACTTGCTCAGGAGGAAGGGCAGCGATAGCCCGATCAGGCTGCCGACGATGACGATCAGCAGCATCGTCAGCGCGACGACAACGGCAACTTCTGGGCCGCCGCGGAATGCGCCGATCGGCAGCACCGCCAGCGCCATCGTTGCGCCCAGCATGCTGCTGACTAACAGCTCGCGGCCCAGCAGCTTGCCCCCGTCCACTAGCCTCCAGCCCTCGTCCACCACTACACCACGTTGATCGTCTCGCTGCTGCGCCCGCGCGCGCGAATGTGCGCCAGGGCTTGGCTGATCGTCCATTGCCGGCGCACTGCTACGTAGTCCGGCGTCATCAACCGGCCAACGCTGTCCTCCGGATAGCCCAGCATCTTGCGCGCCTCGGCCAGGTCTTCTGGACTGAGCAAGTTCAGCAGCTTCTGGCTGGCTCGCCCGGGCAACTCTTCCAACAGCGCGGTGCGATCGTCGGGGCTGAGGCCGGCGAGCAGTTGCCGCGTCTCCTCGTCCGTCAGCTCTTTGAGCAGTTGGTTTTGCTGTTCGGTCGTCAGATAGCTGAAGACTTCGCTGGAGATCGCGCGCGGCAGCACGCGGAACACAACGGCGCGCTCCGTTTTGGGCAGGGCGAGCAACAGGTCGGCGATCTCCGGCGCCGGCCAGTCGGCGACGGCGTCGCGGACGGCGGACCAGCTCTGCTTTGCGATGAGGGCCTGGATGTCGGGGGCGAGGGCTTCGTTGAGCATGTGTGTTTGAGATTTATCGCGTGATCTTCTTCACCACCTCCACGCCGTTCGTCCACATGTTGTAGAGGAAGATCGCATGTAGCAGGTCGCCGTCGTGCGCCGGGATGCCGAGCTTCTGCGCCGTCTTCACCGGCGTGTCGTAGGTCTGCACGCAGTTCTCCGGCACGATCACGCGCGCCTCTCGCTGCTGATAGGCGTTGGCGCGCAGGCGCAGGTGCATGGCGAGCTGATACGTGCACAGGTCGGTGCAGTCGCCGACGACGATGAACGTCGTCACGTCTGGATGCGCGTCCAGCCAGCGATCGAGGCCGGTGTTCTCCGCCGAAGAAATCGAGTTCTTCTCGAACACGACGAATTCGCCGGCGAAAGGCAGTTTGAGCAGCTCCGGCGCGGTTTGCGCTTCGATGTGGCCGCGCACGCAATGCGGCGGATACTGCTTGAACTCTACGGCGTCCGGCTCGTGCGCGTCCTGCGTCAGGATGAAATGGCGCACGCCGGCGTCGTAGCAATCGCGAAAAAGTTTGACGATGGGCTTGACGATACCCTGCACGCGCGGGCTGGCCAGCGGGCCGACGCTGCAGAAGCCGTTGATGATGTCCACCGAGGCCACGGCGGCCCGCGATGGATCGCCGATCAACTTCGATAGCTTCGCCGTCGGCAGACGACTCAGCCAGTCCTCCACATAGGTGATGAACGGTCGGGATTGCGTTGCCAGAGACATGGTTGCCCTCCGAGGTGTTGAGATCATTTGATGCGCGCAATTCTAGCGACTGCCGGTCGCAGCTTTTGCCGAATGGGCTGGTCTGGCCGAAGTCCGCGCTGAGCAGCCGAAGCCTCGGTCAGATGCATGGGAAATGCGCGGTCTCGCGCCGCGCGTACAATCCCATCCCGATGACCGTGCTCTGGCAGCCCTCGGATGCGCTCCGGCGCAACAGCAACCTGCGGCATTACATGGACTGGCTGGCGCAGCGGCGCGCGCTGACCTTTGCGGACTACGACGACTTGTGGCGCTGGTCGGTGAACGATTTGGAGTCGTTCTGGGGCGCGCTGTGGGATTACTTTAGCGTGCGCGCGTCGCAGCCGGCCAGTCGAGTCCTCGCCCGGCGCGACATGCCCGGCGCGCAGTGGTTCCCCGGCGCTAAGCTGAACTATGCCGAGCATGCCTTCCGCAACGCCGCCGGCGACCGGCCGGCGTTGATCTTCCGCACCGAGACGACGCGCCTGCGCCCCGAAACCAGCGCGCTTTCGTGGGATGAACTGCGTCGCGCAGCGGCGGCGGTGGCTGCGGCGCTGCGCGAGCAAGGCGTCGGCGCCGGCGACCGCGTCGTCGCCTACGTCCCCAATATGCCCGAGGCGGTAATCGCCTTTCTAGCCTGCGCCAGCCTAGGCGCGATCTGGTCGAGTTGTTCGCCGGACATCGGCGCATCGGCAGCCTTGGACCGCTTCAGGCAGATCGAGCCAAAGGCGCTGTTTGCCGTGGACGGCTACGTATACAACGGCAAACCCAACGACCGGCGCGGCGCAGTCGCCGAGCTGATCCGTTCGCTGCCGACCTTGCAGTGCGTGTTTCGCATCCCCTATCTGGAAGGCGACGCCCGGCCTTTCACCGATTCGGTCAGGGAAGTGGCCTGGGATAGCGCCCTCGGCGCGATGCAACACGCACAGGACGAGCTGCGCTTCGAGCCGGTTCCCTTTGACCATCCGCTGTGGGTGCTGTATTCCAGCGGCACCACCGGCCTGCCCAAGCCCATTGTGCACTCGCACGGCGGCATTTTGATCGAGCACCTCAAAGCGCTCTCCTTTCACCTCGACCTCAAGCCGAGCGACCGCTTCTTCTGGTTCACCACGACCGGCTGGATGATGTGGAACTTCGTGATCGGCGGCTTGCTGGTCGGCAGCACGGTGCTGCTCTACGACGGCAGCCCGGCGCGCGATGAGATGGGGGCCTTGTGGCGCTTCGCCGAAGAGACGGGCATGACCGTCTTCGGCACCAGCGCAGCATACATCGCCGCGTGTATGAAGGCCGGCATCGAGCCGCGCCGGCGATATGACCTCGGCGCGCTGCGGCATATCGGCTCAACCGGTTCGCCGCTGTCCGAGGATGGCTTCCGCTGGATCTATGCGCGCGTCAAGCCCGACGTGTGGTTGGCCCCGATGAGCGGCGGCACCGACGTGTGCACGGCCTTTGTGGGCGGTTGTCCGCTGCTGCCCGTGCGCCTGGGCGAGATGCAATGTCGCTATTTGGGCGCGCACGTGCAAGCCTTCGACGAGCAGGGCCGGCCGCTCGTGGACGAGGTGGGCGAGTTGGTCGTCACCGAGCCGATGCCTTCGATGCCGATCTACTTCTGGAACGATCCGGATATGCGCCGCTATCGCGAGAGCTACTTCGAGATGTTTCCGGGCGTATGGCGGCATGGCGACTGGGTGAAGATCACCCCGCACGGCGGCGTGATCATCTACGGCCGCAGCGATTCCACCATCAACCGGCAGGGCGTGCGCATCGGCACCAGTGAACTCTACCGCGTGGTCGAAAGCGTGCCCGAAGTGTTGGATGCGCTGGTGATTGACTTGGAGATGTTGGGCCGGCCGTCATACATGCCGTTGTTCGTGGTGTTGCGCGAAGGCGCTGTGCTTGACGCGGCGCTTGACGCGAAGATCAAGCAAGCCATCCGCACAGAGCTTTCGCCGCGCCAGGTGCCCGACGACGTGATCGCCATCCCCGAAGTGCCGCGCACGCTAAATGGCAAGAAGTTGGAGGTGCCGGTCAAGAAGATTTTGCTGGGCGCGCCGCTGGAGAAGGCCGTCAACCTGGGTTCGGTGGCCAACCCGCAAGCGTTGCAGTTCTTCGTCGAGTTCGCGCGCGCGCTCAACCGCGCGGATGCGCCGAATCCCGCTGCCGCTTGAATGACGTTGACGCGCTCAGGCGCTTGCCCCATCTTGGTCGAAACGCGATGTCGCTCGGAAATAAGACCGTTCTCGTCACCGGCGCAGGCAGCGGCATTGGCCGCGCCTGCGCGCGGGCCTTCGCCCGCGCGGGCGCGCGCGTGCTGGTGCATGACATCGCACCCGAGGCGCAGCAAGTCGCCGATGCGCTTGGCGCGGCCTTCCTGCGGGCCGATCTGTCGGATCAGGAGGCGGTCAAGTCGCTTGCGCAGTCGGCGCTGCAAGCCGCCGGCGGCCGCGTGGACATCCTCATCAACAATGCCGGCTTCCAGCAGATTCATCCGGTGGAGGAGTTCCCCGAAGCCACCTGGAACAAGATGATCCAGGTGATGCTGACCGCGCCGTTCCAGTTGATCAAGTACCTGTTGCCGGCGATGAAAGCCAATCGCTGGGGGCGCATCATCAACATCAGCAGCCTGCATGGCGTGGTCGCCAGCCCGTTCAAGAGCGCCTACATCAGCGCCAAACATGGCTTGATGGGCCTGACCAAGACGGTGGCGCTGGAAGCCGCAGCGTTCGGCGTCACCGTCAACGCGATCTGCCCGGCCTATGTGCGCACGCCCATCGTGGACAAACAGATCGCCGATCAGGCGCGCACGCTGAACATCCCCGAAAGCGAGGTGATCGAGCAGGTGATGCTTGGGCCGGCGGCGATCAAGCGGTTGATCGAGCCGGACGAGGTCGCCGAGTTTGCCTTGTATCTCGTCTCGGACAACGGCGGCATCATCACCGGCGCGGCGCACATGCTCGATTTGGGGTGGACGGCGCGCTGAGATGCCTTACGTCTATATTTTGCGCTGCGCCGATGACTCGCTCTATACCGGCATCGCCAAAGACGCCGATGCGCGGCTGAGGGCGCATCAGGCCGGGCGCGGCGGGCGCTACACGCGGGCGCGACGGCCGGTGGCGCTGGCCTGGCGCTGCGAGGTGGCGACGTGGCGCGAGGCGATGCAGCTCGAGCGCGCCGTCAAACGCCTGCCCCGCGCTAAGAAGCTGGCCCTCATCGCCGCGTCATCGGGGCAATCGGATTAGCCAAGCCGAAGTTGCCTGAGCGGGCGAAGGCGTTGTCCGTTCCCTCGTTTACCGGATGGGCATTTGCGGCTTCTGCGTTGCGCGCAACCGGGCCGGCAGGCCGCGTTGATAGATCCACCATTCCGCCAGCAGCAAGGCCAGCGCAATGCCGGCCATCCAATGCCAGAACTCGCGCTGCGATGTAGGTCGGCTCTCGGCTTGTTCGGCGTTGGCGTTTGCGCTGCCGACTTGTAGGTTGGGGTTGGGCGCGATGCGAGACTCGCTCACGTTGCTGAAGTTCACGGCGAAGGCGCCCTGCGCCCGGCCCGCGTCGAAGGTGTAGATGCCCGGCCGATCCGTCTGCGCGAAGCCGCGCCGGCCGGCCACGACCTCCTCGCCAGAGGGCAGCGTCACCCGTGTGTTCTCCGGCATCGGCGCCACTTCGCCCGGCTTGATGTTGAGCGGCACATTCAGCCCTTGCGCCGGCGCCAGCCATTCCACGCTGTTGGCGATCAGGATCGGGAACGCGATCTGCAACGGCAGATCGCTCCGGCGCAGGTCAAAAGCGATAAGCACCACGCGCTGTAAATCGTCCTCGGCGCTTTCGCCGGCGAGCACCAGCGGGCCGCCCTGGCTCTCGATCACCGGCCGCAACCAACCGGGCGCGTTCACCCGCTGCGCATCCAGGACGCTCACGCCGCGCCAATCCACGTCGCGCGCGACGGGGTGCGCTTCGGTGCGCACATAGCCGGTGTTGCTGAAGACGCCGCTGGTGGTGAACACCGACTGCGCGCCGATCAGCAGCGCGCTGGCCCGCGCCGGCAGCGTGAGCGTCATGTTGTCCAGCACGTAGAGGTCGTAGGTTTGGGTGTCGAGCGGCATGGCGGTTGCCCGCGTCACGCGCAGGCCGGGCAGCGACGCCAGCGCTTGTTCGAGGAAGCGGTTGCCGCGCGTCAGCAGCAGAGCGTGGCGCGTCGTGTTCGCCGTGTTGACCGCGTAGGCGGCGTCGTCCACGGCCAGGAAATTGCGCTGCGCTTCGTCAATGCGAGCGTCCACAGCAACGACGTCTGGGTTGAGGTTGCCAACCATCCATTCGGCGGATGCGCCGGCCGGCACGTCCAGCGCGCGCGCGTCCACCAGCGCGCCGTCGGCGCGCAGCGACACCAGCACGCGCTCGTCCTGCGAGCCGCTGTTCGTCACCCGCACAAAAGCCGAAAGGCCGCGCAGGGTGCGGCGCAACGTCAGCGCGGAGATGGCAACGTTGTCGCCGCTGTTTCCTATTGGGATGAAGCGCGCTTTGCCGGGCAGCAGTCCGAGGTCGTCGGCGTTCGCGCCGTCGCTGAACACAAGGGTGGTGGCGTCATCGTCGCCCGCGCCGGTGGCGACGGCCAGGGCGATGGCCGCGCTCCAGTTCGCTGCGTCCAGCGAAGGCCGGGCCGAGTCGAGCGCATCGAGCAGTTGCGACTTATCGCCGGTCAACGTGCTGAGCGCGCGCGGCGCGCCGTCCACCACGATGAGCGTCATCCGATCGTTGGCGCCCAGGCTGTTAATCGCATCGCGCACGCGCGCCCGCGCCGCTTCAAACCGCGAAGGCGCAACGTCGGTCGCTTGCATCGAGGCCGACGCATCGAGCAGCACGATCGATCGCCCGCTCACCGCGCTGGGCACGTTCACGTAGGGCCGGATGAGCGCGAAGACGAGAAAGGCCAGCGTGATGAGTTGCAGGATGAGCAGCAAGTTGCGCCGCAGGCGCTGCCACAGCGTGTTGGCCTCGCGATCCATCGTCACCTGTCGCCACAGCAGCGTGCTGCTCACGGTCTGCTCGCGCCGCTGCAGCCGCAGCAGGTAGAGCAGGATGATCGGCACGGCCAACAGAGCAAACAGGAAGGCCGACGGATTCAGCAGGTCCATTCGTGATTCTCAATTGACAGATTGCAATCGGCGGCTGTGACCGCGCTCCACCATCATCAAACCAGCCATTCGGCGCGCCTCAGGTCCTTCAACACGATTTGCTCGAGCGGCAGCGACGTGTCGGTGAGGTGGTAACGGCCGCCGCGCCGGCGCACCTGGGCGGCGATCTCCTCGCTCCACATCGTCAGTCGCTGGCGGTACTGGCTGAGCACGGCGTCGTCCAGGCTCATGTCCTGCTGATTCGCCGTTTCCACATCCTTTAGCCTGAGGTCGCCGGTGAATTGCGGGTCGAGTTCGTCGGCGCTGAGCGTGTGCAACAGGTTCACATCCAGCCGGCTGTTGCCCAACGCGTTGAATCCCTCGGCATAGCCGCCCTCGTCCAACATGTCGCTGATCAAGATGCACAGGCCGGGGCGCGCGTCGAGCGCGTAACGCTTCAGCCAGGCATTCAGGGCCTGTCGCCGGCCGGCCGGCGCGGCGCGCAGGTCGCGCTTGTCGGTTGCCGAGACGCGCTCGACGAAAGCGATGAGCGCCGCAGCGGAGGCCACGCCGCGCTTCGGCCCAAAGCGTTGGAACGAGCTGGTCTCCAACACGACTCTGTCGCCGGAGGTCAGCGCGACATAGCCCAGCACGGCCGCGAGCTGCGCGGCGCATAGCCACTTTTGCGCGAGGCGTTGGCCGTCGGCTTCCTCGTCCGGCTGCCAAAACATAGATAGGCTGTCGTCCAGCAGGATGTGCGTGGTAAGGTCCTCTTCGTCCTCGAACAATTTAATGTAGGGGCGTTCCAGCCGGGCGTAGACGTTCCAGTCCACGCGGCGCGGGTCGTCGCCGGGGGTGTAATTGCGGTAATCGGCGAACTCGACCGAGCGCCCGCGCTTCACGCTGCGCCGCTCGCCGGTCAGCGAGCCGACGCGCCGGCGTGGCGCGTTCAGGCGCAGGGTGCGCAGCGACTGCAGGAACGCCTCGGATAGCATGGCGCGATTCTACGCGCGGAAGCTTAATAGCCAGGCGAGAAGGCAGACGCTACCGAATCTGGCCGAATTTGCGATTTCAGATGCGCCGCAGTATCTCTGCCGCGACGTCTTGCGTGGCGGCTTGGCCGCCCAAGTCGGGCGTGCGCACGCCGCTCTCGATCGCGCCATACACGGCGCGTTCGATGCGTTCGGCGACATCGGCCCGCTTCCAGTAGTGCCGCGCCAATAGCGCGGCGCTCAGGATGGCGCCGCAGGGGTTGGCGATGCCCTTGCCGGCGATGTCGGGCGCGCTGCCGTGCACCGGCTCGGCGATCGCCACGCCTTCGCCGAGGTTGAGCGAGGGTGCCACGCCCATGCCGCCGCCCCACACGCTGGCTACGTCGCTCAGGATGTCGCCGAACAAGTTGGTGGTGACGATCACGTCGAACTGCGCCGGCTTCGACGCCAACATCATCGCCGCCGTGTCCACCAGCATCTCGTCAACTGCCACTTCGGGATAGCTCGCGCCCACAGCGCGCGCCGCGTCGCGGAAGAGGCCATCGGTAACCGGCAGAATGTTGGCTTTGTGCACAATGGTGACGCGCCTGCGCTCGCGCTGGCGCGCCAGCTCGAACGCTACGCGCGCGATGCGCTCCGACGCCGCGCGGGTGATCACGCGCTCGGCGATGGCCTCGTCGCCTTGCAGCCGTTCGCGGCCGGCATAGAGCCCCTGCGTGTTCTCGCGCACCAAGATCAGGTCCACGGCTTGCAGCCGGCCGATCATCTGCGACGCCTGAGACCACACGATGCGCGTTGGGCGCAAGTTGGCGTAGAGGTCAAAGCGCTGGCGCATCTGGATGATCGGGCTGCGGTAGCCCTCGACCTTGCGCGACGGCGAGGAGACCGCCCCGAACAAGGTCGCGCCGCAAGCGGCGATCTGGGTGATGGTCTCGTCGGGCAGTGCGCTGCCTGTGCGCCGGAAGCAGTCCCAGCCGGCCTCGGCCTCGACCGTGGTCAAGTCGGGCAACGCGCGTCGCAAGGCTTCGACGGCGCAGGGGATCACTTCGCGGCCCACCCCGTCGCCGGGGATGACGCAGAGGCGGTAGGTCATGATGGCCGATTGTATAGTGCATCTACGATCATGGCGACGCAGGATGACCTCATCATCAGCGCGCATGTGCGCATCCCGGTTGACGAGCTGACGTATCGCTTCTCGCGCGCGTCGGGCGCGGGCGGCCAGCACGTCAACAAGGCAGAGACGGCGGTCGAGCTGCTGTTCGACCTGGCCCATACGCCGTCGCTCGATGATGTGCAGCGCCGGCAGGCGATGGCGCGCCTGGCGCGATATTTGGACGATGCAGGTATGCTGCATTTGGAATCGCGCAGCGAGCGCAGCCAGCTGCGCAATCGCGCGGAGGTGACGCGCCGCTTCGTCCGATTACTGCGGCAAGCGTTGACGCCGGCCAAGCGCCGGCGCAGGACGCGCCCGCCGCGCGCCGCTGTAGAAGAACGCCTACGCCAAAAGCGCCGAACGAGCGAAGTCAAGCGCCAGCGCCGCATGCCGGACCTCGAGTGAGTCCCGCGTTAAACTTACGCGCCCACGGAGGAAACCAAACATATGAAGCACATGACAGTCCGAGACGCGATGCACAAGGGCGTCGTGAGTTGCGATTCGTCCATCAGCGTGCGCGATGCTGTGCGCATCATGAACGAGAAAGGGTTGCGCTCGCTGGTGGTGGTGGATTTCGATTGCGCGCTGGCCGGCATCATCTCCGAGACCGACATCGTCGCGGCGCGGCTCGTCCACGAAGGCGGCAAGCCTTGGGATCAGCTCACCGTTGGCGAGATCATGACCCACCGCGTGCTGACGGTAACGCCGGACATGTCACTGAAGGAAGCGGCCAAGATCATCATTGACCACCGCATCCACCGCGTTGTGGTGGCCGAGCCAGATGACATCTGCAACCCGATCGGCATCCTCTCGCTCGGCGACATCATGCGTTATCTGGAGCGCGTCGAGCGCGAGGAAGCCGGCCAGGCGCCGAATCGAAGCTGAAAGCGCGAGCGGCAACGGAGAGTAGCCGATGGCAACGCCATCGGCTACCCGGGCATGTTGTGGTGCTATTGGATGATGCCGGTGCGCAGGGCTTCTTTGACCTCGCCGATGGCTTTGGTCACCTGGATGCCGCGCGGACAGGCCTCGGTGCAGTTGAAGACAGTGCGGCAGCGCCACACGCCATCTTGCGCGCTTAGGATCTCCAGGCGCTGCTGCGCAGCTTGGTCGCGGCTGTCGAAGATGAAGCGGTGCGCCTGCACGATGGCCGCCGGCCCGACGTATTCGCCCCGCGCCCAGAACGATGGGCAGCTCGTGGTGCAAGCCGCGCACAGGATGCACTTGGTCGTGTCGTCGTAACGCTCACGGTCTGCCGGCGACTGCAAGCGCTCGCGGCCGTTCTCCGGCAGCGGGTCGGCGTTCACCAGATACGGCATCACCGCCCGGTAGTGCGCGAAGAACGGCTCCATATCCACGATCAGGTCTTTGATCACCGGCAGGCCGAGGATCGGCTCGACGGTGATCGTGTCGCCGTCTTTGGCGATGTTCTGAATCAGCACCTTGCAGGCCAGCATGTTGCGGCCGTTGATGCGCATGGCGTCGCTGCCGCACACGCCGTGGGCGCAACTGCGCCGCAGGGCCAGCGTGCCGTCCTGGTTCCACTTGATCTCATGCAGCGCGTCGAGCACCCGATCGGTCGGTTCGACCTCGACCGTGTAAGTCTCCCAGTGGGGTTTCTTGTCCGTCTCTGGGTTGAAGCGCTTGATCTTTAGGTTGATCTTCATCGGAATCGAGAAAGCAGCGTCGAGGACTGAGAACGCCAACAGGCGCGTTCCTCTCAACACTCATCAATACTTCCTTTCCTGCGGCTGGATGCGGGTGATGCGCACCGGCTTGTATTTCAGCGTGATCGTCCCGTTCTTCCAGGCCATCGAGTGCTTGAGGAAGTTCACGTCGTCGCGGTTGGGATAATCCTCGCGGTAATGGCCGCCGCGGCTCTCGGTGCGCGCCAGGGCCGCAAACGCGGTGACCTCGGCCAGGTCGAGCAGCGCGCCTAGCTCCCAGGCTTCCATCAAGTCGGTGTTCCACTTGAAGCCCTTGTCGTCAATGCGGATGCGCTTGTAGCGGGCCTGCAGCTCGTGGATCTTATCAATTGCTTCTTCCAGCCCGGCGCCGGTGCGATACACGCCGACCTTGTCATCCATGACTGCCTGCATCTCTTTGCGTATGGCGTGGGGGCGTTCGTCGCCGTTGTTATTGCGGATGCGGTCAAGCTGCGCAGCGCCCTCTTTGGCCGCCGCGTCGCGGTTGATGGGTCGGAACGACGCCTGCTTGCAATACTCGGCCATGGCGATGCCGCCGCGCTTGCCGAAAACCACCAGGTCCACCAGCGAGTTTGTGCCCAGCCGATTGGCGCCATGCACGCTGACGCAGGCCACCTCGCCGGCGGCGTAAAGCCCTTCGACGATCCGACCGGTTTCATCGGCCAGCACGCGCGTATCGTTGTCGGTAGGGATGCCGCCCATGGCGTAGTGCGCTGTCGGCTGGATCGGCACCGGCTCCTTGATCGGGTCGATCCCCTGGTACACGCGGGCGAATTCGATGATGTCGGGCAGCCGGGTCTCCAGGTAATGCGCGTCTATGCGCTTGGGGTTGCCGTCCGCCTCGAAGTACTTGTTGATTTGCTCGGGGCGGAAGTCCAGATACACGTAGTCTTTGCCGCCGATGCCGCGCCCTTCGCGAATCTCGGTGTAGATGCAGCGGCTGCAGATGTCGCGCGGGGCGAGGTCTTTCAGGGTGGGCATATAGCGCTCCATGAAGCGCTCGCCTTTGTCGTTGATGAACACCGCGCCTTCGCCGCGCGCGGCCTCGCTGAGCAAGATGCCCAGCTTATACACGCCGGTCGGGTGGAACTGGAAGAACTCCATGTCTTCCAGCGGCAAGCCGCGCCGCAACACCGCCGCCGGCAGGTCGCCGGTCAACGAATGGGCGTTGCTGGTGACCTTCCACATCTTGCCGAAGCCGCCGGTGGCGATCAGCGTCGCCTTGCTGTGGAAGACGTGGATCTCGCCGGTGGCCAGTTGCACGGCGACCACGCCGTTGCACTTGCCGTCCTCGATCAACACGTCAATCACCTGAAACTCATCGAAGAACTTGACGTTGTTCTTGATGCAGTTCTGGTAAAGCGTCTGTAGGATCATGTGGCCGGTGCGGTCGGCGGCATGGCAGGCGCGCATGACCGGCTTCTTGGTCTCGTTGTTGGTGTGCCCGCCGAAGCGCCGCTGGCTGATCTTGCCGTCAGGCGTGCGGTCGAACGGCAGGCCCATGTGTTCCAGGTCAATCACCGCGTCAATCGCCTCGCGGCACATGATGTCCACAGCGTCCTGATCGCACAGGAAGTCGCCGCCCTTGATCGTGTCGTAGGCGTGCCACTCCCATTTGTCCTCTTCCAGGTTGCCCAGCGCAGCGCTAATGCCGCCCTGCGCCGTGCCGGTGTGCGAGCGCGTGGGATACAGCTTGCTGATGACGGCGGTATTCACACCCTTGCTGGCATACAGGGCTGCCATCAACCCTGCGCCGCCTGCGCCTACTACGAGCGCGTCGAACTGATGATACTGAGGCATACCAACTCCAAAAGATAAGTGATTGAATGATTGGCTCTTGTCATCGCACTTCCCGAACCAACAACACACGTCGTATTGTAACAACGGGCGTGCTCGGTTGCTTGGGATCGAAATACACCGCGTTCTTCTTCTGGTTGGGATCGAAAAGGCTCATCTCCAGTGCGTATTCGCCCGGCGGCAGATCCGCCGGCAGCGCGAAGCGCACTGCGCTGGTTTGCACGTGCCCGGCGCGCCAGCGATAGCCGAGGATCGCCGGCGCGTCATCCACCTGCGCGATCATCCGGCCATCAGGCGCGAACAACTTGACGAACGGCGCGAAATACCACGACCAATATGGCTCAGGCGGCGGCAGCCCTACCAGCCAGTCGTGCGTCACGGTGATCGTCTCGCCGGGGTGCGCCGCAGCCGGCGTTTGTAGCTCCAGCAACCGCCAGCCTTCGCCCAGGTTGACGATGAACGCGCTGTCCGATGGGCGCAGGGCCGATTCGAGCGGCGGCGCGCGGTAGAGCATCGGCGCGACCGGCGTCCGGTCGGTGCGCTTTTGACCGGGGACGGGCATCGGGAATGCCTCGGCATGCGCCGGCGCAGGCGATTCGGCCATCAGCAGTGCGCATTCGCCGCCCTCCGGCCGCACTTGCCAGATGCTGGATGCGCCCTTGATGCGGATCTCGTCGGCGCGCGCCGGTCGGGCGTCTCCAAGTAAACTGGCCAGCCAGCGCGCGTCCTCCTGGGCGTGAAGCGTGACGCAACCGAGCGCGCGCCATCGTTCGGCCAGGCGCATCTGCCAAAAGATCGGCAGGCTATACAAACCATCGTGATGGTAAGGGAAGCGCATTGCGGCTTCCACTTCGCCTTGGGCGTTCCACCAAGGGATGGCGACGGCGACGATGGCGGCGGGCGACGCCAAAGCCAAGATCGCGTATTGCGTCTTGCGCGACGCATGGCGCGTTGCGCGCTCGAGCAGCACGAACGGCGCGCCGGCCAGTACATAAGGCATCGGCGAAGCGAGCAGCAAGTAGAACACATGCACCTTCCAATCGCGCATGATGGCGTTCGCAATCAGGAAGGTCGCCAGGAGCGGCAAGACAAACCAGCCGAGCGCGATGCGGCTCGTCGGCGCGTAAGCCGGATCGGGGCGAGAGCGGCCAGCGGCCTGAATCGCCAACATGCCCAGCCCGATCCAAAGGAGCGCATCAATAATCGTTGCCCGTGCGTCGCTCCAGCGGTCACGCGCCTCGAATAGCGGCGTGTCGGGTTCGACGAACGTGTTCTCGAAGTCGCGCCCGCTGGCGATGCGCAGCGCGTGGTTGATCGGATCGAGATTCAGCCGGCCGGCGCGGGTCTCCTCGTTGAAGGCGTGGGGGTTGTTGACCACAGCGGTGAGCGAGGCGCGCGCGCTGATGACTGCGCCGGCGTAAACCAGCGCGCTCAAGACGCAGACGGCGGCGCCGGCTGCCGCAGCGCGGCGTAAGCCGGCTGACCATCGGCCCAACGAGCGCAGGCTGAACGCGCCGATGAGTGTCGCGGCGACGAGTTGGGCGAGCAGGCCGGCGGCAACCAGGTATGTATGCAGGCAGGCAGCGACCCAGGCGAATGCTGCGAACATGTGCTTCGGCTTGCCGCGCGCCAAGCCGTTTATCGCCAGCCACAGCGTCAGCGCGCTCATCGCTTCGAGCGGCCCCTGTAGCCATGCCCCGCGCGCGACCCAGGCCGCCCACAGGCTCACGCCGGCGAGCAGGCCGGCGACGAACGCAGCCCATCCGCCGAAAAGGCGCCGCGCCAGGTCGAAGGCGACTGCGGCGACCAGCGTACCTAGCATCGCATTGAGCGCCGTAGCGACATACGCGCTAGGCTCAATGGCGGTCAGCAGGGCATAGAAGTAACTGGCGCCGGCCGGATTGGGCAAATTGATGCTGGCCAGCAGGCTGGCGGCGGGCAATTGGTCGAAGCGCCCTTCGGCGACCGCTTGACGGATGAACAGGCCGAGGCCATGCGGGTAGGCGCGGTCGTAGTTCTGGCGCACATGCTCCAGCCCGTGCATCCGGAAGGCGAACGCCATCCAAATGACGAGCAGGGCGGGCAGCCACGCCGGGCGCCGCCCGCCCCGCGCCATCCTACGTTCATCATCGGCTATAGCGCGGATCACCGTGCGCGCATACACCCCGCTTAGAGACGGCGCGCGCGTGCTTATCGCAGCGCAGCCTCGCCACCGCCGGCGGCCGCGCCCATGAACAGCGCGAGGATGCCGCCCAGCGAGATGATCGCGGCGATAGCCACTACGGCATACATCAGCCCCTTGTAGGCCGCCGGACGGTGGCCGAAGTAGTCGTAGGCAACCTGACGCACGCCGTTGATGCCGTGCGTCACGGCCAGGATGAGCATCACGGCGTAGTAGGCGCGCCAGATCAGCTGCTCGACCGTGACCGGCTGGCCGGTGATGCCCCAACGCAGTTGCGTGCCGGCGAATTCGATCTCGTGCGTGCCGATGAGCACGTGTTGCATCCAAAAGTGCGATAGCGCCAGGAAGACCAGGGCCAGGCCGCTGTAGCGCATGAACATCCACAGGGCCAGCTCCAGGCGATTGCGCGTTTGTGGAATCGGCTGCACCTTGCGCACGGTGCGGCCGGGGGTCATAGTGGTAGAAGCCATGGCTTTGCTCACTTGGGTTGCCACGACTACCGGAGACCGTGCGTGGCGTAGTAGCTGATGGACTTGAACGCCATGATCGCGATGGTCGGCGCGAGCAGGATGAGGGTGATGATGACCGACCAGCGGGTGGCGACTTCTTGTTTGTCCCACAGCGCCGGCCGCAGCTCAAGGATGGCGATGCGCGTGCCGTTCACGGCGTGAAAGATCAAGCAGGCGGCCAAGACGATCTCGCCGAGGGAGAACAGCGGCGTCTTATAAACCGCGAGCATCGCCTCGTGCAGCGGCGGGTTGAACGTCGCCATGCTCATGCCAAAGATGTGCGTGCCGAGGAAGATCACGACGCCAAGACCGGTCACGCGGTGCAACAGCCAGAGGACGTGGCCACTGCCTTTGTAGCGCAGCGATTCGCGCGCAGTGGTAATAAGGGGGGTTAACATCTCAACAACCTCTTCTACAAGATCAATTCGATGCTGCGAAGTATATGCCGTCTATGGCTCGGATGCCCGTCGCGCCATCCGAGCGTCGGCCGCGACGTGTGACGCTGAATGCCGCTTGCTACTCCTCCACCCGAACCTCGCCGATGAACGCCACGTCGTCCGGTGTGCCGGTTTTGAATCGGGCGCCGTCGGCGGTGTAAAAGCCGGTCGCAATGCGCAGCGCGCCTTGCACGTCCGTCGGCAGCGTCAGCCGGAAGGTCTCGCGCACGCACTCGCCGGCATCCCAGAGGTCGGTAGGATATTCGCCGTTCAGCGGCGCGTGGTCGTCCTGCCCTACGAGTCGGCCGCTCGCGTCCAGGGCATGCACAAACGCGGTGCCGCGCTTGGGCGTGGGTTGCATGACTTCGTAAGTCAGGGCGATGGCTATGGTCTCACCGGGGCGCGCCTGAGCCGGCAGTTGCGCCTCGCGCAGCCAGATGCCGTCGAAACGGGCGAGCGGCGGTTGCCAGAACACCGGCAGCGGCGGCGCTGCGCCGATCTTGAAACGGCCGACGATGGGCGCCACAGGCCGGCCTGCGCCGTCGGTGGACGGGAGGACTTGCGTAATGCTAATCGGCCGAGACGCCGTCAGCGGCTCAAATGGAAACACCGTCACGTGTAGCTTGCCGAGCGCCGGCAGCCGAGGGCAGGGCTTCTCCAGCAGGATGTCGTAGGCGTCTACGAACGTGTCGCCGGCGCGCCAATTCGTGCTGGGGTAGTTGCCGAGGTTGGGGAAGGTGACAATTGAGCCGAGAACTTCGCTATCGCGCCCCAGCACGCTGACGCCAAAGGCGTAATGTCCTTCCGTCGGGCGCAACGCGCGCCAGGTCAGCTTTACCCGCGCGTAGTGGCGCATACCCTCGCGGTCGGGCAGCAGGGCCGTCTGTGCCATCGTATCCACAAGCTGCACCAGGTCGCCGAAGGTGAGCAGCGCGCCGGCATTGCCCGACGCGATGAGGGCGGGCCGATAGCGCGGCTGAATGTAGGCGAACGGCACAATCAGCGCGAAGATTGCCAGGCAGGCCGCAATTACATAGGGCAGTGTGCGCGCCGCAGAGGCCCATCGCTCGCACAGGGCGCTCCACCCGAAACCGAGCAGGCAGGCGTAGGCCGTCAGCGCCGGCATCAGGTAACGCCCCGGCATCAGCGCCGGGTCTTGATAGAAAAGCGCGCGATACAGCGGCAGCACCATCATCGAAAGGCCGAGCATCAGCAGCACAACGATGGCTGCGCGCAACGCGCCTTTAGCGCGGCGATAGCCGATTGCGCAGCCGACCGCGCCGACCAGCGCCAAGACGGCAAACGCCAGATACGCCCACTCCGGCAGCCCAACGTTGCCCCAGCCGAACTTGCCCCAAAACGTGCGGAAGGTGTTGGCGAACAACTGCGGCAACCATGCGTCACGAATGGATACCCATACGCCTTCGCCGATCACGCTGGTGGGCGCGACCAGGATGGGGTTGTTCGGGTTGCGGTCGGTCAGCAGCCGGCCGTAGCGCGCCAGGTTGTAGCCGAGGTAGGGCAATGCAATCAGCGCGCACGCGCCGAGGGCCAATGCGCCTCGCCGGAGCAGGTCGCGCGCCGGCCAGGCGGCGCGCCAGGCGATGAACGTCAGCGCCAGCGCCGCGAAGCCGATCAACGCGAGGGCGCTGTTCTTGGACAGGAACGCCAGGCCGAGGGCAAGGCCGAGGCGCAGGGCATCCGCATCGAACGTCGCGTGTTGCGGATTGCGTGCGGCCTGTTGCATTTCGTAGCCGACGCTTGGCGTTTCGGAGCGCGCAGGGGATGGGGGGCGCGATGCGCCCTGCGCGATGCGCAGGGTGTAATGCGCTACCCCAGCTCCCATCGCGGCGACCATCGCGTCGTTGTTGACCATCGCGCCCATGAAGATCACCTGGGGGTTGAAAGCGGCGATCGCCGTGCTGAGCAGCGCCGCCGCCGAGCCGGCGCCGAAGATCAGGTTGGCGCTCGATGCGATCAGGCAGACCGTCAGGCCGGTGAGCAACGCCGAAATCGCGCGCGTCGCGTGTAAGGCGAGGATTGTGCCGCGCCAGGGGAAGGCTTCCTCCGGTTGCCGCAGCATGATGCGAAAGCCGCGCCGGTTTGTGCCGTCGAGCGCAAAGTGGTTGAACTCCGGCTGCACATCGTCGCTGCGGTCGGCCCAGAACGTCAGCGCGGCTGCGACGAGGTAATACAGCGGCGGCTGGTGCGATTGATCGAACAGCACCTTGTCGGCAGCGGAAGCATCGGGCAGGCTGCGCGTCGCGACGAGATGGCTGACGTAGGCGAAGTGGCCGGTCTCGTCGTGCGCTTCCCAGGGCGGGTTGATGGCGCCATAGATCAACGCAAGCGCGACGTGCGCGAGCGCGATGAGCCACTGCAGGCGCGTCAGTTGTGGGCGCAACATGGCGAAATGACGTTACCACATCAAGTTGCATAGAATCGGTCAGCTCGGCGGAACAACGCGCACTTCGCCCAGGTAGATGCGGTCGTCCGGCAGTCGCTTGCCGTCGCGGTCGAATGCGGGCAAACGCGTCAGGTCGGCGGCGTGATACAGGCCGACGAACAGGCGATACCGCCCCGGCGGCAGCTCGGCCGGCAGCGGCAGGGTGTACGAGTCATCGAACGTGACGCCGGCGCGCCAGCGCGTGGTGGGGAACTGGCCGCCCAGCGGCGGCGCATCGCCTTGCGCCCATAACGCGCCGCGCTCATCCACCAGATGCACGAAGGTCGTGTGCGGCTCCGGCGTGGCGCCGAGCGCCTGCCAGGTGAGTGTGACCGTCAACGGCTGGCCGGCCGTGGCCTGTGGCGCAAAGTGGGCGGCTTGAAGCCAGGCGGCCTCGCCCAGAGCGGCGATCTGCGCGGAGCCGCGCGTTGCGTTCGCGTCTGGCCTAGGGAGCAGCGTTGCGCCGTCGAACAGCGGTGGAGAAGGGTTGCCTCGCCCATCGTCGCCCGGCATGACGTCGCCGCTGCCGCGGTTATACAGCGCGAACTGGACCCGCAGCGTAGCCGGCGCTTCGGCGTCCTCCGGCACGATCAGGTCCACCTCGTCGCGCCACATCTGGCCGGCCCGCCATTGGCTGCTGGGCAGCAGCCCGCCGCCGGTGAAAGTGTCGAACCGCGCCAGGGGCCGGTTGTCGCGGCCAAGCAGGCTGACCACCAACAAGTAGTCGAACGCCGTAGGTTGTCGCGCGCGCATGACCACGCTCACGCGCACTTTGTCTCCTGGGTAAACGGCCTGGGGCTGCATGCCATACCCGACCACTTCCGCGAACTTGTCGAAACGTTGTCGGGCAGGCGTCATATCTGCCGGGAGATCGTCCACCAGCGGCGGCGTGTAGGCGGGAATGACGTAGCGGAAGGGCGAGATCGCCGCCAGGACGAACAGCCCGATGCACGACGCGAGCGGCAGCGCGGCGAAGGGCGCGATGCGCCTCCGGCCAACTGTGAAAGTTGTCTGCGCCAGCTCAACCAGGCCGAGCGCCATCAACGTGGACAGCGCGGCGATCGCAGGGAAGAGCAGCCGGCCCTGCGAAGCCGGCGTCATCATCGTCCAGCGCACCAATCCGGCGTAGGTGAGCGCAGCGTAGGCAGCCAGCGCGCCGATTCGCAGCCAATACATGAGACTCACATCGCGTCTTCGACGGATGAGGTGCAAAACCAGACCGGCAAGGCAGGCGAGCAGGAAGATGTCGAATGCTTGATAGGCCAGGCCATCTGCCGGCACGTTGAATTGGCCGAACATCGCTAAATAGGAGATGCGCACCCCTTCAAACTCCGCTAACGCCTCGAGGGGCGAGATGCTGCGCGGATGGGCGATGGCCGCCATCATCGCCGTGCCGGTCGGTTCGCCGTAGAGCAGGACGTTGCGGACATACCACCACCCGGCGATGAGCAGCCATGGCATCACAACGGCAGCGATCAGCCTCGACCGGCGGGGGCGCGATGCCCCTGAGTCGGGTTCGAGCCTGGGCGCGACGAGCATCGCGCCGGCCAGGGGCAGCAGCAGCGCGCCGCTCAGCTTGGTCAGGCTGGCCAAGCCGGCCAGCACGCCGAAGACGAACGCGCGCTGTAAGGTCACGCCTTGTGTCAGTGCCCGCATCAGCATATAGAGCGCAGTCGTGGTCAGCGCGATCAGCAATCCGTCGTTGCTCACGGCTGTAGTCACGGTCAAGAACATCGGGTTGAACGCCGTCAATGCCATGGCCGTAGTTGCGACGCGCTGGTCTTCGGTCGCCAGATAAGCCACGCCAAACGCGAGCCAGACGGTGACGCAGCCGGGCAGGATACCCAGCAGGCGCAGCGCAATTGCGGCGAGCGCCGTGTCGCGATAGGCGAACGCGCGCTTCTCCGGCGTGATGATGAGCATGTTTTTGTTGCCGGGCGCGTAGGGGTCGTAGAGCGGCGAGGCGTTGGGGCGGCGCTGTGCCTCAAAGTCGCCGGTGTCAAACTGTCTAGCGACTAAGCCGGCCAGCGCGTAGTAGAGCGGCGGCTGGCTGCCCTCTTGCGCCCAGGGCGACTCACGCTCGGCGAGCGATTGCACCGGCAGACCTCTCCCCTCAGCCAGACGATGCACGTAGGCGAAATGCCAGACCTCATCATTCTTCTCAAAGACCGGCGTCGCGAATGCGTAGGGCAGCGCGAGGAGGATGAAAGTCAGGAGGATGAGCCGGCGGAGCGCCATCGGCAATCGCAGCGCCTCGGCCTGGATTGCGTCACAATGAGGCGCGCCGAGGCGCGCCAAGATTATCGCACGTTGCTTGATGTGGAAGCCTATAATCCGCCGCGTCCATGCTTGTCCATCCCCCCCTGCGCGGACGAATCTGGGTTTTGGGCGTCCTGCTGGTTGCATGGGCTGTGCGCATCTTTGACTTGGCCGGCCAGAGCCTATGGTACGACGAAGCGTTCTCCGTGCTGTTCGCGCAGCGCCACGATGTCCTCGCGTTGTTCGTCCGCGCGGCGCAACTCGACCTTAACACGCCGCTGCATTACGTCGCGCTGAAGGGTTGGATGATCGGGCTGGGCGAGAGCGAATTCGCCGTTCGCTTGATGTCGGTCTTCTGTGGGGTGGTGAGCGTCGCGTTGGCTTATCGGCTGAGCGCCTTGGCGCTGCTCCGGCCTTCGGTCGGCGCCGCTGTGTTGCTCGCCTTCTCGCCGGTCGGGGTTTTGGCTGCGCAAGAGGCGCGCATGTACGCCCTGGCCGGCTGCCTGTGCCTGGGAGCGACGCTCGCGCTGTCGCTGGCGCTGCGCGACGACCGATGGGCTTATTGGCTGACATGGGGCGCGCTTGGTGCGCTCGCCTTTGCCGCCCACGTGCTGTGCGCGCTGGTCGTCGGCGCCCACATCCTCGTCAGCGTGGCGCTGCGCTTGAGCCAAGGGCGTTTGCCGAGCCGCCCGCAGCTCCTGGCCATCGCCGGCGCCGGCCTGGTTATCCTCTCCTGGACGGCGTTCATCTGGCCGAACCGCGCCGGCTACGGCGTGAGCTATGCCGCGTCGGCGGACTGGCCGATGCTGATGGTGCAGACGGCCGCCGGCCAAGTGTTGCCGCGCCTGTTGCCGGCCGAGTGGATCGCGCCGACGGGCGTCGCTGCGACGATCGCGCTTGCGCTGTCGTGCCTGGCGCTTGCACAGTTGCGCGGCTGCGCGCCCGCGGCGCAGGCGTTGGCGGCGACTGCGCTTGTCGCGCCGGTTGCCGTTGCGACGTTCTGCGCCCTCAGCGGCAAGTTCTCGCCGCGTTACCCAACCATCGTCACGCCCATCGTTCTCACGGCCGTCGGCGCGGCCATCGCCGGCGCATCGTCACGCAGGCAGGTAGCGCACGTGCTGGCGCGCGCCGGCTTGGCGGCTCTAGCTGTGGGCTTCGCCGCCGGCTCGCTTGCGTTGCGCATCAGCCCGCTCTACGCCAACGAGGACTTTCGCGGCGCCGTGGCGCACATCGGCGCACACCTACGGCCGGATGAGCGCGTGGTGCTCGTATCCGGCCACTTCGCGCCGGCCTTTGAATACTACTGGCGCGGCGCGCCGGATGCCTGGGTTGCCTTGCCGCCCGACCCGGTGCTGAATGTGCACAACACGTTGACCTATACCAGCGTCGTGCCGCTGACGAACGCTGCGCTGGCCGACCTGGGCGGCGCATGGTTGCTGCTTTGGCAGGACGACGTGATTGACCCGACCGGCGTGGCGATGGCCCTGCTGCGCCGTCAGTCGCAGGCTTTCGCCCCGCAGCCCGATACACCGCAATTTGCCGGCTTGCGCTTGGAGCATTACCGCTTCTTTCAGCCCTATCGCCCGCTGCCGGCGCAGATTCCCGCTAGCGAGGCCGCGATTGAACACAATCGCCCCGAGGTCGGGCTGAGCAGCCTGGGCTGCGTGCAGCCGCAGCCGGCTTACGCGGGAGACGGCTTCATGGAGGTGCAGTGCTTCTGGCAAACCCGGCCGTTCGTGCCGCTGTCGGTCTACACCAAGGTATCGCTGCGACTCACTGATGCGCAAGGCGCGCCGGTGTTGCAGTCCGACCAGCCGATCGCCTTCAAAGGCTTCCCCTACGCGCCGTTCGAGAAGCCGATCTGGGGAGTGCATCTCATCCCCCTGCCGCCCGATCTGAGCGCCGGGGCGTATATGTTGCGCGTCATCCCCTACACCGAAACGGGCGAAATCTCGCCGCAGGTGTCGCTGCCGATTCAGGTGTTGCCCCGTCGAGGTGTGCGCTCACCAACAGGCGATGCTCGGATCGAGCGGGGGAAGCGCCAGCGCTAGCGCATCACCGTCCAGGCGCGCGCCCCGTGCGTCGGTCGCCGGCAGGCGTTCGCCGGTCGTGTAGTCGTATAACCCGATGTAAAGCGTGGCGCCAACGGCGCCTGGCGCAGTGAGCATCCGCCGGTCAACGATGTCGCGATCACGGGGCATTTGTGTGAACAGCAACAGCCCGTCCAGCGGCGCGCCGTCGTTCTGAGTGAGCTTGGCGCCGTTGGCGTCCAACACCTGGACGAACGCTGAGAGCGTCGGTGTGAGTTCGCGCGCAGATGACGCGCCTCGCCATTGCAACGACGCTACCCATCCTTCGCGGCAGGGCTGGATGTCGTGTCGCACAAGCGCCAGCCCGCCGGCGAAGGAGACTTCAACCTGTGCATGCTGCTGCGCCGTAGCGCCGCCGATCCATGCCGTGCGCGGACCGTCGGGGCGGTAGTGCGTCTGGAGCACTAATGCGGCGTTGTGCAACTGAGCAAAGTCGAGCAGATCTCCGAAGGGCTGGAAGGCATAGGGGCGAGTGGGATCGTGGGGCAGTGCAAGCTGCGCCAATTGCACGCCGCGGATGAGGCCGGTGTTAGCCAGCACCAGGTCGCTGCCCGTCACGTAGTCGGCCAGCACGATTGCGCCCTCGTGAAACATCGGGAAGCGCCGCCGAGGTGGCGCGACCCACTCCGGCGCATTGATAGCCAATAGCGTCTCATCGGGGGCAAGCGCAGCGCCGGCCCGCGCGATCGCGCTCACCGGCTCGTTGGCGCGCGCCAAGAAGGACTGATGCTCGCGCGCGTGCCATGCGCCGGCCAGCCCAATTGCGGCGATTGCAGCCGCCATGGCGGCCCGATCGAGGCTGTGGCCTAGTTGCGCCGAGAGAGCCCGCACAAGCCACGCCCACAGCATGGCTGTGCCGACGCTTGAAACGTAAAATATGCGCGGCGCGTTTTGCACGTAGCCGGTAGCCAAACGCAGCACCGGCAACGCCACAGACGCAGCGAAGATCAACGCTCCCGCGAGCAACGCGCCGCTCTCGTGATTGCGCAGCGCAAGGAGGCACGCGACCGTTAGCAGGATGCTTGCCACGAGCACGCTCACCTCGGCGGATAGCCGGAGCGGTGCAACCAGCCAGGTAAGCGGATATGTCAGCGTCTGCAACGCTGTCAGTGCACGTATGAGCATACCCTCGATCGAGAAGACAAACTCAGGCGCAGCGCCCTTGGGGATGAGCGAATACACCACCACGTAGCCAACAGCTAGCCCGATCACTGGCCACGCACGAGCGGCTGCGAGCGGCCAGCAACGCGCCTGCCCGAGGCGCGCTGCCTCGTAAGCCAACACAAAGCCGACGACGCTCAAGCCGATCTCGTTGGACAGGAACGCCAACGCGCACAACCCGAGGCAGCCAACCCACCGCAACGCGCGCCGATAGGTGCTCGCGGGCTGGCGCGCGCGGGCATAGGCCAGCACCGCCAATTGGATGAACAACAGCGCGAGCAAATGGTTTAGGCCGGCGGGGAGCGCCACCGCTTGGACGGCAAACGGGTTTAGCGCAAAGAGGAAGGCCGCGCTGAATGCCAGACCGGCCGTGCGCCTGCCCAACGTGGTAGGTATGAATTTGAGCAGCAGCAGCGCATTCACTGCGTGAGCAGCGATGCACAAGGTGTGCAGCAGCATTGGGCCATACGGGCCGACAAGGGTGGCCAACTTGTAGTAGGCTAGATAAATCGGGCGGTAGTATCCGAAGTTCTGCGTCCGCGTGAACAGGTCAACAAACGTGAAGTCGCGCACCAGGCGGACGCTCCATGCATCGTCGAAGGACAGAGGCAGAGAGAGGCTCGGCCAATACAGCAGTGCAATGCCCACAGCTAGCGCGGAGGGCAACCACAACCGTCGCGCGAGGAAGGCAACTTTGTATCTCAACATGAGGGGAAGCTGTGCGCAGGTTACGCTCATCGTGCTTGCGGCGATTGGCGCTGCCATCGCCGGCGCATCGCTACGCAGGCAAACAACATGGATGCTGTCGCGCGCCGGTGTCGCGGCTCTGGCCGTAGGCTTTGCTGCCGGCTCGCTCGCGTTGCGCGTCATCCCCTACACCGAAACGGGCGAAATCTCGCCGCAGGTGTCGCTGCCAGGCCGATCTGCGCTCGCGCGCAATGATGCAGGCTACTCCAAAGGGCAGCGCAAGTGAACTGACACGGCTACTTCATCCGCCGGCCACAGAGCGCCGTCGCTGCGAGTTGCGCGCCACCGCTCCAGGCTTTGGCGAGAATAGACGCCGAGGCGCACTTGGCGCAAGGCCGTTGCGTCGGGTGTGACGATGTGACGCCGCTCGCGAAGCCAGCGGTCTGAGGGCAACGCTTGTAGCGGCAAGAGACCGTCGAGTAGATCGCGGTCGGCAACCAGGATGCGTTGCCCTTGTTCGTCGAAGCCATGCACGAACACGCCCAATGGCTGACTCGCCACGGCGTTGCTCCACCAACCGATGTCCAGGAGCAGGGTTCGATCACACGCCTGCGCCGTGAAGTGCAGAATCGCGATGCGCGCCTCTCCTTCGTTCAGCAGCGCAATAGGCTGAACAGACGGGCGGGTAGTCGCCGGGTATGGCTGGATAAGCCCCAGGCGCCTTAGGCGCAGGCCAGGTGGGTCATAGTCGAACTTGTAGATGTGCGTAGAGTCTAGAAGCTCATCTTGTAAGGCGGTGTCGTCCAGTGTGGGTCCGGGATGACCGTACTGCCAGCGCGCGCCGTGCGTCAACGAAGCCTCATGACGCACCACCTGCGTCTCCCGATAGATGCCACTGACCGTGGCCGCCCATGTGGAAGCCGGTGCGTCATTGGGCTCGAAAATCGGCATTCCCTCTGCTCCGATGAAAAAGCTCGGAGAGCGTGGGGCATTCCACCAAGGCGCGTTGATGAGCAACACGCGCGCGTCAGGAGCGCTCTCGCGCAAATCTTGATCGATGTGTGTCATGGCCGGCGTGAGCCGCTCCATCTCCTGAATGCGGTCACGAATGTAGGCAGCAGACCAGACTAAAAGCAGGAGTAAACCGACGAGAGGGAGGCCGCGCAGGTGAGCGCCTCTGAAGGCAGAGACCCCTGAGGCAATCGCTGCGCCCCAGAAGATAGCGATACCCACGGAAGGCGCATACAGCAAACGTGGCCCATTCTGCACGTATATGTTCGATAACGCCACGGCTAGAAAGGCCGCCAGCAATCCCCACCAGCCAAGCGCAAAGATGCCCAGCGCCGCCAGGCGCCTGGCAGCGAGCCAGACAAGCCCACCGATTGCTACAACCGCAAAGCATAGAGCGATGATCAGCGGTGCCTCGGGAGGCAGGCCAACGAGCGGACGAATAAGCGCCACGAGCCACGCCGCGGCTCCTTGCGCGAAATAAACCAGGTTTTGGGCAATATCGCGCGGCATAGCCGGCAGAATTGCTGCCTGGCCGGCAAACCGGCTGTTTTGCAGGACGATCCGAAATAGCAGCGGATAAATCAGCGCAACACCGGCCAGAACCAATGCGCCCTTTGGCAGTGCGGTTCGTCGTGCTTGCGCAATTACACTCAGCGTCCAGAGTGACAGCAGGCCAAACATAAAGCCGGCTTCATGACAAAGCGTGGCCGCGAGGACGCAAGCGCCGCAGGCAATCCATCCACCTACCTGCCGCGCGATAGACCGGTGAGCCGTCGGTGGTTGGTGTAGGCTGAGCGCAAGGTGAACAGCGAATAGTCCACCTGCAAGCATGGCGGGGTGATAAATCGAACCTGCCCATATCACGGCTTGGTATGACAGCGGAAAGAGCGCGAACGCCAGCGCGCTGAACATAGGAAATAGCTCGCTGCGCGGTCCCAGCCGTCGCCCCAGCCGACCGGCAAGGCTGAGAACCAGCGCTGTGTTAAGAACGTGCAGCCATACATTCCACATGTGAATGACCGCCGGCACATACCAGCCGAATAGTGCGCGCGTCAAAACCCACAAGGCGTTTGCCAGCGGCCGCGAGGCGGCGCCGCCGATGGACCAGTCGGCGGTGAAGATGGTGAGCACCGTGAAGGGGTTCATCAACTGAATGTTGACGGCGTCGTCGTGGACGAGCATGAGCCGAGCTGCCGGCGCATAAATGGCGAAGACGATAAGGAGCAGCGCACTGCCGGCACATAGTCGTGGGATTATCGAGGCGCGCCTGTGCATATTGCGCAGTGTCGGCGACAGCCAACTTTGCTTGGTCATGTACGTCTGATTATATGTGGCCGGCTCGGTAGAAGGATAATTGGGTTGCTTATGGTCATGGCTAGCAAATTTGTCGCGCGCGACGATGGCTGCTGCGCGTCGTCCCTGCCTACGAAGCCGTACCGCGAACGCGTCCGTAGACATTCCCCTTAGCATTGGTTCTCCCGCCTCCATGAAGCGATACAATGGGAAACGAGTAATCACCAATGGTTGGCGCTTTGGCGCGTCGCCTCGTTTGCTCACCGGCTACTGCGCTGGGCTGCATCGCCATCGCACACGTGCTGCTCTCTGCGCTATTTGCCCTAACTCTGCCCGCCTTGGAGTCTTACGACGAGCCCGGACATTACTCCTACGCTCGCTACATCGCCCGCAATGTCAGGCTGCCGACTCGCGACGAGCGCTTGTCGGAAGCCGACGAAAGCCACCAACCGCCGCTCTACTATGCGTT
>JBKBID010000007.1:0-46591 GCA_046299515.1 Thermoflexales bacterium | reverse complement strand
ACATCATGGCCGGCACGAGCGCCGCCGGGTCGCCATCAATCCACGGCAGCGGCGGGTAATAGCCATAGCCGCCCAGCCGGCCGGCGGCGATCGGCGCGTAGTCCACGATGTCGCTCAGCACAAACCAGCCCAACGTGATCAACGCATTGCGCGCGCTCGGTTGCACGTACTGCAACAGCAGCAGCCCCATGATCGTCAGCCCGAGGTGCGTGGCAAACATCACCGGCCCGCTGAACACGCCGCTCAGTTCGATGTCGCCGGTGCGCGCCCAGTACAGCGCCCAGAACGACAGCGTCCACACGCCGTATTTGATGCAGAACACCGCCGCAAGCTGGTTGATCAGGTTGCCGGCGCGTTTCACGTGCATCAGGAGGAGCGCGACGCCGAACATGAGCGCCGCCAACGGGCAATCGGGGATGAACGGATAGGCCCACAGGGGCGCGTTGACCTCGCCGAAGAAGCTCCCGTACCAGCCGGCCGTGCCGAAAACGAACGCGAACACACAAGCGCCGAACGCCGACCAAGCCAGCGCCGGCGACTCGATGACCTGATCACTCCAGGCGCGAATCCACCGCATCGTCCACCTCGTGGCCCGAAGTGTAGCGCAGATGCAGATGCCATACCCCCGATCGGTTGCGCGGCGTCGCCGACGACCTATGATTGCGAAATGAGTGCGAAAAACCTCAACAGGAGCGATGCGCGATGCGCCTGGGAATGAGCGGTTGTTTTCTGCCTGCCGACATGAATGACCTGACGCCGGCGCTTTGTCGCCGCGTGCGCGAACTCGGCTTCAGCGGCATCTTCGCGCGCTTTGCGGCCAACGATCCGCGCACGACGCCGCGCCGCGCCGCGCAGCGCGTGCGCGACATCTTGAACGGCGAAGGGGTGCGCCTGTATCAGGCCACAGGGTACTGGCAGAACATGATCACGCCGGATGAGACCGGCCGGCGCGAGTCGGTGCGCGTGATCCAGGCGGCGCTGCGGCTGGCCGGCTGGATGGGGGCGCGGGCGATAGACACCGGCCCCGGCTCGATGCATCCCGCCGCTGCCGGCGCGCATGCCGCGTCTTGGTGGCCGCATCCCTACAACTGGACGGCCGAGGCGCGCCGCCAACTGGTGAAGACGCTGAAGGAGTGCGCCCCAGCCGCTGAAGATGCCGGCGTGTATCTCAGCTTGGAGGGCGCGCAGACGGTCACCCTGGAGAACGCCTACGTGACCCGCGAGGTGTTGGACGAAGTCGGTTCGCCCTGGGTGCGGAGCGACTACGACTCGGCCAACTGGCTGACGTTGAAGACGGTTTACGACTCGGCGACGGCGATCGAGTCCGACTTCGACCTGTTGGGCGATTACATCATCAGTTGTCACGCCAAAGACGCCTGGCCGGTGAATCATCTGAACGTGCGCGTAGATCAGGGCTGTCCAGGGCGTGGGCTGGTGGACTTTCGGGCGCTCTTCTGGCGCATGGAAGCGCTCTCGCCCGATTATCCGGTGATCGCCGAGGGCAACACGACCGAGGAGCTGCCGGAGGTCAGCGCGCTCTTCCATCGCATTGCCGATGAGCTGGGCATTCGCGTGCTCGATGACGCATAGCGGGGTCTATCCTGTCACCGCATCGCGGGCGCGATAGAATCCGCGCATGGCGCTCAACGGCTTCATTGACCTGCGATCCGACACGTTGACCGCGCCCACGCCGGCCATGCGCGAGGCGATGGCGGCTGCCGAAGTGGGCGACGACGTGTTCGGCGAAGACCCTACTGTCAACGCGCTGCAGGAGCTGGCGGCCGAGAAGTTGGGCCACGAGGCGGCGCTGCTGGTCAGCAGCGGGACGATGGGCAACCTGACGGCGCTGCTGGCGCACTGCGGACGCGGCGACGCGGCGATCGTCGGCGATGGGTCGCACGTTTACACCAACGAGGCCGGCGGACTCGCCGTCATCGGCGGCATCTTGCCGTATGTCGTCCCCAACCAGCCGGATGGCGCGCTCCGGCTCGAGGACATCGAGGCGGCCATTCGCCCCGACAACGCGCACTTTGCGCCGGCCCGCGTGGTTGCACTGGAGAACACGCACAATCGCATGGGCGGCGCCTATCTCACCCCGGAATACACGCGCCAGGTCGCCGATCTCGCCCATGCGCGCGGGTTGAAGCTGCACATTGACGGCGCGCGCATCTTCAACGCCGCCGTTGCGCAGAACGTGGATGTGAAAGCCCTGGCGCAGTGCGCCGACAGCGTGACGTTTTGCCTGAGCAAAGGGCTGAGCGGGCCGGTCGGCAGCGTGCTGTGTGGGTCGCGGGAGTTCATTCGTATCGCGCACAAACGGCGCAAGGCGCTGGGCGGCGGCATGCGCCAGGCCGGCGTGATCGCCGCAGCCGGCATCGTCGCTCTGGAGCAGATGGTCGAGCGCCTGCGCGAGGACCACGCCAATGCGCGCATCCTGGCCGAGGGCATCGCCCAGGTCGAGGGGCTGCACGTCAACCTGGCCGAGGTGAAGACCAACATGGTGTACTTCGACCTCGATCCGGCTTTGCCGTTCGACGCCGCCGAGTTGTGCCGGCGCGCCGCCGCCGAGCGGGTGAAGATGCTGCCGACCGGCCCGCGCCGCATCCGCGCCGTGACGCACTGCTACGTCTCGCGCGACGAAGTGATCGAGGCGGCGCAGGTGATCGCGCATGTCACGCATGACGGGCAAAGGCAGGTTGCCGACGGCGTGGTTCAGGTTTATTGATGCGCTCGACTCCGGCGGCTATGGCTACGTTGCTCGTCATCCTCGCGCATCCCGACGATGAATCGTTCGGCCCGGGCGGCACGCTGGCCAAATATGCGCATCACGGCGCGGCCGTGCATTACCTGTGCGGCACGCGCGGCGAGTCCGGCACAGTGGATGCCGAGCGCCTAAACGGCTATGCCGACGTTGCCGAACTGCGCACAGCAGAGCTGGCATGCGCGGCGAAGGAACTGCGCCTGGCCGGGGTGCATTTCCTGGGCTACCGCGACAGCGGCATGGCCGGCGCGGCCAACAACGGCATGGAAGGGACGCTGCACGCCGCGCCGCTGGATGAGGTGGCCGGGCGCATCGCCGACTTCATCGAACGCTTGCATCCCGACACGATCATCACGCATGATCAATACGGCGGCTATGGCCACCCTGACCACATCAAGCTGCACCAGGCCACCATGCGCGCCTACGAGCAGTTGTACGGCATCGAGTGGAAGCTGGAGCCTGACGGCTTGTGGTCAGTGGTCAAACAAAATGCGCCGGCGCCGCGGTTGTATTTCACCGTGATCCCCAAGCGCCTGCTCAAGTGGGGCGTGCGCATCATGCCGCTGCTTCGGCAAGACCCGCGCCGCTTTGGTCGCAACAAGGACATTGACCTGGTGCAGATCGCCTCGTGGGACGTGCCGGTCACGACGCGCATAGACACGCGGCGTTACGCTCGCATCAAGCAAGCCGCGTCGGACTGCCACGCCAGCCAGCAACCGCCGGCGAGGGGAAGCCGGCTTGTGCGTTTCCTCTTCCGACGCAATCAGGGCTTCGAGTATTTCGCGCGCGCCTATCCGCCCTATCGTCGCGGCGAGAAGTTAGAGACCGGATTATTTGGAGATTAGCGCAGGGAGCTGTTCGGGCAGAGGGCGAGGGCGCATGGCCGATCGCTGCTCGTCAACGGGTTATGGGCATCGTTTTCTTCGATATGGACAAGACGCTGCTGGATGTGAGCAGCGGCACGCTCTACGTCAAATATCTGTGGCGGCGCAACATGATATCTACGCGCGAGTTGATCAGCGTCATGGTAATCAGCTTGCAATACTCGCTGAACCTGCTCAACTTCCCAAGGGCGATGGCGCGCCTGAGCCGGCGCGTTCGCGACGGCGATGCGGTGGCGATGAAGCAACTGTGCGACCGGTGGGTGGAGGAAGACGTGCTCCCCCATGTCGCTCCGAAGGCGCTCGCCCGTCTGCGGGCGCACGAGCAGCAGGGGGATTGCGTCGTGCTGCTCTCTGCTTCGACGCAGTTCGCCGTTGAGCCGGTCGCGCGCCATCTGCGCATCCCCTATCGTTGCACCGAGCTAGAGATCGCCAACGGCAAGTTCACCGGCGGGATTGTGGGCGAGCCTTGCTACGGCGAGGGCAAGCGCGTCTGGGGCGAGCGCATCGCCGCCGAACGCGGCGTGCCGTTGAGCGCGTGCACGTTCTACACCGACTCATACTCCGATCGCGCGCTGCTGGATGTCGTCGGTCATCCGGTGGTCGTCAATCCTGACCGGATGCTGAAACGCTACGCGCGACAGCGCGGCTGGCCCATCGAGTATTTCTACTAAAGGCGCATCGCGCGAAGTGCGCAGGGACTCCGGGATGGGCGTCGCCCCGTTCGTCTAGCGCCACGCGCGTTTCGGGCTGCTTGCGTCTCTCCCTCGCGGCGCTACAATCTCGCGCGATCAGTCATCCTACAGCGAAGAGGAAAGAACGATGAAACACATGCGCACCCTGCCGGCTGCTTGTCTCGTCGCCGCGATGTTGAGCGCCTGTGCGGCGCCCCCGCCCTCTGCCTCCCCTGCTCCTGCAGCGCCCCAGGCTGAACCGCCCACGGCTGCGCCGGCTGCCGCCCAGAAGGACTTGCTCGACATCATCCAGGAGCGCGGCGTGATGCGCGTGAGCACCGACGCGAACTATGCGCCGCAGAGCTATTTCGACGAGAAGACCAAGACCTGGACCGGCTTCGATATTGATGTGGCATACGAAGTGGGCCGACGGCTCGGCGTCAAGGTGGAGTTCGTCACCCCAGACTGGAGCGCGATCACGGCCGGCAACTGGGCCGGCCGCTGGGACGTGAGCATCGGCAGCATGACCATCACCCCCGAACGCCAGAAGGTGCTGGACTTCACGCCGCCGTATTACTACACCGCCGCTCAATTCGGCGTGCGCGCCGACCTGAAGGACGCCATCCAGGCCCTCGACGCGCTGGAGGGCCGGGTGGTCTGCGTGGGCGAGTCCACCGTCTATGAGGAATATCTCAACGGCACCCTTCAGATGGAAGGCGAGGTCGTCCCCCCGCCGAAGAATGTGAAGGTGGCGACGGTGAAGACCGACCTGGAGTGCATCCAGTCCATGCAAGCCGGCCGCAAGGACTACGACGCCGTGTTGACGGCGGCGAATGTGCTGGCCGACGCGATCAAAAAGGGGGCGCCGGTCGTGACGGTCGGCCCCGCCGTGTTTGCCGATCGGATTGGCATCAGCATTGACAAAGCTGCGCAGCCCAACGCCAAGTTTCTGGCGGCGCTGAGCAAGATCGTGGAAGACATGCACGCCGACGGCACGCTATCGGCCCTCTCCAAAAAGTACTACGACGGCTTCGACCTGACCAAGCTGACGAAGTGAACCCCGACATGCCAGGCGCTTCGTCGCAGCGGCCGATCCCAGTCCCGCGTGTTGAGAACCCAGGATTTCACAAAGGCAAGTCCTGGGTTCTTAACATTCGGATCGCGCCTGGCGCCGTTCCAGACTCATCGCATGGCTACTTCGCTTCCCACCTCATCTGCGGGCAGTGAGCCGCGTCTTCCCCGTGCGGCGCTCTCTTTCAAGGCTCAGGTTGCGCTCGTCTGGGTCGCCATATTTGCCTGCATCCTCGCCTTCCTGGCCGCCATCCGGCTAGACACGGCTTTCATAGGCGAATGGTGGGGGTTCATCGTGTATGGCGCCGGCACCAGTGACGTCTTTCGCGTGGGCATCGCGATGACGTTGTTCATCTCCGTCGCCTCGATCACGTTGGCGATCGTCTTCGCGTTCTTCGGCGCGTTGGGCCGACTGTCGAAGAACCCCATCGCCTACGGCGTCGCGACGTTCTACGTCTCGCTCATCCGTGGGACGCCGTTCCTGATCCAGATCTTCTTGCTGTTCTTCGGCTTGCCGCAGATCAACCAGCAGCTCAACAAGCTCATCCCCGGCTTCGAGCAACAGTATCCCTTCATCAGCAGTCTGCTCTTGCTGCCCGCCGTCCCCACCGGCATCCTGGCGCTGGCGATCAACTACGGGGCCTACATGACCGAGACCTTCCGCGCCGGCATTCAGTCCATCAGCAAAGGCCAGAGCGAAGCGGCGTACGCCCTGGGCATGTCGCCGTGGCAAACCATGCGGCTGATCATCTTGCCGCAGGCGTTCCGCATCGTCATTCCGCCGGTCGGCAATGAGTTCATCGCCATGACCAAGGACTCGGCGCTGGTCTCGGTCATCGGCGTGCAAGAGCTGCTCTGGCGCGCGCAGAAGGTGGGCCAGCAGTACTTCCACTCGATGGAGACGCTGCTGATCGCGGCAGCGTTCTACTGGCTGATGACCATCCTGCTGCAGGCCGGCCAATCGCGCATCGAGCGCCGACTGGCCCGCAGCGACCGGTGAGCGCCGGCGCGCCTTGCCCTATTTTCAGCTCGCCCTCATGCGACGCTCATACGCTCGCATAAGATTCGGTGACGAATCTTTTGTCTGCGAACGATATGACCCTCGCCGCTGCGCGCTCCCGCAAACGCTCATCTCGAACGACCGCCGGACTGGCCGCCGAGATTCGCATCTTGATCTCGATCATCGCCAAGTTCAACCTGCGCGCCATGGAGCAGCGCCTGAACGAGATTCTGCCGGGCATGAGCGTGTTGCAGTATGGGCTGCTGCGTCGGCTGGCGGATGAGCCGTGCACGCTCAGTGAATTGAGCAACCGCATGTTGCTCACCCCGTCCACGCTGGTGCCGGCGGTAGATAAGCTGGAGCGCGAGGGCTACCTGGTGCGCGGCAAAGACCCCAACGACCGCCGCCGCGCGCCGCTGATCGTCACCGAGGCCGGCCGACGGGCGCTTCACGTGTTGCCGAGCATCCAAAACGACGACGCGTTCATCCGCTCCGTCGAAGCGCTTGGTCCGGCGCAGGCCGAGCGCTTGCGCGCTCTGCTTCATGCGCTGCTCCTGGGCATCGCCGGCGACCCTGCGCTCGTCGAAACGCTGCTGGCCAATCACCCGGAGCGCAAATGCGCCGGTTGAGGGTCGCCGGCGTAGTCTTTGGCGAGAGGAGTATCAAAGCGATATGCGACATCCACAACCATCGCGAGGTCGGCCAAGACGCCCCGACGTCCCCCCGACCGATCCAAAAGCCATCCGCAGGTCGCTGGCCTATCTGCAGCGTTATCGCGTGCAGGCGGCGCTGCCTTATCTCTTCCTGGTCATCGCAACGCTGGCGCAGCTCGCCGTGCCCAGGCTGGTCAGCAACATCATTGACGCCGTCACCGTCGGCGCCCGCGCGCGCTTTTTGCTCGACGCGGCGGCGCAACTGCCGGAGAGCATGGCGGCTCAGGCGTTGCCGCGCTTGCTGGCCGCCGCCGATTTGCCCCCCGATTGGTCGCTGCAGCAGCTCGTCGCTCGGCTGAACGCCGACGTTGCCGCTGCGCCCGGAATGCTGGCGTCCGCCGGCCTGGCGATCGTCGTCTTTGCCGCCGTGCGCGGCGTCTTCGCCTTCTTGCAGGCGTTCTGGGCGGAGAAGAACTCGCAGGCTGTGGCCTATGACATCCGCAATGACCTCTACGCCAAAATCCAGCAGCTCTCCTTTGCCTACCACGATCAGAACCAGACCGGCCAACTGATGATCCGCGCGACCGATGACGTGGAGAAGGTGCGATTGTTCATCGGCCAGGGGTTGATGCAACTCGTCGGCGCGTTGATCTTGATCGTGGGCACGCTGATCATCCTCTTCGCCACCAACACGCAGCTTGCGTTGGTTACTCTGCCGATCCTGCCGATCGCGCTCATCTTGTTCATGGTGTTCGGCGCGGTGAGCGGGCCATTGTTTGCCAAGGTGCAGATGCGCCTTTCCGAATTGAACACCATCCTGCAAGAGAACATCGCAGGCGTCAAAGTCGTCAAGGCGTTCGCCCGCGAGCAAAGCGAAGAGGCGAAGTTCGAGCGCGCGGCGACGGCGCTGGTCAATCAGCAGCTCAAGGTCTCGCGCTTGTTCACCTTTCTCTTCCCGGTCATCTTCCTGGTGGCGAATCTCGGGCAAGCAGCGGTGACGTATTTTGGCGGCGCGCAGATCATCAACGGCGCGCTGACGCTTGGTCAATGGCAGCAGTTCAGTCTGTATCTGGTGTATCTGTTCCTGCCCGTCGCCCAGCTTGGCATCATCATCACCCAGGTGGGGCAGGCCGGCGCGTCGGCTACGCGCATCTTCGAGATACTGGACGCGAAGAGCGACGTGACCGACAAGCCGGACGCGATCGCGCTGCCGCCCATCCGGGGCCGCATCGAGTTCGAGCACGTGACCTTCCGCTACGCCGGCAGCGATGCGCCGGCGCTGCAAGATGTCAGCTTCATCGCCGAACCAGGCCAGACCATTGCCCTGCTCGGCGCGACCGGCTCCGGCAAGACCAGCATCATCAACCTCATCCCGCGCTTCTACGATCCCAGCGCCGGCAGCGTGAAGATTGACGGCTACGACATTCGCGATGTTAAGCTCGACTCGCTGCGCTCGCAGATCGGCATCGTCCTGCAGGAGACGACGCTGTTCAGCGGCACGATCCGCGACAACATCGCCTTCGGCAAGCCCGATGCGACGATGGACGAGGTGATCGCTGCCGCCCAGGCAGCGGCGGCGCACGACTTCATCACCGCGTTCCCGCAGGGCTACGACACGCCGGTGGGCGAGCGCGGCGCGACGTTGAGCGGCGGCCAGAAACAGCGCATCGCCATCGCGCGCGCCTTGTTGCTCAATCCGCGCATCCTCATCCTCGACGATAGCACCAGCAGCGTAGACCTGGCGACCGAGGTGCGCATCCGGCGCGCGCTCGACCGGCTGATGAAAGGGCGGACCAGCATCGTCATCGCCCAGCGCATCAGCACGGTGATGAACGCGGATCAAATCCTGGTGCTAGACAAGGGGCGGATCGTTGCGCGCGGCAAGCATGAGGCGCTGATGGAAGAAAGCCCGATCTATGCCGAAATTTATCGCTCGCAGTTGGTGGATGACGCGCATCAGGATGCGCCGCAATCGTTGGCCGCGGTGATGGCGTAGAGGCCATCGGCGCGACACGGCGGCTCGGCGCGAAGCGCCGGCGTCAGACGCGAAACTCAAGCGCAAGACGAACAAGAGGCGAAAGGATGTTCAACAACTCAGAATCAATGCGCCGAATGATGAGCCAGACGGCGCCCAAGCCGACCAACGTCTCGGCGACGCTGCGGCGTTTCTGGCTCTATTTCCGTCGGCAGTGGCCGATTTTGCTGGCCGTGCTGGCGTTCATGCTTGTGTCCACGTGGGCGCAGGTGGTCAACCCGGAGTTGATCGGCCAGACGGTGGATTGCTATCTGACGCCAATCGCAGCAAGCACACTGCGCGCGTCGGCCGGCCTCGTTCAGCAAAATGCGCAGGCGAATTGCTGGCTGGCTGCTGAGGCGCAACCCCAGGGCTTCACGCAAAGCCTAATCCGGTCGGCCTTTTTGGCCGGCGGCTTCCCTTCGCCGTCGCAAACAATCGCGCCCGCCGACCGGATTGCCGGCCTCGGTCGCTTAGCGCTATTCATCGTGTTCTTCTACGTGATCGGCGCTGCGCTGACCGGCTCGATGTTCTTCAGCATGGCCTGGGCCGGCCAGCGCGTGCTGCGGGCGATGCGCATTGACGTGTTCAAGCACCTGCATCGCCTGTCGCTGGGCTATTACACCAAGCATGACGCCGGCGACCTGATGACGCGCATCACCGCCGACGCCGAGGCGATCCAGCAGGCGTTCGGCTTTGCCCTCGTCAACGTGTTCAGCGGCGCGCTGTTGTTGGTCTGGATCGCCTATAAGATGCTGACGCTGAGCCCGCCCTTTGCGTTGTTGAGCATGGTCGTGCTCCCCTTCATGGTCGCGGCCACGTTCTGGTTTTCGTCGCAGGCGCGCCGGGCCTTCCGCCAGAGCCGCAAAGAGATGGGCAGCGTCAATGCCGAACTGCAAGAGACCATCGCTGCCGTGCGCGAGGTGCAAGCGTTCAACCGCGCCGGTGAGAACATCGAGAACTTCAAGGTGGTGAACGCCGCCAACCGCGATGCCAATGTGCGCGCGGTGTCGTTCACCAGCGCGCTCGCCCCGACGCTCGAGGCGCTGGGCTACGTGGCGCTGGCCATCGTCACGTGCGTAGGCGGCGCGGCGCTGCTCGGCGGCGGGACGTTGCTCGGCGCGACGGTCTCGCTCGGCTTGATTGTGGCCTTCCTGGGTTACGTGCAGCGCTTCAACCAGCCGATCCAGCAGATCGCCGTGCTGTGGACCAACCTGCAGAACGCCATCGCCGGCGGCGAACGCATCTTCAACTTGCTCGACGAAAAGCCGGATATCGCAGATAAGCCGGGCGCCATCGTCATGCCGCCCATTCGGGGCGAAGTGACTTTCTCGCACGTGACGGCGGAGTACAACCCAGGCGAACCGGTGCTCCAGGATGTGAGCTTCACCGCCCAACCCGGCCAGACCATCGCCATTGTTGGGCCGACCGGCGCAGGCAAGACGACGCTCATCAACCTGATCCCGCGCTTCTACGACGTGACCAATGGCGCGGTCACAATTGATGGAATTGACGTGCGCGATGTGACCCAGGAGAGCTTGCGCCGGCAGATCGGCATCGTGCTGCAAGACACGTTTCTGTTCAGCACGACGGTGATGGAGAATATCCGGTTTGGTCGTCCGGATGCGACGGATGAAGAATGCGTGGCCGCGGCCAAGCTGGCGCGCGCCGACCAGTTCATCGAACGCCTGCCGCAGGGCTATCAGACCGTGCTGGGCGAGCGGGGCGCCGGACTGAGCCAGGGTCAGCGCCAGTTGCTGGCCATCGCCCGCGCTGCGCTGGCCGACCCGCGCATCTTGATCCTCGACGAAGCCACGTCGTCTGTGGATACGCGCACCGAGCGGCTGATTCAGGCGGCCTTCGACCAACTGTTGCAAGGTCGCACCAGCTTCGTCATCGCCCACCGGTTGAGCACAATCCAGAACGCCGATATGCTGCTGGTGCTGAACAAGGGGCGCATCGTCGAGCGCGGCACGCACCGCGAGCTGCTCGAACGCAAGGGGTTCTACTACGAGCTGTATATGAGCCAATTCTGGCGCAGCGACGGCCCAACGCCTGCGACCAATGGCCACGATGGGCGCGCGCCGGTGCCGGAGGGCGCGCCGAAACTGCAGCCGGCGTGACGCGCGCAGCCGCAACCCGAACGACATCGTTCGGTCGCTGTGGTCGCACGAAGCGACGCCGGTCACTACAATAAGCGCCATCATGACTGCACCTCTCAGTTTCGATCTAAGCGGCAAAGTCGTCGTCGTCACCGGCGCGGGGAAAGGCATCGGCAAATCCATCGCGCTCGTCTGCGCGCAACACGGCGCGGATCTCGCCCTGGGCAGCCGCACCGTCGAGGAGTGCGAGGCGGTCGCTGCCGAGTGCCGGGCGCTCGGCAGGCGCGCCGAAGCCTGGCGCCTGGATGTGGCCGACTTGAACAGCATCCGCGCGTTCGTGAATGCGGCGCTGGAGCGCTTCGGCCGAATTGATGTGCTGGTGAACAACGCCGGCTACAACGCGCCCAAGTCGGCCCTCGATTACACCGAGGAGGATTTCGACCGCATCTCCGACGTGAACTTCAAGGGCGCGTTCTTCATGACCACGACCGTCGTTCGCGGCATGATCGAGCGCGGCATCGCCGGACGCATCATCAATATCACCTCGCAGGTCGGCGTGGTCGGCGGCCCGCTGCGCTCGGTCTATGCCGGCGCCAAAGGCGCGGTGGGTCAGCTCACCCGCTCGCTCGCCGCCGAGTTTGCGCCTCACCAGATCACGGTCAACGCCGTCGCGCCGACGTTCACGCGCACCGAGATGCTGGAGAAAGCGCTGCAAAACCCGGCCTTCGCCAAGAACCTGGAGAAGATCCCGATGGGGCGCATTGCCGAGCCGGAAGAGGTCGCCGGCGCGGTGGTCTTCCTCGCCTCGGATGCGGCGCGCATGATCACCGGCCAGGTGCTATGCGTGGATGGCGGCTATACGGCGATCTGAGCGATGCGTCGGCGGTCGCCGCTTGCGCAGCGGATGGCCGCAGGGCGCATCTTGCGCGTTGAGGGGCGATGGTAAAATATACGGTGCATCTCTTTCGGTGACGTAGCTCAGTCGGTAGAGCAGGGGACTCATAAGCCCTTGGTCACAGGTTCAAGTCCTGTCGTCACCATCGCAGCCCGGTCGCTTCGGCGTCGGGCTGCTCGCTTTTGAGGCGGCGCAGGTTGTGCTAAAACCGGCGCATCATGCGCATCGCTGATTTCCGCGTTACCCCGATCGCCATCTCCGACCCGCCGTTGCTGAACGCAGCCGGCCTGCACGCGCCATACGCTCTGCGCGTCATCGTCGAGGTGGTGAGCGACGACAACATCTCCGGCGAAGCCTGCGACACCCACTATCCCTGGCAGTGCGAGGAAGTAGTCGTCGGCGGACGCCTGCAATTCGACGACGGCGATTTGGTCGTCGGTGATGCGCCCGGCCTAGGGATCGAACTCGACCGCGCCATGCTGGCCAAGCTGCACGCGAACTACATCAAGTGCGGCCTGACCAAGCGCGACGACGAGGCCGAGATGCAGAAAGTCCAACCGGGCTAGCGGTTCATGGAAACGCGCTGGTAACGTCGGCCTTTCAGCTCCAGCCACTCGCGCCCTTCACGCTCCACACGGCGCCGGTGGTGTAGGTGTTGCGCTCCGAGGTTAAAAAGGCGATCACCTCGGCGATTTCCTCGGCGTCGGCATAGCGGCCGATCGGCACGCCGGGGTTCTCCAGGTGCTCTTTGGAGAAGCGCGGCACGACCATCTGCGTCAACACGCGGCCGGGTTCGACGCCGTTTACAAACACGCCCCGGTCAGGGTAGGCGTTGCCGAGCGCCATGATGAGCGACCACACTGCGCCTTTGCTGACGCCGTAGGGGACGTTGTGCGTCGCGCCCAGCCGAGCGCCGCTGGTGATCGTCACGCAGCGCCCCCAGCGTTGACGGAGCATATAGGGGATGGCCGCCTGGTGGCAGTAGAACACGCCATACACGTTCACCTTCATGATGCGGTCGAAGTAGTCGCTCGTCATTTCCAAGAAGGGCGTCTCTCGGCCGAAAACGCCGGCGCAGCAAACCAGGATGTCGAGCCGGCCAAATGTCTCGACTGCCTGCGTCGCCATCGCGCGTACGGCTGCTGCGTCGGCCACGTCGGTTTTGATGAACAGCGCGCGCCGGCCAAGCGCTTCGACGGCAGCCAATGTCTGGGCTGCCTCAGCTTCGTCCAGGTCGGCGATGACGATGTCGCGGCCCTCCTCGGCCAGGCGGACTGCGGCGGCGCTGCCGATGCCGCGTCCGCCGCCGGTGATGATGGCCAGCCGACGCTCCGTCGGCGCGGCAAAGCGTAGGTTGGGCATGGGTGATGACAGGTGATTGAGTGATGATTGAGGCTGCACACTATACTCGCTGCGAGGATGTAGTGGTGATCGGCGGCCTGGGCGGCGCGCGAGGCGCGCCGTCGGATTGGTCGCCGCTGGGTGCGCTGGTGGATGGCCATTGACAAGTGCGGCGCACCTCGTTAACATCCGCGTCAACAGACCGAGCGACGCTCATGTATCTACCCCTTGCTATGCGACCACGATGCACGCTCCGTTCGCCGTGTCTCTATCGGATCAGGATGGCGTGCTTGTGTACCGCGCGGGCTGGCCGGCTTGAGGCTGACACGCGCCGGTAGCCCGCGCACCCCTTTCGCCTTCGTCTGTCGCGTTTTGTCGCTGCAGTGCGCGTTCACTGCACTGTGATTCAGGTCTATACCGTCATTGCGCCGAGGCGCGCGCTTCGGCGCTGTTATCCTTAAATGTGAGGTTCCCATGAATCGTTTATCTGCTTCGTTTGTTCCTATGCGCGGTAGCAAGCGCGCCCTCTTCGGCGTCCTGATGGCGTCGGCGATGGCTGCATCGGCCTGCGCCGTGCAGCCGCCGCCGGCGGCCAATCCGCCTGCTCAAACCGCCCCGGCTCAGCCTGCGGCTTCCGGCGAGCCGATCTACATCGGCGTGAGCGGCCCGCTCACCGGCCCCAACGCGCGCTACGGCGTGCAGTGGAAGAAGGGCTTCGACCTGGCGCTCGATGCCATCAACGGCAAGGGCGGCGTGCGCGGGCGCAAGCTGGAATACATCTTCGAGGACTCTCAGAGCGATCCCAAGCAATCCGTCATCGTCGCGCAAAAGTTCGTCGCCGACCCGCGCATCGTGATCGAGCTGGGCGATTTCAGCAGCCCGGCCTCGATGGCGGCCTCGCCGATCTATCAGCGGGCCGGCTTGGTGCAGTTCGGCTTCACCAACTCGCACCCGGATTTCACCAAGGGCGGCGACTACATGTGGAGCAACTCGGCGACGCAGGCCGACCTATCGCCGGCCCTGGCGGAGTTTGCCCACAACACGCTGGGCTTGAACCGCCTGGCCGTGTTCTACTTGAACACCGACTGGGGCAAGGCGACCTATGACTTGTTCCAGCAACATGCCAAGAAGATCGGCGCGGAGATCGTCGCAGCCGAAGCGTATCTGCCCGACGAGAAAGATTTCCGCTCGGCGTTGACGCGCGCGCGCGACGCTAAGCCCGACGGCATCGTGCTGATCTCGTATCAGGCCGATGGCGCGCAGATCGTGCAGCAGTTGGCCACGACCGACTTGAAGGCGCCCATCGTCGGCGCGTCGTCGCTGCACTCGCCCGACTTCTTGCGCCTCGGCGGCGCCGCAGTGGAGGGCGTGTACATCCGCGGCCAGTTCTCGCCCGAAGACCCGCGCCCCACCGTGCAGGCATTTGTGCAGGCCTATCGCGCCAAATACAACGAGGAACCCGACTTCTTTGCCGCGCACGCCTACGACACGATGAACATCGTCGCCGCGCTGATCGAAGTCGCCGGGCCGGATCGCCGAGCCATCCGGGACGCCTTCACCCAGATCAAGGATGTGCCCAGCGTGATCTACGGCAAAGTGACCTTCAACCCCGAGACGCGCCGCGTGGCCAACCCGCAGTTCGTGGACTTGATCGTCAAAGACGGCAAGTTCGTCACGTGGGATGGCAGCAAGCAAGCCGGGCAATGACCCGGCGCGCTTTGTGAAGGGATCGGCTGGGTCGGCGAAGATGATGCCTTCGCCGACCCAGGATTTTTGACCCCCTCGAGGAGATCAAGCGTCATGCGGATGAGCAAGCGCGAGCGCGTGGAAGCCGCGCTCAAAGGCGAACCTGTGGATCGCGTGCCGGTGTCGGCCTGGCGGCATTTCGTGCCCGAGGAAGTCTCCGCCGAGCGACTGGCGGCTGTTAGCCTGGCCCACTTCCGCGAGTTCGACTGGGACTGGCTGAAGCTGAACCCGCGCGCGACATACTATGCCGAAGCGTGGGGCAACCGCTACGATTTCGACGACTATGCCTCAGTTTTCCCCAGGTTGGTGGATGGGCCGATTCGCTCGCCGGCCGACCTGGACAGGCTGGCGCCGGTGAATCCCAGAGGCAGCGTCTTCGCCGAACATCTCGACCTGGTGCGCCGCGTGAAAGCGGGCATCGGCGACGCGCACTTCGTGCAGACGGTGTTCTCGCCGCTGTCGGTGCTGGCGTTCCTAATAGCGCGCGCGGATCGGCATGACGCCGGCCAGTTGATCCAGGCGCAATACGACGGCATCCGGCGCGCCATCGCCGAGAATCCGCAGGGCGTTCACCACGCGCTGAGCGTGATCGCCGACGCGCTGGCCGGCTACGCCGCTGCGGCTGTGGATGCCGGGGCCAGTGGCATCTTCTTCGCCATCGTCAAGCTCGCCCGCCGGGGTGTGCTCACGGAGGCGGAATATGCCCGCTTTGGCCGCCCTTACGACCTGCGCGTGCTCCAGGCCGTGCAAGGCGCGCCGTTCAACCTGCTGCATGTGTGCGGCCCGCAGGTGTACTTCGACGCGGTGATGGACTATCCGGTGCATGCCATCAACTGGGCGACGCTCAACCAGGATAACCCTACTGTGGGCGCGGCACAGTGTCTGACGCAGCGCGCGCTGATCGGCGGGGTGGATGAGCTGAGCACGCTACAGACCGGCGCGCCTGATGATGTCATCGCCGAAGCGCAACGGGCCATTCGCGCCACTGGCGGACGCCGCTTTCTGCTGTCGCCGGGCTGCGGCGTGAACATGGATGCGCCCGCGACCAACCTGCATGCCCTGCGTCGCGCCGCCGAGTTACCCTTGCCGGCCTAACCGCCCATGCCCGAGTTCACGCTGCGCGCGTTCGCCGACCAGCTCATCAACGGATTGGTCATCGGCAACATCTACGCGCTGATCGCCATCGGCCTCGCCCTCATCTTCGGCGTGGCCAACCTGATCAACTTCGCCCACGGCTCGGTGTACATGATCGGCGCATACGTGGGATGGGTATGCGTGACCGGGCTGGGTTGGTCGCTCGGCCCGACGTTCATCGTCGTCGCCGTAGTCTGCGGGGCGCTCGGCGCGCTGATCGAGCGCTTCGGTCTGCGCCGGCTGCAGAGCGAGGCGCGCATTGCGCCGTTGCTGGCCACCATCGGCATCAGCTTTGCGCTCGACCAATTGGTGCAGCTCATCTTCTCGCCCAATCCGCAGTCGTTCCCCAGCCCGCTGCCGGCGACGCGCGTCATGTTGGGCGGGGTCAGCATCGGCGCGCTTGACGCGCTCATCGCAGCCATCACGATCACCATCGCGGCGACGTTGTTCGCCTTCCTGCGCTTCACGCGGCTGGGCTGGGCGTTGCGCGCGACGGCGCAGGACCGCGAGGCGGCGCAGCAGATGGGCGTGGACGTGAACGCGATCAACGCGCTCACGTTCGCGGTTGCGGCGGTGCTGGGCGGCATCGGCGGCGTGATGATCGGCATGTACTTCACCTCGGTCTATCCGACCATGAGCTACAGCGCGATGCTCAAGGGCTTTGCGGCCAACTTGCTGGGCGGGCTGGGCAGCGTGCCCGGCGCTGTGATCGGCGGCCTGCTGCTGGGCTTGATCGAGACGTTCGGCGTCGCGCTGCTCGGCTCGACCTATCGCAACCTGTTCACCTTCGTCATCCTTATCGGCGTGCTGGTGCTGCGGCCGACCGGCCTGTTCGGCGCGCGGCGCGCGATGCCTCCTGAGCCGCTCACCGGCACATTCGTGGCGAACAGCAGGCCGGTGCGCGTCCCGTGGTTTGTGGCCGTCGGTGGGTTGGTCGCCGCCGTCCTCTTGCCTTTCATCTCATCCAACCCCTACCTCTTGCAAATCTTCACCAACGCCTGGCTGTTCGCCATGCTGGCGTTGAGCATCACGCTGGTCACCGGCGCGGCGGGGCAGATGTCGCTCGGCCAGGCGGGCTTCCTGGCCATCGGCGGCTACGCCTCGGCCCTGTTGACCATGCGCCTGGGTTGGGCGTTGGAGCTGTCGTTGTTCGCCGGCGCGGCCATTGCGGCTGCGCTAGGCACGCTGCTCACGTGGCCGGTCTTCCGCCTGCGCAGCCAGTACGTTGCGCTGGCCACGCTGGGCATCGGCGAGGTGATCAATCAGATCATCCTCAACTGGGAGGGGTTGACCAACGGCGTGTTGGGCCTGAGCAACATTCCGCCGCTGTCGCTGTTCGGCTTGCCGATCATCGAGACGGCGCCGATCTACTGGTTTGCCCTGGCGATGCTGGTCGTCGCTGCGCTCTTCCAATGGCGGCTGATGCAGTCGCACCTGGGTCGGACGTGGCGCGCGATGCGCGAAGACGAAGTCGCCGCGCGCGCCTTCGGCATCTCGCTGAACCGCTACAAGGCGCTGGCGTTCATCGCCGGCGGGTTGATCGCCGGGCTGAGCGGGGCGTTCACCGCGCACATGTATTCGTATATCAACAACGAGACCTTCGCGGCGACGACTTCGATCCTGGGTCTGACGATGGTGATCCTGGGCGGAATGGGCAACATGAGCGGCGCGGTCGTCGGCGCCATCGCGCTGACGGCGCTGCCGGAGCTGTTCCGCCCGCTGGCCGACGCGCGCTATCTGTTCTACGGCATCGTGCTGCTCCTGTTGGTGCGTTTCCGCCCGCAGGGGTTGTTGGGGACGGTGTGAGGCGTGGTATGTCGCTGTTAGAAGTCCGTGGTCTGCGCCGCGAATTCGGCGGGGTCGTCGCGGTGGACGGCGTAGATTTGACCGTCGAGGCGGGCGAGACGGTGAGCGTGATTGGGCCGAACGGCGCGGGCAAGACCACGTTGTTCAACCTGATCACCGGCCTGGACAGGCCGGACGCCGGCCAAGTGCTGTTGGACGGGCGACCGATCACCGGTCTGCCGCCGGAGAAGCTGGCCGCGCTGGGAGTCGCGCGCACCTTTCAGCACGGGCGCGTGTTCGGCAATCTGAGCGTGCTGGATAACGTGCTCATCGGCGCGCACACGCGCCAGGCGGCGCATCGCTTGCGCGCGCCGGTGCTGGGCATGATGGCCGAGTTGGCGCTGGCGCTGATCCAGCCGCCGGCCTGGCGCGAGGAGCGTCGGCGGCTGCGTGAGGAAGCGCGCGAAGTGCTGGCGTTGTTCGGCGACCGGCTGCTGCCGCGCGCCGACCAGCCGGCCTATAGCCTCTCCTACGCCAACCGTCGGCGCACCGAGATCGCCCGCGCGTTGGCGCTGCGCCCGCGGCTGCTCTTGTTGGACGAGCCAACCGCCGGCATGAATCCGACCGAGACCGCCGAGGTGCTTGAATTCATCCGCGCCCTCAAGGGACGCGGCCTGACCATCCTGTTGATCGAGCACAAGCTGTCGCTGGTGATGCAGCTTTCCGACCGCGTCATCGTCATGGACGACGGGCGCAAGATCGCCGAAGGCGCGCCCAGAAGCGTGCGCGATGACCCGAAGGTGATCGAAGCCTACCTGGGCCACAAGCGTCAGGGCGGCGATGCGCGGGACGCGCAGCCATCCGGCGCAGACGATTGGCGCGCCGGCTTGCCGCAGGCGCGCCCTTCCTCGGTGAGCCGATGAACGACCCGGTTGCGTCTCCCGCAACGACGACGGCGCAGGCGACGCCGCTAGCATCCTCGTTTGCCCTGCTCCGGCTTGAGGACATTCAAACCTTCTACGGCGCGTTGCAGGTGCACTTCGGCTTGAACCTGCACGTCTGCCGGGGTGAGATCGTATGCTTGCTGGGCGGCAACGCCAGCGGCAAGAGCACGACGATGAAGGTGATCCTGGGCTTGGTCAAGCCGCGCGCCGGCCGCGTGCTGTTCGACGGCCAACCGATCACCGGCCTGCCGACGCCGCAGATCATCCGGCGCGGCATCGGGTCGGTGCCGGAATCGCGCCGCATCTTCCCCGAGATGACCGTGCGCGAGAACCTGTTGATGGGCGCATACGCGCGCGCCGACCGCGAAGCAGTCCGGCGCGACTACGAGCAGATGCTCGAACGCTTCCCCCGCCTGCGCCAGCGGCTGAACCAGCGCGCCGGCGTGCTCAGCGGCGGCGAGCAGCAGATGCTGGCCATGGCGCGCGCGCTCATGGGGCGGCCTAGGCTGATCTGCATGGACGAGCCGACCATGGGGCTTTCGCCCTTGTTCGTGGACCGCGTGCTCGACCTAATCCAGCACATCAACCAGCAGGGCGTGACGGTGTTCATGGTGGAGCAGAACGCCAACCTGGCCCTACAAATCGCCCACCGAGGCTATGTGCTCCAGAACGGCCACATCGTGCTGGAGGGCGCGGCGCGCGATCTGCTCGGCAGCCCAGAGGTGCGCGACGCCTATCTGGGCGGCGACGCGCGCTGATCGGCGCGCGCGGGCGTCGGCCGACGCCAAGCCCGCCTCACATCTATCGCGCCGGAGATGACCAGGCCGGCGACCACCAGCGCCGCGCCGCCCACGTCGAATGCGCGGATCGGCTCGCCCAGCACCAGCGCCGCTTGCAGATACGAAAACACCGGCGCAAGCAGCAACCACACGCTGGCGCGCAACGGGTCGCGCTTCTGCAACGTGAACATCAGCGCGTTGGCGATGGCCGACACCATCAGGATGGACCACGCCAGCCCGGCGACCAGCTCCGGCGTGACCTGCAGGACGGCGTCGCCGTTCAGCGCGACGGCAAAGGGCAGCAGGAAGATAAGCCCAAAGACCAATTGCCATGCGTTGATGATGGCGCTGGGCAGGGTCAGCGCCGTCCGTTTGAGATAGACGCTGCCTGCGGCTTGACTCACCATGGCGATAGCGATCAACCCCAGCCCCTGCCAAGTGGCTGCGCTGGCCGCCAGCGATGGCGCGGCGACGATGACCAAGCCGGCGGCGGCTACGGCGATGCCCAGCCATTCGTTGCGCGTCACCCGGCGGCCGAGCCAGATGCGCGACAGGACGGCGACCAGGAAGGGCATGGTCGCCAGGAATAGGCTATACAGGCCGACCGACACCTCGCGCAGCGACAACCAGGCCGCGCCCAGAAAAAGCGTGCTGTTGGTCAGGCCGACGATGGCGAGCTGTACCCACTGCTTGCCGCTCGGCAGCGCGCCGTTGCGGCGAATCCCGTAGCTCCAGGTCAGCAGCATGGCTGCGGCGATGACAAAGCGCGCGCTGAGCACCGTCAACGGCGGCTGAGACTGGAAGCCGTATTTGGCGGCCGTCGAAGCCGAAGCCCATAGGAAGACGAACAGGAGGCCGAGGAGGTTATCCACACCGAGTCGTGTTTTGCGTTGCCGGATAAAGATGCGTCAGGCTGCCTGCTGGGCCATCGCAGTCAGCATAGGCGTTCATTCTGTCCGCTGCGCGAGCCAGTGTTCGATCAACTGGCGCGCAATGCTGAGCGGCGCAGGGAGGGCGGGTCGGCCGCTGCGGAGGTCGTCTTTGCTGAACCAGCGCGCATCGTCCAGCTCGTCGTTATCTACGCGAAGTGTGCCGCCGGCGTAGCGGGCGTAGAAGCCGCACATGAGCTGGTGCGGAAAGGGCCAGGGCTGGCTGCGCCAGTAGCGCACATCGCAGACCGCGATGCCCGTTTCTTCCAAGACCTCACGCTCGACGTTCTGTTCCAGCGTCTCGCCTGGCTCGACGAAGCCGGCCACCAGCCCATAGCGCGCGCCCCAGCCGGGTTTGTGCGTCATCAGGATGCGGTCGCCGTCGTGCACCAGCGTAATCGTGCACGGGTTGACGGGCGGGTAGGCGGTGAAGCCGCAGCGCAGACAGCGTTTGCCCCATTCGCCTGGGATCGGCGCAAGCGGCGCGCCGCAGTTAGCGCAGTAGTTGCTCGTGCGTTGCCAGTGCAACATCTGCGTCGCATAGCCGGCGATGGCATACAGCCGGTCGTCAACCCGACCGTACAAGTCGCGCAGGCCGATGGCGCGATAGCCTTCCGGCAAGGCGATATCGTCGGGGACGGCGCAAGCCAGGCAGGCCGTGGCGTCTATCTCGCCGAGCAAGATCGCGTTGTCGGGGCGCGCCAGTCCGGGCAGGTGCGAAGCGCCGCTGGGCAGGCGCACCTCGTCGCAATTCGCGGCGACGATTAAGCCGTGCTGATTGACGACAAACCACAGGCCGGTTTCGGGGAGGGGTTGGTTGTTCGGATAAGCGCGCTTGAACTCAGGTGCAGGCATGGTTGTTGCGATTGGGGCTATTATTGCATTCGTGCCGCTCGTCCACACCAGCGCCTTCAAAGTGCGCTTCTACGAATGCGACTTGTATGGCCATGTCAACAACGCCAACTATCTGCGCTACATGCAGGAGGCGGCCTTCGAGGCGTCGGCGGCTGCCGGCTACGATCCGCAGCGCTATGCGCAGATGGGGCGCGTGTGGTATGCGCACGCCACAGACATTGAATACATTCGGCCGGCGCATTACGGCGACACGGTTGTGGTGAAAACCTGGGTGGCCGACTTCCGGCGCGTCACCTCGCGCCGCGCCTACGAGCTGCGCTCGACGACGACGGGCGCGCTCATCGCCCGGGCGACTACGGATTGGGCTTTTCTCGATGCGGCGACGCAGAAGCCTGCCGCGATACCGGATGAGCTGATCCGCGCCTTCTTCCCCGAAGGTTTGCCCGAGCGATGCCTTGCTCGCGAGAAGTTCCCGTCCGCGCCGCCCCCGCCCGAGGGCGCGTATCGCCTGCGCCGGCGGGTGCAGTGGCGCGAGTGCGACTCGGCCGGCCACGTGAACAACGCCATCTACGCCGAATGGGCCGAGGAGTGCGGCATGCGGTGCATTGCGCACTATCGCTGGCCGGTCACGCGCATGGCCGAAGCCGGCGTCGGCATTTTCTACCGGCGCATGTGGATCGAGCACCTGCGGCCGGCCTTGTTCGATGACGAGATCGAAGTCGTCGCCTGGCTGTCCGAGGTCAAGCGCGCAACGGCCATGCGTCACTTCACGGTGATGCGCCCGTCCGACGGCGCGCTGCTCGCGCGCATCAACGTGCTGGGCGTGTGCGCCGATGTGCGCACCGGCGCGCCTCGGCGCATCCCGCAGGCGATGCTCGATGACTTCGCGCCGAACATCGCAGCCTGCTCGGTCGGTCATCGCGCTGAGGAGGAGCGGGGATGAAGTGCTGCGCGGGATCGAGCCGCCAGGCGTTCGAGAGCGTCTTCGACGCCTCGTATGCCGAGGACGACCTGGAGCACTACCGCAAGCATGGGCCGGTTCGGGCGACGCGCATGCTCCTGCAGGCCATTCAGGAGGCGACGCCGGTCGCCGGCGCGACGCTGCTCGACATCGGCGGAGGGGTGGGCGCAGCGCACCACGAACTGTTGAAAGCCGGCGCGCGCTCGGCGGTGGATGTGGACGCCTCAAGCGCCTTTTTGGCGGCTGCGCGTCGGGAAGCCGAGCGACTGGGCCATGCCGATCGCGCGACGTATCTGCACGGCGATTTCGTCGCGCTGGCCGGCGAAGTCGCGCCGGCCGATATCGTCACGCTCGACCGGGTGATCTGCTGCTATCCCGACATGCCGCAGTTGGTCGGCGCGGCTGCTGCGCGCGCGCAGCGCGTTCTTGGCTTAGTCTTCCCGCGCGATGCGTGGTGGACGCGCGCCGGCGTGTGGTGCATCAACCTGTTCGAGCGCCTGCGCCGCGATTCGCTGCTGTTCTACGTCCATCGCCTCGCGGAGTTGGATGCCGTCGTCGAGCGCGGCGGCCTGCGTTTGCGGTTTCACCGCAGCGCCGGCGTCCTGTGGCAGGTGCGCGTGTATGCGCGGTGATGGTGCGCCGGCGGGGCCGTTCACGGCACGCGGATCACGGCGAACACGCGGTTGCCGAAGAACCGCCCGTTCGGGTCTTTCAGGCGCCAGGTGGTCGTGTAAACGCCGGGCTGCGTCGGCGCGGTCAACGGCACGCTGATATCCACCAGGCCGTTGCTTGGCGTCGGCCGGATCGGCTCGCGGCCGGTCGGGTGCATGGGCGTATCGGAGAAGAAAGCGATGGTGTAGCCTTCGCCCCAATCGCAGCCGCTGGTGTTGCGCATGCGCCAGGTCTTGGTAAAGGTTGCGCCGGCGGCGATTGATGCGCCGTCGGGAATGCTGACGTCTGTGACGAACGCCGCCGTGAGGACGCACCCGCCCGCGCCGACGACCGGCGTGGTCTCGATCGGCGGCAGGACGGCGGGCGTCTCCTCGCCGACGATGAGCGTGAGCGTATAAGGCTCGCTGGCGACGCCGGCGGCATCTACGGCCACCGCGCGCAGTCGTAGCCGCCCTTGCGCGCGCGGCGCATACGCAATGCGCGTGGAGAAGGTGAGCGACGGCTGCGGATTCGGCTGCGTGGCGACGATCTGCTCGTCGAGCATAATTTCAACGCGGACCACGTTTCGGCTGGCGACGGCGGCGACCGTGAGCGGGATCGTTTCGCCGGGTTCGTAGCGCGCTCCATCCGGCGGAGTTATGATCGCTACCATCGGCTTTAGGTCGCTTGGAGGAGGATTGCCGCAGGCGGAGATTCCCACGAGAAGCGCCGCGGCGAATGCGCGCCGGCTGAGCCTTCGTAGCGCCACGCCCGCTATTTTAGACGAATGTGACTGCTAAAGTGTCCGCGCGAGCGGTATGGCGGCTGCCGCCTGCGCCTGCCCGTGTCTCGCCCCTACAGAGAAATGCGCCCTTCATCTTAGCCAAAGCCGATGCGGTTACAATTCACGCCTAATGCAGCAGACAATCGAGAGCGCGCAGGACGGGCTTGCGACAGTCCGGGATGCCGTAAAGGCGCCCCTTCACCTGCTAGAAGCGCGTCGTAACCTACACCGGCTGCAGACCGTCATCCGCCTCGCCTCGCTTGCGACTTCCGCGCTGGTCGTTGCGCTGCCGATCTATTCGAGCAACTTCAACGCCAGCGGCCTGGAGAAGGGCCTGCTGTTCGCCATCCCGGCGTTCATGATGGCCATCGCCCGGCCGATCATCGGGCGCAGCATGGACCTCTACGGCCGCCGGTTCTTTTTGCGCCTGGGCGTCGGCATTTTGCTGCTGGCGATGGTGTTGTTCATCTTCGCCCGCGAATTCAGCTTCCGGCTGGGCGGAATCGCGATTCAGGCGGATGCGTCATTCGCGGTGACCATGCTCTTCATCGCGCGCACCGTTCAGGGCTTCGGGCTGGGCACGATGCTGCTCTCCTCATACACGATTACGGCGGATCTGGCGCGGCAGGGCGGCCGCGGCTCCAGCTTTGGTTATACCGAGGAGGCGCAATACCGAGGCGGGTTGTTCGGCGGGTTGATCGCCGTCCCCATCCTGCTGCTGTTCGGTTTTGACCCCACGCACGGGTTGCGATTGAATCAAACGGTGTGGTCGGTGATCTTCGTGGTGTATGCGCTCGGGGCGCTGCTCGCCTTCATCCTGGCGGTGCGCACCGTGCCGGAGACGCGCAAATATGCCTTGATCGAGGCGGAGCGCGAGGAAGCCGCTCGGCAGAAGATAGACCCGCAGTTGTATGTCTTGATGGCGATCGTCACGTTGACCACCGCCTCATCTTATGGGCTGGCGCCGTTCATCCTGACCTTCATCCAGGATCATCTCACGCAAAACCTGCTGTTGATTGCGATGGCCTACATTCCGGCGGCGCTGATCTGGGCGTTTCTGCCCTCGCGCCTGGGTCAGGTCGCGGATCGCGTCGGGCGCAAGCCGCCGATGGTCATCGGCCTGACGACTAGCGGCCTGTTTTCGCTCACCATCCCCTTCTTGAGCATGGTCTTCCCCAGCGTCGGCATGGCGATCTTCGCGCTCATGCTCTTTGCGACGCTTGAGGCGGCCTGTTATGCCGCGGCTGTGCCGGCCGAACAAGCGATGGTCGCCGACATGACCGGCGGCAAGCAGCGCGGCATCGGCTTCGGCTTGTACACCTTGGCGCAATCCATGGGGCAGGTGTTCGGCCCGTTGGTGATGGGCGCGCTCTACGATTGGGATCGCGCCGGGCCTTTTCTGGCCAACGCCGTCATTTTGATCATCGGCAGCTTATTGGTGGTGGCGGTGCTGCAGGATCCGGCCAAACGGCGCCGCTCGCTCGTGGGCCTCGGTAGGTGATTTTGCCATGCCGGCGGTCGGCTATCTCTACGATCCCATCTTCCTGGCGCATGACCTGCCGGCGCATCCGGAGCACGCCGGACGCTTGCGGGCAATCATGGACCTGCTGCGCGAGCGAGATGCGCTGACCTCGCTGGAAGCGTTGCCGTTTGGAGCGGCCACTTTTGAGCAATTGACCGCGCTGCATTCGCCGCGCTACGTCTCGCAGGTGTACGCGCTCAGCGAGCGCGGTCGCGGCGCGCTCAACCCCGATACCTACATTGTGGCCGAATCTTTCAACGCTGCGGCCATGGCCGTGGGCGCCAGCCTTGCCGCGACCGAGGCCGTCTTGAAAGGCAAGGTGCGACGCGCCTTCGCGCTGGTGCGGCCGCCGGGGCATCACGCTTTCGCCGACCACGGAGAAGGATTTTGCCTTTTCAACAACATCGCGTTTGCGGCCAAGCACGCGCTGGGCGACATTGACGCGGAACACGACTACGCCTGGTCGCCTTCGGCCGTGCGCAACCAGCGCAACGCCCGACCCGAACGCGTGATGATCGTAGACTTCGACGTGCATCACGGCAACGGCACGCAGGCCCTCTTTTACGACGACCCGCGCGTGCTCTATGTCTCGATCCACGAGTACGGCTGGGTGTACCCCGGCAGCGGCGCCGCCGATGAGCGCGGCAAGGGCGCAGGGAGCGGGGCGACGATCAACGTGCCGCTGCCGCCGGAGACGGGCGACTTCGGATACGCGCTGGTCTTCGACGAGATCCTCATCCCGGCCGCGCGGCGGTTTGCCCCTAACCTGCTGCTGGTCTCGGCCGGCTTCGACGCGCATTGGCGCGACCCGCTGGCGCACATGCGCGTCTCGCTGTCCGGCTTCGCGCGCATGATGCGCGCGCTCTGCGAGCTGAGCGATGAGCTGTGCGGCGGCAGGATGGTCGTTGTGCTCGAGGGCGGTTACGACTTGCAGGCCCTCAGCTACGGCGTGCTGAACGCGTTGCGCATCATGCAGGGCAACCTCGCCGATGTCGAAGATCCGCTCGGCCCATGCCCGGCGCCGGAAGCGCCGGTCGAAGACTTGATCGCCGCCTTCGCCGCGCTCAACGGCCTAAAGTGACTGCCATGCGCTATTCGCAGGACTACATCAAACGCATGATCGAGCAGTTCGGCGAATTCTTGCTCGCGCTCAAGCAACTGCTCACCGAAGACAAGCGCGCGGAGGCTCGCGAGCAACTCGACCTGGCCTACCGCGAGCTGTTGGGCATGGAGCCGCAGTTCGTCCGCGACGCGCCCGACGACTACTTGATCTTGGCGACCGGCCTCGCCCAGGTCGGCGACATGAATAAAAGCGTGGCGCTCGGCGAGTTGTTGAGCGCCGACGGCGACTGGCACGCCCTGGCCGGCGAATATGACGCGGCGCAAGCCTGCTATGTGAAGGCGGCGAACGTGCTGCTCGAGGCGCTGTTGCGGCAGCCCTTCGGCGTCGCCAAAGACGACATCGCGCGGATGGACGCGCTGATCGAGAAGTTGGCGCATTTCGACGTGCCGTTTGCGACGCGCGAGCGCCTGTTCCGCTATCATGAGCGCATTCATCGCTTCGCCGACGCCGAGGACGACCTGTATGGCCTGCTCGAGGACGCGCCGGAGGACGAATCGCTGCTCGAAGCGGGCATAGCGTTTTACGAGCGACTGCTGCGGCTCAAGGATCACGAGTTGCTGTTGGGCGGCCTGCCGCGCGACGAAGTTGAGGCCGGCTTGGCCGAGCTGGAGGCGCGGCGTCGGCCGGCTTGATACGACAGGAGAGGCCAGAGACTAGAGGCCAGAGGCCAGATGTCAGAGGCCAGATGTCAGAGGCCAGAAGCCAGAGGCCAGAGGCCAGAAGCCAGAGGCCAGAGGCCAGATAGAAAGGCACAACCCTATGTCCATTACCGTCTTACTCGGCGCCCAGTGGGGCGACGAAGGCAAAGGCCGGATCACCGATGCGTTGGCGGCGGATGCTGACATCGTCGCGCGCTTCAACGGCGGCGACAACGCCGGCCATACCATCACCATCGGTTCGCGGGTGTTCAAGTTGCACCTGCTGCCGGCCGGCATCTTCCGCGAACGCTGCCTGAACATCATCGGCAACGGCGTCGTGCTCAATCCGATCCACTTCCTGAAGGAGCGCGATGAGATCGTCGCCGCCGGATTTCCGGTCACGCCGGAGAACCTGCAGATCAGCGAGGCCGCGCACGTCATCCTGCCTGGGCATATCGCGCTCGACGCCGCGCGCGAGGCGACGCGAGGCGGCATTGGCACCACGCAGCGCGGCATCGGTTTTGCCTACAGCGACAAGGCGGCGCGCCTGGGGCTGCGCGCCGGGCTGATGCGCGACCCCGAGCGATTCGCCGAAGCCGTATACGAGCACACCCAGCGCGTCAATCGCGCGCTCGAGCGCGAATATGGGCGTCCGCCGCTCGACGCCCAAGCGGTCGCCGACCAATACGCCGAGGCGGCGCGACGCGTCGCGCCCTATCTGGCCAACACCTTTCGCACGCTGCATCGCGCCCTGGCGCAGGGCAAGCGCGTGTTGGCCGAAGGCGCTCAGGCCGTCATGCTCGATATTGACCACGGCACGTATCCGTTCGTCACGTCGTCCAACGCGACCATCGGCGGCGTGTTGACCGGCCTGGGCGCGCCGGCTCAGGCGATCACGCGCGTCGTCGGCATGGCGAAAGCGTTTTGCACGCGCGTCGGCGCAGGGCCGTTCGTCACCGAGCTGGACGGCGAACTGGCGCTGCGCTTGCGCGGCACCGGCGCGAATCCCTGGGACGAATACGGCGCGACCACCGGCCGGCCGCGTCGCGTGGGATGGTTCGACGGCGTGGCGCTGCGCTACGCCGCGCAAATGAACGGCCTGACCGAGCTAGCGCTCACCAAGCTGGACATCCTCACCGGCCTGGACCCGCTGCGCATCTGCGTGGCTTACGCATACCGCGGCGCGCAACTGGAGGACTTCCCGCAGGATAGTGAGGTCCTGGCGCAATGCCGGCCGATTTACGAAGAGCTGCCGGGGTGGAAGGCTGATGTCACATCGGCGCGCCGCTTCGACGACCTGCCGGCGGAAGCGCGCGCCTACATCGCCCGGATCGAGGCGCTGGCCGGCGTTCGGGTGACGATGGTCAGCGTGGGGCCGGAGCGAGAGCAGTTGGTGGCGCGTTAGTGGCGCGCCATTCCCAACGGCAGCGCCTTGCTCACCGATGCGAACGGGATATAATTAGAACAGTTGTTCGGGTGGCCGGCCTAGGTTGGCAAACATCCGGCGGCGCTCCCAGGAGAAGAGAAATGGCAGCAGACGCAAAGAAGAAGGCGCTCGACATCGCGCTCGCCTCGATCCTCAAGGCTCACGGCGATGGCGCAGTCATGCGCCTAGGGGAGGCATCCCAGATGAACGTGGATGTCATTCCAACCGGCAGCCTGGCGTTGGACATCGCGCTGGGCGTCGGCGGCATCCCGCGCGGGCGAATCACCGAGATCTACGGCCCCGAATCTTCGGGCAAGACCACGATCTGCCAGCACGTCGTGGCGCAGGCGCAAAAGCGCGGCGGCATCGCGGCGTATATTGACATGGAGCACGCCCTCGATCCGGCCTACGCGGCGCGCTGCGGCGTGAACGTGAACGATTTGCTCATCTCGCAGCCCGACACGGGCGAGCAGGCGTTCGACATCGCCGAGCAGCTCATCCGCTCGAACGCGATTGACGTCGTCATCATTGACTCGGTGGCCGCGCTGGTGCCGAAGGCCGAGATCGAAGGCGAGATCACCGACATGCAGCCCGGCGTCCAGGCGCGGCTGATGAGCAAGGCGCTCCGACGGCTGGCCGGCGTGATCAAGCAGACCAACACGGCCATCATCTTCACCAACCAGCTCCGCCAGAAGATCGGCGTGATGTTCGGCAACCCGGAGACCACGACCGGCGGCATGGCGCTGCGTTTCTACGCCTCGGTGCGCCTGGACGTGCGCCGGGTGCAAGCCATCAAGTCGGGCGGGGAAGTGACCGGCAGCCGCACCCGCGTGCGCGTGACCAAGAACAAGGTCGCGCCGCCCTTCAAAGAAGCCGAGTTTGACATCATGTACAACGAGGGCATCAGCACGCTTGGCGACATGCTGGACGTGGCCACCAGCATGAACATCGTCGAGAAGCGCGGCACGTTCTTCATGTACGACGGCGCGCGCATCGGCCAAGGACGCGAAAACGCCAAAGCCTACCTGGCCGAGCATCCCGAAGTCGCCGCCAAGATCGAAGCGCAAGTGCGCGAGTCCATCGCCAGCGGCCAAGCCGTCAAGTTTGCGCCGACGACCAAGCCGGAGGCCGGCGAGGAAGACGAGGGCGCAGATGAATTCGCCGATTGAGCGCCGGCGGGAGCCAAGCTACGCGCCGCGCTACGAGGGCGGATGAGAGTCGAACTCACCGCAGCTTGCCGGGCAACCTGCCACTGGTTTTGAAGACCAGGACGCCCACCGGGGCGCATCCACCCTCCTGGATAGCGTTTCATTGTAGCGTGATGCGCGCCAAGGCCTTCAACCGTTGCGGTCATCCTGCTGTGCCTGCGGCGCGGAAGCCGGCGTTCGCCGCGCCATGCAGTAACATTCGCGCATGGCCAAAAAGGAGACCGCCGAAGCGAGCATTGCGCAACTGACGTTCGAGCAAGCCTTTCAACAGCTGGAGGCGATTGTGGCGCAGCTCGAACGCGGCGAATTGCCCCTCGATCAATCGCTGGAACTCTACGCGCATGGTCAACGGTTGGTTGCGCACTGCGCGCAGCTCCTCGACCAGGCGGAGTTGCGGGTGAGAGAGGTGAAGGATTAGCGCGCGCCCCTCTCAACGATGGTCGGCACGTTCCTGAACGTCGTCACGGTGCTGATCGGCGCGGCGCTGGGCGTCGCGCTGGGCAACCGCCTGCCGGCGCGGATGCGCGAGACGGTGCTCACCGGCCTGGGCCTGAGCACCGTCGGCTACGCCATCCTCAACATCGTGGACGCGATGGCCGGCCAGCAGAACGCGCCGTTCAAGTTCATCGTCATCCTGCTGAGCATTCTCATCGGCGGCGTGGTCGGCGAGTGGATGGACATTGACGGCGCGTTGCATCGCTTCGGCGCGGCGCTGGAGCGGCGCTTCGCCAAGAGCGAGGACGCCGAGCGCACCGCGCGCTTCATTCGCGGCTACGTCGCCGCCAGCCTGGTGTTCTGCGTCGGGCCGATGACCATCCTCGGCTCGATCCAGGATGGCCTGAGGGGGGACTACTCGCTGCTGGCCATCAAGAGCACGCTCGACGGCTTCGCCGCCTTGGCCTTTGCGGCGTCGCTGGGGGTCGGGGTGGGCTTCTCCGTCATCACCATCGTCGTGGTGCAGGGGGGCATCGCCCTGCTGGCCGGCCAGCTCCAGGGCTGGTTGACCGCGCCGATGCTGGCCGTGCTGTCGGCCACCGGCGCGTTGCTCATCATCGGCATCGGCCTCACCCTGCTTGACCTGAAGCAGATTCGGCTGGCCAACTACCTGCCCGCGCTGGCGATCGGGCCGGCCATTGTGGCCGCGCTCGGCGCGTTCGGATTGCCGGGCTTCGCCTAGCGCTCATCCCGCCGCCCGCGGAAGATCAGGCGGATCGGCGTGCCGAGGAAGGTGAAGGCTTCGCGCAGGCGGTTCTCCAGGAAGCGCTGGTAGGTGAAGTGAACCAGTTGCGCGTCGTTGACGTGAAAGACGAAGGTGGGCGGGTTGACCCCCACTTGCGCCGCCATGTAAATCTTCAGGCGTCTGCCGGCGCGCGTCGGCGGGGCGTGCCGTTCGCCGGCTTCGCGCACGATGCGCATCAGGTCGCCGGTCGAGATGCGCATGGCGCGCGCCTCGTTCACGCGCAGGGCGGTCGGCAGGATGTGGTCGGCGCGAAAGCCGGTCTTGGCGCTGACGAACAGCACCGGCACATAGGCCATGAAGTTCAGCCTTTCCTGGACTAGCTTCAGGAAGTCCTGCATCTTGGCCGTCAGCAGGCCCAGCCCTTCCACCGGCCGCGCTGCGCGGGCCACCTTCTCCGCGCTCTCGATCAAGTCCCACTTGTTGACCACGACGACCACGCCTTTGTTCGCGTCGAGGATGTAGCCGGCGATGTGTTCGTCCTGGGCGACCACGCCTTCGGTTGCGTCGAGCAACAGCAGCGCCACATCGCTGCGCTCGACCGCCTTGAACGCGCGCAGCACGCTCCACTTCTCCACGCCGGGGGTGATGCTGCCGCGCTTGCGGATGCCGGCGGTGTCTATCAGGGTGATCGGAGTCACACGCGGCGCGGGGGGCATGGCGTCTGCGTTGTCGCGGCTCGCCCCATCGGTTCCCGCTTCCACGAACTCGATGCGCGTGTCAACAGCGTCGCGCGTGGTGCCCGGCACGTCGCTCACGATCACCCGCTCCTCGCCGATGAGACGATTGAACAGCGAGGACTTGCCGACGTTGGGGCGGCCCACCAGCGCGATCTTGACCGATTCGTCCGGCGCGGCTTCCTCCGCCGGCTGGGGCGGGATGGCCGCAACGATGGCGTCGAGCAAGTCGCCGACGCCGTGGCCGTGGATGCCGCTGACGGGGTAGACCTCGCCCAGGCCGAGCTTGTAGAACTCGACGCTGGCGTCGCGCGGGGCTTGCGCCTCGGCCTTGCTCGCGGCGATGATGATGGGCGGCGTGGATTTGCCCTGCCGCCGGCGCTGGCCGACCAGCTTGCGCAGGATTTCGGCCACGGCTTCGTCGGCCGCCGTCAGTCCGGCCTGCGCGTCCACGGTGAACACGAGCACATCGGCCTCGGCGATGGCGATCTCGGCCTGTTCGCGGATTTCGCGCACGAAGTCCACCGACGCTTCGGCGAGCGCCGGCTTGTCCTTGCTGCGCAGCGGCTCCAGCGGCTCGATGCCGCCGGTATCCACCAGGGTGAACTCGACGCCGCGCCATGTGACCGACGCCTGAATGCGGTCGCGCGTGGTGCCGGGGCGGTCGTCCACCACCGACAGGCGTTCGCCGATCAGCCGGTTGAACAGGGTGCTCTTGCCGACGTTCGGGCGGCCAACGAGCGCGACGAAGGACCTTTTCATGACGGAAAACGACCGCAAAGGCGCGCGACCAAGTGTATCGCAGGTCTATGCGCCTTCGCGGCCGTCGCGCGACGGGCGCGAGGGGATTCAGCGCCGGCCGGTGTTGCGCGTAGGGGGCGTGCGCGGCGGCGCGTTCGGGTCAAGCCCGTAGCGCGCGACTGCGGCGGCCGCCGCCGCGCCGAGGATGGGCCCGATGATGTAAATCCAGATGTTGTCCAGCCTGCCGGCCACGATCGCCGGGCCGATCGAGCGCGCCGGATTCACGCCGGCCTCGCTGATGCCACCCCCGCCCAGGATCACCATGGCCAACGTCAGGCCGATGGCCAGGCCGGCGAAATCGCCCGCTTTGCCGTAAGCCGCGCCCATCACCGCCACAAAAGCCAGGAAGAACGTCAAGATCGCCTCGGTGAACAGCGCGCCGATGGAGTTGGTGACGGCCGTGTTGTAGCTGAACGCGCCGAAGAAGTTAGCCGCCGCGCTGCCTTGCGCCGTGGGCGACAGAATGGCGTTCAGCGCCAGCGCCGCGACCAGGCCGGCGATGACTTGCGCGACGATGTACGTTGCGGCTTTGACCCAGTCCATGTTGCCGGTGATGGCAATGGCGGTCGTCACCGCCGGATTGAGATGCGCGCCGCTGACTTTGCCGATTGAGTAGGCGGCGAAGATCACGGCGAGGCCGTGACCCAGGGCGGGCAAAATCGGGCCCGCCGCGTAGCCGGGCGCGGTTTTAGCGAACCACACCGCCCCCGAACCGATGAAGACCAGCGCAAATGTGCCGATGAATTCAGCCAACAAGGCTTTCCAGTTGATCATAGGTGCGAACTCCTTCTCCGATGTTTAGCTTTTGGTCAACGCATGCACGGCGCGCACGGCCTCGTCGCAGCGGTCGGCGGCTACGATCATGCTGATCGCGCATTCGGAAGACCCCTGCGCGATGGCAAACACGTTGATCTTCTGCGCGCCCAGCGCACTGAACACGCGGCCGCTGACGCCAGGCGTCTCGCTGATGCCCATCCCGACGGCGGTGATGATGGACGCCTGGTCGAACGTCTCGATCGGGTTGATCTCGCCGTGTTCCATTTCTTGGCGAAATTCGGCGCTCAGTTCGGCGGCCACGCTCGGCGCGGCGGCTTTGGGGATGACGAAGCAGATATTTTGCTCGGATGACGCTTGCGAGATCATCAGCACGCTGGTGTTGGTGCGCGCCACGGCCATGAACGTCCGCCCGGCGATGCCCGGCACGCCTTTCAGCCCGCCGCCCGACACGGTCATCATGCTCACGTCCTTGATGGCGGTCACGGCCTTGATCACGCTGTCGCTCGGCGCGAGGTCGCTGCGGTGCACGATGAGCGTGCCCGGATGCGTCGGGTTAAAGGTGTTCTTCACGCGCAGCGGGATGTTTTTTTCCACCAGCGGCGCAATCGTCATCGGATGCAGCACCGATGCGCCGAAGTAAGCCAGTTCGCTCATCTCTTGCGCGGTCAGCACCGCGATGGTGCGCGCGTCCGGCACGATGCGCGGGTCGGCGGACAGGACGCCGTCCACGTCGGTGTAGTTGTAGACCTCGTCGGCGTTCAGCGCTGCGGCGACGATGCTGGCGCTGTAGTCGCTGCCGCCGCGCCCAAGCGTGGTGGGCACGCCGGATAGCGTGGCGCCGATGAAGCCGGTCACGACCGGCGTCACGCCGGCCTGCAACAACGGCATCAATCGCGCGGTCGTCCGCTCGCACGTGGGCCCCATCAGCGGCGCGGCCGATTGGTAACGGTCGGTGGTGATGATGAATTCGGTGGCGTCGAGCGGCTCGGCCATCACGCCAACGCTGCGGATGGCGCCGGCCAGGATGCGGGCGGCCATGCGTTCGCCCAGGCCGGCGATGGCGTCGAGCGCGCGCGGGGTGACTTCGCCCAGCACGCGCACGCTGGCGCACAGCATCTCAAAGCCGCTGAGCAGTTGGTCAATCTCCTCGCCGATGCGTTGGCGCTCGTCAGCGTTGCTGATGGTCGCCTCGATTGCGGCGTGGTGCTTGTCGGCCAACATGCGGCGGGCGCGCGGGTAACTCTCGCCGTCGCCGGCGGCGGCTGAGCGGGCCGCGTTGAGCAGCAGGTCGGTCACTTTGAGCGCATCGCGCGGGTCGGCCGATTTGCCCATCGCGGATGTCACGACCACCACATGGTCCCAGCGCGTGGTCGCATCGCGGACGATCTGTGCGGTTTGACGGATCGCGGCGCCGTCGCCGACGGACGTGCCGCCAAATTTGAGGACTGCCAGTGACATGGTGCGTTGTGAAGCGCCGCAGATTATAGCCAGCGCCATTGAACGCGCGCCCAATTGCTGCTACAATCAAAAGCGGGGACAAGCCGCGCCCCTATAGCTCAATGGATAGAGCGCCGGCCTCCGGAGCCGTAGATCGCAGTTCGAATCTGCGTAGGGGCAAAAAGGAGCAAACTCCACGGCCAGGGGAGTTTGCTCTTTGTTTATCATTCGGCCGAAATGCTGCCGGCGGAATATGTCGTTGAGGATGCGGGGGTGCGCATCGTGACCGGCGCGGCCATCGTCCGTCGCAGCGCCTCCAGGCGATCCAGCTCCGCGAGCAGACGAATTTGCCGCATGCGGAAGGATTCGGCTTGCGCCCCATCTGCCCAGGTCAAGTCGTGATGAATGCTCGTCAGCTCCTTCCTCAGGTAAGCGATTGTCTCATCAAGGAGTTGTCTGGTCATCCTGCGGTAAACATAGCGCAGCAGTGTGAAATCAGAGTGAATTTCAGGTTAAGTCATTCGTGCGCGCCGCTTTACTTTTCCTTTTTTATTTGTTAACTTTCGCTTAACAGGATGCGTCTATACAAGTGAATCAACATGTCAAGTGCTCCACGCATGCGCTCGGCGCTAGATCACGACATCGCTGAAATTCGCAATGACATTCTCCGCATGGGCAGCCTTGTCGGAGAGCAAATCGCCAATTCTGTTCGCGCGCTCAAGCACCGTGATCTGTCGCTGGCGCACCAAGTGGTCGAGGCGGATCAGCGCGTCAATGCGCTGCGTTATCGAGTCGAGTCTGAGTGTGTGCGCGCGATTGCGACGCAACAGCCGGCGGCGAAAGACCTACGCTACATCGTCGCCGCCATTCACATGGCCGGCGAACTGGAGCGCATCGCCGATCACGCCAGCGGCATCGCCGCCATCGCCATTCGGATCGGCGACGAGCCGTTGGTCAAACCGCTCATTGACATCCCGCGCATGCAAGAGATTGCTTGCGAAATGATTCGCAACGCGCTGGATGCGTTCGTGCAGATAGACGCCGAGGCTGCGAAGGCTATCGTCGCGCATGACCAAGAAGTAGACGAGCTATATGTGCAGGTTCTGCGCGAGTTGTTGACGTTCATGATGCAGGATGCGAAGACGATTACGCAATCAACGTATCTGCTCTGGGTTGCGCATAACCTGGAGCGCATCGCCGATAGGGCGACTAACTTGTGCGAACGCGTGATCTTCGCCGCGACTGCGGAGCTAGGGGATTACAAGCCCGGTCCGACCGAGTGATGTGCCGTCGTTGCGCAGCCGAGGCGAATCGCCAATCAGGCCTGCGCATGCGACAGTGACGCCGATATGCCCAAGGTTCTGATTGTCGAAGACGAAACGATCCTGCTCGATTTACTGGCCAGACACCTGGAGAGCGAGGGCTACACGGTCATCACGGCCACCAGTGGCGATGACGGTTTGGAGATTGCGCGGCGGGAGCAACCGGACATCTGCGTGTTGGACGTGATGCTGCCCGGCCTGGATGGTCTGTCGCTGTGTCGCATCTTGCGGCGCGAATCGGACATGGCGATCATCCTGCTGACCGCGCGCGCCGGTGAGATCGATCGCGTGATCGGATTGGATAACGGCGCCGACGATTACGTGGTGAAGCCATTCAGCTTGCCCGAACTGACCGCGCGCATTCGAGCCGCCTTGCGGCGCACGCCCAAGCGCATGGAGAGCTTGCTGCGGGCCGGCGACGTGCAGCTCGACCTGGTCTCGCGGCGCGTCTTCTTGGGCGACAAAGAGATCAAGCTCAGTCACAAGGAGTTCGAGCTGCTCGCCACGCTCATGCGCAACAAAGGTGCCGTGCTCTCGCGCGAATTTCTCATCACGCAGGTGTGGGGCTACGACTTCGACGGCGACGTGCGCACGGTGGATGTGCATGTGCGCTGGCTGCGCGAGAAGATCGAGAAAGACCCTTCGCGCCCCGAACACCTGCAGACCGTGCGCGGGGTGGGGTATCGCATAGACTGAGCGCTCATCGCCCCTCGCGCAGCTTGCGAAGCTGATCGGCGATCCGCGTCTCGTCGAGCTGCGCATCCGGCGCGGCCGTGCCCTCCTCGGCCTGAGCCGCGCTCGGAGTTGGAGATGGCTGGGGCACCGGAGACGAGCGCGGCTGTGGCTGCGCGCGCCGCTGACGGGCCTCTACTTCATCCAACAAGCGCCGCAGCTCGGCGATCTCATCCCTCAGCCGGTCGGCCAGGGCTCTGTCACCTCGCCGTTCCGCCTCGGCCAAGTCCTCTCGCAGGCTCTCCAGTTGCGCCTGCGCCTCTTCCAGCAACCGGTCGCGGCGGCGGTTGGACGAGGCTTGCGATGGGCCTCTGCGGGAGGCGCCGCCCACGGTCGAGCGGATGAGCAATGTCACGCGGTCAAGGAACTTCATCGGGCGCCGAAGAGCGACAGCCGTTGGCCGTTCATGTTGGCTGCGGCGTCGGAGCACAGATACAACATCGCGCCGGCGATGTCCTCGGCGGCGGTGAACTGCGCGTAGTCGGCGTCGGGCCTCTCGGCGCGCATCTGCGGCGTGAGGATGGCATTGACGACGATGATGTTGGCGGTCGCGCCGCTGCCCCGCAATTCGTCGGCCAAGGCCAGGGTGAGCGTCTCGCCGGCCGCCTTGCAGGCCGCATAGGCGGCGTTCGTGTGAGAGGGCTTCTGGACCTGCGGCGAGGACACCAGGATGAAGCGGCCGCGGCTGGCTTTGAGCGGCTCGACAAAGGCGCGCATGACGTTCCACGTCGTCTCGATCAAGAGCTGCTTCAGCAGCGCCCAGTCATCGTCGGGGAACTGAGCGATCTTTTGTCCGCCGCGGTAGCCGCCGACGAGGTGGAGCACGGCGTCCACGCGCCCGTATCTTTGCCGGATCTGCTCCGCCCACGCGCGCGTCTGTTCCGCGTCCAGCAGGTCCGCCGTAGCCTGATGGTGCTTTCCCGGCGGCGCGCCGAGCGACGCGATGAGCGCGTCGAGCTTAGATGCGTCTCGGTCAACCAGCGATAGCGCTGCGCCGGCGCGCGCGAAGGCCGCGGCGACCGTTGGGCCGAGGCCGCCGGCCGCGCCGGCGATGGCGACGACTTTGCCGTCCAGGGAGATGTTCATCTTGAATGGATTATAGGATGGCAGAGGTCTGCCCTGTGCCGTTGGGCCGAAGCGCCGTTACAATCTCCAGACGCCGATGAGCGAATCGTCTGATGCCTTGCGCGCCTTGACCGCGAAAGCCGCCGAACGCGGCAATCCATCGTTCGTGTGGCGCGCGGGTCAGGAGCGCAGGCTGGCCATGCTGAACGCAGCGGCGCCGCTAGCCGGCAAGCGCGTGCTGGAGTTCGGTTGTGGCATCGGCGCCTATGTGCGTGAGATCCGCCGCTACACGCCGCACGTGTTCGGCTTCGATATCGAGATCGAGCGGCTGCAGACCGGTCGCGCGGCGGGGGTGGCGGGGCTGCTGGCCGCTGCGGCCGAGCGGCTGCCGTTTGCGGATAATGCGTTCGACGTGGTGTTCAGCAATGAGGTGCTCGAACACGTGGAGGACGACCGCGCCGCTTGCCGCGAAATTGCGCGCGTGCTGCGCCCCGGCGGCCGGGCGGTGATCTTTGCGCCCAACCGGCTGTATCCCTTCGAGACGCACGGCATCTATTGGCGCGGCCAATATCACTTCGGCAACAAGCCGTTGGTGAACTGGTTGCCGGACGCGATTCGCAACGCGCTCGCGCCCCATGTGCGCGCCTATACGTCGCGACAACTGCGCGCGCTGTTCGACGGCGCGCCCGTGCGCCTGGTCTTGCACACGCAGGTGTATCCGGGCTTCGACAACATCGTCGCGCGCGCCGGCGCCGCCGGCCGGGCCTTGCGGGCTGTGGCGCATCGGCTCGAATCGTCGCCGTTGCGCGCCTTCGGGCTATCGCATCTGTTGGTCGTGGAGAAGGTGTGATGCCGTGCGCGGCGGCCACCCGCGCCAACTGCAAGCGAACCGGATGCCCGGCTGCGCCGCCGGCCTATGCGCCCGGGTCTGGAGCGATGCCCCCTCAGTTGCCGGCCAGCAGCGATGCGATGCTCGGCTCGCTGCCCGGCCAGCGCGTGATCTCGTTGATGGGCTGATCGGGGAACCACCGGGTGAAGATGCGGGCATATCGGCCGTCGGCCCGCATGTCTTGCAACGTCAGGTTCACCAGGTCTCTCCAAGCCGAATCATTTGTGGGCAGGGCGATCGCCAGCGGCGTATCGGCTGACATGAACGTGGTGATGCTGAAGTCCATGACGCGCTCGTTCGCGCCGGTGCGCCGGACGCCGCCGATGGCCATCGCGACCCTGCCGTCGGCGAGCGCTGCGGCGAATTGATCCGCCGGCAGCGGCGTGAATTGCGCCTGCGCCGGGTTGCCGAACCAGCGGCGCGCCATCTCGCGCACCAGTTCAACTTCGTAGCCCGACGGCTCGCCGTTCGCGTCGGCGACCGAGAACGGCGCCGCTTGTGGGTCGAAGCCGACGCGCACGACGCCGGATTGGCGGATCACGCTCAGCGTGTCGCGCGGCGCGATCGAATCCGGCAGGCTGACCAGTTGCAGCGCGGCGGGTTGAGCGATGGCCTTGATCGGGTCGGGCGGCGCGCCGAACCACTTCTGGTGGAGTGCGCCGAAGGTGCCGTCGGCGACGATCGCAGTCAGCGTAAGGTTGACCAGGTCGGCCCAATCGGAGTCGTTGTGAGGCAGCATGATGGCGACCGGTTCGACCGTGAGCACGCCGGCGATGGCGAGCGCCGGGTTGCCGGCGGCTGTGGCGCGCAGCCGCCGCCACCGCCCGGCTACGGCATCGGTTGCGCCGGCCAGCAAGTCGTTGACTGCGGCGCGATACGAGTTGCGCGACTGAAGCGATACGGTGATGTTTGCGGTGCTCTGCGCATCGCCAAGCGCGACGGCCGAGGGAAAGTCTATATACGTGACCGTGCGCCGGGCCAGGCTGGGGAAGTCGGCGAACTCGCCGGCCCGCACCAGCAGCGCTTCGCCATCATAGAGATACGTCAGGCCAAAGTCCACTTCTGCTTCGGCCGATCGGGTGTGGATCAGGCCGCCGAGCGCCAGGTCCACCTCGCGGTTCTTCACTTTGCTCGGCGCGGATTGCGACGTGACCTGCACAAATTCGACGTTGCGCTCGCTGCCCAGCCAGCGGCGGGCGAACTCGCGCGCCAAATCTACATCCATGCCTTCCAGCTCGCCATCGGCATTCACGCGCGACAGCGGCGGCGCGTCGTAGCGAATGCCGACGCGAATTTTCGTCCGCTGCTTAACGCGCGCAGCCGTCGAGACCGTCGGCGGCGGGGCGGTGGGCGCGCCCTCCGGCACGACCACGGCCGGCGTGGCCGCCAGGCGCGCGATCTCGCCTACGCCGACAAGATCGCCCAGGTCTACGCGGGGCAAGTCGGCGCACGCGGCGAGCGCCAACATGCAGGCGATTAAGCAGAGCGTGCGCGGCTTCGTCCTTGTCCTCATCGCGCGCGACTGTATCACACCCCTTCAGATACAATCCCGACGAGTTCCGCTGCGCCCTTTTGTGGATGGAGGAGTGTGGATGACGAGGTCTGCGTCCGCGTCGGCGCACAAAGCGCGCGCGATGGTGAAGATTCGCAAGGCTACGCCGGTGGACGGCGAAGTGTTGTGTGAGCTGATCTGCGCGTTGGCCGATTATGAGCGGCTGCCGCGCCCGGACGAGGCGGCGCGCCAACGGCTGAAGCGTGATGCGTTCGGCGAGTCGCCGCGATTCGACGCCTGGCTGGCCGAGGTGGACGGCCGGCCGGTGGGTTACGCGATCACGTTCTTCACCTACTCAACCTTCCTGGCGCTGCCATCGCTGTATCTTGAAGATATCTTTGTGCTGCCCGAATACCGCTCGCAGCGGATCGGCGCCGCGTTGTTCAAGCATTGCGCCAAAGTGGCGTGCGACGCAGGGTGCGGGCGGATGGAGTGGCAAGTGTTGCACTGGAACACGCCGGCGATCGAATTCTACGAACGCATGGGCGCGATGCGCCTGCAGGGTTGGCATCCCTATCGCCTGACGCGCGCCGACCTGGAGCGCATCTTGCAGGATTAAGCCGGGCTACTCGCCGATGAATTCGACCGATTGGCCGGAGGGCAGGCGCAGGACGGTGACATGCTGCTTCATGCCCAGGTCTTCTTGATCCAGCTCGATGGTCTGACCCGCCTCGACTAAAGCCCGCGTGAGCGCCTCTAGTTCGGTGACGTTGAAGCCGAATTGAATCGTGCCGTCGAGACGCTCGTCGGCGCCGGTTGCGCGCTGCAATACCAGTTGAGCGCCGTCGGTCTCGAACACGACGATGTCCTCGTCTTCGTAAGCGATGGGCAGTTCCAGCACGTTTGCGAAGACGTGCCGGTTAGCCGCCAGGTCCTTTGACCATACGGCGACGTAGCTGATTCCGCGGACTGGCATGAGATTGATTGTAGTTGAATCGGGAGCGCCAAGGGCGACGTTGTCTCTCTCGCGGGCGGTTAGCGGCCCATCTCCGCCAGCTCCCGATACACCCCCAGCAGCTTGTCTACGACCTGCGGCCAGGCGTAGGCTTCAGCGTAACATGAGGCGGCATGGCCCATGCGCCGGCGGCGGATGTCGTCATCCATGAGCTGCTCGATAGCGTGGGCTAATGCTGCCGGGTCGTTCACCTTCACCCGCAGGCCGGTCTTGTTGTGTTGCACCAGCACGCTCAGCCCGCCCACGTCCGACGCGATCACCGGCGTGCCGCAGGCCATCGCCTCGAGCGCGACCATGCCGAACGACTCGTAATGCGATGGCATCACCAGCATCTCGGCGGCGGCGTAGTAATACTGCAGAACGTCCTGGTCGCGCGCGCCGAGGAAGATCACCAGCTCGCCCAGGCCGAGTTCGTCGCGCAGCTCGTGCAGGCGAGCCATCTCCTCGTTCTCGCGCTGGCCGGCGGCGCTGGGATCGCCGCCGATGACGGTCACGCATAGGTTGTCCCAGTTCCAGTCGTCGCGCTTGGCCTTCAGCAGCGCCATGGCTTTGAACAGCGTGTCTATGCCCTTCAGCCGCTCGATTCGTCCGGCGAACAGGATCATGCGATGCGATGCTGGGATGCCGACAACCGATTTGGCGTAGCTTTGTTCGATGGGGTGGAAGCGCGAGAGGTCCACGCCGGGCGGGACGATGCGGATGCGCGAGGAGCCGGCGCCGTAGAAGCGCACGAGTTGTTGCTTCTCGACGCTGGTGTTGGCCGTGATGCGGTCGGCCACGCTGCACAGGTGACATTCGCTGCGCAACCGAATTTCGCTCTCCCGCTCCTGGTCGCGCTGCGCGATCTGGTTCTTCAGCTCGGCCAAGGTGTGGAAGGTGATGGCGAACTTCACGCCCCAACATGCGCGCAGCGCCTCGGCCACCAGGCCGGAGAGCCAATAGTGCGCGTGAATCGCGTCATAGGCGTTGCGCAGGCGCGATGCTTCATGCGTGAAGCGACAGATCCATTCCGTGAAGGCGGGGACGAATTGATGCAGATCGTTCTTGGGTATAGGCGACTCGGGGCCGGCCGGCACGTTGATCACGCGCACGTTCGGGCCGAGGCGCGGGTCGATGCGCAGCGATTGCGCGCTCTGGCTGCGGGTAAACACGTCGGCGGCGATGCCGCGCCGGCCGAGTTCGCGCGCGACCTCGCGCACGAACACGTTCATGCCGCCGGTGTCTTTGCCGCCCAGCGTCGCCAGCGGCGAGGTGTGAAAGCTGATCAGCGCGATGCGCATCGTCCGCGTCAATCAAAATTCGACCGGCCTGCCGTGGAAGGCGCACGCGAAGAGCGCGCGCAACTCGTCTGCCGATGGCTGACGCGGCGAGGCGAAGATCACCGTGTCGTTCATCGCGTTGTCCACCAGCGCATCGAGCCGGCGCTCAAAATCGGCCGGCGCGATGCCGGCTTCGGCGATGGTCAGCGGCTGGCCGATCTCGGCAGCCAGGGCGCGGATGCGCTCGATCAGCGCCTGCGCTGCGGACGGTTCGTCGTCGCCGCGCAGCCCGCAAAAGCGGGCCAGCTCGACGAAGCGCGTCTTCACCTCGGTCGGGCGCGCCGGGCTGGCGTAGAAGGCGATGACGTAGGGCAGGCACAGCCCGACGGCGCGACCGTGCGGCAGGTGGAAGATCGCGCCGAGCGCGTGCCCCATCGAGTGCGCCAGCCCGACCATGCTGTTGATGTAGCCCAGCCCGCCGATGGCTGCGCAGTTGGCCATCTTCTCGCGCGCCGCCGCGTCGTCGGGGTTGTGATAGGCGCGCGCCAGGTGGTCTAGCGCCAACCGAGCAGCGACGAGGCACAGCCCGTCGGTGTAGTCGTTTGCCCAAGTGGAGAGATAGCCCTCGATGGCCTGGGTGAGCGCGTCCATGCCGCTATCGGCGGTGACGCGGGGCGGGGCGGGGCGCGTCATGCGCGGATCCACAATGGCCAGGTCGGGCACAGCCAGCGGATGGCCGCTGCCCAGCTTGCGCGGCGGGTCGCCGGGGATGGTGATGACGAAGGCCCATGTCGCCTCGCTGCCCGTGCCGGCGGTGGTGGGGATGGCGACCAGGCGCGCCTTGCGGCGCAGCGCGATCGGCTCTAGCGGGCTGAGCGCCTCCAGGTCAATGTCGGGATTTTCGTAGCACACCCACATCGCCTTGGCGGCGTCCATGGCGCTGCCGCCGCCGACGGCGATGATCCAATCGGGCGCGAACTGCTGCATGACCTGCGCGCCGCGTTGGATGGTCGCCAGCGATGGCTCCGGCTCGACGTCGTCATGCGTCGCAAGTTGCATGCCCGTCGCGGCCAGCGCATCCAGCACGGGCGCCAGCAGGCCGGCCCGTCGGATAACGGGGTCGGTGACGATCAGCGCGCGGTTGCCTTGTAACTCGCCGAGGTGTTGCAGCGCGTCTTCGCCGTGAACAAGGGTGGGGGCGCGAAAGAACCACATTGTCGCGTGATGGTATCACGCTTGCCTTGGGGATGCGCGTTAGGGCAGCGGCTGCTCGCGCGCTGGGGCTGCGGCGGCCGGCCGGCGGGCCGGCCGCGCGACCGGCTTGGCCGGCGACAGCACCAAGGCGCGCGCTTCGGCAGGCGAGCGGTTGTTTAACCGATGGTAAGCGTAGCGGTAGAGATCGCGCGCGGCGGCGGTGGCCGGCGCCGCCACGATCACGCCGAGCAAGCCGAACAGCTTGCCGAATATCACCAGCATGATGATCAGGATGGCCGGATGCACGCCTACGCTGTCGCCGATCACGCGAGGCACTAAGAGGTTGTTTTCGACCAGTTGGACGATGGTGAAAGCGATGAGCACGGCCAACGCTGAGGGCAAGCCCCCGACGAACAGGGTGACGATCACGGCCGGGATCGCGCCCAGCGTCGCGCCGATCATCGGCACCAGCTCGGCGACGCCGGCCCACAGCGCCAGCGGCAGGATGTAATCCACCTTCATGCCCGGCAGCAAGTTGATCGCCAAAAGGCTGATGGCGGCGGCAATGCCGATGATCAGCGCCAGGAAGAGCTGACCGCGAATGTAGGCGCTGAGCGCGCGGTCGAGGATGCTCCATACGTTCCAAAAATCCGCGCGGGCGCGATAGTGCAACTGACGGTTGATGAACAGGCGCACCTTGCGCGCGTCGTTCAACACATAGAACGCCCAAATCGGCACGATCAGCAGGCCAACGACAAACGACAACCAGCTAAAGACCTGCCGGATTTGCCGCAGCAGGAAGGTCGCGGTCGTCGTGGCCAGCGTGCTCAGGTTGGCTTGAATGCCGGGCAGGCTGCCACGCAGAATCTGCTCTAGCGGCGATTGGAATTCTCTTGGGACGTTGGTCTGGTACCAGTCCACGACCTGCGTAATGAGCTGCTCCAACTGGTCCGGCCGAGCGACGTTGATTGTGAGGCGGATGGTCTGGCTGATCAGCGGCGGCAGCAGCAGAATCAGGAGCGTGATCACGACGAGCAGTCCCACGGCATACAGCAGCAAAATGGCGGCCCAGCGCGGCATCCAGCGGTCTAACCAGTTGACGACCGGCAGCAGCAGGTAGACCAGCACGCCGCCGATGAAGAAGGGCGCTAACGCCGAACCGGCGACGACGATCAGGCCGACGATCAGGCTGATCGTCAGCCCTACGAGGATCGCGCGCGCTGTGTTTCGGGAGATCAATGCGACTGGCAGTATATAGCACGAACGCCGCGAAATGACCCGCCACCCTCCCCGCGCAAAGAGGATAGGTTCGTCCTTATAATTCGTTCACATGCTCAGCAATCAGGTTCGCCAGACGTTTATAGACTACTTCGTGCGCAACGGCCACCGCCATGTGCCGTCGTCGTCGCTCATCCCATACGGCGACAAAACCATCCTCTTCACCAACGCCGGGATGAACCAGTTCAAGAACGTGTTCCTCGGGCTGGAGAAGCGCGATTACACGCGCGCGGTGACCGCCCAAAAGGTGATGCGCGTAAGCGGCAAGCACAACGACCTGGAGAACGTCGGGCCGAGCCGGCGCCACCATACCTTCTTCGAGATGCTGGGCAACTTCTCGTTCGGCGATTACTTCAAAGCGGACGCCATGCGGTTCGCCCTGGAGCTGCTGGAACGCGAGTATGGCTTTGCCCGTGAGCGGCTGTGGTTCACCATCTACGAGGACGACGACGAGTCGTATGACCTCTGGCAGAAAGTCGGCATCAAAGCGTCGCGCATCTTGCGCTTCGGCGAGAAGGACAACTTTTGGAGCATGGGGCCGACCGGCCCATGCGGGCCGAACAGCGAGATACACTACTTCACCGGCAGGCTTGAAGATAACGACGCCCGCTGGGTCAACAACGACGACGACCCGAACGAGACCACGGTCGAGGTGTGGAACCTGGTGTTCATGCAGTTCGACCGCGACGAGAGCGGCAAGCTCACGCCGCTGCCCAAACCCGGCGTGGATACCGGCATGGGCTTCGAGCGCCTGGTGCGCCTGTTGCAGGGCGGCGAGAGCAACTACGACAGCGATCTGTTCCTGCCGCTGATGGATCGCGTGCAAATGTTGGCGCGCCAAACCGACGCGCAGCGCCGCGAGCATCTCGTCGCCTACCGCGTGATCGCCGATCACGCGCGCGCGGCGGCGTTCCTCATCGGCGATGGCGTGTTGCCCGGCAACGAGGGCCGCAACTACGTGTTGCGCATGGTCATGCGCCGCGCCATGCGCTTCGGGCGACAGCTCGGCCTGCGCGAGCCGTTCTTGTACCAAGTCGCCGAATCGGTGATCGAGAAGATGGGCGAGCATTACACCGAGCTGGTTAATCGCCGCGATCACATCCTGCGCACCATCCAGACCGAGGAGGAACGCTTCGCCCGCACGCTCGACCAAGGGCTGGAGCGGCTTGAGCAAGAAGTCGCCGGCCTGCCATCTCGCGTGATCCCAGGCGACGTCGCCTTTCGCCTTTACGACACCTATGGCCTGCCGTTCGAGATCACGCGCGACGTGGCCAGAGAGCGCGGCCTGACCGTAGATGAGGCCGGCTTTCAGGCGGCCCGCGAACGCGCCAAGGAGGTCGCCCGCGCCGCCGGACAGGAGAGGTTCGCCGGCGATTACGACGCCGCGCGCGCCTATCGCGAAGCCTTCGAGACGCTGCGCGCCGACGGTAAGTTGGCCGAAGGCGGCGTAATCTATGACCCATACGGCGAGCTGGCCCGCGATACCGAGGTGCTTGCCATCCTGCGCGATGGCGAGATGACCGACCGCGCCGTGAAGGG
>JBKBID010000006.1:0-54822 GCA_046299515.1 Thermoflexales bacterium | reverse complement strand
CGAAGCACACAAATGAAGAGTGAACGGCGCAACGCCTGCTCGCTCCCCATACACTACGACGGCCATGACTCAGCCCAAACGCTTTGCCCTGCTGGCCGAATGCGGCATTAACCAGCGGTGAAGGCGTCTCGTTGATGAGCGGCGCTCGCATGATGGATAAATCACGGCTCGCCGCGCGTCGGCTGTGTGTGGGCGACGGCGGCAAAGTTCTGCGGCGGCCAATAGATCAACCAGGCGCGACCGACGATCTGATCGCGTGAGAACGCGCCGAACGAGCGGCTGTCGCTGAGGTCGGCGCGGTTGTCGTTAAGCAGGAAATAGTCATCTCGGCCAAGGCGATACCGCCCTACGGTCGTCGCGTCGAGGTTCAGGCGCTCACGCCCTTCGAGTAAGTATGGCTCGCGCAGCGGCAATCCGTTCACCGATACCTGCACGCCGCGAATGTCGAGCACATCCCCCGGCAAGCCGATCACCCGGTGCAACTCGATGCGAGCAGGGTCTATGCGGTTGCGCACGGCGACGACATCGCCGCGCTGGGGCGTCGTCAGTCGGTAGGGCAGCCGGCTGACCAGCACGCGCTGGTCGGCGCGCAGCGTGGGAGTCATGCGCTCGTCCTTTATCTCGACAGAGGTGAAGAAGAAACTGTAGAGCAACACGACGATGCCGGCGGCGATGAGAGTCTCGAGCAGGCTGCGCCACAGCGGCTTGCCGCGCGGCAAGACCGCTGCGGCGTCGTCGCCTGCCATCGCTATCTGCGCGTGGGTGGAGCGTTGCACGGCCAGATTGTACGGCCACAGCGCGGAACCATGGTTACAATTGCTTAGCGTCTCCTTGGAGCGCTGCACTTATCAGGAGCATCATGGAAAGAGCAAGCGGCATTCTCCTCCATCCCACATCGTTGCCGGGTCGCTTCGGAATCGGCGAATTCAACGACGACGCCTATCGCTTCGTTGATGTGCTGGCCGAGATGGGCCAGAAGCTGTGGCAAGTGCTGCCGCTCGGCCCGACCGGTTACGGCGATTCGCCCTATCAGTGCTTCTCCGCTTTTGCCGGCAACCCGTTGCTCATCAGCCTAGAACGCCTGGCGCGCGAGAACGCGCTCGCCTGGGACGATTTGAAGGACGCGCCGGACTTCCCGGCCGACCGAGTGGAGTATGGCGATGTGATTGACTACAAGTTTGACCTTCTGCATCGCTCGTATATCCACTTCATGCAATATGCCTCGACCGAGCAGCACGAGGCGTTTGAAGCGTTCTGCGATGCGAACGCCGCCTGGCTGGATGACTACGCGCTGTTCATCGCGCTGAAAGACGCTCACGCCGGCGATCCCTGGACGACCTGGCAGGACGACGTCGCTCGCCGCGCGCCCACCGCGCTCGCGCGCTCTCGCAACCAACTGGCTAACGCAATACACAAGCAAAAGTACTACCAATTCCAGTTCTTCCAGCAGTGGTCCGCCCTTAAACGCTACGCCAATCAGAAGGGCGTCAAGATCATCGGCGACATTCCCATCTTTGTCGCTTTCGACAGCGCGGACGTATGGTCGCACCGCGAGTTTTTTTACCTCGACCAGCGCGGCAACCCGACGGTGATCGCCGGCGTGCCGCCGGACTACTTCAGCCCGACCGGCCAGCGCTGGGGCAACCCGCTCTACCGCTGGGACGTGATGGCGCAGCAGGGTTACGCCTGGTGGATCGAGCGCTGCCGCTCGGCGTTTGCCCTGTTCGACTACGTGCGCATTGACCATTTCCGTGGCTTCGAGTCGTACTGGGAAGTGCCGGCCGATGAGCCAACCGCCGTGAACGGGCGCTGGGTAAAGGGGCCGGGCAAAGCGCTGTTTCAGGCGATCAAAGCAGCGTTGGGCGACCTGCCCATCATCGCCGAAGACTTGGGCATCATCACGCCGGAAGTCAAAGCGCTGCGCGACGCGTTCGGCTTCCCCGGCATGCGCGTGTTGCAGTTCGCCTTCGTCGCCGATGCGTCGTCGGAATTCCTGCCGCACAACTACGTGCGCAACACGGTGGCCTACGCCGGCACTCACGACAACGACACGACGCGGAGCTGGTTCGAGAAACTCGACCCGCAGACGCGCCAGCAGGTGCTGGACTACACCGGCACCGACGGCAGCCAGATCACCTGGGACCTGATCCGCCTGCTGCTCATGTCGGTGGCCGACACGGTGATCCTCACGCTTCAAGATGTGATCGGGCTGGGCAGCGAAGCGCGCATGAACTTCCCCGGCCGCGCCGAAGGCAACTGGCAGTGGCGTTTCACGTGGGATCAGTTGACCGGCGAGGCGCAGGCGCGCCTGCGCAAGATGACGGCCACTTACGGGCGGTGAGCGAAGGAATGCGCTGAACTGCCGCGCGAAAACCGGCGCGCGTTACTCAATCCCCGCACGGCGCGCGAGGTGTCGGGCGCGGTCGCGGCACTCGGCGATCAGCGCCGGTTCGTCCAGCGCGAGCACGCGCTTGCCCTGAATCAGCAGGCGACCATCCACAATGAGGGTATCCACGTCGCTGCCGCGCGCGTTGTAGACGATGGCCGCAAGCACATCGCCGACCGGCTGAATGTGCGCGGCGTCGAAGTCCAACATGACCAAATCGGCCGGTTCTCCTGCGCGCAGAGGCGGACTTGCGGCGGCGCGCGCGCCGGCCGCCGTCGCCATCTCGATCACCTGGCGCGGCGGCATGGCGCGTTCGTCCAGCGTAGTCGCGCGCTGCAGGTAAGCGGCCAGCCGCATCATCTCGAGCATATCCTGGCCGTCGTTGCTGGCCGGGCCGTCGGTGCCCAGCGCAACGTTGAGGGTGCGCTGGCCCAGTTTCTCCTGCGCGCGCTTCACGGTCAGGAGCTTCCAGATCGGCGCGACGCCGGAAGCGAGGATCATGTTGGCTGCCGGACAGTGCGTCACCGTCGCGCCGTGTTGGGCCAGCAGCGCGATCTCCTGGTCGCTGAGCCAAACGCCGTGCACGGCGTGGAAGTCTGCGCCCAGCAGGCCAAGCGCGGCGAACCACTCGACCGGGCGCAGGCCGGTCTGCTCCAACGTCATCGCCACCTCGGCCTGCGTCTCGTTCATGTGGCAGTGGGTGATCGCGCCGTAGCGACGGGCCAGTTCGGTCGCGCGCTGCAACGTCTCGGCCGAGCAGCGCCACGGCACGAGCGGCCCATTGGCAATGCGGATGCGGCCCTCCGCCGCGCCGTGCCATTCGTCGAACAGACGCCGCAAGTCGGCCAGGATGGCGTCGGGCGATTCGGCGTTTGCGCCCCGGTCGGCCCACGCGCGCGCTAACACCAGCCGCGCGCCGAGCCTTTCCGCTGCCTCCAGCACGACATCGGTATGGCGTTTGGAGAAGGGGACTTTGTGATGGTCAATAATCGTGGTCGCCCCGCCGCGCATGGCCTCGACCAAACCCAACGTGACCGCTAGCCGGACATCCTCCGGCGTCATGGCGTCCTGGAGCTTCCAGATGTAGCGCTTCAGCCAGTCCAACAGCGTGCGGCCGGCGCTGTAGCCGCGCATAAAAGTCTGCTCCAGATGGGTGTGCGCGTTGACCAAGCCGGGCAGCAGCACCTTGTGCGTCCCATCGAGGGTGCGCTGCGCAGAAGCGACGAGCGCATCGGGCGGCGCGCCCTCGCCGATGGCCGCAATGCGTTTGTCGGCGATGAGCACATAGCCGGCCGGCGCGACGCGATCGGCCAGGACCAGCGTGGCATTGTGAATGAGCAGCGCCATTAACTCGCGAGCGGGCCGAGCAGGGAGATGAGCAGCGGATAGACCAGCGCGCTCGATGCGGGCACCAGCAAGTTGTCCAGGCCGGCCGGGCTGACCGCTTCGACGAGGGTGGCGAAGAGCGCCATGAGCAGGGCGGTCGCCAGCGCCACGTTAAATGGCGCGCCAAAGACCAGCAGGGCGCCCCCCGCGCCGAGGAACGAGAAGCCAAACATGGCGGCTGAGCCTTCAAAGCTGCGCTGTGCGCGCGCGTTCAACAAAGCGTAGCGCCGCCGGCCGTAGCGCCGGCCGATGATCGCGGCAAACGCATCGCCCCACGTCATCGGCATCAGCGCTGCGACCATGAACGGCTTGCTCAAATCGAAGAACAACAGGATGACCGCGGCAAAGGCGATGGGGAAGTACACCGTGCCGAGGTTAGATTTGTCGCCGGTTTCCATCGCGGTAAACAGCGCGCGGCGATACGAGAGGTAGTTCAGCGCAACGAAAGCGAGAGGCGGGATGAGGGCGAACCATTTGTCGCCGAACAGCGCTGCTGTGCCGAAAGCCCACATCCCCACGCCGATGTGCACGACCTTGCGGGTGAACTCGACCGGCAGCCGGAGCGCGCGGCGCAGCGCTTCGGCGATCCCAAGCACGGCGAAGACGTAGATGAACGAGATGACGACGGCAAGCCAGTTGTTCATGCGATGTGCGTCAGGGGGATAAATCGTCGTCCGAATGCGCATCCTCGTCAAAGCCGTAGAGTCGGTCGAGGCTCAGTTCGGGCGCAACGGTTTCGTTGGAACGCAGCGTGAGCGCGGCGGCGCGCAGGCCGAGCTGCAGCGCGTCGCTGATCGGCAGATTATTGAGGTAGCCGAAGATCACCACAGCGGTCAGCGCGTCGCCGGCGCCGGTGGTATCTACGATGTCCACGCGCAACGCCGGGAATTGGCCGCTCTCTTCTTCGGTGGCGTAGCATGCGCCGCGTTCAGCCTGTGTGATTACAGCGACTTCCACGCCCCGGCTGACCAACTGGCGCGCAGCGCGGAGCGCCTCGGCCGGTGTGCGGATCGGGGCGCAGCGCAGCAACTCCTCGGCCTCGGTCAGGTTAGGCGTGACGATGTTGATCATCGGTAGGTGTGGGCGCAGGCGGCCGGCCAGCACGGTCGAGGTGGGATCCACGCAGATCGGCTTGTGATACTCGCGCGCGAGGTGGATCGCCGTCAGCATCGCCGCCTCGCTCAGGTTGAGATCGAAGGCGACGATGTCGCATTCGCGAAAGGCGTCTTTGTGCAGGCGCAGGTAGTCCGGCGTGATGTGTCGCAACACGCGCAGATCATCCAGCCCGAGGTACAGGTCGCCGCTTTCGTCGAGCGCGGCCAGGTAGGTGCCGGTCGTCTCGTTCTCGGCGATCAGCGCGCGCGACACGTCCACCCCCACGTCGTCCGCGCTGCTCAGGATATCTTCGCCGGCGTAGTCGTCGCCGACTGCAGTGAGCAAGGTGACCGGCACGCCGAGCCGCGCCAGGTTCTCGGCGACGTTGCGCGCGACGCCGCCGAAGCTGGTGCGGATCGCCGACGCGTTCGACGAGGCGAGCACCGGCCGATGCATCATCCGCCCTTTGATGTCGAAGTTGGCTGCGCCGATGACCAGAGCGCCTTTCACCGCTATCGCACCCCCGCCAGTTGCCAGGCCACGATCAGCGCGATGCACGTGACAACTGCGAATTCAATCAGCACGCCGCGCGAGAGCCGGCCTTGGAAGTGCTGCTGCACGATGCCGACGGACACGTAGAACACCGTCAACAGCACCACACCGGCGCTCCAGTTCGAGACGTTCCAATAGTTCAGCGCCCACGTCGCCTGGCCGACCAGCCAACTCACAATGACGGCGAACAGCGTCGCTTGGCGTAGGCCGATGATGTGCGGCGCGAACAAGTCCAGCGCCAGCGCCAGGGCGACCAGCAATGCGCCGGTCGCCGTAATCACGCTGCGCTCGCGCGTGCTGTAGATGAGGGTAAATAGGCTAAACGCGATGAGGTAGCTCAGGCCGGTCACGGCCAGGCGCGCGATCGGATAGGCCGGCGTACTCGGCGCGATGGTGTAATACTCGGCCACGATCAGCGCGCCCAGGACGATGACGCCGACCACCAGCGCGCCGATCCACACCGGCCAGCTCGTCAGCCGGGTGAGCAACAGGGCCAGGGCGAGGGCGGTTAGCCCGGGCGCCATCCAGAACGGGAAGAGAAAGGGCACTTCGCCGGCTCGCACGTCGGGGTGGTCGCGCAACACCCAGTCCACGCCGGCGATGGTGAGCACCGGCAGAAACAGGATCAGCAGTGAGTCCGCGTTGAGGCTAATCGAGAGGGGAGAGCCGAGAAAGGTCAACGACGCATTGCGCGAAGGCAGCTCGACCACGAGCAACAGCACCGGCGTGAGCGCCAACAGCGCCACCAACACCAGGATGCGATTGGCTACGGAAGTGTGAAGCGATTGCGTCATCGGTTGGTCGTTGCACCTTCAGTTGCGCACCAGCTGGCCGAAGCCGCGCTCGACAGTAACGCGCCCGGCGTCAAACACCTGCCGCCCGCGCACCAGCACGCGCCGCACCGCGCCCCGCACAGGCCAGCCCACAAACGGCGTCCAATTGCACTTGGTGAACAGCGGCGCATCGCCGATGACCCATTCGACGCTTGGGTCGACGAGGGTGAGATCGGCATCGAACCCAGGAGCGATTGTACCCTTGCCGACAATTTTATAGATGCGCGCCGGCCCTTCGCAGCACAGGCGGGCGATGTCCTCCAACCGCAGCTTGCCCTCGTGAACCGCCGTCAGCAAGAGCGGCAGCATCGTCTCCAGCCCCGGCACGCCCATCGGCGGACTCGCGCTGCGCTTCTCCTCTAGCGTGTGCGGCGCGTGATCGGTGGCGATGCAATCGGCCACGTGGAGGTGCGCCCACAGCGCCTCCACATCTTCTTGGTCGCGCAGTGGGGGGTTCATCTCGAAACATGCCGGCGGGAGGTCGAGCGCTGCGGCGCGTCGCTGCCCGTCTTGGCGGCGCTGTCGGCTGAGGAACAAATGATGTGGCATGAATTCGCATGTGACCGGCACACCGCGCGCTTTGGCCGCAGCGATGATCTCCACCTCGCGCCGTGTGGAGACGTGGCACACGTGCAGGCGACGATTGCACTGCGCCGCCATAGCCACGGCGCGGCTCACTTCGATCTCCGCGCAAATCGGCGGGCGACGCAGGCCGCGACCCGCGAAGTAGCGCACGGCCGGCTCGTGCTCTGCATGGACGGCGATGACGCGATCGCGCGGATAGCGCTCGAAATGTGCGTATTGCGCCGCGAAGTCCTCCACCAGCAGGTCGCCGGTGCTGCTGCCCATGTAGAGCTTCAGCCCACACTCGCGCAGGTGCTCATCTTGGCTTTTCACGCTCGCGTTGGTCTGCGTGGCGCCGAGGAAGAGGCCGAAGTCGCACACGGCATTCTGCTCGGCCAGGCGCATGGTGTAGTCGAATGTCGCGCCATCCACGAGGGGGGGCGAGGTGTTGGGCATGACCAAGACGGTCGTCACCCCGCCGGCCAGCGCCGCGCATGTGCCGGTGTAGAAATCCTCCTTGTGCTCGCCGCCCGGCTGCCGCAGGTGCGTGTGAACATCAATCAGGCCGGGAAAGACGAGCAGGCCGGAAGCATCCAGCACGCGGTCGCCGGGAGTGGATGACCGCGCGCCTGAGGCAGCGTCGCGCACTTCGGCGATGTGTTCGCCCTCGATCAGGACGTCGGCGCGGCGCAGCCCCGCGCTGCTGACGAGCGTGCCGCCGCTAATCACGAGTGAGGCAGTCATGACAGGCCCATCGCCGATAAGCCCAGGGGCGTCGCCTTCGCATCCGCAAGCCGGCTCATATCTCGAATTTGCGCCCCGTCGGCCCGCGATGCCATCGCCCAAAGTCGCGCTTGCCCTCCAGTTGGTCGAGCGTCATCACCGGCCCATCTACGCACACCAGCAGATCGTCCAGCGCGCACTGTCCGCAGATGCCAAAGCCACACTTCATATAACGCTCAACGCTGAGTTGGCCGTTCCAGCCGCGCGCGCGGCAGAGCTTGTGCAACGCGACGAGCATCGGCTCTGGGCCGCAGGCGTAGATCGTCAGTGACTGAAGATCGGAGACCGGGGATTGGGCGATAGCGTCGGTGACGAAGCCCTGGACGCCGCGTGATCCATCGTTGGTGCTGAGCAGCAGCCGGACGCCCAGGCGCTCGAATTTGTCGGCGTAGAGCAGCTCATCGGCGACGCGCGCGCCGATGGCGACGCTGACCTCCATCCCGGCGGCCAGCGCTTGCTGCGCCAGCGCATAGAGCGGCGCGCTGCCGTAGCCGCCGGCAACTAACAACGCGGGGCGTTCTCTCTCTAGCCGGAAGGGCCGCCCAAACGGGCCGCGCCAGCCCACCATGTCGCCGGCGCGAAGCGCATGTAGCGCCGTCGTCATCGGGCCGACCCTGGCCACGCTGACCGTGAGCGGGCGCATACCGGCGACGCTCATCGGCTTTTCGTCCACGCCCGGCAGCCACAGCATGATGAACTGTCCCGGCTGCGCGTCAATCTCGCCGTCCAGCACGAACGTCTTCACCAGCGGCGTCTCGCGGACGACTTCGACGATGCGCGCCATGCGCGGCAGCTCGAAGGCCACGTTGGCGGGAGGCGCAGCGGAGCAATGCACGTCAAAAATTGTAGCGCCAAGGCTAGAATTGGCGCCGTGGTCTAGGCGGCGAATTGCCCTCAGGCAAGAACACCAATCCCGACTTGAACGACCGATGACGCCGGAGGCTGAATGACCCCCACTGCTGAGCAACTGATTGCACTACGCGCTCGCGTCGAAGCTCACCGCGCCGACATCACGCGCTTCATGCGCGAGCTATGCGCTATTCCCAGCATGGACTCGCAAATCCGCGCCGTAGGCGAGCGCTGCGCCCGGGAGATGCGCCGGCTCGGCTTTGCCGAAGTGCGCTTCGACGCCATGGGCAATGTTCTGGGGCGCATCGGCTGCGGCCCTCGCGTCATCGTCTTCGACTCGCACATTGACACGGTCGGCATAGGTGATCCGGCTCAATGGGCTTGGGACCCGTTCGCTGGCAAAGTGGAGGACGGCGTGCTCTACGCGCGCGGCGCCTGCGACGAAAAGGGCAGCACGCCCGGCATGATCTACGGCCTCGCCCTGGCCCGCGACCTGGGCTGGCTCGACGGCTGGACGGCCTACTACTTCGGCAACATGGAAGAGGCCTGCGATGGCATCGCCCCTCGCGCATTCGTCGAACACGATCCAAAGGTGCGGCCGGATTTCGTCGTGATCGGCGAGCCGACGCGCATGCAGGTCTATCGCGGCCACAAGGGGCGCGTCGAAATGAAGGTGACGGCCAAAGGGCGCAGCGCGCACGCCGCCAGCAACTGGCTGGGCGACAACGCCATCTACAAACTGCTGCCCGTCATCGCCGGCGTCCGCGACCTGGACCCGCGCCTGCGCGCCCACGATTTCCTCGGCAAAGGCACGGTCACCGTCAGCGATATGCGCGTGCGCACCCCCAGCATCAACGCCGTGCCGGACGAGGCGACCATCTTCATTGACCGGCGCATCACCTTCGGCGACACGCTGGAGAGCGCGCTGGCCGAGGTGCAGGCCATCGTGGATGCGGCGCGGGCCGACGCTTCGCCCGCCGACTCCATCCAGCTTGAGCTGCTGCAGTACGACACGCCCAGCTACACCGGCTTTACGCTGGTCGTGGACAAGTACTTCCCCGCCTGGGCGCTGGACGAGTCCCACCCGTTGGCGCAGGCGGCGCTCGCCGCCACCGAGCTGGCCTTCGGACGGCGCGCCGCAACCGGCAAGTGGGACTTCTCCACCAACGGCACGTACTGGGCCGGAATCGCCGGCATTCCCGCCATCGGCTTCGGCCCCGGCGACGAGCGCCACGCGCACAGCGTGCTCGACCAGGTGCGCCTGGACGACGTGGTGCAGGCCACACAGTTCTACGCGCTGCTGCCGGCGATGCTTTAGACCAGGTGACGGTTGTATTGCTAACAAGGGGCAGGCGCAACACATGAGGGTAGGCGCAGGCAATGCCTGCGCCTACCCGTGTCTCGCCCCTGCAGAGAGAAAAGCCACCCCAGATGGCAGCAATCTATATATAGATTAAAATACTGGACTGTAGTCCAGTATGCGAGACTATGAAAGCGATCTCGATTTCATCAGCAGCGCCAGGCGCGTGCTGCGGTTGATCGAGGCGGTGCTCGCTCACCCTGAGGGATTGACCCCGAACGCGCTTGCCCAGGAGGCGGACCTTCCGCGTTCCTCGCTCTTTGCCTTGCTCAAAGGACTCAAGGCGCTGGGATACCTAGAGCAATCCGAGCGGCGCGGGCGCTACTTTGCCGGCCCGCGCCTTTCGTCGTGGCGCGCGCGCCCCGCTTCGAGCCACAGTGAGCTGATCGCGGCGTTTTACCAGGAAGCCGCCGCAACAGCCTGGCCGGAGACCGTGGCGCTCGTAGTTCCCGTCGCCGATGGGCTACTGGTGTTGGCCCAGGCGGAGGGCAGCTCGGAGACGCGCCGCGTGTTCCAGATCGGCCAGACGTATCGCCAGATTGACGCAGCGCAGACGCTGTTTGCGCCGTCCGCCCAGCCGACAAGCCTCGTGAACGGGCTTTCGCTCGCCGCTGCGACGGAGACGCTTGACTTGGCCGCGCCGATCTGCCCTGACGGCGCTCAAGCGCGCGCGGCGGTTGTGCTGAGCGCGCTGGCTTACCGCTGGGAATCGCAGACGCTATATGAACGACTCGGCCCTGAGTTGCGGAACTTGGCGGCGCGTATTTCTTATCGCCTCGGCGCGTTGACTTACGCGCCGTTCGCTTCCCATTCGCCGGCCGAACTGCAACCTTTGGAGGCGCTCACCTCCGGACAAGTCGAGACCTTTCTGCATCAGCCGGTCTCGGCGCGCCTGGCTTGCTTGCGTCCCGATGGTCGCCCGCACGTCATCCCTCTTTGGCAGGAGTGGGATGGTCACGCTTTCACCGTGATCGCCTGGCAGGGGTCGCGCTGGCCGGACTACGTTTGTCAGAATCCGCTCGTCTCGCTGACGGTGGATGAACCCTGGCCGCCGCTGCGCCGCGTGGTAGCCCAGGGCAAAGCTCGTCCGATGAGCAACCTCGGCGAGGACGAGCGGCGGCGCTTGCTTGCGCGACTCTCTCGGCGCTATCTGGGGCACCCGCTGGCGCCGTCCTACGCCCGGCAGGTTGCGCAGGTCTTCAAAGTCGAGGTGGAGCATCTGCGCGGCTGGCGCGGTTTGGCTTCGCCACAGCCGGCTGTCTAAACCATGGCTTCTCGGACACAACGCGCTGCCATTCCGTGTCGCTTGATGCCTCCGGCTGCGCCGGCCGCGCGGCGCGATCGGTGGACTACCGTCGGGGTGCTCGTCGTTGCGCTTGCGGGCTGGGAGGCGCTCGTCCGCGTGAGCAACACGCCGGTTTATCTGTTGCCGGCCCCCAGCCTCGTATTCCATACGCTGGCCCAGCACCTGCCGACTTACCTCCAGGCCGCGTTGATCACCTTTGGCGAAGCGTTGCTGGGGTTATTGCTGGGCAGCAGCGTTGCCATGTGCACGGCCATACTGGTCACCTTTTGGCCGCGCGCCGAGCAAGGGGTGATGAGCCTGGCGATACTGGTGAAATCTACGCCGCTGGTGGTGATTGCGCCGCTGCTGACCATCTGGCTCGGCTTCGGCTGGCAACCCAAGGTGATCATCACGGCGCTGGTGACCTTCTTCCCCATCCTGGTAAACGCCCTGGTGGGCCTTCAAACGATCGCGCCGAGCCTGCAAGACCTCTTTCGCGTCTGGCGCGCCAGTCGCTGGGAGGCGCTGTGGCACTTGCGGCTGCCGCATAGCCTGCCGCACCTTTTTGCCGGCCTGAAGGTGAGCGCGCCTTTGGCCCTCATCGGCGCGATCGTCGCGGAGTGGACCGGCGCCTCGGGTGGGCTGGGGCGCACGATGTGGCTGGCCTACACCAACCTGAATTTGCCCTTCTTGTTCGCCGCCATCTTCATCATCACAGCGGCCGGCATCGCGCTCTATCAAACCATCACCTGCGTCGAACGCCGCCTCGCTTACTGGCGGCCAACCCCCTGAATCCAAGCACATGCGGAGGTATACAACCATGCTATTTCGTCATTTGCTGTTCGTCTCGCTCACGCTGGTGGTCGCGGCTTGCCAAGCCTTGCCTGCGCCGCCGCCCCGAGCCTCGCCGATCAAGCTCACCTTCATGGCCGGCTACAAGCCGCAGGCCAATCTGCCCTTCGTAGGGGCCTACGTCGCTCAGGAAAAGGGCTACTTCCAGGCCGAAGGGTTGGAAGTGACCATTGAGCATTCGCCCGGTCAAGGCCAGCACTTGCAATTGCTGGTCGCCGGCAAGGTACAAGTCACTACCCAGGACGCCGCAACGCTGCTGCAGCGCCGCGCCGATCCCGGCCTCCCCCTGGTCGCGATCGCGCTCATCGGTCAGCGCGGCCAGCAAGCCTTCGCTGCGCTCAAAGGCTCCGGGATCAACAGTCCGAAGGACTGGGAAGGGCGCTTGGTGGGCTACAAAGGCACGCCGCCCCCCGACCTATTCGCGCTGTTGTCTGCCGCCGGCGCGGACGTGAACAAAGTCAATCTCGTTAATGTCGGCTTCGACCCGCGCGTGCTGGTCGAGGGCAAGGTGGACGTTTACCCGCTCTTCAAATCGAACGAGCCGTTCCTGCTGCGCAGCCTGGGCCATGAGATCACGCTGTGGGACGCGGCGGACTACGGCGTGCCGACCCTGGGGCTGACCTACACCACCAGCGAGTCGCTGCTGCGCGAGCAACCGGAGACGCTGGCGCGCTTTCTGCGGGCCGCTTTGCGCGGCATCGCATACGCGGCGGAGCGTCCCGATGAGGCCGTACAGATCGTGTTGAAATACGCCGGCCCGGAGACTAACCCGGACCACATGCGCTATATGTTGCTCACCGAGCTGCGAGACGCGCAGAGCGACGTCACCCAGGCGCGTGGTTGGGGATGGCAGACCCAAGCGCAATGGCAGGCCCTGGCCGATATGCTCTACCGCTACAACGCGCTGCCTTCGCTCGACGTCGCCGGCGCCTTCACCACCCAGATCCTCGAGCTGGCCAAGCAACGCTGATAGCCACATCGGGGTGGGCGAAGGCGATGCCTTCGCCTACCCCTTCTTGCCGCGTGGGGCGATGACGCAGGGCCGGGCATCGCTCCTCGTGCGCTTCAGTAGACCAGGGGGATGAGCTTGCGCGTCCGCCGGCAATAGTCGGCATATTCAGGATATTTCTCCCGCAGCCAGCGTTCCTCACGGCGCGACTTCAGGTCAAAGAAGATGAACAGGACGACCGACGAAAGCAAGCCGACGACGCTGTTGAGGAAGAGGCCGATTGCCAACATGCCCAAGATCACCCCTGCGTAGATCGGGTGACGCACGACCGCGTATGCGCCGGTGCGCACCAGATGACCATCGTCCAGCGGCTTGGGATTGGGGGTGAGGTTGCGCCCCAGCGCCGTCACGCCCCAGGCGAACAGGCCGGCTGCGCCGATGGCGATAACTGCGCCCAGGCCGCGCGCAAGCCAGCCGAGCGCCGCCGGCCAGGGCTTGCCGGTCGGCGTCAGCCACGTCGCCGCGAGCAGAATGGGCAGCAGGGTGAACTGCGCAACGACCCACCATTCCCCGCGCGACCCGAAAGCGATGCGTTTCATGCGTTATCGGGATGATACACGGCTACACGTTGCGTTGCGCGTTTTCGGATAGACTTCCGTTCACTTACGATGTCTGCGCGCTATCCCATCCCGGCAGCCCCCACGCGCGTCGAGACGCGCGTGGCCAACTCGCGCTTTATTTGCACGGTAGCCGAGGCGCGCACCGTAGAGGAGGCGCTCGCACTCATCCGGCGCGTCAAGGCGGAGTTGTCCGATGCCAGCTCGCACGCCTACGCCTATCGCATCGGCTTTGGCGCCAGCGTGATTGATGGCTGCAACGACGGCGGCGAGCCAAGCGGCACAGCCGGCAGGCCGATGCTGGCCGTGCTGCAGGGCAGCGGGCTGGGCGACGTCGTCGCCGTCGTCTCGCGCTACTTTGGCGGAACCAAGCTCGGCACCGGCGGATTAGTGCGCGCGTTCGGCGGCGCGCTGCAGGCTGCGCTGGACGCTCTGCCGCGTGCGGAACGCGTCGAGCGTCGGCAGTGCCTGCTCGAAGTCCCCTATCCGCTCTACGAGCGCGTCAAACGGCTGATCGCCGCGCGCGACGACGTATTGCCCGAAAGTGAAACCTTCGGCGCGGGCGTGCTGCTCACGCTTAGCGTTGTCGAGGAAAGCGTTGTAGATTTGCAACGCGCGCTGAGCGACCTCAGCGCCGGCAAGTTAACGCTCGTGACGGCGGGGTGAGCGCGCGAACCAGGATTCATCGCATATCGCACGAAGTACACCGCAAGATGAACGCCCCAACACTCCCCACCACTGAAAAGGTTCCTTTGCTCACCAAGCTGGCCTTCGGCAGCGGCGACGTCGGCCCCGCTGTCGCCACGGCCATCATGAGCTTCTTCCTGCTCTATTTCTTCACCGACGTAGCGCGGCTCGAACCGGCTGCGGCCGGCGTCATCCTGCTGGTGACCAAGATCTGGGATGCGGTGAATGACCCGTTAATCGGCTTGCTCTCCGACCGCATCAACACGCGCTGGGGGCGCCGGCGACCGTGGTTTCTGTTCGGCGCTGTGCCGTTCGGGCTGGCCTTCTTCCTGCTGTTTCAGACCCCGCAGCTCGGCGACGCCGGCAAATTCGCCTATTACCTGGTCGTGTCGTTGCTGTTGGATACGATGTTCACCGTGGTCAATGTGCCCTACACGGCGCTGACGCCGGAACTCAGCCGCGACTATGACGAGCGCACCAGCCTGAACTCATACCGCTTCGCCTTCAGCATCGCCGCCGGACTGATCGCCGCAGTGACCCACCCGATCATCGTGGATGCCGTCGCGGCCAACTCGGATGTGCAGACCGGCTATGCCGTCTCAGCGCTGATCTGGGCCGTCGTGTGCGCGGCGCCGTTCTTCTTCGCCTTTTGGGGCACCTACGAGCGTCATACCCCCGAAGAAGCCGAATCGTTGCCTTTCATCGAGAGCCTGAAGTGGACTGTTCGCAACCGCGCCTTCCGATACGCCGCCGGCATTTACCTGCTCTCCTGGCTGGTGGTGCAGACGGTGAGCACGTTGATCGTGTATTACCTGACCTACTGGCTGCGCCGGCCGGAGATTACGTCGCCGGTGCTGCTGGCGGTGCAAGGCAGCTCGCTGATCTGGCTGTTCATCTGGAACGCGATCAGCCGACGCGTCGGCAAGAAGGGTGTGTACTTTATCGGCATGTCGGCCTGGGTGGCGACGTCGCTCGCGCTGTTCATCGTGCAGCCCGATTGGCCGACGTGGAGCGTGATCGCGTTGGCGGCGCTGGCGGGCGTCGGCGTCGCCGTAGCATATCTGATCCCGTGGGCTATGCTGCCCGATGTGATCGAGCTGGACGAGTTAGAGACCGGCCGCCGGCGCGAGGGCGCGTTCTATGGGTTGTTCGTGCTCCTGCAAAAGCTCGGCCTGGCGTTGGGCCTGTTCGCCGTCGGCCAAGCGCTGAGCGCAACGGGCTACATCACCCCGCCCCCCGGCGCGACGGCGCCGATCACCCAGCCGGATAGCGCATTGCTCGCCATCCGGCTGATGATGGGGCCGGTCGCTGCCGTGATCTTGATTGCGAGCATGGTGCTAGTCGCGCGCTTCCCGATTACCAAAGCCAGCCACGAACAGGCGCTGCGTGAGCTGGAAGCGCGCCGCGCTGCATCGGGGTCGGCCTAGATGATATAGCCGACGCCCACCGCGCCGGGGCCGGCGTGCGTGGCGATGGCCGGGCCGGCTTCCAGGATCACCGGCGACTTGATGCCCAACTGTCCGCCGATCTCTTGCGCCATTTGTTCGGCCAGTTGTGGCGCTGCGGCGTGCATGAAGAACACTTTAGGATCGCGCGAAGCGCCCAGTTCGTGCAGCGCGATCTCCTTGAGGCGCGCGACGGCTTTGCTGAAGGTCCGCACGCGCTCGAGCGGCTCGACCTTGCCGTCCTTGATAGTGAGGATCGGCTTCATTTGCAATACGCCGCCGATGAGCGCCTGTGCGCCGCCGATGCGCCCACCGCGCTTCAGGTTTTCCAGCGTCTCCACTACAAAGTGCATGCGCGTGCGCGGGATGAGCGACTCGATGTGCGCTTTGATCTCCGCCGGCTTCGCGCCTTCCTTCGCCAGGCGCGCGCCTTCTGCTACCAACAGGGCCATCGCCGCGCTCACCATGCGCGTGTCCACCAACGTCACCGCCGGGTCGCCGCCCATCGTCATCGCTGCGGATTCGGCGCTGGCATAGGTGCCGCTCAGGTCGCGCGAGATGTGGATGGACACGACTTCTTCGCCCTTGAAGCGCTGGTAAATCTCCACGAAGTCGCCCACTGAGGGTTGCGAGGTCTTCGGAAAGTTCGGGTCACTCTTCAGCATGGCGTGGAACTGCGCAGGCGATAACTCCGTGCTGCGGAAGCTCTTGTCGCCGAAGATGACGTAAGTAGATGCAATGGCGGCGATTCCCAGATCGCGAGCCAATTCAGGGGTTAGATCGGCGTTTGAGTCGGTGACGATGTGCACCATGGAATTCCAAGTCTCCTGCCTTACGAGGCTTATGCAGTAAGTAACACCGAAGCCGGCATGGCGATGCTGGTTGGCGGCCTATGCGAGCCATTGCGCTATTATATGAACGAGGTTTATTTTTGCAGCGCACTGCTCACTGGCCGCTCGTCGCCATCCTGGTCTTCTATATCACCGCCGGCGTGATCTACGCGGTGTCCGCGCCTTTGCTCGATGTGTCAGACGAGGTGCGCCACTACGCCATGATCGAGCATCTTGCGCAAGGGCGGGGACTGCCGGTGCAAGATGAGATGCACAACCGGCAGATCACCGAGCAGGAGCGTCGGGCGCTGCGCCCGCTGACCTACTACGCCCAAGAAGGCAGCCAGCCGCCGCTCTACTACGCGCTGATGGCGTTGGTTGCGCTGCCGTTCGACCGGAGCGATCACGCCGACTTAGTTTGGCCCAACCCGCATGCCCGGCTGGGGCGCGCCGACGCGACGAATAACTGGAACCAGCTCGTCCACACGCCGGCGGAAGCCTTCCCCTGGCGCGGAACGACCCTGGCGGTCATGGTGATGCGCTTAATTGGCGTGATGCTGGGCGCGGCGACCGTGGCCTGCACGTATGCGCTGGCGCTGACGCTATGCACAAGCCCACAGGACGGCAGCCGAAAGGCGGATGGGGCGGAAGCGACCTGCGTTCGGTCTTCACTTTTCGCGCCCCTGGCAGCCGCCTTCGTCGCGTTTAACCCGATGTTCGTGCACATCATGGCGTCGGTGAACAACGACACGTTGGCGACGACGCTGGCCACGCTGGCCCTGCTGCTCAGCGCGCAGATGATCCGCCGCGGCGCGCGCATGGGCGAGGCAATCACGCTCGGCGTTGTCTTGGGCGGGGCTGCGCTGACGAAGGCCTCCGGCCTGGCGCTGGCCATCGTCGCGCCGTTCTTCGTGTTGGCCGGCGAGTTCACGCGCCAAGCCCAGCCGAAGGCGATGGCGGCGCAGCCGGATGAACTTCCCCGCTCGCTCGCTCGCGCCTTGCCCTTGCTGCTCGGCATGGCGCTGCCGGCGCTTGCCGTCGCCGGATGGTGGTACTTGCGCAACCAGATGCTCTACGGCGACTTCACCGGCACGACGATGATGGCGCGCATCGCCGGGCCGCGCGAGGTCGCGCCGTCGGCGCTTGAGCTGATCGGCGAATGGGACGGCTTCTTCAAATCGTATTGGGGGCTGTTCGGCGCGGTGAATATCCCGATGGACTTATGGATCTACGCTGCGCTCCAGTTTGTGCTCCTCCTCGCCGGTTTTGGGCTGTTATTCGCGCTCTTCCTGTGGCTGCGCGGACTGCGAGATGCTGCGCGCCTGTCTGCCATCCTCGACGGGCGAACCTTGACCCTGCTGATGCTGTTCAGCGCCTTCTTGGTGGCTTTTGTGGCGTTGGTGCGCTGGACTTCGCTCACCCTGGCCAGCCAAGGACGCTTGCTTTTCCCGGTCATCGCGCCGATCTCGATCTTCCTGGCGCTAGGGTTGCTGGGCCTCGCGGCGCGCGCATCGCGCATCGCGCATCTGCGCCGCGCGCCGAGCGTCCTTGCCGCCGTCATCCCAATCGCCCTTGCGACTCTCACGCTGCTTGCCCCTTTTGTTTACATCCGGCCGGCCTACGCCCTGCCGCTGCGCTTGCCCGCCGAAGCGCCGCTCGCGCTGGATCGCCAGACCGAGCTGATCTTCGAGGACAAAATCCGCTATCTGGGCTTTCGGGTGCACAACCCAAAGCAGCGCGTCGCGCCGGGCGAAGTGCTTGACGTGACCCTCTACTGGCAGGCGCTTCGTCCCCTTGACCGTAACTACAGCGCATTCATCCGCGTGTATGCCAAGGGCGAGCAACTCGCGCATGTGCTGGATACTTATCCGGGCGGCGGCATGTGGCAGACGACGCTCTGGCAACCCGGCGAGATCATCGCCGATCGCTATCGCCTGCGCCTGGAGGACACTTTGACGAATACTCTGCTTGCGCCAAGCGCGCTGTGGCTCGATGTGGGCTTCTGGGACTTCACGGCGCAGCGATTCCTGCCTACGTTTGACCCGGCCGGACAACCGACGGGGCGGCAGCGCTACGAGGCGGCCGGCTTGAACCTGGCGCGGCCCGCGCCGAACTTCCGCATGAAGGCGCGCTTTGAGAAAGCCGCGCTCACCGCCGTCCGCGCCGAACAGGCCGGGCGCGCAGTCACACTGAGCTTAGACTGGCTGGTGACCGACGACTTCACCGAGGACTACACCACGTTCGTACAGCTCTTTGACGCGGCGGGCGACAAGATGGCCCCGCAAGCGGACGGGCGCGCCAAAGGCGGCGACTTTGCGCCGCGCTGGTGGCGCGCCGGCGACTTGATCCTGAACGATACATACTCGATCAACCTGCCGGAGGACTTCCCGCCCGGCCAGTACACGATCAAGTTCGGGCTGTATAACGCCGACGGCGCGCGCATGCCCGCCTTTGATGAAACGGGGCGCGCGATCCCCGACGCTGCGCTCAGCGCGCCGATCGAAATCCGGTGATGGCGTCATCCGATGGAACGTTTGTATAGCCGTCAAGCCGTCCGAGAATGCCTGCGCGCGCGCCGGCGCCCCATCTATCGTCTGCTGATTGGCGAGGGCGTGGAGGACGCGCCGATCATCCGCGAGATCCGTGCGTTGGCGCAGCAACAGCGCATCCCGATCAGCGCGGCCCGCCGCGCTGCGCTGAACGCGATCTCCGCACATGCGCAGGGGGTCGCGCTGGAGGTAGGCGACTACCCCTACGCCAGCCTTGACGAGATCTTTGCCGCAGCCGAGGCGCGCAACGAGCCGCCTTTCATCCTCATCCTAGATTCGTTACAGGACCCGCAGAACTTCGGCAACTTGATCCGCACGGCGGAAGCTGCCGGCCTGCACGGGGTTGTGATCGGCACGCGTCGCAGCGTAGCAGTGACGCCGGCGGTGGTGAACGCCTCATCCGGCGCCGCCGAGCACATGCGCGTGGCTCAAGTGGTCAACCTGGCCCGCGCGGTCGAGGCGATCAAGGCGCGCGATGTGTGGGTGGCTGCCCTGCATGGCGAAGCGCAACGCACAATCTACGAGGCCGATCTGCGCGGCGCGTTGGCCCTCATCATCGGCAGCGAAGGCGAAGGCGTGAGCCGGCTGCTGCGCGAGCGCGCCGATTTTGTGTTGCGTGTGCCGATGCGCGGCCAGGTGGCTTCGTTGAACGCTGCCGTGGCCGGCGCGGTGGCGATCTACGAGGCGCTACGTCAGCGTCATGCGTGACCGTCACGCTGTTCTGGATGGGCGCGGCATACAACCTCTGTGCCGTGCTTGCTGCCCTGGATGCAACGCCGGCTTAGGCCAGGCCATCCAGCCGGGCGCGCAGTTCGTCGCGGCGGGCGCGCAGGTCGGCCAACTTAGCGCGCTCTTTGTCCACCACAGCGGCCGGCGCACGGCGGCCGAAGTCGCCGGCCAGCAGTTGCTCGCTCTTGGCGATCTGCGCTTCCAGGGCGGCCAGCTCGTCGCCCAGGCGCCTGCGCTCGGCTTGCAAGTCCACCAAGCCGGCCAGCGGCAGATACACCGTCGCGCCGCCCAGCGCCAGCGTCACGGCCTGCGGCGGCGCAGGCGCGCGCTCGGCGATCGTCAGGTCGTCCACGCGCGCCAGCGCCTGGATGCTCTCGCGCATCGCCTCGAAGTGGGGCTTATGCGCGCCGGCGCTGATCAACGCGGGGATGCGCCGGTGCTGCTCCACGTTGTATTCGGCGCGCGCGTTGCGGATGGCGTGGATGGCCGCCTGCACCAGCGCCATGCCGGCCAGCGCGTCGTCGTCGGCGGGCAATTCGTCCGGTCGCGGATAGGGCGCCAGCATCAGCGCGGGGTATTGGAAGCTGGGCAACGGCCGGCGGCCGGCGGCCGCTTCCTTCAGCTTCTGCCACAGCTCCTCGGTGATGAAAGGCATGAAGGGATGCAGCAGGCGCAGCGCTGCGTCGAGCGCCTGAACCAACACGTCGAGGTTGAGCCGGCTCTTTGAGAACTCCAGGTACCAATCGCAGAAGTCGCTCCAGATGAAGTCGTAGATCAATCGGCCGGCCTCGCCGTATTCGTAGTCGTCCATCAGCCGGCGCGCGTCGTGGATCGTCCGGCGCATGCGCGCCAGGATCCATGCGTCGGGCAGCGCGCGAAGGTCGGCGCCTTCGGGCTGCGGCGGCTCGGCTTGCGCGTCCAACTTCCCCAGCACGAACCGCGCGGCGTTCCACAGCTTGTTGGCGAAGTTGCGCGCGCCCTCGATGCGATCGCTGCGCCATTTGCCGTCCACCTTGCGCGCGTCCATCTTGATGTCGTTGCCGGGCGCGCCGGCCGTGACCAGGAAGAAGCGCAGCGCGTCGGCGCCGTAGGTGTCAATCAGCTCGAGCGGATCAATGATCTTGTCCGGCCGGCTCTTGCTCATCTTCTTGCCGTCCGCGGTGCGGATCAGGCCGTGCAGATACACGGTGGTGAACGGCGCGTCGCCGGTCAGCTCCAACCCCAGCATCACCATGCGCGCCACCCAGAAGAAGAGGATGTCGTAGCCGGTCTCCAGCATGGTGGTGGGGTAGTAGCGGCGCATGTCCTCGGTGTCGCGCGGCCAGCCCAGCGTGCTGAACGGCCACAGGCCGGACGAGAACCAGGTATCCAGCACGTCCTCATCCTGGCGCAACGCCACATCCGGCCCCCAGTCGGCGCGCGCCGCCTGGTAAGCCTCCGCCTCGCTCATCGCGCAGTATTGCGTGGGCAAGTCGGCGCGGTCGCGCTTCAACGCTTCTGCGTTCGCCACGTACCACACGGGGATCTGATGCCCCCACCACAACTGGCGGCTGATGCACCAATCGCGGATGTTGTCGAGCCACTGGAACCAGGTTTTCTCGAAGCGCTCCGGCACAATCTTGATGCGACCGCTGCGCACGGCGTCGGCGGCCATCTGCGCCATCGCCTTCATGTCGCACCACCACTGCAGGCTGATGCGCGGCTCAATGACGGCGCCGCTGCGCTGGCCGCGACCCAGCTTGATCGTATACGGCTCGACCTTCACCAGCAGCCCTTCTTTCTCTAGGTCGGCCACCAGGCGCTTGCGACACTCGAAACGATCCAGGCCGGCGTAGGGGCCGGCGTTGGCGTTCATCTTGGCCGTCTCATCCATCACCTCGACGAAGGGGAGATGATGGCGCTTGCCCACTTCGTAGTCCACGAAGTCGTGCGCCGGCGTCACCTTCACCGCGCCGGTGCCGAAGGCCATATCCACGGCGCTATCGCTGATGATGGGGATTTCGCGGCCAATGGCCGGCAAGATCGCGCGACAGGCCACGCGGTGCGTGTAGCGCTCGTCCTCCGGGTGCACCATCACGGCCGTGTCGCCCAGGATGGTCTCCGGCCGGGTAGTGGCGACGGTGATCCACTCGGTGGCGCCCTCGGCCCAGCGCCCGCTGCCCCAGGCGTGCAGCGGGCCTTCCCAGCGATTGGTCTGCAGCGGATAGCGCACGTGGTAGAGGAACCCCGGCTCTCCTTCTTCCTCGGTCTCCACCTCCAGGTCGCTCACACCGGTGAGCTGCACCGGGTCCCAGTTCACCATGCGCGTGTCGCGGTAGATCAGCCCTTTGTCATAGAGGTGCTTGAACGCCTTGCGCACGGCGAGGGTGCGCGCCTCGTCCATAGTGAACGCTTCGCGATCCCAGTCCACGCTGATGCCCATGGCGCGCTGCTGGCTGTTGATGATGCGTTGCGAATGCTCCTTCCAGGCCCACACCTCGGCGAGGAACTCGTCGCGGGTCATGTCGCGCCGGCGGCGTCCTTCCCGCTCCAGCTTCTTCTCTACCACGGCCTGCGTAGCGATGCCGGCGTGATCGGTGCCGGGCACCCACAGCGTGCGCGCGCCCTTCATGCGGTGGTAGCGCGTCATCAAGTCCTCGATGGCGCTGGTGAGCGCGTGGCCCATGTGCAGCGTGCCGGTGACGTTGGGCGGCGGGATGGTGATCACGAACTGCGGCTCGTTCGGGTCGAGATAGCGCTGATTCTCCGGCTTGAAATAGCCGCTCTTCTCCCACCAATCATAGATGCGGCGCTCTACCGCCTTCGGGTCATAGGCTTTGGATAGCTCGGTCATCGGTCGTTCCTGGTCGTTCGTTGATATTCGCCGGTTGATGATCGCTCATCATGATAAATACAAACGCCCTTCGTCATCCGCATCGGACGAGAAGGGCGCTTCCCGCGGTACCACCGACGTTTGCCTGCGCAGCCACATGCGCGCAACTTGCGCAGACACGCTCTGGACGCTGTAACGGGCGTTCCCGAATTCGGCTAGCGCCTGGCGCGGTTCGCCGAATTGACTCGCGAGCGACCTTCGGCGGTTGCCCTCCGACGCAGGCTCTCAGTCTAAGACCCGCGCTCCCTGTCGGCGCGATGCCGCCTACTCCTCTCGGTCGTCGTCTTTCGTCGCTATTGCGCTCACGGATTATACCGATATCGCAGCGCAAAGCCGAAACGGGTAACCGGAAGGCGCGCCGTCGCGCCTATAATCCGCACAGCGCAGCAGCGCCCACTTCTAAGACGAGAGATCACCATGGCCGACCCCCTGCTCATCGCAAAAGGCGAGACCGACTGTTTCATCCTGCCCAAGATGGCCAACCGCCACGGCGTGATCACCGGCGCCACCGGCACGGGCAAGACCGTCACCCTGCAAACCATCGCACAAAGCTTCAGCCGCATCGGCGTGCCGGTGTTCGTCGCCGACGTGAAGGGCGACCTGAGCGGCATCAGCCAGCCGGGCAGCGAAGCCAACGCCCGAGTCGTTCAGCGCATTGAACAACTGGGGCTGAAAGACGGCTGGACGTGGGAGGGGTGTCCGGTCATGTTCTGGGATGTGTGGGGGGAGCAAGGCCATCCCCTGCGCGCCACGGTCTCGGAGATGGGTCCGCTGTTGCTCAGCCGCATCCTCGGCTTGAACGAGACGCAGGAGGGCGTGCTCACCATCATCTTCAAAGTGGCCGACGACAACGGCCTATTGCTGTTGGACTTGAAAGACCTGCGCGCGCTGGCCCAATGGGTTGGCGACAACGCCAAGGAGCTACGCACGCAATACGGCAACATCTCGGCGGCCAGCGTCGGCGCCATCCAGCGCGGCCTGCTCACGCTCGAAGCGCAAGGCGCGGAGCGGTTCTTCGGCGAGCCGGCGCTCGACCTATACGACATGATCCAGACCGACGCTAACGGGCGCGGCGTGGTCAACATCCTCGTCGCCGATCGGTTGTTGCAATCGCCCAAGCTCTACGCCACCTTCCTGCTGTGGATGCTGAGCGAACTCTTCGAGCAACTGCCGGAGGTCGGCGACCTGGACAAGCCCAAACTGCTCTTCTTCTTCGACGAAGCGCACTTGTTGTTCGACGAAGCGCCCAAGCCCTTGCTCGACAAGGTCGAGCAAGTCGTGCGCATCATCCGCTCGAAGGGCGTCGGCGTGTTCTTCGTCACTCAGAACCCCATTGACATTCCGGACGTCATCCTGAGCCAAATGGGCAATCGCGTGCAGCACGCGCTGCGCGCATTCACCCCGCGCGACCAGAAAGCCGTGCGCGCAGCGGCCACCACCTTCCGCCCCAATCCGAAGATCAACACCGAGCAGGCCATCACTGAGCTGGGCGTGGGCGAGGCGCTGGTGTCCTTCCTGGACGAGAAGGGCATGCCCGGCGTCGTCGAGCGCGCGTTCATCCTGCCGCCGCGCAGCCAGATCGGGCCGATCACGCCGGAGCAGCGCCGCCAGCTCATCAGCAGTTCTCTGGTCTACGGCTACTACGAGAAGCAACTGGACCGCGAGTCGGCCTACGAAATGTTGGTCAAGCAGGCGGAGCGCGCCGCCGAGGAAGCGGAACGCGCCGCAGCCGAAGCCGCCGCGCTCAAGGAGCAGAAGGAAGCCGAAGCTAAGGCCGCCAGGGAGGCCGAACGGCTGGCGCGCGAGCAGGCCAAACAGGAGGCGCTGCGGGCGAAGCAACTGGAGCGTGAGGAGCGCGAGCGCCGACGCCAGGCCGAGCGCGAAGCCCGCGAGCGAGAGAAGGCTGTCGGCGATGTATTTGAAGCCTTTGCGAAAAGCGCCGCGCGGTCGCTGGGCGGCTCGACCGGCACGTTGATGCGCGGCATCCTGGGCGGGTTATCCGGCAGGCAATCCCGAAGGCGCTGAGCGAGCGTCTTCAGAGAGTCACGTAGACGAGGATGAACCTCCTGCTCACCAACGCCCGCGTCTACACGGTCAACCCGCGCCAGCCTCGCGCTTCGGCCATTGCCATTGCAGGCAACCGCATCCTTGCCGTCGGCAGCGAAGACGAAATCGCCGACATCCGCCTGCCGGCCATGCAGCGCCTGGACCTGAACGGCGCGTTCGTGCTGCCTGGGCTGATAGACGCGCACCTGCACCTGGAACAAACCGGCTTCGCGCTGCAGCGGGTGAATGTGGACGAAGCGCCGAGCGTCGAAGCAGCAGTGCGCCGCGTGCGCGAGCGCGCGGCGCGCACCCCGGCCGGCGAGTGGATTCAAGGCTGGGGCTGGCAACAAGCCATCTGGGGCGGCCAGTTCCCCACGGCGGCGCAGCTCGACGCGGCGACGCAGGCGCACCCGGTGGCGTTGCGCGCCAAGAGTGGGCATGCGCTGTGGGTCAATTCGTTGGCGCTGCGCATCGCCGGCGTCACGCGCGACACGCCCGACCCGCCCGGCGGCGCGATTGCGCGCGATGCGCGAGGCGAACCCAGCGGCGTGCTGCTCGAAAGCGCAATGGCGCTGGTCGCCCGCGTCATCCCGTCGCCCTCTCCGGCGCAAGAGGAGGAGGCCACATTGCTGGCCATGCGCGCCATGAACGCGGCCGGCCTGACCGGCGCGCATTGCATGGATGGCGCGGGCGGCATTGGAACGTTCAACACCTACCAGCGCCTCCGCGAGCAGAGACGCAGCACGCTGCGCATCTGCAAGCAGTTGCCGGTCGAAGACCTCGGCGCGGTCATCGCGGCCGGCCTGCGCAGCGGCTTCGGCGACGCTTGGCTGCGCATCGGCGGCGTCAAAATCTTCGCCGACGGCGCGCTCGGCCCGCGCACGGCCTGGATGATCGAACCTTACGAGGGCGAGCCGGACAATCGCGGCATCGCCCTGTATGCCCCCGAGCAGCTTGTCGAGTTCGTGACGAAGGCCCATGCGCATGGGCTTTCGGTCGCCACGCACGCCATCGGCGACCGCGCCAATCGCGCCGTCTTGGATGCGTATGCGCTGGCGAGGCGCGACGACCACGCCGCACCCTCCGGGCACCGTCCGCTGCGCGACCGCATCGAACATGCGCAGGCGCTCCATCCCGACGACATCGCCCGCTTCGGCCAACTCGGCGTGATTGCCTCGGTGCAGCCGATTCACGCTGCGCAGGACATGTTCATGGTGGATCGCTACTGGGGCCGGCGCGGGCGCTACGCCTATGCCTTCCGCGATTTGTTGAGCGGCGGCGCGCGGCTAGCGCTGGGCAGCGACTCGCCGGTCGAGACATTCGATCCGCTGGCCGGCATCCATGCGGCGGTCACCCGCCAGCGCAAAGACGGCACGCCTGCGGGCGGTTGGCATTCCGAACAGCGCCTGACGATTGAAGAAGCGATCTATGGCTATACGATGGGCGCGGCTTACGCCGGCTACAGCGAGCGCGAGTTAGGCTCAATCGAGCCGGGCAAACTGGCCGACCTGACCGTGCTCTCTCATGACCTGACGGCCATCGCGCCGGAAGACATCTGCAGCGTCAAAGTGGAGCGGGTGATGGTAGATGGGCAGTGGGTAGGCGCGGATGACGATGGCACGCGGTAGCAGTTGAAAAGCGTATAATTTCAAGGGGTGGCATTCACCGTTAGCGACTTACAGGACCTGCTCGAAATCCTTCGGACCAAGCCCGAATGGAAGGAGGCTCTGCGCCGCGAACTACTCGGCGAGGAGCTGCTCGCGCTGCCTCGTCTGCTCTACGACCTTACCAAGGTCGTTGAGGAAATGAACAATCGCCTCTATCGCGTCGAGCAGGACGTTGCCGTACTGAAAGCCGATGTCGCCGAGTTGAAAGCCGATGTTGCTGTGCTGAAGACCGACGTTGCCGGGCTGAAGGCTGATGTCGCCGAGTTGAAAGCCGATGTTGCTGTGCTGAAGACCGACGTTGCCGGGCTGAAGACCGACGTCGCCGGGCTAAAAGGCGATTCGCTCGAGCGAAAATACCGCGAGCGGCCGTTTGTCTACTTCCGCCGCATTGCGCGCAAGCCCAGACTGCTCACCGACAGCGAACTCGAAAGCCTGCTGAGCGCGGCGATGGCCGACGGCGCGCTCAGTGAAGCCGACGCGGAAGAGATCGCACGGCTTGATGCCCTTATCCGCGGCCGACGCATCTCCGATGACCGCGAGGTCTATCTGGCCGTGGAAGTGTCGGCCAAAATTGACGCGCGCGACGTGGAACGGGCCGCGCGTCGTGCGCAACTGCTGGAGAAGATCCCCGGCGTGACCGCCGTGCCAGTCGTCGCCGGCGAAGCGCTCACCGATGGCGGCGCGCAAGCGGCAAGGCAGGCGGCGGTCTGGACTGTCACCGACGGCCACGCGGTGGAGGTCGCCGACCCGCTGACCTGAGCGCCGGCCTAAGAGGCGCCGAGCCATCTTGTCGGCGATGAGGCGAGCGATCCGCACGGCGGATAATCGCGCCATGGATACGATTCTGGACCTGGCATGGTGGGGGCTGGTCTATGTATTGTTGCCGGTGACGCTAGGAGTCATTGCAGCGTTGCCATTCTGGCTGAAGCGGCGAATGTTGCTGGGCAACGCCATCGGCTCAACGGTCATCGCTGTCGTCATGATCGCTTTCATCATTCAACTCTTCGTCAGCCTAATCTCTACCGGCTTCTTCTCACAAGCGAATCTGTTGCCGGTTGGGACGCTCGTCCTCGTCGGCTGGGTGGATGTGCTGATCCTGTTCTTCTTCAGCGGCGCGGTGGAGAACCGCGTCAAGCGACGGATCATCAACCCGGATGATTTCTGATTCAGGTATAACGCGCGCAATAGCTCAGGTCATCGCTGCCGGCCACGAAGATCGCCCGTTGGTCATAGACCACGACGGCGAGGCTCTCGTTCAATCCCCACAGCCACGTGCGCAGGCCGAAGCACTCCCACGTTCACAACGCGGCAGGCATACCAGTTGTAGGTGTAAGAGGATGTGTGCTGAGCGATGCGCCAGCCGGCGCGGACGAGTTGGTCGGTGTAATTGGCGACCAGCGTCGGATCGGGGGCGCGCAGCTTGCACACGCGCTCACACAACGGCGGCAAGCGATTGATCCGCACCCTGGCGCAGGAGTCATGCATCAAGATCGCCGTAGGATATTCCGGCAGCAGGCCAATCTGGATTGCGCGGCGCGCAAGCGGGAAGAAGCGCATGCTCACGACGGCCGCCGGCAGGCTGGCCGCCGTCACGGCGGCAAGGATGAGCAGACGCAGCACAATGGACCGCACGCTGGTCTGCGCAAGGGCAAGCGCGAGTCTCATACGCCCTCAACTCTCCCAGATCGGCATCCCATCGGTCAGCCACACGCCGGGCAACTCCACTGTGACACCGATCACCGCCCAGGGCAGGCCATGCAGCAGCGCCTCGAACGCCGGCGCATGCTCCGGCGCGACTTCGACGACGATCCGCCCATTGCTCTCGCTGAACAGAGCGACCCATGGGTCGGCGTGGCCGAGGCTCTCTAGCCGTATGCCGATTCGGCCGGCCTGAGCCATCTCGGCGAGCGCCACAGCCAACCCACCCTCGCTGCAATCGTGCGCCGCGCGCACCAGCCCGGCTAGGATGGCGCGATGCAGCGCTGCATAAAGCGCGGGGGCGTGTTTGGGCAGCGTCGGAGCGCGTGCCGAGACGGTTCCCACAATTTCATCGAACAGCGAGCCGGCCATTTCATCCCTCGTTTCGCCCAATAGATATATGCGCGATCCGGCGCGTTTTAGATCCATCGTGACGCAGCGGGTTACATCGTCCACGATGCCGACGGCCGAGATCAGCAGCGTGCCGGGGATGCTCACACGGCGGCCTTGCCCGTCCAGATAAGTGTTGTTGAGCGAGTCTTTGCCGCTGATGAACGGCGCGCGGTAGCGCAGCGCCGCGTCGTAACAGCCGCGACACGCCTCAACCAATGTGCCCAGCGTTTCCGGATCGTTTGGGTCGCCCCAGCAAAAGTTATCCAGCAACGCGATGCGCGCCGGGTCTGCGCCGACGCACACTAAGTTGCGCACCGCCTCGTCCACGACGCTCACGGCCATCGCGTATGGGTCGCGCTTGCCGATGCTAGGGTTGATGCCGCACGCCAGCGCGAAGCCGCGCAGCCCGCGCGTGCCCTGTGGTTTGATCACGACGGCATCGCTCGGCCCATGATTGCCCACGCCCACCAGCGGCTTGATAACCGTGCCGCCTTGCACCTCGTGGTCGTACAGGCGAATCACATCCTCCTTCGACGCCACGTTGGGATGCGTCAGCATCTTCGCGAGGACCTGGCCGGGCGATAGACCCACCAGATGACTCAAGCGCTGGTCTTTCCGTCGCGCTGTCTCCTCCTCTGCTCGTCCCCTCCGTCCGTCTGCCACCGCGCGCAACACGCGCCGAGGCAAGCCGTCGTGCAAGAAGCGCATGTCCAGGTCGCAGACGCATAGGTCGCGGTAGCTCACGCGCAGCCGGCCGTCGCCGGTGAACGCGCCAATGTCGTTCATCTCACAGTCGAACCGGTCGCAAATCGCCTGCAACGCGGCCAGGTTGTGCGGCGGCACGGCCAGCACCATGCGCTCCTGCGCCTCGCTGAGCCAAATCTCCCAAGGCGCCAGGCCGGCGTATTTGAGCGGCACGCGCTCGAGCTGCACCTGCGCTCCCAGCGCCGCGCCCATTTCGCCGACCGCCGACGAGAGGCCGCCTGCGCCGCAGTCGGTGATGGCGTGGTAGAGCTTCGCGTCGCGCGCTGCCAGCACAACTTCCAGCGCGTTCTTCTCGACGATGGGGTTGCCGATTTGCACGCTTGCCCCGGCCACTTCGCCGGTCTCGTGCGTGAGCGCGGCCGAGCTGAACGTGGCGCCGCGCAGGCCATCGCGTCCGGTGCGCCCGCCTAGCACGACAATCCGATCGCCGACCTGCGGGGCGCGCGGATGGGCATTCACCGGCGCGATGCCGACGCAGCCGCAATACACCAGCGGATTGGCGATATAGCCCGCGTCATACACGATCGCGCCGCTGACGGTGGGGATGCCCATCTTGTTGCCGTAGTCCTCGATGCCGGCGATCACGCCCGAACGCACGCGGCGCGGATGCAGCACCCCCTCGGGCAACGCCTCGAAAGGCAGATCCTGAGGGCCGAAGCACAGCACATCCGTATTGGCGATCGGGCGCGCGCTGACGGCGATGATGTCGCGGATGACGCCGCCGACGCCGGTATTCGCCCCGCCGAACGGCTCAACGGCCGAAGGGTGGTTGTGCGTCTCGGCTTTGAACGCCAAGTCGAATTCGTCGTCGAAGGCGATCACGCCGGCGTTGTCCACGAACGCGCTCTTTACCCACGGCGCAGCGATTTCATCAGTGGCGCGCTTGATGTAGGTCTTGAGCAGACCGTCAATGACGGTAGCCGGCTCCGCATCAGCGAATGACGACCCTTCACCGACAACCTGGATGCGCGCCTTGAACGTCTTATGCACGCAGTGTTCGCTCCACGTCTGCGCCAGCGTCTCGATCTCCGCATCGGTCGGGTCGCGCCCGATCTCCGCGAAGTAGTGGCGAATGGCGCGCATCTCCTCCAGGTTGAGCGCCAGCCGGCGTTCGCGGCTCAGCCTCATCAGCGCGTCGTCGTCCGCGTCGCGGACCGGGATAATCTCGACGCGCGGCTTGCCCTCTGCTGCATAGTCGAGGTGGGGGATGACCGGTTCGTCAATCGTGAATGCTTGGATCACCTCGTTGGCCAGCAGACGCCGGGCAATGCGCGCGACCTGATCTGTGTCGAGCGCGCCGCGCAGCGTGTAGCGGATGCCGGTGGCCGCGCGTTCAACCCCGCGCGCGCCCAACTCGTGGGCTGCGCGCACCAGCTCATCGGCAACCGCGTCGGTGACGCCAGGGCGCAACACGACTTCGACGCTGTGCGCCCCGGCCGGCTGCGGCGACGCGCCCAACGCAAACGTCTGCGTGACCGGATCGCACAAGAGTCGCTCGGCGACTCGCGCGACGTCATCTTCGCTCAGCGCGCCGCTGAGGAAGTACAGGTCAGCGATTTCGACGGCGACCGGCTCAGAAATGCCGAGCGTGTGCACATCGGCGGCGACGGCGGCGCAGCGCGCGTCGTTGAAGCCAGGCTTGGCGCGGACTTCAATTCGGTAGATCAACTTGTGCTTCACTCCCAAGATTGCAGCGGGCGTTGAAAGGGATGTTCACCCGCTCACGATTCTATAATCCCGTGCGTGACCGCGACGCCTGCCATCGAAACGCTCGTGGTGAAAGTCGGCACCAGCACGCTCACCGCCGGCACGTCGCATCTTAACCGCCGGCGCATGCTCGAGATCGCCCAGCAGATTGTGTGCGCGCGCGAACAAGGCGTGCGCGTGGCGCTGGTGTCGTCCGGCGCAATGGCCGCCGGACGCGAGCGGTTGGGGCTGGAGAAGCGCAACGGCCGGCTGCCGCTGCCGGAGAAGCAGATGCTGGCCGCCGTCGGCCAGACGCATTTGATGGCGCTGTGGGAGCAAGTCTTCGGCATGTTCGACGTGCGCGTCGCGCAGGTGCTGCTCACGCGCGCCGACCTCAGCGACCGGCGGCGCTATTTGAACGCCCGCGACACGCTGCGGGCCATCCTCGACCACGACATCCTGCCCATCATCAACGAGAACGACGCCGTTACGACCGAGGAAATCCGCGTGGGCGACAACGACAACCTGTCCGCGCTGGTGACGAACGTGCTGGACGCCGACCTGCTGCTGATCCTCAGCGATATAGACGGCCTATTCACCGCCGATCCGCGCAAGGACAAGGGCGCGACGCTGATCGGCGAAGTGCGTGAGATTGACGACCGCATTCGCGCGCTGGCCGGCGGAAGCAAGACCGGCCTGGGCGTGGGCGGCATGAGCACCAAGATCCAGGCCGCCGAGCTGGTGACGCGCGCCGGGGCGAGCATGATCGTCGCGCAGGGCGCGCGCCCAAACGTCATCCTGGACGCGATCGGCGGCCGGCCGGTCGGCACGCGCTTCTTGCCGGTCGTCACACAGATCGAGAGCCGCAAACGTTGGATCCTGTCGGAGCGCACCAGCGGCGCCTTCGTAGCCGACGACGGCGCAGTGCGCGCCCTGAAGAGCGGCAAAAGCCTGCTGCCGGTGGGCGTGAAGGCAGTCGTGGGGGAGTTCGAGCGCGGCGAGTTCGTCGCCGTGCGCGACGCACAGGGGCACGAGGTGGCCCGCGGCATCACGCGCTACAGCGCGCGCGACGCTGCCCGCATCGCCGGCAAGCGTTCCGATCAAATAGAGAAGATCCTCGGCTACAACTACGCCCCGATGCTCATCCATGCGGACGACTTAGTCGCGCTATGACGGCGATTCCTCGCGGGCTGATCGTCTCTTGCCAGGCTTCGGAGGGAGAGCCATTGTTCGGCGCGCCGATGATGGCGGCCATGGCGCGCGCCGCTGAGGTCGGCGGCGCCGTGGCCGTCCGCGCCAATGGGCCGGAGGACATCGCCGCCATTCGCCGGGCGGTGCGCCTGCCGATCATCGGCCTGTGGAAGCTGCGCGCGCCGAATAGTCCGGTCTACATCACGCCACACCGCGCCGCCGCCGAGTCAATTGCCCGCGCCGGCTGCGATGTGATCGCCGTGGACGCCACGCCGCGCCCCCGTCCCGAAGGCGCAACGCTCGACGACTTGATCCCTTTCATCCGCAATGTGCTCGGCAAACCCGTGATGGCCGACTGCTCATGCCTCGCGGATGCCTTGTTGGCCGAATCACTCGGGGCGGATTACATCGGCACGACGCTGGCCGGCTACGCGCGGCCGCATGGGCGACCGATGACCGATGGCCCAGACCTCGACTTCGTGGCCGAATTGGCCGGCCGCGCGACGAAGCCGATCATTGCCGAAGGGCGCTTCTATCTGCCCGACCAGGTGGCGCGCGCGATGACGCTCGGCGCGCATGCCGTGTGCATCGGCAGCGCGATCACCCGACCGCAAGACATCACGCGGCGGTTCGTCGCGGACGGCGTCGGTCGCGCCTACTGACTTGGCAACGCGCATTCGGGGGGATTTCGACCTATAGCGGCGTATAGAATTGCGCTAATGAAAACTCCGGCCGGCAAAGAATGCCGGTTCTACTATGCCGACTATCATCGCGGCAAAGAAAAGCAAGAGTGCCGGTTGATTGACCGCAATCCAGAGGGAGGACAATGGCGCCCCGGCCACTGCAACGTCTGCCCTGTCCCCGACATCCTGCGCCAGAACGCCTGCCCGCATTTGGCGCTGGAGGGCAGAGTGGTGCGGTCGTTGCTTGGGTTGCGCGAGCGCGTCGCGGTCTATGCCGTGTGCGCCAAGCACCTCACCGAGGTGAGCGCGCCGGAAGTCGGCTGCGGCCGTTGCCACGAGGAAGCGGCGCTAGTGCTGGGCCGGCAAGGTGAGTAAACTTTAGCGCGCCATGGGTGCTGCCGCTCAAATGCAGATCATATTCCATCCAACTCAGCTCGAACACGCCCCGGCCCGCGAGTTACTCGACGGCGCGTGGGTGGACTACCTGGAGAGTCCACGCCGTCCGCGCATGATCCTCGACGCGCTTGCCCGAGCGCAGCTCGGCCCGGTGGGCGAGCCGGACGACTTCGGCTTGGCGCCAATTCGCGCAGTGCACGCCGACCACTACCTGGACTACCTTCAGTCGGCCTACGCAAAGTGGACAGCCGCCGGACGCTCGCGCGACGGCGTATATCCCGACACGTTCTATAAGCCCGGCTTCTTGCACCGCTCGAGCGGGATCGGCGGGCAGGCCGGCACATACGCTTTCGACCTCAGCGCGCCGATCACGGCGCATACCTGGCCTGCGGCATACTGGTCGGCGCAGAGCGCGTTGACCGCCGCGCGGCTGGTGCGCGAAGGAGCGCATGCGGCCTTTGCCTTGTGTCGCCCACCCGGCCACCACGCGCATGCCGACCTGTGCGGCGGCTACTGCTTCCTGAACAATGCTGCCATCGCAGCGGAATACCTCATCCAATCCTCCACCCCTACGGCCGACGGTCAGGCGCAGACTCGGATTGCCATTCTGGATGTGGACTTCCACCACGGCAACGGCACACAGGCGATCTTCTACCGACGCAGCGATGTGCTCTTCGTATCGCTGCACGCCGACCCCGACCGGCAGTATCCCTACTTCATGGGCGGCAGCGACGAACGCGGCGAGGGGGAAGGCGAAGGTTTCAACTGGAACTATCCGCTGCCGGCGGGCACAGACGACGCGCGCTACCAGGCGACGCTCGACGAGGCGTGCGCGCGCATCGCCGATTTCGCCCCGCGCTATCTCGTCGTCTCGCTGGGTGTGGACACCTTCGGCGGCGATCCGCTGGGCGACTTCGCGCTAACCGGCGATGCCTTCCCGCGCATCGGCGCGCGCCTGGCGCAACTGCGGCTGCCCACGGTGTTCATCATGGAAGGCGGCTATGCGATCGAGCAACTCGGGGCGAACGTCGCCGGCGTGCTCGGCGGTTTTGCACAAGGCTGAATTTCGCAACAACAAAGACGCGCGGCGGCTAAGCCTCGCTGCGCGCCTTTCGATTCAATTCAAGGAAGAAAGCAATGGCGCAAGAAGATTTGAAAGGCAAGTGGGCGCTGATCCTGGGCGCGTCGTCGGGCTTCGGCGCGGCGACGGCGCTGGAGTTGGCGAAGTGCGGCGTCCACATCATCGGCCTGCACCTCGACCGTGGGCCGGCATTGGAAGCGGTGAGGGAGTTGGTCGGGCAGATCGAGTCATGCGGCGTATGGGCGCACTACCTGAACATGAACATCGCCAACGCCGAAAAGCGCCGGGAAGCCATCGCGCAGATCAAAGCGTGGCTCGGCGAAGACAAGTTGCACATGGTGATGCACTCGGTCGCCTTTGGCTCGCTGCAGCCGTTCATCGGCCCCGACGCCGACCATCAGCTCACGCAGTCGCAAATGGAGATGACGCTGGATGTGATGGCCAACAGCCTGGTGTATTGGGTGCAGGATTTGTGGCACGCCAACCTGCTGGGTCGAGGCAGCCGGGTGTTCAGCATGACCAGCGCCGGCAGCGAAGAGGCATTTCGCACCTACGGCGCGGTGAGCGCGGCCAAGAGCGCGCTGGAGAGCCACACCCGCCAGCTCGCCCTGGAGCTGGGCAAACATGGCGTGATGGTGAACTGCATCATGGCCGGCGTGACCGACACGCCGGCGCTGCGCAAGATTCCCGGCAATGATGAAATCGTGGCTATCGCCATGCGCCGCAACCCCACCGGTCGGCTCACCACCCCCCGCGATGTCGCCGTCACCATCCGCGCGCTATGCGACCCGGAGATCGAGCGCATCAACGGCGCCGTGATCGTCGTGGACGGCGGCGAGCGGATCTCGATGTGAGGCTGCGCATGGGTGGGCGAGGGCAGTACACCTTCACCCACCCAACAGGCCGATTAGGCGATTATGCCGGCTGCGCGCAGCGCCGTTTCTACGATCAAGCCGAGCAGGAATAGCAGGCCGAACGTCCGGTTGTGGTAGAAGGCGAAAGCCGCCAGCCAGGTCGGCCAGGCGTCGGCGGGGAACCAATCCGGCTTCTCCGCCGGCTTGGGCTGCTGGAACATGCGGAAGGTGAGCGCGAAAACCCGCAGCGCTAACACCACCACCAGCATGATTGGGGTAAAGAAGCCGGCGATGATCAGCCCGATCACCAGCACATACTGCAGCACCATGCAGCCGATGGCGACGGCGCGCGACAGGCGGTCGCCCAAGATCACCGGCAGCGTGAAGATGCGCTTCTCTTTGTCCGGCGCGCGCTTGTCAATGTGCTTGCCGAAGATCACCATGGTCGTGCCCAGCGCGTAGGGCAGTCCGCCCAGCACGACGTTCCAGTCCCACTCGCCGGCCACTACGTAGTAGCCGCCGCCGATCATCAGCGGCCCCCACACCAGCAGCACGGCGATCTCGCCCAGGCCAACATACTTAAGCGGCCAGGTGTAGGCCAGCACGAAGAATGCGCCGGCCAGCATCAGCGGCAACGTCAACCCACCGCGCATGAGCACACAGGCCAGGCCGCACAGCGCCGCGATGCCGCCGGTGACAATCGCGTAGCGCCAGGCGTCTTTCATCGTCCAGAAGCCGGCCTCCAGCGGCTGCACGCCATACTGCGCGCGGTAATAGTTGCCCTTGTCTACGCCCTTGGCGTAGTCGGTCATATCGTTCAGCAGATTGTTGGTCGCATGCGCCATCATCAAGCCGACCGTCACCAACGCCCACAGCAAGAAGTCGAATTTGCCGGCGCGCACGGCGAAAATGCCGGCGATGGCCGATGAGATAAACGTCATGATCAGCACGGCCGAGCGCGTGGCGATCAACCATTTTGCGACTGCGTCCAGCGCATTCCACTCATCGCGGCCAAGCCGCGGCACGCCGCGTAGGGCGCGCATCCAAACTATTGTGTTCATAACTATCTATTCCTCACCACGTCATCAAAAACTCTTGTCGAGTGATTGTAAGAACTTTGCTAAGCGAAAGATGAGCCGCCGCAGGTTCATCAAGGCGCCGGCGGACATCGCATACCTGTCAGCGCAGGCGGGGCGCATACCTGCCCACCGGCAGCGCTGGGGTTCACAACCGCTCGTCGCACGCCTCGCGCGCGCCGCAGCGGGTACAGCGGCTCGGCTCGTCGTGGCTGCGATGCGCGTCGCCTTCGCGCAACGCGCGGCGCATTTCGCCTACCACGCGCAGCAGCTCGGCCTTGAGCGTCGGCGTGTAGTCCACGACGAATTGTTTGTCGGCATACTGGATGATGCCTTGCGCGACGCGCGCGCCGAGCGCTTCCTCGACCAGCAGGCAGTAGGCGGCAAGCTGCAACACGTGCGAAGGCCATGGCCGGGCCGGCGCGGGCGACGATTTCACCTCGACCGGCACAATGTCATCGCCGACGCGCACCAAGTAATCGGGCTTGCCGGTGATGCCGTATGTGGGCGAGAACAACGCATGTTCATTGCGCTGCCAGACGCCGACGTCGCTGTAGATCACTTGGCCGCTAGGCAGGCCGCTGCGCCGGCGCAGTCGGCGTGCGATGATAAGTAGCGCGACGGCCACGACGATGAGTGGAAGCGCAATCAGCACGCCGAACATGGGGCAATGGCGTTACGTTGTCCACTGTCGGCCGACGTCAATGCTCCAACCGCCGTCAATCCAGATTACCTGGCCGCGAATCATGACGGCGTCGGGACTGCATAGAAAGGCAATCAACTTTGCAACATCCTCCGGCTCCACCAGTCGGCCGGCCGGGGTGCGCTCACGCGCCAGCTTGAGCATCAAGTCGCTATCCTTGAAGAACTGCAGCGCTTCGGTGTGGATGATGCCCGGCGCGACGCAGTTCACCACAATGTTCAGCGGCGAGAACTCCACAGCGCAATAGCGCGTGACGGCTTCTAACGCGCCTTTCGATGCGCCGATCACCACATAGTCGGGCAAAGTGCGCCCGCTGCCGATGCTGCTCACGTTGACGATGGCGCCGCCGCCGCGCTTGTGCATCAACGGCGCGGCGCGCTGCGCGGTGAACAGCGCCGCCCGCGCGTTGATGTTCATCGTCCAGTCCCAGCCTTTTACCTTCTGCTCGGCAATCGGCCGGATGTATCCCGATGCAGCATTGTTGATGAGGAAGTCAATCCCGCCCCATTCCCGCTCGACCAGGTCGAACAGGCGCTCGATGTCGTCGGGGTCTCCCACGTCAGCCTTGATGACCAGCGCGCGTCGGCCGAGCGCTTCGATCTCGCGCGCCGTCTCCTCGGCCGCGCTCTGCTTGCGCAGGTAGTTCACCACGATGTCGGCGCCCAGGCGGGCAAAGTGCAGCGCCGTAGCCTTGCCGATGCCGCGACCGCTGCCGGTGATGAGGGCGATCTTGTTGGAGAAGTCGTAGGGCATGTTGAACGATTCCAAAGGTAGATTGCGGAAGGCGCCTCGGCGGTGGATTTTTTGGCGCTCCCTGCTTTGCTAAGAAACGGGATTGGCGAGCGAGACCAGCCGGATGGGCCTGAACAGCGCAGGATTGAATTCGGCGATGCGCGCCGGCCCCAGCCGCTCCAGTTCGGCCATGGCTGCCTGCGCATCGGCGCGCAACTGGGCGATGTCCACGCCCTGGCACACGTCCGGCAGCGCGGTGAGGTATTGCCAGGCGCGCTGGAGGAGCTTGCGCGCGCCGGCGTAGTTCCGGCGCTGAATCTGGTAGTAGGCTACGCCGACTTGCAAGATGCCCTGGTACATCTGGCGCACCGGCCTCGGCTCGGCGCGCCAGAGCGTCTCGAACGTCTCGTGCTGCTCCCAGAACTCGCCGGCGTTGAATTGCGCGATGGCCCGGCGCGCCAATTCGGGCAACGGCTCCTGGGCCTGGCGGCGCAGCGCCTCGCTCTCGTCCGGACGGGCGTGCGTTTGGATCATGTCGGCCGGTTTAGCCATGAACGCGCCGTTGCTGACCACGGCATCGCAGCCGGCCCTGTGCGCCCGCGCAATGCCGGCTGCGTCTGTATGCGAGCCGAAAGCGAGTATGGGCATCTTGCGCGTCGCCGGACTGGTCTTGGCCGCCATCACCCAGCCCTCCCAGTTCACCGACCTCACGTTCAGATCGACGATGATGAGCCACGGCTGCCGCGCGACGAGGTAGGCCACCACGTCATTCGTCGGCCCGGCGAACTCGACCGCATAGCCCAGCCGTTGCGCCGCCGACTCAATGGGTTGTTGGAAGAATAGATCGTCCACCAACGCCACGATGCACTTGGTCATTCGCGGTGATTATACGGAAGGGCGCTGACCGCTCACGCGCTCTCCCGCACCACCAGCCGCGGCTGCAACACCACCGAGGCGGCCATCGCCGGTTTGCCCTCGCGCTGCGCCTCGATCACGCGATGGAGTTCGCGCACGGCCAGTCGGCCCAGCTCTATCAATTCGTGATGCACTGTGGTCAGCGCCGGCTTGAAGAACGCCGATTCGGGGATGTCATCGAAGCCCACTACGCCCAGGTCGTCGGGCACACGCCGTCCCAGTCGCTCTGCCGCCTTCAGGACGCCCAGCGCCATCTGATCGTTGCCGGCGAACACGGCGTCGAGCTGCGGGAATTGCGCAATCAGCCGTATCAAGCCGGCGTCGCCGCCGGCAGCGCTCCAGTCGCCTTCGACCACTTGCCGGCTGTGATGCGGCAGCCTGGCCGACGCCAGGGCATCTTGCCATCCCAGTTTGCGTTGTTGCGCCGACCAGAGCGACATCGGCCCGGTAATGATGCCGATGTGGCGATAGCCGCGCGCGACCAGGTGCTCAGTAGCCAGGCGTGCGCCGTGGCGATTGTCCACGTTCAGCACGGCCGAGCCGGGCTGCGGCTCCATGCTGAGGAAGACGATGGGCGCATGCGGCTGAATCTGCTGATGAAAGGCGCGCTCGCGTTCTCCGGTCAGTTCGGGATACGCCCAGATCACTCCTGCGACATTTTGCGAGATCAGGTTGGCCGCCACACGGTCGTAGTCGTTCGATTTGGCGGGATCCACAATTTGCAACATCAAGTGCCAGCCGAGTTCGGTGGCTTGTTGCTCGATGCCGGTGAGCAGTTGCGCGGGGCCGAACAACTGGAAGCCGCTGGCAACCACGCCGAGCATCTGGCTGCTCTGCGCGGCCAGGCTGCGAGCGATGCCGTTAGGGCGGTAGCGCAGCCGAGCGATTACCTCTTGCACCCGCGCGCGAGTCTCGTCCGCCACGTCGGGGTGGCTGTTCACGACGCGCGAGACGGTCTGCACCGACACGCCGGCTTGTGCTGCGACTTCGCGAATGGTTACGCGACGTGGGTGATTGACTTTTGCCATGCTTGTGGTAAAACTGTGAGCGTTATCGGGATTTTACGACAGCGCGCTTTCGCGCGGTTGGCCGTAAGGTCAGGAGCTTGATGAGCGTTGCGATGTGCGATCGCCTTTCGTCGCGGTTCTTCGATCTGAATATCGCGTCCGTCATCCGCATCCTCTGCGCTTGTGTCCGCATCGCCGCTGCATCACGCCCCATCACGCCGCTCTTGCAGCCAGCGGAGCAGTTTCAGTTCGGCGTAAGGCGAGAGGCCATTGCCTCCCATCGTCCCCTGTCTCTCGCTTTCGCATCTTTGCCGTCACTCGGTTAATTTCCTAACATTTCACGCAAAGGAGAGGAAGCATGAAGACCACGTATCGTCTGATCGGCTTGATGGCCGTTGCTGGCCTGACCCTGGCTGCCTGCGCAGCGCCTGTCGCGCCGCCGGCGCAACCGGCTCAGCCCGCCCAGCCCGCTCAACCGGCTGCCACAGAGGCGCCGGCGGCGCCCGCTGAGATTAGCCTGCGCTGGCGCACGCGACCCGACAACAAAGAGGAAGCCGACGTATACGCCAGCATCAGCGACGAAGTCGCACAGAAGTTGGGCATCAAGTTGACCTATGAACCAGGCGGCAGCGAGACTGCCAGCTACCAGGACGTGCTGCGCACCGAGCTGGCCGCCGGCACCGCGCCCGACGTGTTCTGGATCCCCGGCACCGACATCGCCGATTTCGTCCAGCGCGGCCTGTTGCTCGATCTGCGCCCATACGCCAGCGCCACCGAGGGTTACAGCGACTCGAATTACTATCCCGAGCCGATGTTCCACCTGACTTATAACCCGACGACCGGTAAGCCAGGTGAGGCGCTGTGGGGTCTGCCGCGCGACGTGTCCACGTTCGTGCTGTATCTGAACCTTGACCTCATCAACGAAGCCGGCGCGCCCGACCCGCGCGAGTTGGCCAAAGAGGGCAAATGGGATTGGGCCGCTTTCAAAGAAGTGGCCGAGAAGGTGAACGCGCTCGGCGGCGACATCAAGGGCTATGGCATGAACGCATGGTGGGGGCCGTTTGGCGCGTTCATGAACTCGGCCGGCGGCGGTTTCTTCAACGCAGAGCGCAACGCCTGCAACCTGAATAGCAAAGAATCGCTGGAAGGGCTGGCGTTCGCGCGCAGCCTGTATGACGCCGGCGTAGCCGTGCCCTACGGCGAAGACAGCGAGCCGCCCTTCCGCGCCGGCAAAGTCGGCATGTTCCAGAACGGCCGCTGGGCCACGCCCGGCATCAGCACGGTCACGTTCAACTGGGATGTAGTGGAGCTGCCCAAGGGCCCGAGCGGCCACATGGGCAACTGGCTGTTCTGGGGCGCTTATGTCGTGAATAAGAACACTAAGCACCCTGAGGCAGCCTGGAAGGTAGTTAATGCGCTGACCCAGCCCGACATTCAGGCGAAGGTCGCCGCGCGTGGCACCAACATCCCCAGCCGCGTAGGCGAGGCTGTGTTCACGGAATTTCTGAAGATCCTGCCGGAGAAGAACAATCAGGCTTTCTTGAACGGCCTGGCCGACAAGCCCACCGCCGAAGGCCCGCTGTGGACGGGGAGCTGGCCGGACTTCGATAACGCCATGAGCGCAAAGGTCAGCGACGTTTTGACCGGCAAGCTATCGGTGGAGGACTTCGGTAAGACCATCTGCGACGAAGCCGGCAAGGCCTTCAACAAGTAAGAAACCAAGGACTGGCCTGCGCGCTTGCCAGACGCCAATCAGCCAGCATCGCTTCGCCGCGCGCGACGTTGCTGGCTGATTTCGTCTGTGCCAGAATCGAAAGCGTCATGATTTCCGCGACCACCGCGCTTCCCTCTGGCCGCCGCCGCGATCATGCGGCGCTGACCGTGCTCACGGTGTGGCACGCTGCGTTGTGCGTCCTGCTGATGGCCGGTGCGCTGGCCAGCGTGGCCAGCGCATCCGCGCTTGACCTGCTCACGATTGCCCTTGCAATCGCGCAGGCGCTCTTGGCGCTTGGCAGCGCAACCGCTGTAGCCCTAATCCTGCGGCGCAATCACCTCGGGCGCACGCTGTCGCTCGTCATCAACTACGTTCTATTTCTTGCCTGCTTGATCGGCCTGGCGCACGTGCTCGGCCTGTTCATGGGGCTGGACGACCTGGCCGACTACATGGCGCGCGGCGTCCCCTTCCTAATGGGGGCGCTGTTCATCGTGGGCTACTTTGTTGCAGCGACCGAGCTGCGTGAACGCCCCGTGCCCGCAGCGCGCCGAACCCTGGGGCAGGTGCTGATGGCGATCGGCGCAATCGGCTTTGCGCTAACGGCCGGCGTTGTGCCGGCGCTGGCCTCGATCCCCGGCAAGTATGTGAGCAGCGGCCTGCTCCCGCTGGCGCTCACGGCCGGCGCAGTGGTTTTGGGCTACATGCTGTGGAGCATGTGGCGAGGCGAGAGCGCGCAGGCGATGGGGGCGAAGAACATCCACAGCGAGCGGTTGAACGGATGGTTGTTCCTCTCGCCCAACCTGCTGGGCTTCACGCTGTTCTTCGCCGGCCCGTTGTTGTTCTCACTCTACGTCAGCTTCACCAACTGGGATTCGTTCAACAAGCGCGACTGGGCGGGTCTGGACAATTACCGGCGCGTATTCAACCTGACCGTGCAGCCGTTGGCGACGCCGGATCAGCCGGCGAACCAGGCGATGGATGTGCGGGTGTATGACGAATGGTTCCGCGTCAATCTGCTCGGCCAGGGCTACCTGATAGGGGCGGAGGACAAGCGCTTCTGGATCTCGCTGCGCAACACGCTGGTGTTCGGCTTGCTGGCCGTGCCGCTGGCGGTCGCGCCGGCGCTGCTGCTGGCTACTTTGCTGAACAGCCGTTTGCCGGGCATGCGTATCTACCGCACGCTCTACTTCATTCCCAGCGTGGCGGCAGTGGTCGGCGTCGCGCTCATCTGGCAGTGGATGTACAACTCGCAGGTCGGCTGGATCAACTACTTCATCACCAGCGCCGTCAACTTCATCAACAGCGTCTTCGGGACGAACATCAAGGACCCGCAAATTCGCTGGCTGGCCGATAGCGACTACGCGCTGCTTTCAGTGGTAATCATGAGCGCGTGGCAGTGGTTGGGCTTCAACACAGTGTTATTCCTGGCCGGCCTGCAGACCATCCCGCGCGAGCTATACGAAGCCGCCACGGTGGACGGCGCCAACCCGCGCCAGCAGTTCTTCAACGTCACGCTGCCGATGCTCGCGCCGACCACGCTCTACGTGCTCATCACCACGACGATCCAGGCGCTACAGGTGTTCGACCAGGTGTTCATCGTCAGCAACGGCACCGGCGGGCCGGGCACGTCTACGCTGACGATGACGCTCAACCTGTATCAGAACGGCTTCCAGAGCTTTCGCCAGGGCTATGCAAGCGCCCTGGCATGGGTGCTGTTCGTCGTGATCTTTGCCTTCACGTTGTTCCAGTTCCGCCGGCAGCGACGCGCCAGCGGCGCATACGATATGTGACCCCGCACCCCGCCATGAGTTACCGAGCCACGCGCATCATCCGCGCCGTCGCGATCTATGCGATCCTGACGATCTTCGCGGTGGTCATGCTCTTCCCATTTCTGGTGATGCTGTTCACCTCGCTCAAGACGGCCTCGGACACATTCAGCTATCCACCGCGTCTGCTGCCGACCGAGCAGGTCACGGTCGAGCTGCCAGGCTTCGACCGGCCGCTGCCGCTCTACAACATCGTGGGCGAGTCGGGAGAGACCAAGCCGATGGCGTTGGTCGAGGAGAACATCCGCGTAGGGATCTTTGCGCCGCTCGACGCAGCCGGCCAGCCAGACGCAAACAACACGGTCATCCGCCGCTTCGGCGAGGTCAAGGTGGCCGGCGGCGCAACGCCCAGAGAGGTGGTCGTCGGTGGCCAAACCGTGCCGGTATATGAGGTTGAAGTGAACGGGGCGATTGCCGAGATGGTGGTGCTCACCCGCACGGCAGTCGGCAGGTTCGTCAATCCGGCCAACCCCGACGAGACGGCGCTGGCCAACGTGCGGCTGAGCCAGCCGGTCACGCGCGTCACGGCGCATCCCGAAAACTATGCCGAGGTGGTTAACCTGCTCGGTTTCGACCGCGCGCTGACTAATACGGCCATGATCACCATCCTGACGGTGATCGGCCAAATCATCACCAGCGTGCTGGGAGGGTATGCCTTCGCTCGGCTGAAGTTCCCCGGCCGCGATCAGATATTCTTACTCTACCTGGGCACGATCATGGTGCCGTTCGTAGTACTCATCATCCCGCTGTATCAGCTCATGGTGGTCATCGGCTGGGTGAACGCGATGCCGGCGCTGATCCTCCCCTGGCTATACACGGCCTACGGCACCTTCCTGATGCGTCAGTTCTTCATCACTATCCCGAAAGAAATCGAGGAAGCAGCGCTGATAGACGGCGCATCGCGCTGGTCCATCCTGATGCGCATCTTCATCCCGGCCAGCGTGCCGGCGCTGGCGACGCTGGCGACGTTCACTTTCTTGTATGCCTGGAACAGCTTCTTCTGGCCGTTGGTGGTGGTGAACACCGGCAACACGCGCGCGCAGGTGTTGACCCTGGCGCTAAACGTGCTGCGCGGGCGCGCCAGCGACAGCCCTAACTTGATCCTGGCCGGCGCAGCCATCGCCATCATCCCGCCCACGATCGTGTTCATCCTTGCCCAGCGCTACTACGTGGAGAGCGTGACCAGCAGCGGAGTGAAAGGCTAGATTGTCATTGCCGGGACAGCGATGTGGCGGCAACGCTCAGCGCCGTCGTCCGATGCCCCTCGTCGAGGCGCAACTGGCCGACGTGTCAAAGCAAGATGTGGCTGCGATGGTCATCGCCGCGCAGACCATCTACGCGGCCTGGCCGCTCGCACAGGGCTAGACTGCGCTTCCGTCCGATGCGCCGATCGCCAGCTTTGCCTAAACTAAAAGCGATAGGCAGCGTGCTCGCGCAACCTGTCAGGAGGCAGATATGTCGAACGCATCTCTGGGCTTCAAGAAGATCCTGGTGCCGCTGGACGGCTCGCGGTTCGCCGAAGGCGCCCTGCCCTACGCGCAGATGCTGGCCGAATGCTCCGGCGGGCAAATCGAGCTTTTGCGCATCGCCGTGCATCCGTCGAGCTACGTCTACGTCAATGACCCGGCCACGTTGGCCAGCCTATACGATAGCGACCGCGCGCATTGCGAGGAATACTTACAAAAAGTGGCGGTCGGTCTGCAAGCAGTGACGCCGGTTGCAGTGACAACGGCAGTGCTCGAAGGCCCGGTCGCCGATGCGATCCTCGACCGCGCAGAGGAAGTAGGGGCCGATCTAATCGTCATGTCCACGCATGGCCGCAGCGGCATGGAGCGTTGGTTGCTGGGCAGCGTGGCCGAAAAGGTCGTGCGCGGCGCGAAGATACCGGTGATGCTCATCCGTCCTAAGCAGACAGGCGCATCCGCGACGCCAGCGCCGGCGACTGCCGCACAGCAGTAGGGCTTGCGCAGGCGCGCTGTCACATACACGCCCTGACCGGTTTGGTCAGGGCGTGTATTTTGTCGCTTGCAGCCGGTCCAGCGCGCTCATGAGTGGTTACGGCTGCTCGCCGCGCGCGATCACCTCGATCTCGGCGATGCTGGCGACGTGCATGCCGTAGAACGTGCCGGTCATGCCGGTGATGTCCACCTGCACCACGCGCGCCCGCACGTCGGGGAAGTTGACGGTCGTGCCGGTCACGGCGAGCGGGCCGGTGTTCTGAGCGGCTACTTGGTTCGCGCCGGCGGCGTCGCTGAACAAGCGCACGGTCGTGCTTTGCACCTGCAAGGTGGAGTTGGCCTCGTCGCCCTGGCGGGGGTTGTATAGCCGCACGGCGCGCACGGTGACCGGCACGGGGAAGACCAGCTTCACCCACTGATTGGTCTGCTGGCCGGACGCGCTGGTCCAATAACGCCAGATCTCGCCCTTCATCACCCGGCGGTCGTTGACGCCGCGGTTGTAGCGCGAGTCGCGCGACGACGAGACGACGACCTCTGCGCCGGGGGCGAGGTTCGACCATTGCGCGTCGGCGTCGTTGGCCGGCAACGGGATCATGCTGTGGCCGGCATGGCAACCGATGCAGCGCGCGTTCTCGCCAGGCCGGCCGTAGTTCATGCCGGCCACGTGAGCCGCGCCGGAGTTGCCGGTGAGCGGCACGGCGTTGCTCGCGCTGCGAATTTGCTCGAAGAGCGGCACGTTAGCCGGCGCAGCCGGGTTCACCACAGCGCCGGCGGGGCTGACCGGCAGCTCGGCCAGCAAAATCGGCCAGTCCAGGTTCGGGAAGGAGCCAGGGCTTTGGCGCTGGTGGTCAATGAAGAAGCGGATCGTAGCCGCGGAGCCGACCGCCGGCGCATGCACGATGTCCATGTCCACCGGCCCGTTGCCGTACACGTTGAGCGCGTTGAAGATAAACGTGCCGTCTTGGTCATAGGGGCCGTTAGCCGGCGGCGGCAGCGGGCTGGGCGTCTGCGTAATCGCGTCGGGTATGACCGGCGGGAGTGGGCGCGGGCGAATCAGGCGCGCGCGCAGTTCGGTTGTGTTCGGCTGATCGTAGAGCAACTGTCGCCCTGTGCCGTCCATGTTCACTACGTAGAGGCCATAGTCCTGGTCAATGTCGTCCGCCCACGACACGATCAGTTTGCCGTTAGGCAGCACCTCTGGCTCGGTGAAGTATTCGCCCCTGAAGATGCCGTAGGAGCAGTTGTTGTAGTTGGGGCAATGGTAGTAGGAGCGGCTGGACAGGTCCAGGTCGGTCACGCCCATCAGCCGCACGTATCGCTGCCCGCCGCGGCGATAGAGGCGCAGCCCGCCGAAGCCGGCCGCCTCGGTCATGTTGTACATCGGGAAGAAGTTGGCGACGAATTCGCCGTTTGCTGTGAAGGTCCCGCCGTAGGCGTGGTTGGCTTCCTCATTGCGGAAGAAGCCGCTCCACATCTGCAAGTCCGTGCCGTCAGGGTTGATGGCCGCCAGGTGCCAGGCGTTGCGCCAGAGCAGGTCGGCGTATTGCGGCTCGCCGGTGAGTTGGGTGTTGCGATCAGCTGTCAGGCCGTCCTTGCGGATGTAGCCGCCGCGCGGATCGGTCACGGTGCTCATGTCGTTGATGGCGAAGCGGTGGTTGCGCCACCAGCGCGCGAACACGATCTTGCCCGTCAACGGATCCACCGCCGGACGGTCGGCGCCGTTGCGCTCGGAGGTGATGCGGCGCAGGCCGCTGCCGTCGGCGTTGACGACGAACAAGTTCGTCGTCCGGACGCCGCTATATTGCGCAAAGCTAGGATAGCGCGTGGATGCGAAGACGATGCGGCCGTCGGGCAGCCAGACGGGGTCGGTGTCGTCGTATCCGCCCAGGCTAGCCGGCAGCCCGCGGCCGGCGAGGTCCAAACTCATGTCGGATCGCGTGACCTGTTGCAGGCCGCTGCCATCCACGTTGATGGTGTAGATGCGCCAGGCGCCGGGGTTGTTGGCCGGACCGGGGTCATAGCTGCCCTGCGGCAGGCCGGCAAACACGATCCGCGTGCCGTCGTAGGAGACGTCCGGCGCGTTCACGTCAATCAGATACAGCGAGGCCGGCGTTGGGTTCGAGCCGTCAACCAGTGTGCGGATCGCGCCGTCCGGCTCGCGCACCAGCAGCTTGCCGGGTGCCGCCACGCGGAAGCGGCTGTGCGGGCCGACGCCCGGCTGGTCTTTGGCCGGCGCGTAGTAGATGCTGCCGCGATCCGGTATCTGGCGCGACACGAACACCAGCGGCCAGGGGACGTCGCCGCCGGATTGGGCGGCGCTCACGATCGGCATATACGCCCGCGGCGTCAGCTCGGCAGCCGCATTCGCCGTTGCAGCTCCGCTCTTAAGTCGCATCGCAGCCTCTTGCGAGATGGCGGTCTCTGCCGGGGCGACAAATGCAAGCGCGCCGCCGATGGCCAGGGTCAGCGAAACCACGGTCGCGACGAGCCGCCGGACATGCGCGACACAGCGGCTCTCCGTATGAGCGTTATCGGTGAGGTGGAACTTCATCTCTTCTCTCGCTTGATATAGACAGGCTAACGAAGGGCTATCGGAGTTTAGTATCGCTCGCGCAAAGCGCGTTGAATATCCCGTTCGGCATCGCGTTTAGCAGTGGCCTGCCGCTTATCGTATAGCTTCTTGCCCTTTGCCAGCGCGATTTCGACTTTTGCGCGTCCGCGCTTGAGATACGCTTTGGTCGCAATTGCGGTGTAGCCCTTGCGCTCGACGCCGCGCGCCAGTTCAATGATCTCCTTCTTGTGTAGCAGCAATTTGCGGTCACGGCGTTCGCCGTCCTGCGCCGTTGCGCGCGCGAAGCCGGTGGCGAGATCGTAGGCCGGAATGTAGGCGTTGAGCAACCAAGCCTCGCCGTCGCGGATCTGCACGAACGCGTCGCGCAAATCCATTTTGCCTGCCCGAACCGACTTGATCTCCCCTCCGGTCAGGACGATCCCCGCCTCGAAACGCTCTTCGAGCGCATAGTCGAAAGTCGCCCGACGATTGGACGCGACGATTTTTATCGAGTTGTCATCGGCTTTGCTCATCGTAATTCCACCTGCGTAGGCGACGATCTGACCATCGCGCGCGTGAGCATGACCCGACCGCTGCTCAATGCGCATCTCAAAGAATAAACGATCGCAGGCATCTTCGCATAGCTTCCCAGGGGCACGAGGCCTGACTCGCGCGCGACGGCCGGCCGGATCAGCGCGCGCCTGTTCCCATCATCGTAGCAGCGCGCGGCGCAACTTCGTAAATTGTGACTCCCGGATTCTGATAAGCGATGCGCAGGTCGCCGGCCTCGACCATCGCGTCAAATTTGTCGAGGCCGGCCGGATCGTTATACAGCCGCTCCATCTCGCCCACAATCACGTAACGCACATCGTAGCGGCGAAGCAACAGCCGCGCGCGCGCGATGTCGGTTGTGCTATAAAACTCGCGCACGTCGGCGACGCGGTCTTCGACGACCGGCGCGCCGAGCGCCGCGCGCTGCTGCCGCTGGTGCCATTCCCAGCCGACGACGGTCGGCAGGCCGGTATAGATCGAGAAGCGCGCGCTCCAGCGATACTGATTCCCGCCGGCGGCGCCTTCCTCGATGATCGTCGGCGAGCCTTCGACGTTGTCTTGCATCCAGCGGATGGCATCGTAGTCATGTCGCAGCGGGAACTCGGCCTGACGGCCGGCAAACTCCTCGCTGCGCGTCGCGTATGGCATATAGGCCATGCCATCCAGGCCGCGCGGCGCCGCGCGCACATAGCGATCATCTACCTTGGCCGGTATAGCAAAGACTGGGTACAGCATCGCCAGGAAGAAAGCCACGGCGAAGGCCGCCGTGAAGGCCGCACGCCAGAAGGCCCGTGAGAGACGCGGCGCGGCTACGCGCTCGCCGGTAAACAGCGCCTCGATAGACCAGACCAGCGCAACCGCCGCCGAGACGCTCAACAACAGCCAAGCCTGAATATAGAGCTTGAACTGCGTGTTCATGCGCCCGATGTCGCCGCGCAGCGTGAACAGCTCGACAAACAGGGTGAGCGCGAATGCGCCCGCCGTCATCAGCCACAGCAGACGAGTCGGCGAGGAACGGCCGGGCAGCCAGGCGGATGCAAAGGCCAACGCCATCGCCGGCGCAGCGATGAAAGCCACCAGCGCTTCGCTCGGCGCAAGCAGCGCGCCGAGAGCACAGCCGACGACCGTAGCAGCGCCTAGCATGATGCGCTGCGCCCGTCCCTCGACGAACAGCCCACGCAGCAGGTAGAAGCCGATCGGGATGAGGAATAGGCCGTAGATCGTAATGTAGGTTTCGAGCCGCGTGCGGTCGCCCCCCCAGGGATCAACTTCGTTGTAGGCAGAGCCGTAGTTCACCAGGTAGGGCGCCATCGCCAGGCGCGTGAGCGCGACGAACGCGACGACCGACGGCAGCGCCTGAACGACCGCAGACGGCAGCCGGCGCAGGTCGCGCGTCTCGCCCTCATCGGATTCGAGCCGCCCCAGCACCAGGCCGGCGACGACCAGCAGCAGGTAAGGCGGATAGTCCCACGAGTTCGTCGGCCACAGCATGCCCACCGACACTGCGCCGAGGACGATGGCCGACCCATGACGCGCGCCGGCGGCGAACGCCAGCCCAAACGCCAGCGCCAGATAGGCCAGAGGCATCGCCATCATGTGCGCGTGCAGGTCAGCGTAGAGGAAGGTGAAGAGCGGGAACTCGGCGATCATCACCTCGGGCGCCGGACGGGTTGGGTTCCAGTACGGCCACCAGGGCGCGATAGGCAGCGGCGCTCCCCCCAGCCACTTGAGCAGGCCGGTCACGAAAGCCACCGGCGCGGCGACGCCCTGCTCGATCCCGCCGAGCTTCTGCCACGCCGGGCCGACCACGCGAATCTGGTCGCCGTTGCCGATGAAGACGGCGAAGGTCGCGGCGATCAAACCGGTGGCGACGGCGCGCCGGAGCGCAGGGGCATCGCCGCCTTTGTGCGCTGCGTAGAACGACGCGCCCAGGCCGAACGCGCCGCACGCCGTCATAGCAAACAGCGCGGGAATGGCGAGGTTGTAGGCAACGGCCGGGTCAATGCCCAGCGCCTTGATCGGCGCGCCGACCATGACGAAGCCATAGTAGTAATAGTTGATCGCCCCGCCGGCGAACCACGGGTCCTGCGGCGGCAAGTAAGTCGCCTTCAGCACAGCGTTGAGGTAGGCAAAGTCCATCGGCTTCTCGCCGCCGAAGAACGGGTGCCACAGGTCGGGATTGCCGGCGCGCACGAGTAGGAAGAACGCGAAGGCGCTCAGAAACAAGGCTTCGCCGGCGAGCAGCGCCGGCCAGCGCGCGCGCACCAGCGCAATGATGGCGTCGCGGTGGAGATGGCCGACCGTTGCCGCAAGCGCGATGAAGGCTAAGACTACCGCCCAGATCGCGCCCGGCGCAAACGGCGCGATGCGCAGGCTGGCCAACCACCACGCGACGAACGACGTGAGCAGCAAGCCGAATACCTTCCCAAACGCATATCCGCCATCAACGAGAGACGCGCGAATCAGAGGCTGAGCGCCTCGCATCTGGGCTGCCGCCCCCTGGCGCTGCGTCACGGCCGCCAGCACCATGAACCCCGCGACGCCCAGCGCTTCGATCAGCGCCAACCAGGCGAGGACGGCGAGCAGCGGCGACCGATTCAGCGGCGAAGCGCGCGGGAAGAGGTCGCGCCATGTGCCGCCGGCCTGCTGCGCCTCGAGCGTGCGCGGGTCGAGCAGCAGGCCGCCCGGTGTGTTGCTGGCCTGGAAGGCTGTCCGGCGTAGCGTGCGGCGGTCTGCGTGCGGGCCGAGGGCGCGTTCGACGAGCGCGGAGGAATAGTCCGGCGTCTTCTTGAAGATCAGCACGCGCGGGTGGTCGTAGACCGAGAACGCCTCTTCGGCCTTGGGATAAGGCACTTCGATGCCCGGCGGCGTGCCCTGCACGCCCTCCGGACGCGCCAGGCGCTGCGGCATCTCCTGATCGTTAAAGATGAACGGGCCGATGCGCGGGAAGCGATAGAAATCGGCGCACAGCGCGAAGCCCAGCTCACCGCCCATCAGCGCGCGGTAATAGGCGTTCGTCAAGGGGAAGCGCCAGGGCAAGCGCGCCACCGATCCATAGTGCCGGTTGCTGTTCAGCACGATGTAATCCGCCTCGTCCAGCGCGCGCAGGAACATCTCGTACTTGGCCGGGTCGTCTTCGTTGTACACCGGCATATCGCCCCATGGGGTGCTGCTAAGCCCTCGATAGTACCAGCCGAAGCCATCCTTGCCCTCGACGCGGAAGGGGATGCCTTCGTCGAAGTGCTGATTGGCGATGACGCTGGTGCGCGCGCGCACGCCGTCGCCGTCCAGCAGCGTCAACTCGAGCGCATAGTCGGCGTCAGGCTCGATCACGGCCTCGTCGAACAGGATGGTGGACGCATCGGGGCCGATGTGTTGCCGGGCCACGCCCAGCTCGGCCCGATTCAGCGCCTTCCACAGCCGCGCCTGGACTATCCCCTCGCCTTCCACGTAGTTCAGCGTGAAACGCGGCCGCTGCAGCGGTGCGCCGACGCCGTCGGCCCGGGCGCTCACGCGAACCGTCGCGACGAAAGGCTCGCCCGGCTGCAGCGCGATGTCCTTGAGCGGCAGTTGCACCTGGCGCGTTTGGCCGGCGGCGTCCCCCGAAAGCGTCAGCGCCGTCGGCACATGCGCATAGATCCAGCGCGACGCCTCGGTGCGCGTTAGTTCGCCATCGTAGATGCGCATGAACGCCAGCGCCCACGCCAGCGCGCCGGCCAGCACGGCGGCGATGAGAACCGTAGGCAGCCAGGGCGTCGGCCCGCGTCTCCCGCGTCCCACCGGCCGCCCCCTTCTCCACAGCGCCAACAAGACCACTGCCGCCGCGATGCACAACATGGGGTAGATCGGCAACTGGTAGCGGAGGGATTTGACGAACTGCGTGCCCTGATACAGGAAGAAGCCGAAGATCCACAGCGCCGGCAGGAGATAGGCATACCGGCGCCGACCGCGCAGCAGCCGGCTGAGCAGGTAGAACGCGCCGATCACGGCGGTCACCCCCAACGGCACGCCCAGCCCGTAGAACACAATGTTGGCGAGCGGGAAGAGGATCGGCGCGCGATTGGCCCACTGCCAGCCCCATGGTGGATCGGCGGCGCCGGAGGACTGCGCTGCGGCAAACTGCAACTCGGCGATCCAGCGCGCCGACGGCGCGATGATCGGGCGAAGAAAAGCCGGGATGCGCTCGACGAGACGCGCCAGGGTTTCGGGCATCGGCGGCGTCTGCTGGCAAATTTGGAACTGTTCGGGATCGGTCAGCGTTTCGCAAGCGCGGATGGTATAGGCCCACTCGACCTCGCTGTTGCCAACAAAGCCGTAGGGCTGCGTCAGCCGGAAGCCGGCGAAGGCGGTCAATCCTGCTATCACTACGGCGACCAGGGCGGCGAGCACGGCCGGGCCGGTAGCGCGGCGATCGCGCATCATGGCGATTGCGACGGCGACCACGGTAAGCGCTGCAGTCGGCCAGGCGCTGATCTTGCTGGCGACGGCCAGGCCGGAGCACAGGCCGGCCAGCGCGGCGTTGCCCCATAGCACATACGCCCCGCGCCGGGAATTGATCTGCATCGTCGCAAGGCGCGCGCAGAAATAGAGGCACGCCGCGACGAACATCGTCAACGCGCTCTCGACGACGAAGAACTTGCTGTGCTGGATTTGCAGCACGGCCAGGGCGCTGAACGCCGCAGCCAACAGGCCGACGCGCCAGCCAAACAGTCGCCGGCCGGCCAGGTACACAATTAGCACGGTGAGCGTATCGGCCAGCATGGAGAGTAAGCGCCCGACCAGCCGGATGTGCTCGTAGCCGGTGAAGAAGCCCTGGGAACAGTCGGCGACAGCCGCGCCGAAGAACAACCGTCCAAGCAGCGCAGGGATGGCGGCATTCGTCGGCGCGCAGCCCTGATCGAGGAATTCGGCGACCGCCCGCCCGCCGAAAAGCGGCAGCGTGCCATACACCCAGCTCTGCCGATTGTTGTAGGGGTTGAGCGGCGACTGAGCCGGGTCGAGATATTCCCCCAGACCGCTCGGCATCTGCAACGCCGAGATCACGTTCGTCACGTGGCGCTCGTCGGGGTGGTTATACTGGCTCTGGTCCCAGTTCAGGTCGTAGAAGCGCAGCGCCGCGGCAACGACAAGGATGACGAACAAAGCGGTCGGGTGAAGGTATCGCCGTAAAGGGGCGCGCCGGTCGCTTGAGGAAGTGGGGCTTGCTTCGGAGGTCGCGGCCTCGGTCAACTCCGCAGACATCGCTGCGCGATTATATCGAGCAGGCGGCGGCCAGGATCACAAAGGCCGAACAATCGGGCAGACGCCAAAAATAAGAACCCGAAGCCCGTCAAGGCTTCGGGTTTTACAAAATAGCGGGAGTAGGATTCGAACCTACGACCTTCAGGTTATGAGCCTGACGAGCTGCCACTGCTCTATCCCGCATCGGCATTTGTGATTATATGCACAACTGAATTTTGGTCAAGGGCGTTCGCGCGTACCGTACGCGCGTTTCCCCCGCCGAATTGTGCGACTGGGGCTAGAATCGGCGCGTATGTTGGTCTCGCACGCTCGCGATGCGGCCGGCGCGCACGGCCGGATGGCCTGGCCTAGGGCCGCCGCCAGAACGTCGGCTGGGCGGGCGAGGGCGCTCAACGCTGCCGCGCCCCGCCCGGTCACCCTCATTCTCCGCTCGCGAAAGTCTCCGCCGGCTCGTTCACCAGTATCCTTTCGTACTCCGCCCGACTCAAAACGGTGTCATACAAGCCGACGGCCGCTTCTGCGTCGTGCCGGCTGACGCCCATGTAAACCAGGCTGGGGTCCTCATAGCGCTTGAATTTGTACACTGCGTCGTTCATCAGGGCGCTGTTGAACAGGCCCAGGCTGACCAGCAGCTCAAAGTCTTTCACCGTCAGGCCGGTGACGCGCTTGAACAACCCCGGCTCCAACTGGCTGATCACGTCGCGCAGCGCGCGCTCGCGGTAGTCGGTGAGATACAGGAAGATGGGGATGCGCGTGGCAAACTTGATGAGTTTCTCCTGAATCTCTTTGCGCTTGCTTTTGAATTCCCTTTCCTCTTCGGTGAGTTGCCGCCTTTCCTCGCGGGAGAGCTCGCGGTCGTTGGCTTCGCGCTTGGCCTTTTTTACCGCCTCGGACTTGTTGATGATGGTTTCGATGTCCTGATTCAGGTTGCGGAAGCCCTCGATGCTCATCAGGGCTTGTATGGCTTGGGGATTGTTCATGAGCCGCCGCAGGGTGTCGTTATCCACGTTGACCAACAGGGCGCTCTCCCAGCGGCGCGCCAGCAAGGTTGCGGTGGTGCCGCTCATCGCCATCTCCAGCACACCGGCGGCGTCTATTTGTCGCATGGAACTGCCATCGTAGGCCAGCACCGGCAGGAAGTGAATGAACTCGGCCACTTTCCTTTCTGGGTCGCTCTCATTGACGTTTAAGCGGGTGCTGTAATCGGCAATCTGGCGCAGGGCGCGGTCGGGCGCGAAGTCGAAGACGTAGCACTCCGGCTTGAGGATCAGTTCCTCATTCGGCGAGAGGCCGTCGGGGTTCTTGAGCGTCCACGGGCTTTGCACGCGGAAGGCGGCCTGAAAGTAGGTCTCCGGGCTGGACGAGTTGCGCAGCATGAAGATGCCCGTCCAGGGGCGCACGGTGACGCCGGTGGTCAGTTTGCCGCAGGTGAGCGTGATCGTCTTCGTCTCCAGCGGGTTGCCC